>NZ_JAQTZS010000010.1 GCF_028687635.1 Malikia sp. | reverse complement strand
TGTCGAGTCGCTTGCCCATCCGTTTCCCTCGTCCTCATGACGCGGCACCTGCCGCACTGGGCAGGATTAGAACCGATGGCGGGCCAAAACAGGGGCATGGATCGAAAAATTTCTCAGGACTAACTTATGGCCTTCACGCCGGATGCTGCGACCTGCGCCAGCCAGTCGGTCAGTGGCAGCGCCTTGGACTTCTTGCGAGCCTTGGGAGGGGTGGGCGCGGACTTGTTCGCGCTCTCTCCCTTGGTCTGTTCATTGGTCTGTTCTTTGCGTGTAGCGAAATCCACTACACGCATGCGTATAGCGGAATCCGCTACGGTAGTGGGCGCCGCTACGGTAGTGAAATCCGCTACCGTTTCGAAGTCCGGGACCGTGATGGTGTAGCGGCTGGATTTCGAGAATCCGCCAGCTCCTTCCTTGGTCAACCAGCCCAGCCCGACCAGCTCAGTCGTTGCGGCACTGATGTTCGACGGGTGCATGCCGCTGCGCTCGGCAATGGCCTTGCGCGACGGAAAAACCGTGTCCGTGTTCTTGTTGCGAAACGAGAACAGGGCTACCAGGACACGGACCTGCCACAGTGTCAGGCGCTTGTCCTTGATGACCTCAAGGGGCACGAGGGAGAACGTCGATTCGTGCATCAGATGCCTCCCAGGTCAAACAGCGCACGCTGGCCAGGATTGACATGACGGCGCGCGCTGGCGGCGATGTTGGCGAGTACGGCGCGGCGCTCGGCCTCGGCTGCCTTCTTGCGCAGGGCGGCGCGGGCACGGCGCACATCAGAACACCACGCTCCAGCGCCGGCAGCCATAGCGGCCTCAATGGTCAGCGGGTTGAGGCGGTACTCCGTCACCCAGGCAACGCGGCCATCCTTGCAGCCTGCGGCCATGTCGCGGCGCTCGATGCTCCAGCCGTAATCGGACTCCAGGTAGAACACCACGGCAGCCAGTCGGGTCGTGCTGGCACCGAAGACGGCCTCCATGCCGGTCAGGCTCTCATGGTTCAGCAGGCGGGCCAGGACTTCGGCGACCACGGTGCCCAGGCGCACCGGGAAGCGGCCAGGGTTGGTAAACTTCGCGCTGCTGTGCTGGCAGGCGCTCGTCGTGACTTCGGTTGTGGCGGGCGCCTTTTTCATTACGCAGCCTCCAGCTCGTTGGCGACGTTGAGCAGGTCCGTCGCCAACTGGCGAAGTCCGTGTGGGCCGATTGGAATCTCGACGTAGGCCGGGTTGTCGCCAGTGACCCATGCCATCAGGCGGTTCGACTTCTTGCAGAAGAAGACCTGCTCGCCATCAGGATGCGCGTACAACTCGACCAGCGCCTTGTCGCGCTCGGCCGCACCGATATTGGCCTCGACCGAGTGGCCGGCAGCCAGGACCGGCGCCATTTCCTCGACGAAGCCCGGAATCGCTGAATCCAGACGCGACAGTTCTGCCAAGTCAAACATCGCTTCTTCAAACCATGCGCGACGGGTTTCGGGGCAATCGGTGTTGCTGAAGGCATCAAGCGCGTCATTGGCGAGCGATTGGCCTTTTTCGCGGGCCATCAGGCCATTGGACTTGATGGTCAGCGCGTTCATGCTGCCACCTCAATTCCAAGCAGGTTGCGCAGGTCTGCGACCTTCCAGGCCAAGCGGCCATGCACGCGGACCGGACGAATCGGGCCGGACTCCTTGCAGGCCCACAGCCAAAGGGTCTGTTTGGCGCGGCTCAGGTGATGGGCGGCTTCAGCAGTCGGAATTGCTGCGCGGGATTCCTGCGCCAGCGGGGTAAGTTGAACGGCTCGTTGTGCCATGTCGAATCTCTCCGATTCATTGAACATGACTCCTTATTCTTCGCACATATCGGCAGGTAGGCCCCTGCCGTTTGCCTGCCATTTGCCTGGCCTGCTGTTTACCTGTCGTGCAGCCTGCGGATATGCGCCTTCAAGTCCTCTGCAAGTGACTGTCGCGTGATGCCTTCCTGTTTTGCAATTTCAGCAATGCCGCGCGGGAGTGAGGCGTAATCGTTGCCTGGCATCTTCAGCCCGGCGTCAATGCACATCTGAAAGCGTCGTGCCCGCCGCTGCTCTGCCGTTGCTCTCGCATGGCTGGCTTGCACAGCCTGCTCCGGCTCGACCTGTTCGGTGCTGGCTGGCGCTGGATTCGGCGCGGCCAGGGGCTGCACCATCTCGCCCTGTGCGGTCGCTGGCGTAGGTGTCGGCGGTGCGGCTCTGCGTCTCTCTGCTGCTTGGCGCTTGCCATCCTCTAGCGCATCCTGCATCTGCTCCTCGATGGTCGGGCACAGTCGCCTACGCCTAGCTTCAAGCTCTGCTTGCTTGCGGCCTTGGATGCGCGCCATCTCGATATCGACATGCTGCTCGTAGGTCAGCGTCTGCGGCGGCTTCTCGCCGGTCATCTTCGCCGCAAGGGCGCCTACAGCGGTGGAGTTGGTAAGACCGCCTAGCCACTTTACACGCGCCAGCCTTTTGGCTTCCTGCCTGTCGTGCCAATCCTCTAATACATCTGACGTCAGATGCCTCGATAACCAGGAACTCATGTGTGCATCCCCCCCGATGCTCACCCCGAACGAAAGACACCCCAGCAGGCCGAATCGGGGGACTTCGGCTTTTCGACTCAGGTTCGCGGGCCTGGGCCTAGCTGGAGCGAAAACTCAATCAGGCGACCTTCACCAGCGCCAGCTTTCCAGGCTCGGCGGCACGGTCGAACTGAATGCCGGCCTGCTCCAGCATCCACGCCTCGATGCGCTCATGGTGCAGGCGCAGCAGGTCGAGCGGGCGCACGGTGTAATGCTTCTCGGCGGTCGCGCTGGGCTTGTGACCCATGATTTGCGCAACCACGCCTGCCGGGATTTCCAGCCACTCGGTCAGGCTCTTGAAGGACCGGCGAAGGCCGTGCAGGGTCAAGACCTCGATGCCGGCGACAGCGCAAGCACGGTCATGGGCATGATTCGGCTCGGTCAGGTGGGCATCCTTCTTGGTCGGGCTGGCGAACACCCAGGCATTGCGGCGCGGCAGGGCGGCGAGCAGGTGATGGACGTAGGCGGTCAAAGGAATGACTCGCTCGCCTTCCACCTTGTCGCGGATGGTCAGGCCACGCCATTGGACGTTCACGTCCTCCCAGCGCAGCGCCAGCACCTCGCCAGGGCGCGCGCCAGTCAGCAGCAGAACTTGCAGGTAGGCTGCCACGGTCGCATTAGTCAGACCCTGCACAGCGGTGAACCATGCTGATAGCTGCTCACGCTGCAATGCGTCCTGCTTCACGCCGGGCTTGCCCAGTACCTCCTTGACCTTGCGGGCCTGGGCCGGGTTGGTCGAGGGCACGGCGGCGGCATAGTCGGGATGCTCAGTGCACCAGCTCAGGAAGGCGCGTAGCAGTCGCCATGCATTGCGGGTGACGGTCGGGCGGACGGCGGTCTCCTTCGCTGCCCATGCCTGCACCCGGTCGGCGGTCAGGTCGCGCAGCGGCAGGGCCATCAGCGGGTGCAATGGTCCCGGCTCGGTCTTGCCCTTGCCTCGCTTCTTGGGCTCGCCACCTGCCTGTGCATAGCGGTGGTGGTCCTGGTGGTGGCTGTCTCCCCACTTGGCACGGCGGGCTTCGATGTAGACAGCCCAGGCGGTGCCCACGGTGACGGCCTGGGCGGCGGCGGCGGCCTGCTTCTCCAGATGGGCGGCGACGGCCTCGCGCTTGAGGTCGCGCGGGTCTTTCCCTTCGTCGATGAGTCGCTGAAGCTCGCGCGCCTTGGCCTGGGCGTCAGGGATGCTCCAGGCGGTCGGGTTGCCGATGGTGATGCGAACGTCTTTGCCCTGATAGACGCCTTGGAAGACGTAGGCGGGTTTGCCGGATGGTGTCGCTCGCAGGCCCAGGCCCGGCGTCGTCGCATCCCACATGAACGCCTGCTTCTTGTCAGCCGGGCACTTGAAGCCTGCTACCCGTCCAGCCGTGAAAGCCACCTTTGCCATGCTGACCCCTTGAGGTCTTACATTGCCAAGTATGTAAGGGCGGATGTAAGACAATTTTCGACAAGAAGGCGAATCTGATTCAATGAAAGACAGTCGCCTTGCCCTATAAGCCCTTGATTTTCATGGAGCCATGAAAGGGCGTTCAATGGGATTATATGGGTATATGGCGCGACTCATAATCCTTTGGTCGTAGGTTCAAGTCCTACACGCCCTACCATTCAAATCAACGACTTGGCCCGGTTTTGCGACCGGGCTTTTTCGTTTTTGGCTGGTCATGTAGCCACTGGTGCAGGGTTTTTGTACCGTTGACCCTTGCCGGCTGCTCTCCAGGCCCTGCATCCAGCTCAGGCTTACACCCTGCTGCTCGACCAGCGCCAGCCCCATGAAGTCGTCGTCCAATGCGCGCATGTCCTCGTGATGGTCGATCAGCTCAGTCGTGCGTCGGTTGCCTGAACCCTCGCAGTGCGGGAGTTGGACCAGTGCCAGCAGCTCGACGGCCTCAAAAGTGAGGCGGTCGTCGCCCCACTTCTGGATTTGAAATCCGGAATTCAACGAGGGGCGCCGGGCCGGCTTGCTCAGATTTGAAATCCAGCCATGCCGCCGATAGGGATGGTCCAGACTTGGATCATGTCGTCCAGCTCGACCAGGGCGTCGTCGTCGTCCGTGGTGATCGAGTCGCCTCCTCACTTTTGAGGAGTGCTGGCGGATCAAGGGCTTGGGCTGCATTTGGCTGGTGACCGACCAGGAGCAGCGCCAGCGGCCTACTGGCGGCCTTGCTGGGTCGTCTCTCGATCGGTGCCAGCCTGTCACCAGTTGGCCGGCCAGAAGCGACAAACCCGGCACGGGGCCGGGTCTGGTGATGGGCTGGCGCAGGTTCAGGCGGTGCGCAGTCGGTAGCCCTTGCCCTGCCCGGCCAGCTCGATGAGGCCGGCGCTGCTCCAGCGCCAGCAGGTAGCGCCGGGCGACTTCCTGACTCGCGCCCTCGACGGCGTAGATAGCCCGAAGGCTCGGCTTGATGCGCCCGACCTCGATGCCGTCCTTCAGGCGCTTGAACCTCGCGCCGTCCGGTGTCACGCACAGATGCAGCTCGCGGTGCAGTGGCGCGTCTGGCCTTCTTGGTCGGTGCAGCGGCCTGCATCGGTGCAGTGGCATCGCGGTGCAGGTGGGCGTCGTCGCCGGCTGCGAGCTGCATCGTCGTCAATGCGGACGTGTGCAGCGTCGTCGGTGCATCCTGGGTTTGCACGAAGCGACGGCAGCGCTCGCCCCAGGCGTGGGCACGTTCGACCACCCAGCGCTTGGGCAAGGGCACGAAGCCCTTGGAGACCACAGGAATAGGCTGGGCCTGTTCGGTCAAATCTCGCCAGACTCAACATAGCGCGATCGCCCTGGATAGCGCAAGGGAATGGCTGCGCCTGTCATGCCTCACTCCTATACTTGGCTTCTGGGTGGTGCCTCGCGGTTCCTGCTCTCCTCATTCATTCCTCTCTGTAATTCAGGATTCAGACGCATGTCAGGCCACGGTTTTCACGTCCACGGACCCCACGATCATGAAATCGAACATGTCGCCCAGCACGGCGGCGATGCCTTCACCTCCCGGCTGGCGGTGCTCACCGCTGTGCTTTCGACCGTCGGTGCCATCTTCGGCTACATGGGTGGGCACTCGCAGAACGCCGCGCTGATGTACAAGAACGAAGCCGCGATCCAGAAGACAGCCGCCTCCAACCAGTGGAACTACTACCAGGCCAAGAGTAGCAAGCAGAACCTGGCCGAGCTCTCGGTCACGCTGACGCAGGGCGAGGCGAAACAGAAGTTCGAGCAGGCCATCGAGCGCTACAAGCAGGAGAAGGAAGAGATCAAGGCGCAGGCCGACCAGCTCGAGGTCGCGTCCAGGGCGGCCGAAGAGCACAGCGCAGTCGAAATGCACGTGCATGGGCGCTGGGCGCTGGCGACCACGCTGCTGCAGATCGCGATCGCGCTGTCAGCCATCACGCTGCTGACACGCAAGCGCTGGCTGCTGGTCGCGGTCTACGGCTCGACCGCGCTGGGCCTGGCCACCGGCGTGCTGGGTTACTTGCACCTCTGACCGGATTCGTCCGCCCCACCTATTCGGACGCTTGTGGCACAAATGTGTCAAAAATGCCGAGTAAACAGGAGAAAAGGCTTCACACCCCTGGTCAGTGGTGCAACAATGGCCACGCAGGGCAGTTGCCTTGAACACCTTGATTCACTCAATCCTAGGAGGATGCATGAAGAGTCTGAAAAACCTCAAGAAACAGGCCCAGCGCGGCTTTACCCTGATCGAGCTCATGATCGTGGTGGCAATCATTGGTATCTTGGCGGCGGTGGCGCTGCCGGCGTATCAAAGCTACACGGTTCGAGCCAAGGTGTCGGAACTGATCCTTGCTGCCAGTTCAGCAAGAACCTGTATCACTGAGGCCGCCCAGTCCAACGGCGGGACGATACCGGTCAACGTCAGCTCGGCCTGTGCGATTACCGTGGCAGGCAAGGTGAGTGCTGCTGGCGTTTCAGATGCTGGCATCATCAATGTTCAAGGAACAACCGCTGCGAGCTCCGTGGGGGCAGCTGTAACCATCACGTTGACCCCGACACCAACCGGCGGCACCCTGACCTGGTCTTGCAGTGGTTCCGACAGCAAGTACACGCCCAGTTCCTGCCGTGGCTGATGCCTGATCTGTTCGGCTCGCCATGACCGCATGGCGAGTGGTTTCGGGCGCCGTGGCGCCCGAAATTCCTGATTCCCGCTTTAGGCGATATAACATCGTTATGATAAATATTTCGCGTGGATTGTTCGCTGGTGGCAAGTGGAACCTGGGTTTCGGTGCGGTCAAGGATCTTGCTCAACGCATGAGCGGCCACATCGGCAAGACTTTGCCAGTCAAGGTGATGGCCAACAACCGAGGGCAACTTTCAGCCAGCAGGATTGCCCGCACGTTGGAACAGTGCTACGCCATGGCGTTGGAAGTTCATTCACAACGCAAGCTGGGCTACCTGAGGCGGGTTGTCCTGGCGAGCGACTTGCGCTGGTCGCTGCATGACATGGGGTATCCAAAGGACTTCGTCGGTCTCGCAGTCGAAGGCCTGATCGTGGAACTGTCGAAGAAGAGTCAATCCGGTTCATAAAAGCCCCGAACAAGGCATGCCCGCGCTTCGGGCTTTTGCTCATACCAAGATTTGAACTGCTGGTTATGCTGCGCCGACTGCTTTCCTCTGCCCTGAGCGGCCTCTTAAAGCGCAACGATGCTGAAGCCGGCAAGCGGGAGGCTGAAGAATCGATTCGGTTAGCCCGAGCGGCACTGGAGCGAGGCGATGCCCGAGAGGCTGTTGAGCACTTTGAGTGCTACCTCAAATTCCAACCCTATGATTGTGAAGCCATCAATGACCTGGGTTATTGCTACGGGGTCATAGGCGACAATGAGCGAGCCGTCAGGCTGTTCGATCGAGCCTATCAGCTTGACAGCTCTTGTTTGCCCGGCCTGAGCAATCACGCCAAGACCTTTGTCGACCAGCAGCGCAGCGAGGAAGCCTTGGGCCTGATTCGCATGGTCAAGGCGCAGAGTCCTGACAGTTGGAGCGCCGACAGCGTGTTGGGAAGTCTGCGGCAGGGGCGTGGCGAGATCGAACTTGCCTGCAGCCATGCCAAGAATGCCTGGATGAAGAGTTTCGACGGATTGCGCCAGGCTAACAACCATGTCTTCAATTCCAGCTACAGGGCGATCGAAGAGAGTCAGCTGACAGCCGAGCATGTATTCTGGGGTGCCACGCTGGCGCCACTGCTCGACGAGTTTCAGCGGCAGCCTGAGTGGATGCACGCTGCGATCAGCCACGAAGCGCCACGCAGGATCCGGCTGGGGTATTGGTCGCCGGATCTGCGCAACCATTCGGTGTTTTTCTTCGCGCATCCGCTGATCTCGAACCACGACCGGACCGCCTTCGAGATCTTCATCTACAGCGACACTACGGTCCGACAGGAGCAGACCGAAAAGATCCGGGTGCATGCCGATCATTTTCATGAAACGGCCTTGCTGAGCGATGCCGAGCTTTTCAGGCTGATGCGCTCGCACCGCCTCGATGTCCTGATCGAACTGGCCGGACATACCTCAAGCAACCGCATCAACATGTTGCAGTGCCGGCTGGCCAGGGTCCAGCTCTCCGGCCTCGGTTACCCGCCGACCACTGGTCTGGAGACGATTGATGGCAAGTTGGTCGATGTCCATGTCTGCCCTGATTCATCTTTCGATCGTTTCTATGCCGAGCGGCCAGTACGTCTGCCAGAGTCCTTCTGGAGCTTCGACCCCTACTGGACCCCGGAAAGAATCGACAGACTTCCATGCGATGAGGCAGGAGTCCTGACTTACGGGTGTTTTGGCAATATTTCCAAGATCACCGATGAGATGCTGAGCGCATGGGCGGAAATCATGCGGCAGGTACCCGATTCGCGCCTGCTGATCCGCTCCATCAGTTTCAAGGACCCAGCAGCCCAGGAAGTTTTCAGGCAGAAGGTTGTCGGTGCCGCAATACCAGTAGGCCGGATCGAGTTGCTCGGGCCTGCGGCTGCCCAGGACTACCTCAACGCCTACAACGAAGTGGATGTGGTGCTCGACACCTATCCCTTCAACGGTGGTACCACTTCCTGTTTTGCCTTGTTCATGGGGGCCTTGGTTGTCACGCGTTATGGCGAGGGCTTGCGGTCGCGCATGGGCCTGTCGATGCTCAACAACCTGCGCCTGGGTCAATGGGCCGCCAGCAGCCTGGAGGATTACATCGCGCTGGCTGTGCGGGCAGCGCAGTCGAAGGACGAGCTGCGGGAGTTCAGATGCAACGCGGAGATCCTTTTCAAGGCGACGGCGCTCGGCGATGGGGAGCGCTTTTGTCGGCATGTCGAAGCCGCCTGCCGCGAGATGCTGGAATCGGCGGCTCAGAAACCAGCACATCCTATCGTTCGCGTTGATGTTCCGCACCTGCCGGCCCGAGAGATGATGCGCCGCGCCTACACGGTTTACCGCTACGGTCAGGCCAAGGCCGCCCATCGAATCGCCCGTTATTGCTTGCACGTGCAGCCCGATTATCTGCCGGCGCATTTGCTGTTGATAGACGAAGCCCAGATCGATGAAGCGATTTCCCGCCTTCAAGCGTTGATCTGCCAGTATCCTGAATCGGATGACATAGGTGCGGCACAACTGATGCTGGCCCGGTTGCTGCTGGCTGGACAGTGCAAGGAACGCTTTTCCGAGCAACTGGATGCGCTGCTCGGCACGAGGCTTCATGACGCACATGATCAGACATTCAATGCCATGCTGACGAACTGGCTGTCCTGTCTGGTCGCTGAGACAGAGGCAGTCCCCCCCAATGCCACTGAGTGCCTTGGGCATGACTGGACCTTGATCGTCGAAGCGCCAGATCGCGCCGAGTTCGACCTGTTCGTCGCTGAGTTCCGGCAACGATTCCTGGCCACGGAGGCAGGCATCAGATTCGAGTTCTGCTGCAGCGATCAGCTGGCGCGTGACCTGCCTGCGGCCCTGTCTCGCATCGAGACCGGGTATGTGGTCCTGACTCAATCCAATGTGCGGCTGGCTTCGCTTCGGGCGCTGAAAGAGTCGGTTGCATCGCTGGATGCCTGCGACATGGTTTCTCTTGGCGGATGTCTGTCATGGGATCGAGTGACTTGGCGGCGATCGGGGTTTTCCAACAAGGTGACGAGCGTGATCTGTCCATCGAAACTGGGGAAGAGCAGCTACGAAATCAGAAAATCGGGACGATCTTGCGAGAAGCGGGTGTCGGGCCTGGCTTTGCTGGACGGGGCTTGGATCGCGTTTCGATCTGATCTCGTCAGCAAGCTCGGGGCCGAGCTGATCGATTTCAGCATGGAACTGGAAGGGGCCGCTGGCATGATGTTCGAGGAGTGGAGTTATCGGCTCCACCGCCATGGATTGCGCTTGGCGGCCTGTCAGGTGCTGGGTTTGCTCATCGAGCATGAACGAGTGGTCTGCACGAATCATATCGGCGAGGCTTCTCTCTATCTGACTGAGTTGTACGGTTTCGATCCGTTTGCTGAACTGGACGAGGATCATGTGGTGTTTGGTGTTCCAGTTGCGGACTTGTCCGCGGCAGAGACGGCTCAAGGCATGATGTTCGGGCTTGGCGTGAGCAGTCATTCGCAATGACTTGTTGTTTTTTCAGGTCCTCAGTTGGATCTGGTATTTTTTATGCGGTTCAGTATGACTTACTATGATAATCTGAACGACACCTTGCTTTCATTCGTTGCGCCAGGTGTCCGAAGCATTTGTGAATTCGGTTGTGGCGGGGGAGGAATGGCGCGCGCCATCCGTGCCTCAAACCCCGATGTGCATTATGTCGGAGTGGAGTTGATGGACGAGCCTCTGGATCGGGCGCGTGAATTCATTGATATCGGTATCTGCCGCGATATGAATCTTGTGGGTGATTGGAGTTCCGATGCGGAGCTCGCTTCGGCTCTTCCGCTTGGGCAATTCGATCATGCGATTTTCGGTGATGTGCTTGAGCATCTTGTTGATCCTGAGTCTGTCGTCCGGCAGGCGGCTGATCGATTGATTCCTGGCGGCTCCCTGTTGGCATGCATACCCAATGTGCAGCACTGGAGTGTTTTCGCGCAGCTGGTTCTCGGGAGCTGGCCGAGGCAGACCAGCGGGCTGTTTGATCGTACTCACCTTCGCTGGTTTACGCAGAACGACATGGTCGGTCTAATGGAGCAGGCAGGGTTGGTCGTGGAGAATGTCGTGGCAAGAACCTTCGAGGCAGCCGACAGTATCGGTCCCGATGTCATCGATTATCTCGAACCGCTCGCGCATTACCTGGGAGTGGGGTCGGACCAGCTTGCGCAGCGCGCGATGCCCCTGCAGTACGTGCTGCAAGCGAGAAAGCCGCTGCATGCGACCTGATTCCGGAGGATTTCAGGTGCAGTTTTTTTCTTGCTGCATATCGGTCGATAGGAGGTCGTGCTGATGCTGGGCTCTTTGATTCGGGGGCTGATTCGCGATCAAATCAAGCTTGCGACCGCTCGCTGGAATTTCCGAAGAATTTTTCCATGGAGCCGACCACCGCGGGTGGCGTTCGTGGCCGCAACTCGATTGACGCAGGATGATTTCTGGACTGATTCTGCCTTGGGTGTCAGCCTGCAGCGGATCAAGGGTGATGCCAGGGTTGATCTTCATTTGTCCTTTGAAAACGCATCCGGCTTGCCTGAGGTCTACAACCGGGCCTTGACGTCGTGCGTTAACGCCGACATCGTGGTGTTCCTCCACGATGATGTCTGGTTGGTTGACGAGCGCCTGCTCGAAAAACTGGAGGCAGCCTTGGCGCGGTTTGACGTCGTAGGCGTGGCCGGCAATGTCCGCCGGGTCGCCGCACAGCCAGCTTGGGCTTTTTCCTGTATCAGCAACTCTGAATTCGTCTGGGACCACGACTACCTGTCTGGGGCGGTTCATCATGGAAATCCTGGAGGCCATGAGCTTTCCTCTTTCGGGCCTGCGCCGGCAAGGTGCGAGCTTCTCGACGGGGTCTTCCTGGCCTGCAGGAGGAGAGAGCTCGTTCGGCGCGAGGTCGGCTTCGACGAACGCTTTGCGTTCCACTTCTACGACCTTGATTTTTGCCGCAGTGCAAGGCAGGCAGGCTTGAAGCTCGGCACCTGGCCCATCGATCTCGTTCACCAGAGTCAAGGGGCCTTCGGTTCACCGGGATGGATTCAGGCCTACGAGGTTTACCTCGGGAAGTGGAAACAGTAGCCACTTGTCTTTGCTCAGAAAAGCTTCAGGCACCGTACTGAACGAAATACGGCGCAAGAACTGAGCCGTACCCTTGCTTGCGGTTCAGCCCTGCCTCAGCCGATCACCACCTCGCCGCGCAGCGAATGCGGGTAGGCCAGCGTGATCTTGACGTCGAGTATCTGGCCGATCAGGCGCGCGCCGTTGGGGCCGGCGTCGAAGTTGACGATGCGGTTGCACTCGGTGCGGCCCATGATCTCGGCCGGGTTCTTGCGCGACGGGCCCTCGACCAGGATGCGCTGCACGGTGCCGACGCGGCTCTGGCTGATGCGCTGGATGTTCTGCTCCAGCAGTGCCTGGACTTGCTGCAGGCGACGCAGCTTGACCTCGTGCTGGGTGTCGTCGGGCAGGTTGGCCGCCGGGGTGCCGGGGCGCGGGCTGAAGATGAAGCTGAAGCTGTTGTCGAAACCAACGTCGGCGATCAGCTTCATCATCTTCTGGAAGTCCTCCTCGGTTTCGCCGGGGAAGCCGACGATGAAGTCGCTGCTCATCGACAGCTCGGGGCGGATCGCGCGCAGCTTGCGGATCGTGCTCTTGTATTCCATCGCGGTGTAGCCGCGCTTCATCGCCATCAGGATGCGGTCGCTGCCATGCTGGACCGGCAGGTGCAGGTGGCTGACCAGCTTGGGGATCCTGGCGTAGGCCTCGATCAGGCGCGGCGTGAACTCGTTCGGATGGCTGGTGGTGTAGCGGATGCGCTCGATGCCGGGGATTTCGGCCACGTATTCGAGCAGCAGCGCGAAGTCGGCGATCTCGTCCGTGTCGCCCATCTTGCCGCGGTAGGCGTTGACGTTCTGGCCCAGCAGCGTGACTTCCTTGACGCCCTGGTCGGCCAGGCCGGCGACCTCGACCAGTACCTCCTCGAACGGGCGGCTGAACTCCTCGCCGCGCGTGTAGGGCACGACGCAGTAGCTGCAATACTTGCTGCAGCCTTCCATGATCGAGACGAAGGCCGAGGCGCCCTCGACCTTGGCCGGCGGCAGGTGGTCGAATTTCTCGATCTCGGGGAAGCTGATGTCGACCTGCGGGCGGGCCTTGGCGGCGCGCGCCTCCAGCAGCTCGGGCAGGCGGTGCAGGGTCTGCGGGCCGAAAACGACGTCGACATAGGGTGCGCGTTTGATGATCTCGTCGCCTTCCTGGCTGGCGACGCAGCCGCCGACGCCGATCAGCACGCCTTTTTCCTTCAGGTGCTTGATGCGGCCCAGGTCGCTGAAGACCTTTTCCTGCGCCTTCTCGCGCACCGAGCAGGTGTTGAACAGGATCAGGTCGGCCTGCTCGATGTCCTGGGTTGGCTCGTAACCCTGGGCGGCGCCCAGCACGTCGGCCATCTTGTCCGAGTCGTACTCGTTCATCTGGCAGCCGAAGGTTTTGATGAAGACTTTCTTGCTCATGGGTTGCTCTCGAAAAAGGTGATCGCTGCAGGGGCGGGTTAGACGCTGCAGTTTGTGGATGTGGACGCGTATGGCAAGACCGCCAGCCCCGGTCAGGGGCGGGCAAACAGATCCTGCCTGTCAGTTGGAGGGGGTCTCGGACGCGAAGCGGAAGTTGCGCTGCACGCGCTCGCCGTCGTGGCCGGCGCGTTTCTGTGCCAGCTCGGCCGGGGTCAGGACCCATATGTCGTGGACCAGGCCCAGGCCTTCGCGCGTGTAGTTGACGCGCAGTTCCTGGCCAATCAGCAGGTGCGGCGCCACGATGTGGTTGTCGGCATTGCGGATGCGCGCGCCCGGCGAGAGCCGGTCTGCCTTGCCGTCGAGCTGGATTTCGGGCGGGGCCGTCACGCGCAGCACACCACGGCGGGCTTGTTCGGGGAACTGGCGCAGCAACTGGTCGGGCGCCTGGGCGCTGACCAGAGCGGGCAGCAGGACCAGCGCGGCGGCGCAGGCCGCCATCAGGGTGCGGCGTGCGGGCATGAGAAAAGGCAAAGGCAGCGGTTCATGGTGTAGATCCAGAGGCTGACAGGGAGTGAGGATGGGTCGGATTTTACTCGGCGGCCAGGTCCTTGTGGCGGCGTGCCGCTGCCACGCCGCGCAGGAAGTCGAGCAGTCCGCCTCCGTCGCCGGTCTGCCGCAGCAGCTCGATCGCGCGCAGCAGGTCGCGCTCGGCACCGATGCGGGTCTGTACCCGGCTGGACTCGCGCACCCAGCGGCCGGCCTTTTTCCGGGGCAGCAGGTCGAACAGGGTCTCGACGCTGTAGCGCACACGCTTGGCCAGCAGCCTGGCCTGGTGCTGTTTCGGTTCCGTGGCATCTTTGGCGCTGGCGGTTGCCATGACCTGGTGCAGGCGGCGCAGCAGGCGGGCGCTGCGCTCGCGCGCCCAGTCGCGCTCGGCCTTGCGCCGGCCTTCGTCCGGCTGGGCCTGCAGGTCTGACAGGCCGTGTAGCCAGTGCGCCAGTCCTAGCAGGCCGAGCCCCGTGCCGGGTTGCGCCAGCAGGGCGCGCACGGTCTCGCGTTCGGTCTGGCTGGCCTGTTCGAGCTTGCTCAGCGCATGGGCTGCGCTTTTGCTGCGCCGCGAGTCGCCCTCGGCGTAACACTCGATCCAGCCCGGCAGGGTCTCGTGGCGCGCGACATCGAGGTCGCGCAAGGTTCCCAGCGCGTCGAGCAGCGGGCGCAAGCCGCTGCGATCGGCCAGCCCGGGCAGCCAGGGCCGGAACAGCCGTTCCGCGCTGCGCCAGCGCCGCCAGGCCACGCGCGCCTGGTGCACCAGTTCGGGGTCGTCGGCCTGCAGCAGGGCCGACAGGTTGCGGGTGAACTGCTCCAGCATCTCGCCCATGGCCTGTTGGGCGGCGGCCCGTGGCGCGACGCCGGCCGGCAGATGGGTGGCGCGGGCGCGCGCTGGCGCACGGGTTACGCCCTGTGCCAGCGCGTAGCCGCGTTCGGCCTTGCTCGCGTCGCAGGGCAGCACCGCGACCTCGGCGGCGATCTGCTGCGCGAGTCCGAACAGGGCCTGCGGCATGCCAGCCTGCAGTTCGAGTTCGATCTCGAGCATGGGCAACAGCTGGCCGGCGGCGGCGATTTCGCCGACGTCGAGCGCGAGCTCGATCCGGCTGCCGTCGTCCTGCTGCAGTTGCCAGGTGGTGCGGCGGCAGCGGGTGTCGAAACAGGGTTGGAGCTGGGCGAACAGCTTACCCTCGGGGTCGAGCGCGTTCCACGGCGTGGCGGCCAGCGCCGCGCGGTCGAGCTCGCCGCTGGCGACGGCGGTTTCCCACTCGCCGCGCCGGCTCAGGCCACCCTGCGAGACGCCGGCGGTCTTGAAGGTCTGGATCCACTCGCCCGTCGGCGGCAGGCTTGCCGTGGCCTGCGGCCAGGGCTGGCTGCTGATGCAGCGCAGTCGCAGCGCGCTGCGTTGCTGGCGCAGCGCCTGTGCCGGGGTGTCGTAGTAGCGGTTCCACAGCCACTGGCGCTGCGGGGTGCAGCCGGCCAGTGCCGGCAGGCGGGACAGGATCTGCTCCACCGTCAGCGCGTCGGCACCGGGCAGCAGCAACTTGAGTTCGACTTCGGTCGGGTTCATCAGATTGCGCGGGAAACCTCGGCCTTCAGGCCGGGGAGGCAGAGCGCATCGTGCGAGTAGCGCGACCCTCTCCCGCTTCCTTTTTCGGTGAGCTCTGCTGTTGAATGTAGCCATAGCCGTCGGCGCGTTGCAGCACCTGGCAATGGCGATGCGAAATACCCTGCACCACCTCGGTGCCAGTCTGGATGTTGAAGCTGCCCGTGGCGCGAACGGCCACGCGGCCACGGTGCGTGCCCGTTTTCTTGCCGGAGGGCACCTCGGCGCGCACCAGGTCGCCGGTGGCAAAACCCTTGACCCGCTTGGTGCGCATCAGGTAGCCCCTCGGGAAGCCGTACTGATTCAGGCGTGTGCGCTGGTAGCTGCCACGCCCGGTGCATTTGAGGGTCAGCGTCGGCTTGCCCCAGTTTGTGACGATATCCACGTCACCCACGCACACGGCATCAAGCGCATGTGTCTTCGGAATGGTGAGCCGGCAGCGGTTGTACTTCGTGCGTCCGCCCGACGCAGTTTCGACCGGCAGGCCCGTCGCCTGCAGCGCCTGCACCAAGGCTTTTCGGGTGCTGTTGACGGCGGCGGCATCCTTGAGGGGGCGCTTGAGCTGGGCCTGAATGCGCGCCAGCCGGGCTTGGTCGGTCACGAAGACTTCGAGCGGCAGGGCGTCCTTGCGCGCGTTGCAAGCCTGGCAGGCCAGCGTCAGGTTGCTCACGCGATTGGTGCCGCCACGCGCCTTGGGGTGGATGTGCTCGACCTGCAGCGGCACGCCAGTGGCGTCGCAGTAGGCGCACTTTCGACCCCACTTCTCCAGCAGGTACTCGCGCACTTCGTAGCCGGCGAGGGTGCCTTGGCTGTACTGTGCGCCCTCGATGTCCGGGTTGTCCAGCGCCTGCATGTCAAAGCGCACCAGCTCGCTGGAGAGTGCCGCCACCGGCGCCCAGCGCTGCAGCCGATTCACCCAGGCCAGCGTCGTATCGACCCGGTGCCGAAGGGACGGCGCGAGCCAGCCCTTCGGTTTGCGCCGATTGAGGAAGCGCGGCGCCCGATAACGCAGGTTGCCACGCCGACGACGGCACATGGCCCGACGCGCGGTCAGCGCTTCGGAGATCTGCCGGCCCCGGTGCACCAGCTCGAACAGGTTCAGCACCGCCGCGCCTCGCTGAATCTCACCCGTGTTGGCGTCGACCTGCTCGGTGTCGCGCACCAGCGCCAACCCTGTGCCTTTGCTGCCCGGGTCGAGCTTCAAGCGCAGCGGCTGCAAGGCGCAGTCGGCCACTTGACGGTCAGTCAACCGGATGACGAAAGGCACCAGCCGGTGTACCCGCGCACGGCCGCGCTCAAGCAGCAAGCGGGCTCGCTTCTCGCTACACGGCATCAGCGGTTTGCCGCTTCGATCCAACACATACACTGACAAGTCAGCTTCCTTAAAACAATGCCGTCTTTCCGACTGTCAGCCCTTACGGGCCGGGTGACGCGAATCTTTCGACCCGGCTCCCCTCGACCAGGTTGTGCAGCAGGTGGCGCTTTCGCGCCGGTCGCCGCCCGTTTCGTGCTGACCCGAAGCGTGTCTGCAGCGGCAACTTCCAGAGCCTGGCGCTGAGGAAGCACGCCAGGGTGGGTCTACGGTCTTCTGCACAACGCAAGCACCTTTCGGTGCTCGGTCTGGTCAATCTCAGACTCGCGGGGCGTCAACCTCGCAAGCCTCGGCCTTTAGGCCGGGGTGGTTGACGTCGGATCTTGCGGATGTTTTGCGTCTAGTGTCGCACGCACGCGGGCCGCCGGCACATGAAGATTGCGTGACAGGAATAGCCCGGTCTTTCCGGCACAATTTGTCCTGCGTTCATTCCAACCGAATCACATCCGTCATGACCCATACTTCCCACGATCTGTCTCACCTGCAGTCCCGCGACAAGGCCGAGATCCTCGCGCAGGCGCTGCCCTATATCCGCCAGTTCCATGGCAAGACCATGGTGATCAAGTACGGCGGCAACGCCATGACCGACCCGGCACTGCAGCAAGCCTTCGCCGAGGACGTGGTGCTGCTCAAGCTGGTCGGCATCAACCCGGTGGTGGTGCACGGCGGCGGCCCGCAGATCGAGGGTCTGCTCAAGCGTCTGGGCAAGCAGGGCCAGTTCATCCAGGGCATGCGCGTGACCGACGCCGAGACCATGGAGGTGGTCGAGTGGGTGCTGGGTGGCGAGGTGCAGCAGGACATCGTCGGCATGATCAACCGCGCCGGTGGCAAGGCGGTCGGCCTGACCGGGCGCGACGGCGGCCTGATCAAGGCGCAGAAGCTCAAGCTGCTGGACCAGCAGGACCCGACGCTCGAGCATGACGTCGGCCAGGTCGGTGACATCGTGAGCATCGACCCGAGCGTGCTCAAGTCGCTCGATGAGGCGGGCTTCATCCCGGTTGTGAGCCCGATCGGCTTTGGCGACCAGGGCGAGAGCTACAACATCAACGCCGACGTGGTCGCCGCGCGCCTGGCCACCGTGCTGCGCGCCGAGAAGCTGCTGCTGCTGACCAATATCCGTGGCGTGCTCGACAAGGCCGGCGAACTGCTGACCAACCTGAGCGCGGTCGAGGTCGATGCGCTGATCGCCGACGGCACGATCTCGGGTGGCATGATCCCCAAGATCGCCGGCGCGCTGGAGGCCGCGCACAGCGGCTGCAACTCGGTCCACATCATCGACGGCCGCGTGCCGCACGCGATGCTGCTCGAGATCCTGAGCAACGAGGCCTACGGCACCATGATCCGCTCGCACTGACGGCGTGACCGGTCGCCCGTCCGGGCGGCCTCAAGGCAAAAAGGCGCAGCCGTTGGACTGCGCCTTTTTGTTGTCCGCACCCGGCCTGAGCAGGGCGGCGAGAATCAGTGGCCGTGGCCGACCACTTCGCCCGCCTTGAGCTGGTAGACCGTGCCGCAGTACGGGCATTTGGCCGAGCCGGTCCTGGCGACGTCGAGGAAGACGCGCGGGTGGCTGTTCCACAGCTGCATGTCGGCCTTGGGGCTGGGGCAGAAGACGCCGCCGTTGCCGTTCAGATCATGTGCCGAGAGTTCGACAATCTTGCTCATCGTGCTGTTCCCAATCAGACCTTGGTCAGCCAGTGAGCGTACTGGGGGTTGCGACCGTTGACGATGTCGAAGAAGGCGCTCTGGATCTTCTCGGTGATCGGGCCGCGGCTGCCACTGCCGATCTCGATGCGGTCGAGTTCGCGGATCGGGGTCACTTCGGCGGCGGTGCCGGTGAAGAATGCCTCGTCGGCGATGTAGACCTCGTCGCGGGTGATGCGCTTTTGCACGATCTCCAGGCCCAGGTCCTTGGCGATGTGGAACACGGTGTTGCGCGTGATGCCGTTGAGCGCGCCAGCCGACAGGTCGGGGGTGTAGAGCACGCCGTTCTTGACGATGAAGATGTTCTCGCCCGCGCCTTCGGACACGAAGCCAGTGGTGTCGAGCAGCAGCGCCTCGTCGTAGCCGTCGTCGGTGACTTCGGTGTTGGCCAGGATCGAGTTGGTGTAGTTGCTGACCGACTTGGCCTGCGTCATCGTGATGTTGACGTGGTGGCGGGTGTAGCTCGAGGTCTTGACGCGGATGCCACGCTTCATGCCTTCCTCGCCGAGGTAGGCGCCCCAGGTCCAGGCCGCGACCATGGCGTGGATGGTGTTGCCCTTGGGGCTGACGCCGAGCTTGTTGTCACCGATCCAGATCAGCGGGCGGATGTAGCCGCTCTCCAGCTTGTTCTCGCGGATGATGTCGAGCTGGGCCTGATTGAGCTGTTCCTTGCTGAAGGGCACCTTCATGCGCAGGATCTTGGCGCTGTTGAGCAGGCGCTCGGTGTGCTCGTCGAGGCGGAAGATGGCCGGGCCGTTGACGGTGTTATAGGCGCGCACGCCCTCGAAGGCGCCGCAGCCATAGTGCATGGTGTGGGTCAGGACATGGACCTTGGCATCACGCCAGTCGACCATCTGGCCGTCCATCCAGATTTTGCCGTCGCGGTCGGACATCGAGGGAACTGCGCTCATCTTCTTCAACCTTTGTCGTGGGGAATGGGTTCAGGGCTTGCCAGTGACATTTGCCTGCAATCTTGCATTTTACGGCGTCCGCTCGCACCGTGACCAGCACGACCGTGGCATGATTTCCGGCATGACCAGCTTGCGCGTCGTTACCTACAACATCCACAAGGGAGTGCAGGGCCTGGGCCCGGCCAGCCGGCTGGAGATCCACAACCTGATGCAGGCGGTGCAGGGCTTCGGTGCCGATGTCGTCTGCCTGCAGGAGGTGCGCGGCTTCAACCGCCAGATGCAGAAGCGTTTTCCGCAATGGCCGGCGGTTGGTCAGGCTGACTACCTGGCGCCGCCAGGCTACCAGGCGGTCTACCGCACCAATGCCGTGACGCGCCACGGCGAGCATGGCAACGCGCTGCTGACGCGCTGGCCGGTGCTGGGCCAGGGCCATCATGATGTGTCGGACCACCGCTTCGAGCAGCGCGGCCTGCTGCATGTGCGCCTCGATGTCGAGGGGGCGCCGCTGCATGTGGTGGTGGCGCACCTGGGATTGATCCATGCCAGCCGCGAGCGCCAGGTCCGGCAGATCGGCGCCATGCTTGAGCGCGAGGTGCCACCGCACGAGCCGCTGGTGGTGGCGGGCGACTTCAACGACTGGGGCCAGCGCCTGCACGATGCCATGGCGGCTTTCGGTCTGCGCACCTTCGAAGGTATCCGCCACGCGACCTACCCCTCGCGGCTGCCGCTGTTGCACCTGGACCGCATCTATGCGCGTGGCTTGCGCCCGCTGTCGGTGCAGGTGCCGCATGGCGGCCAATGGGCACGCCTGTCCGACCACCTGCCGCTGATCGCGGAGCTGGCCTTCGAATGAGAGGCTCGGCTGGGGAGCGGGCGTGAAGACACCGTTGCGCGGCGGCCACCAGTTGCATCTGCTCGAGGGCGGCGCCGAGCTGTTCCCGGCCATGGTGCAAGCGATGGAGCGCGCCCAGCAGCTGGTACACATCGAGACCTATATCTTTGAATTCGCCGGCAGTACCCTGCAGGTGGCCGAGGCGATGGAGCGTGCGGCTCGGCGTGGCATCACGGTCCGGCTGGTGGTCGACGGCATCGGCACCGCCCGGCTGCCCCGGACCTGGCGCGAGCGGCTGGAGCGCGCGGGCGTGCAGTGCCGGATCTACCGGCCGCTGGGCCATCTGGGCCTGCTGATCCCGAGCCGCTGGCGCCGGCTGCACCGCAAGCTTTGCGTGGTCGACGGCGCGCTGGGCTTTTGCGGCGGCATCAACCTGATCGACGACCTCGACGATGTCTCGCTGGGTCGGCTCGAGCAGCCGCGGCTGGACTTCGCGTTGCAGGTCAGCGGCCCGCTGGTGGCCGACATGCTCGAAAGCATGGAGCAGCTCTGGTGGCGCATGCAGGCGCTGAACCGGGCGCGCCAGCACGAGTTTCGCGCCGCCTGGCAGGCGCTGCGCGCCGGACTGCCGACGCTGCCGACCGGGCCGGTCCCGCGCGGGCGCAAGGCACAGCCGGCCGCCTTGCTGCTGCGCGACAATCTGCGCCATCGCCATGACATCGAGCGCGCCTACCTCAAGGCAATCGCTCAGGCCAGGCGCGAGATCGTGATCGCCAACGCCTATTTCATTCCCGGCCGCAGGTTGCGCCGCGCGCTCACGCTGGCGGCCGCGCGCGGCGTGCGGGTGCGCCTGCTGCTGCATGCCCGCTACGAGCATTTCCTGCAGTATCACGCCGCCCGCACGGTCTACCAGTGGCTGCTCGACGCCGGCATCGAGATCCACGAGTACGCCCCGAGCGCGCTGCATGCCAAGGTGGCGGTGGTCGATGGACGCTGGGCGACGGTGGGATCGACCAACCTCGACCCGCTGAGCCTGCTGCTGGCGCGCGAGGCCAATGTCGTGACCCGCGACCCGGCCTTCGCGCGCGGGCTGTGGCAGCGGCTCGACCACCTGATGCGCACCGCGGGCCAGCGCGTCGCGCCCGAACAGTTGCTCCAGCGACCCTGGCGCCAGCGCCTGTTCGACCGGGTGGCGTTCGGTGTCATGCGCGGCATGCTGTTCCTGCTCGGCCAGCGCTATTAGTTTTGCGCCATGGCTGGCGCGGGGCTGGCCATGATCTCCCCGCGCGCTCAGGGGCTGGAATCCGGTGTTAGCATGCCATCATGCTCATGAAAGTGCAACAAGACATGACCGACGCCAACCAGGACGAGGGTACGCCCGTCTCCGTCAAGATCCGTGAACGCCTGCAAGCGGCCAAGCAGCGCTTCCACTCCAACGACAACATCGCCGACTTCATCCGTCCGGGCGAGCTCGAAGCCCTGCTCGACGAGGTCACCGACAAGATGAAGGGCGTGCTCGACAGCATGGTGATCGACACCGAGAACGATCACAACACCGGCAACACGGCGCGCCGCGTTGCCAAGATGTACCTGAAGGAGGTCTTTGCCGGCCGCTACGTGCAGGCGCCGACCATCACCGAATTCCCGAACGCCGAGCACCTCAACGAGCTCATGATCGTCGGCCCGATCACGGTGCGCAGCGCCTGCAGCCACCATCTGTGCCCGGTCATCGGCAAGATCTGGATCGGCGTGATGCCCAACGAGCACACCAACGTGATCGGCTTGTCCAAGTACGCGCGCCTGGCCGAGTGGATCATGGGCCGGCCCCAGATCCAGGAAGAGGCGGTGGTCCAGCTGGCCGACCTGATCCAGGAAAAGACCCAGCCCGACGGCCTCGCGATCGTGATGGAAGCCAGCCACTACTGCATGGGTTGGCGCGGCGTCAAGGACATGGACAGCAAGATGATCAACTCGGTCATGCGCGGCGTGTTCCTCAAGGACAGCGATCTGCGCCGCGAATTCCTGGCACTGATTCCCCGTAGGAGCTAAACGATGCTGGTACGTCTGTTGTATGTGAGCCGTGCGGTGCAGCCCGAGAGCACCGAGGCCGTTCATGCCATCCTGGCCTCGGCCAGGCAGCACAATCTGCACAATGGCATCACCGGCATCCTGTGCTACGGCGGTGGCGTCTTCCTGCAGGCGATCGAGGGCGGTCGCTCGGCGGTCAATCGCCTCTACAACCAGATCATCGAGGACCCGCGCCACCAGAACGTCGAGCTGCTGCATTACGAGGAAATCAGCGAGCGGCGTTTCGGCGGCTGGACCATGGGCCAGGTCAACCTGAGCAAGCTCAACACCTCGATCGTGCTGAAGTATTCGGAGCGACCCGAGTTCGACCCCTATTCGGTCTCGGGCAAGGTCTCGCTGGCGCTGCTCGAGGAGCTGATGGCGACCGCGTCCATCATCGGTCGCGCCTGATCTGTCCTTGAACGCTTCAGGCCCCACACTTTGGGGCTGCGACTTCAGCAGCGCGCCGAGCCGGCGCAAGCCGATCGTGCTCGCGCGTGGCGGCCTGCGGGCCGGTCGCGTCACGCTGGAGCGCCTCGATAGCTTCGAGACCCTGGCCGGCTTCGGTGCCTGCCTGGCCGAACCCGGTGCCTGGGTCGGCGGCTTCGATCTGCCGTTCGGCCTGCCGCGCGAGCTGGTCGAGCAGCTGGGCTGGCCGACCGACTGGCTGGACTGCATGCGCCACTACGCGGCGCTGGAACGGGCCGAGATCCGCGACCGCTTCGCGGCCTTCTGTGCCGCGCGTCCGGTGGGGGCCAAGTTCGCGCACCGCGCGACCGACCGCCCGGCCGGGTCGAGCCCGAGCATGAAATGGGTCAACCCGCCGGTGGCCTTCATGCTGCACGCGGGTGTGCCATTGCTGCTGGACGCGGGTGTCACCTTGGTCGGTCTGCACCAGGCCGATCCGGCGCGGGTCGCGCTCGAAGCCTATCCGGGCCTGCTGGCGCGCTCGGTGCTGGGTGCGCGCAGCTACAAGAGCGACGACAAGGCCAGGCAGACGCCCGAGCGGCTGATCGCGCGCAAGGACCTGCTGCATGCGCTGGAAACGGGCGCCGCGCCGCTGCTGCGGGGCAGTGGCCTGCGGCTGAAATTGAGCCACGCGCAGCATGACGAACTGGTGGCGGACGCCAGCGGCGACCGGCTCGATGCGCTGCTCTGCCTGCTGCAGGCGGCCTGGGCGCTGCGGCAACACCAGGGTGGCCAGGCGCGCTACGGCCTGCCGAAGTTCGACCCGCTGGAAGGCTGGATCGTCACGGCCTGAGCGCCACAGACCGCGCAGTCCGGGTTGCGACCCAGGCCTATGGTGTGGAATTCCATGCCGCGGCCGTCCAGCATCATGAGCTTGCCGACCAGCTTGGAGCCCATGCCGCACAGCAGCTTGAGCGCCTCGGCTGCCTGCAGCGTGCCGATGATGCCGACCAGCGGCGCGAACACGCCCATGGTGGCGCAGCGGGTTTCCTCCAGGCCGTCGGTCTCGGGGAAGACGCAGGCGTAGCAGGGGCTGGCCACATCGCGCGGGTGGTAGACCGAGAGCTGGCCGTCGAAACGTATCGCCGCGCCCGACACCAGCGGTACCCGATGCCGCACGCAGGCGCGGTTGATCAGGTGCCGGGTCGCGAAGTTGTCGGTGCAGTCGAGCACGACCTGCGCCGTCGGCAGCAGCGCGTCGAGCAGGGCATCGTCGGCGCGCTGGACCAGCGCATTGACCCGCACCTCGGGGTTGATCGCGTGCATCGCGATCCGGGCCGATTCGGCCTTCGGGGTTCCGACCCGCTCCAGGTTGTGCGCGATCTGGCGCTGCAGGTTGGTGGCGTCGACCTCGTCGTGGTCGACCAGCGTGATATGGCCCACGCCAGCGCTGGCGAGGTAGAGCGCCACCGGCGAGCCCAGTCCGCCGGCGCCGATGACCACCGCATGCGAGGCCAGCAACATTTCCTGGCCCTCGATGCCGAGCTCGTCGAGCAGGATATGGCGCGAGTAGCGCAGCAGCTGTTCGTCGTTCATTTCAGGGTGGGCGGCGCCGTCATTCCTCGGGCTTGGCTTCCTCGCGCACGCTCAGCGTCTTGCTGGCCTGCACCGGCTTGCCCTTGAGGCGGTTGAGCGCCTGTTGCAGCGGGAAGTCCTTCTCGGAGCCGAACTCGGGCAGCAGGCGGCCACCCGGGTTCTTCTTGGTCTCGGCCTCCAGCCGCAGGCGCGCGGCCTCGCGCTCCTGCTCGCGCTGGCGCTCGACTTCCTTGTCGGCTTCGGTTTGCGGCTTGGCGGCGTCCTGGCCGTTGCCGAGGTGTTTTTCGAGGTCGGCCTCGCGCGTGCGCAGCGCGGCGAACAGGTTGCCGTCCTCGGTCTCGTCGACCCAGACATCGGGCACGATGCCCTTGGCCTGGATCGAGCGGCCGCTGGGCGTGTAGTAGCGCGCGGTCGTGATCTTGAGGCCGGTGTCGGGGCCAAGCGGGCGCACCGTCTGCACCGAGCCCTTGCCGAAGGTCTGGTTGCCCATGATGACGGCGCGCTGGTGGTCCTGCAGCGCGCCAGCGACGATCTCGCTGGCGGAGGCGGAACCCTCGTTGACCAGCACCACCATCGGCAGCTTCCTGAGCGCACCCTTGGTGGCTTCGCTCAGGCGGCGGATCGGGTCGGCGCCGTTGCGGCGCAGGTAGTACTCGGGCGCGGCCTTGAAGATGGATTTGCTTTCTTCCAGCTGGCCATTGGTCGTGACGACGGTGGCGTCCGCCGGCAGGAAGGCGGCCGAGATCGCGACCGCCGCATCGAGCAGGCCGCCCGGGTCGTTGCGCAGGTCCAGCACCAGGCCCTTGAGGCCTGGGTTTTCCTTGTGCAGCTCCTCGAGCTTGCGCGCGAAGTCCTCGACCGTGCGCTCCTGGAACTGCGAGAGACGGACCCAGGCGTAGCCCGGCTCGATCAGCTTGACCTTGACGCTCTGGGTCTTGATTTCCTGGCGCGTGATCGTGACCGGGAAGCTGCGGTTCTCGTCCTTGCGGAAGATGGTCAGCTGCACCTTGGTGTTGGGCTCGCCACGCATGCGCTTGACCGCGTCGTTGATGGTGAGGCCCTTGACCGGGGTGTCGTCGATCTTGGTGATCAGGTCATTGGTCTTGAGTCCGGCGCGGTGGGCTGGCGAGTCCTCGATCGGCGAGACGACCTTGACCAGGCCGTCCTCCATCGTGATCTCGATGCCGACGCCGACGAAGCGGCCCGAAGTGCCTTCACGGAATTCCTTGAAGGACTTCTTGTCGAAATACTGCGAGTGCGGGTCCAGGCTGGCGACCATGCCCGAGATCGCATCGGTGACGAGTTTCTTCTCGTCGACCGGTTCGACATAGTCGCTCTTGACCATGCCGAAGACGGCAGCGAACTGCTGCAGCTCTTCGAGTGGCAGCGGCGCGAGCGATCCGCGCGCGACTGCCTGCAATTGCACCGTGGTCAATGCGCCTGCGACCGCGCCGATCGCGACCCAGCCGGCGATCTTGAGTTTCTGCCCCATCACTACACCCTTCAAATGGCGCCCTGGGCGCCTGGTTCCGGCACTATAACGCCGGCGGGCCATATCGACACGGCCCCGCCAGCAAAGCCCGGCTTGAGCTCAGGCCTTGCCCTGGCCGGCCACGGCGGCGGCGGCGGCGGCGGCGGCCTCGGCGTCGCCCAGGTAGTAGCGGCGCAGCGGCTTCATGTCGTCGTCGAATTCATACACCAGCGGGATGCCGTTGGGGATGTTGAGGTTGACGATGTCGGCGTCGGAGATGCCGTCGAGGTGCTTGATCAGCGCGCGGATCGAGTTGCCGTGGGCGGCGATCAGCACGCGCTGGCCCGACTGGATGCTAGGGGCGATGGTCTGTTCCCAGTAGGGCACGACGCGCGCGACGGTGTCCTTGAGGCATTCGGTCAGCGGGATCTGCTCGGGCGACAGGTCGGCGTAGCGGCGGTCGTTGCGCTGGCCGCGCGGGTCATCGGCTTCGAGCGCCGGCGGCGGGGTGTCGTAGCTGCGGCGCCAGATCAGCACCTGCTCGTCGCCATATTCCTTGGCCATGTCGATCTTGTTCAGACCCTGCAGGCCGCCGTAATGGCGCTCATTGAGGCGGTAGTTCTTCACGACCGGCAACCAGGTGCGGTCCATCTCGTCGAGGGTGTACCACAGGGTGTGGATGGCGCGCTTGAGCACCGAGGTGTAGCAGAGGTCGAAGTCCCAGCCTTCTGCCTTGAGCAGCTTGCCGGCCGACATCGCCTGTGACACGCCGGTCGGGGTCAGGTCGACGTCGGTCCAGCCGGTGAAGCGGTTTTCCAGGTTCCAGGTGGATTCGCCGTGGCGGATCAGGACGAGTTTGTACATGGCTGTTTCCAGAGCGGGGACAAAGCTGGCATTTTAGAATATGGGCCTTCAAGCGAAAGGCTGATCGTGACGTTTTTGGTAGATAACTGGTTTCTGATTCTGGCGGCCCTGATTTCCGGGGGCTTGCTGCTGTGGCCTCTGGTCTCGGGTGGCTCGCTCGCGGGCGGGCTCAAGCCCGCCGACGCGGTGCAATTGATCAACCGCGAGAAAGCGGTGGTGATCGATGTCTGTGGCACCGGCGAGTTCGCGGCGGGCCATGTCGTCGGTTCGCGCAACATTCCGCTCGACCAGCTGGAGTCCCTGCTGCCGGGCGCGGTCAAGAACAAGGCGCTGCCGGTGATCCTGGTCTGTGCTTCGGGCATGCGTTCGAGCCGTGCCGTGGCCATCGCGAAAAAGCTCGGCTACGAGAAGGCCGCTTCGCTCGAAGGCGGCATGAAGGCCTGGCGTGCCGCCAACCTGCCGGTCGAAAAGTCTTGATTCAGGAGTCCCAGATGGCACAGGTAACAATCTACAGCAGCGACTACTGCCCCTATTGCCAGCGCGCCAAGGCGCTGCTGCGCGAGCGCGGCGTGACCGATTGGGAAGAAATCTGCGTCGACGGCAAGCCCGCCGAGCGCGCCGCCATGGCGCAGTTGGTCGGTCGCACCAGCGTGCCGCAGATCTTCATCGGCGGCCAGCATGTCGGCGGCTGCGACGACCTGCACGCGCTCGATGCCAAGGGCGGCCTGCTGCCGCTGCTGCGGGCCTGAGCCCCTGGTCGTCCGCGAGACGGGCGCCCGGAACGGCTGCGCCTTGCTGACATAATCGCATGTGATCGGCCCGCTGCGGCAATGCGCCGGCAGCGGGCTTTTTCTTGACCCGAAATCGAAAGCAGACATGTCCGAGCAACAGGTTCCCGTGTTCCAGATCCAGCGCGTCTACATGAAGGAGGCTTCGCTGGAGCAGCCCAATTCGCCCGCCATCCTGCTGGTGCAGGAGCAGCCTTCGGTCGACATCCAGCTGGGTGTCGGCGCCGAGCAGGTGGCCGACGGCGTCTTCGAGGTCTGCGTGACCGCGACCGTGCAGACCAAGATCCAGGACAAGACCGTGTTCCTGGCCGAGGTCAAGCAGGCCGGCATCTTCGAGATCCGCAACCTGCCCGAAGAGCAGATGGGTCCGATCATGGGCATCGCCTGCCCGCAGATCGTCTATCCCTACCTGCGCGGCAACATGGCCGACGTGATCACCCGCGCCGGCTTCCCGCCCGTGCACCTGTCCGAGATCAACTTCCAGGCCATGTACGAGCAGCAGCAGGCGCAAGCCGAGCAGGCTGCCGCCGAAGCCACCGCCGCTGCCTGAGCGCTGCCGGTCTGAGTCAGTGACAGAGCGAAGGTCGCCTGCATGAAGATCACGGTGCTGGGTGCCGGTGCCTGGGGAACGGCACTGGCCATCGCCGCCGCCGCCCAGGACGGCGCCCATCAGGTCCGGCTGTGGGCGCGCAATCCCGCGCAAGTGGCCGACATGCGCCTGCGTGGCGAGAACGCGCGCTATCTGCCGGACGCGCCATTTCCGTCGTCGTTGCAGGTGCTCGAAGCCGATACGCAGGAGCTGCCAGCGCTGCTCGCTGGTGACGACCTGGTCGTGGTCGCGACGCCGATGGCCGCGCTGCGCGAGATGCTGCTGCTGCTGCGTGACGGTGCCGTGCCCGTGGTCTGGCTGTGCAAGGGTTTCGAGCGCGCCGCCGATGGCGGCCCCGGCCTGCTCGGGCACGAGATCTGCGCCGAGGTGGCGCCCAGCCTGCGGACCGGCGTGCTCAGCGGCCCGAGCTTTGCCAAGGAGGTCGCCGCCGGGCGGCCGACCGCGCTGGTCGCGGCCAGCGACAGCGCCCTGCTGCGCGAGCGGCTGGTGCAGGCTTTCCACGGCCCCAGCTTGCGCGTCTACGCCAACGACGACATCGTCGGCGTCGAGGTCGGCGGCGCGGTCAAGAACGTGATGGCGATCGCCACCGGCCTGTGCGACGGCCTCGGCTTGGGGCTGAACGCGCGCGCCGCGCTGATCACGCGCGGGCTGGCCGAGATCGCGCGTCTGGGCCTGGCGCTGGGTGCGCGGGCCGATACCTTCATGGGACTGAGTGGCCTGGGTGACCTGGTGCTGACCGCCACCGGCGACCTGAGCCGCAACCGCCAGGTTGGCCTGTTGCTGGCCCGGGGCTTGAGCCTGCAGCAGGCGGTCGATTCGCTCGGCCATGTGGCAGAGGGCGTCTACAGCGCCCACACGGTGGCGCAACGCGCCCGGCTGCTCGGCATCGAGATGCCGATCACCGAGGCGGTGGTGGACCTGCTCGACGGCCGCCTGCAGCCGGCCGATGCGGTCGCGGCCCTGATGGGGCGCGACCCGGTCGCCGAGATGCACTGAAGCGACTGGCTTAAAACTCGATGTTGTCGATCAGGCGTGTGCTGCCCAGGCGTGCCGCGCCGAGCGCGACCAGCTCGCCGGGCTGGAACTCGCCGCCCTGCGGTTGCTGCAGGTCGACGCGGCGGCGCACCGTCAGGTAGTCGGGTTGCCAGCCGCGCGCGGCCAGTGCCTGCATCGCGTGCTGCTCCAGCGCGGCCAGGTTGTGCTCGCCGCCCAGCACGGCGGCGATCAGGGTCTTGAGCGCTAGCGAGAGCTGTGTCGCCTCGGCGCGCTCGGCCTCGGACAGGTAGCCGTTGCGCGAGCTCAAGGCCAGCCCGCTGGCGGCGCGCTCGGTGTCGACGCCATGCACCGTCACCGGCAGCGCGAACTGCCGCACCAGCTGGCGGATCACCATCAGCTGCTGGTAGTCCTTCTTGCCGAACACCGCGTGGCGCGCGCCCTTGGCCTCGCTGAACACGCACTGGAACAGCTTCATCACCACGGTGCTGACGCCGGTGAAGAAGCCCGGGCGGAAATGGCCTTCCAGGATGTCGCCCAGCGCGGCCGGCGCGTGGACCTTGAAGGTCTGCGGCTGCGGATAGAGCTCCTTTTCCGACGGCGCGAACACGATGTCGCAGCCTGCTGCTTCGAGCTTGGTGCAATCGGCTTCCAGCGTGCGCGGGTAGCTGTCGAAGTCCTCGTGCGGCAGGAACTGGAGCCGGTTGACGAAGATGCTGGCGACGGTCACATCGCCCAGCGGCTTGGCGTGGCGGATCAGCGCCAGGTGGCCATCGTGCAGGTTGCCCATGGTGGGCACGAAGGCGGGCGAGTCGAAGCGGGCCAGTTGCTGGCGCAGTTCGGCGAGGGAGTGGACGACTTGCATGGTGGGGCTGATGGAAGAGGGCGGGGTGCGGCGGATGTCGGGGCTGGCGTGCGCGGTTTACCAGGCGTGCAGGCGGTCGTCGGGGAAGCTGCCGTCCTTGACGGCGGCGACATAGGCGGCCATGGCGTCGCGCACGCTGTCGTTGCCGGCCATGAAGTTGCGCACGAACTTGGGCGTCTTGCCCAGGCCCATGCCGAGCATGTCGTGCATCACCAGCACCTGGCCGGCGGTGCCCTTGCCCGAGCCGATGCCGATGGTGTGGCAGCGCGGCAGCTCCTGGGTCAGCTCGGTGGCGAGGGCGGCTGGCACCATCTCAAGCACCAGCATGCTGGCGCCGGCATCCTGCAGCGCCGCGGCATCGCGCTTGAGGCGCTGCGCGTCGCTTTCGCTGCGGCCCTGGACGCGGTAGCCGCCCAGTGCATGCACGGTCTGTGGCGTCAGCCCGAGGTGGGCGCAGACCGGGATGCCGCGCTCGACCAGGAAGGCGACCGTCTCGGTGGTCCAGCCGCCGCCTTCGAGCTTGATCATGTGCGCGCCCGCGTGCATCAGCGCCGAGGCGCTGCGGATGGCCTGTTCCTTGGACTCCTGGTAGCTGCCGAAGGGCAGGTCGGCGACGACCCAGGCCGTGCCCTGGACCCGGCGCAGGCCGCGCGCGACGCTCTCGGTGTGGTAGCACATGGTCTCCAGCGTGACCCCGACGGTGCTGGAGAGCCCCTGGCAGACCATGCCGAGCGAGTCGCCGATCAGCAGCGTCTCGACCCCGGCGCTGTCAGCGGCGGCCGCGAAGGTGGCGTCGTAGGCCGTCAGCATGGTGATTTTTTCACCGCGCTCGCGCATTTCGTGCAGGCGCGGCAGGCTGACCGGCTTGCGCTGCGGCAGCGAAGCAGCCGTGGGCAGGGAGCCGTAGGGGGTGCTGGCTAGCGTCTCGCTCATTTTTTGACTTTCTTCCGATTTTTGCTCGTGAAACTGAAAGTCTAGTCGATCCGGATGCATTTCTGATGCCGCGGGTTCTTGCCCCATCCGGCACGGGTCCGGTCTCGATGCGGGACAATAGCAGCCCAGAGCGGTCGTCGATTCCGGTGGGCGTACCGCATGCATGGCCGGCTCCTGCTGCCGGCAGCTACAGCCCAACAGAGAGCATAGAGAGATGGACAAGGTCATCGAGGTCGATTACGAACAGCCGGCTTGCACCACGCGCCACGCCTGGGCGCGCGTGCCCGAGGAGCCGAGCCAGCAGGAGCGCGCCGCGCTCAAGGACAGGATCCGCCGCCTGCTGCAGGAAAAGAACGCGGTCCTGGTGTCGCACTACTACGTGCACCCGGACCTGCAGGATCTGGCCGAGGAGACCGGCGGCATCGTCAGCGACAGCCTGGAGATGGCGCGCTTCGGTCGCGACCACGCGGCGCGGACGCTGGTGGTCTCGGGCGTGCGCTTCATGGGCGAGACCGCCAAGATCCTCTCGCCCGAGAAGACCATCCTGATGCCCGACCTCGACGCGAACTGCTCGCTCGACCTCGGCTGCCCGATCGATGACTTCGCGGCCTTCTGCGACCAGCACCCGGACCGCACCGTGGTGGTCTACGCCAACACCAGCGCGGCGGTCAAGGCCCGTTCCGACTGGCTGGTGACTTCGAGCTGCGCGCTCGAGATCGTCAGCGCCTTGAAGGCCAAGGGCCACAAGATCCTGTGGGCGCCCGACAAGCACCTGGGCGGCTACATCCAGCGCGAGACCGGCGCCGACATGCTGATGTGGCAGGGCTCGTGCATCGTGCACGACGAGTTCAAGGCCTTCGAGCTCGAAGCGCTGATCAAGGCACACCCGGGCGCCAAGGTGCTGGTGCACCCCGAGAGCCCGGCCGAGGTGGTCGCGCTGGCGGACGCGGTCGGCTCGACCTCGGCCATCCTGAACGCGGCCAGGACCATGGACGCCAAGGAATTCATCGTCGCGACCGACAACGGCATGATGCACAAGCTGCGCCAGCTGAACCCGGGCAAAACCTTCATCGAGGCGCCGACCGCCGGCAACAGCGCCACCTGCAAGAGCTGCGCGCACTGCCCCTGGATGGCGATGAACAGCCTGGCCGGCGTCGCGCGCGTGCTCGAAACCGGCTTGAACGAGATCCATGTCGACCCCGAGCTGATCCCGCGCGCGCGGCTGCCGATCGACCGCATGCTGGCCTTCACCTCCGCGCACAAGGCCGGCCGGGACGCCGGCGCGCTGGTGCCCAATATCGGCGCGGCATGACGAGCCAGCCGGTCACGGCGCTGTTCGACTTCGCGCAGCCGCAGGGCGGCCCGGGTGAACGGCTGCGCTGTGCCTTTGGTGCGCCGCTGCGCCTGCTGCAAGCCGACACGGCGGCCGAAGTCAAGCCGCTGCTGCAGCAGGTGCAGGCCGAAGCCGCCGCTGGCCGCTGGTGCGTGGGCCATGTCGCCTACGAGGCCGCGCCGGCCTTCGACGCCGCGCTGCGGGTGCATGCGGCCGAGGGGCCTCTGGCCTGGTTTGCCGTCTTCGAGCAGGCCCTGGACTGGCCGCTCGAGTGCGAGCTGCCGCCAGGCGCTGCCGAGACGGCGCAGGAGGCGAATGAGCAACAGCAACCGGCCAAGGCCCACTGGGGCGCCGGCCCCGAGCGTGTCGCCTTCACGCGCGACATTAAGATGATCCAGGCCGCGATCGCCGCCGGCGACTGCTACCAGATCAACCACACGGCCCAGCTCAAGGGCGAGCTGCTGCAGGGCAGCGCGCTGGCGCTGTACGTGGCATTGCGCCGCGCGCAACCAGGCGGCTATTCGGCCTGGCTCGACACCGGCGAGCGCCAGCTGCTGTCGGTCTCGCCCGAGCTGTTCTTCGACTGGGACGGATCGCGGCTGCTGGTACGCCCGATGAAGGGCACCGCCGCGCGCGGCGACGATCCGCAGCAGGACCAGGCCAACGCCGACGCCCTGCTGGCTTCCGCCAAGGAGCGGGCCGAGAACGTCATGATCGTCGACCTGATCCGCAACGACCTGTCGCGCGTCGCGCTGCCGCATTCGGTCAAGGTGCCGCGCCTGTTTCACCTGGAAGCCTTGCCGACCGTCTGGCAGATGACCTCGGATGTGACGGCCGACAGCCGGCCCGGCACCACGCTGGCTGATGTCTTCACGGCGCTGTTCCCCTGTGGCTCGATCACGGGCGCGCCCAAGGTCCAGGCCATGCGGCTGATCCATGAGCTTGAGCCGGGACCGCGCGGCGCCTACTGCGGCGCGATCGGCGTCGTGCGACCGGGCGGCCACGCGACCTTCAACGTCGCGATCCGCACCGTGACGGCCCAGGGAAATAAATTGAGCTGCGGCATCGGCAGTGGCATCACCTCGGGCGCGACCGCCAAGGGCGAATGGCAGGAATGGCGCCACAAGCGCGCCTTCCTGGACCGGGCCAGCGAGCCGTTCGAGTTGCTTGAGACGCTGGCGCTGGCCGACGGCGTACTGCGCCACCAGGCCGAGCACCTGGCGCGGCTGGAGCGCGCGGCGGACCATTTCGGCTATGCGCTGGATCAGTCCGCCTTGCGCGCCAGCCTGGATCAGCTGGTCGCCAGCCATCCGCAGGGCCTGTGGCGGGTGCGCCTGCTGCTCGACGCGCAGGGCATGACCCAGGCGCAGGCCTTCGCGATGGAGGCCAGTCCGGCCCAGGTCACGCTGGCGCTGGCGCCTCAGCCTTTCGAGGCCGCGCACGGCGAGTTCGTGCGCTACAAGACCACGCGCCGCGCGCATTACGACGCGGCCGCGCCGACCCAGCCCGGCGTGTTCGACGCCATCCTGTGGAACGAGCAGGGCGAGCTGACCGAGTGCACGCGCGGCAACCTGGCGCTGCAGATCGACGGCGAATGGCTGACGCCGGCACTGTCCTGCGGCCTGCTCGATGGCGTCGGGCGAGAGGTCGCGCTGCGCGAGGGGCGGCTGCGGGAAGCCGTGTTGCGGGTCGATGACCTGCGGCGCGCGACCGGGCTGGCCTTTGTCAACAGCCTGCGCGGCTGGATACCGGCGCGGCTGCAGCCACCGAGCGCGGCCTGAAGGTCTGGCCGGCCAAGGCTTACATCATCTGGGTCGCGACCTTGTCGCGCAGCTCGACCTGCTGGTTCTGGTCGTTGACGAACACCAGCTTCGGCTTGTGGCCGCTGACCTGGTCCTCGTGCACCTGGGCGAAGGCCGCGATGATCAGCAGGTCGCCGACCGCGACGCGGCGGGCCGCCGAGCCGTTGACCGAGATCATGCCGGTGCCGCGCTGGCCCTTGATCGCGTAGGTCACGAAGCGCTCGCCGTTGTCGATGTTCCAGATATGGATCTGTTCGTTTTCGCAGATGCCGGAGGCATCGAGCAGGTCCTCGTCAATCGCGCAGGAGCCTTCGTAGTGCAGCTCGGCATGCGTGGTCTTGACGCGGTGGATCTTGGATTTGAGCAGGGTACGGAACATGGTGATCTCGGGCAAAAATAGTGCGCTATTTTGACAGAAGCGCGGAAACGGACCGCCTTGACGGTCCGTTTCCTTGCAAAAGCCTGACGCGGATCAGAGCGGGCGGTAGATCTCGGCGCCCTTCTTGACGAACTCGACCGCCTTGACTTCCATCCCCTTCTGCAAGGCCTCGCCCTCGGCCAGGCCCTGCTTGGCGGCGAAGTCGCGCACCTCCTGGGTGATCTTCATCGAGCAGAAATGCGGGCCGCACATCGAGCAGAAATGCGCCACCTTGGCCGATTCCTTGGGCAGGGTCTCGTCGTGGAACTCGCGCGCCTTGTCCGGGTCGAGGCCGAGGTTGAACTGGTCGTCCCAGCGGAACTCGAAGCGGGCCTTGGACAAGGCGTTGTCGCGGATCTGCGCGCCCGGGTGGCCCTTGGCCAGGTCGGCGGCATGCGCGGCCAGCTTGTAGGTGATGATGCCGGTCTTGACATCGTCCTTGTCGGGCAGGCCCAGGTGCTCCTTGGGCGTCACGTAGCACAGCATGGCGCAGCCGTACCAGCCAATCGTCGCCGCGCCGATGCCGCTGGTGATGTGGTCGTAGCCCGGCGCGATGTCGGTGGTCAGCGGGCCCAGCGTGTAGAAGGGCGCCTCGTCGCACTGTTCGAGCTGCAGGTCCATGTTCTCCTTGATCAGGTGCAGCGGCACATGGCCCGGGCCCTCGATCATGACCTGGACATCGTGCTTCCAGGCGATCTGGGTCAGCTCGCCCAGCGTCTTCAATTCACCGAGCTGGGCTTCGTCGTTGGCGTCATGGATCGAGCCCGGACGCAGGCCGTCGCCCAGGCTGAAGGCCACGTCATAGGCCTTCATGATCTCGCAGATCTCCTCGAAATGGGTGTAGAGGAAGTTCTCCTGGTGATGGGCCAGGCACCACTTGGCCATGATCGAGCCGCCCCGGCTGACGATGCCGGTCATGCGGTCGGCGGTCAGCGGCACATAGCGCAGCAAGACGCCCGCATGGATGGTGAAATAGTCCACCCCCTGTTCCGCCTGCTCGATCAGCGTGTCCTTGAAGATCTCCCAGGTCAGGTCCTCGGCCTTGCCGTTGACCTTCTCCAGCGCCTGGTAGATCGGCACCGTGCCGATCGGCACCGGCGAGTTGCGGATGATCCACTCGCGCGTCTCGTGGATGTTCTTGCCGGTCGACAGGTCCATCACCGTGTCGCCACCCCAGCGGATGGCCCAGGTCATCTTGTCGACTTCCTCGTTGATCGAGCTGCCGAGCGCCGAATTGCCGATGTTGGCGTTGATCTTGACCAGGAAGTTGCGGCCGATGATCATCGGCTCGCTTTCGGGGTGGTTGATGTTGTTCGGGATGATGGCGCGACCACGCGCGATCTCGCTGCGCACGAACTCGGGCGTGATCTCGGCCGGGATCGCGGCGCCGAAGTTCTGGCCCGGGTGCTGGCGGGTCAGCAGGCGGGCCATCTTCTCGCCCATCGGGCCGGTGGCTTTCAGCGAGGCGACATAGTCCTGGCGGCGCAGGTTCTCGCGGATCGCGATGTATTCCATCTCGGGCGTGATGATGCCTTGGCGCGCGTAATGCATCTGCGTCACGTTGGCGCCAGCCTTGGCGCGGCGCGGCTGGCGCTGCAGGCCGGGGAAGCGCAGTTCGTCGAGTTTCGGGTCGGCGGCACGCTGGCGGCCGAATTCGCTGCTCAGGTCGGCCAGTAGTTCGGTGTCGCCGCGCTCCTCGATCCAGCGCTGGCGCACCGCCGCCAGACCGGAGCGGATGTCGATCCGGGCGTCGGGGTCGGTGTAGGGTCCCGAGCAGTCGTAGACCGTGACCGGCGGGTTCTGTTCGCCGCCAAAAGCCGTCGGGGTGTCGGACTGCGAGATCTCGCGCATCGGCACCCGCAGGTCGGGGCGCGAGCCTTCGACGTAGATCTTGCGCGAGTTGGGCAGCGGCGCGATGGCGGCCGAGTCCACCTGGGCGGAGGCGGCGAGGAATTTTTCAGCGGGGGCGTTCATGGGGCGAGTCTCCTGGGCGGTTTTTGCTCCGAAGGTCGCCCCGGTGGATGACGCACCAACCGGCACCGGGCCAGGTCAGGGACACACCACCACAGGGTAAGACAGCTCTTCTTCCGCCGGTATGAACCGGATCAAGTTCGCGGGTTTGGCTCAAGCCATCTCAGCCCGCAACATGCGGACACCCCGGAGCAAGCGACCATTGTATGCATTGGCCCGCCATTGCGGGTGGTCGGTGCTTGGCCGGCTGTCGGGCAGGTGGGGGAATGCTGTGCAAAATGCCCTGACAATGGCCGGTGAACGTTGCAACAGGAGTACTCCCGCGATGAAATGGTCCTACCTCTGCCTGCTGATCGCGGGCTTGCTGCCGGTGGTGTGCGCCGGCATCGCCAAAGCCGGTCTCAAAGACTACGACAACCACGATCCCCGTGCTTGGCTGGCCAAGGTCACGGGCTTCCGGGCGCGTGCCAACGCGGCCCAGGCCAACAGCTTCGAGGCTTTTCCGTTCTTTGTCTCGGGCGTGCTGCTGGCGCTGCATGCCGGCGTTGATTCGGCGCGGGTGGATGCACTTGCCGTGGCCTTCGTGCTGGCCCGCCTGGGCTATATCGCGTGCTACGTGGCCGACAAGGCCACCTTGCGCTCACTGGTCTGGACGGTGGGCATGGGGTGCGTGGTCGCGCTGCATGTGAACGCGGTGATGGTGTGAACCGCCCCAAGTTCCTTCTCGTCTAACTGGACCGCGGTGCCATTCAGCGGCACCGCCCGATGCAAGCACGACTTACTCAAAAGGAGAATCCCTCGCTGGCTCTGAACAGCTGGGCAGGGCGCTGTGTCCCGCGTTCATACTCGTCAAGCTCGACAAGGTCTGAGGAACTCTTGAGCTGCCGACGGAAGGAGCTTTTGTCAAGAGACCGCCCCAGGATTGTCTCGACGGTCCGTTGAAGCTGTGTCAAGGTGAATTTCTCAGACAACAGATGCAATGGGAGTTTGCCTGCCTCTACCTTTGTTCGCAGCTTCTTGACAGCCGCCGCTAGCTGATGATCGTGGTCGAAAGCAAGTCGGTGACCTGGAGCGGATGCGTTCGACCACTCCAGGGCTTCAACCTTGTTTCGTACCAGCGCATTGATCTTGTCTCTGGGCAGTAGTGCATAGAACAGCACGGATACGGACCACCCGCGAGGGTCGCGGTCTGGTCCGCTAAACGTGCAGACCTCATCCACCAGCGGTAGTTCAACGCTGACCTTGTGTGCCAGTACCCGTCGGGCAGCCGCTTCCAGAGACTTGTCGAGGTGTGGTTTCAATATGCCACCAGGCAAAGCCCATTGTCTGGCTGCCGGCTCATGCGCCCGTTTGACCACCAGTACTTGCAGGCGCTCTGCATCGACACAGAAAAGCGCGACGTCAACGCTGACCAGAGGGTAAATTATTTCCAACATAGTTGCATTTTACCACTAAGTGGGTTAAGATAGTAGCATCGTACAACTAAGGAGGGAAGTATGGGATACGACATCATTGGAGACGTTCACGGCCAAGCCGACAAGCTCGAAGCCTTGCTGCAGACGATGGGGTACCGCAAACAAGCCGGAGCATATCGGCACCCAAGCCGCAAGGCCATCTTTGTCGGTGACTTCATCGACCGAGGCCCTCGGCAAGTTGAAACCTACCGACTGGCGCGACGCATGGTGGATGCAGACAGTGCCTTGGCCATTCTGGGAAATCATGAGTTCAATGCCATTGCCTGGCATCTGCCCGACCCAGATGGCGCCGACGCCGGCCATTTCCTTCGCCCACGACACGGCGAGCTCGGTGCCCAGAACCGCCATCAGCACCATGCGTTTCTGGGCGAGGTCGAGGGGACGCCGCTCCATGCGGAAATCATCGACTGGTTTCTGACATTGCCGTTGTGGCTTGACCTGCCAGCGCTGCGTGTTGTGCACGCCTGTTGGCACGACGGCTTCATGGCGGAGTTGGAGCCGCTGCTGGGCAATGGCCGAACTCTGACGCCAGAACTCATGGTTCGCGCCAGTCGCGCACATGACCCCGTCTTCAGAGCGGTAGAGGGGCTGACAAAAGGACTGGAAGTGTCGTTGCCCGCCGGCCATTCGTTCTTGGACAAAGACGGCCATGAGAGGCGCAATGTGCGTATCCGCTGGTGGGATGAGCAAGCCCATGGCTACCGTGACCTTGCGTTGATGTCCGAGGAAGAGAGGAACAAGTTGCCGGACATCGCTGTGACGGAGACTGGCATGCTGCCCAGTTATGACCACCGCAAACCCGTGTTTTTTGGCCACTATTGGATGCAGGGCGAGCCAACCTTGCAAGCTGACCGAATGGCGTGCGTGGATTACAGCGCAGGTAAGGGAGGCCCCTTGGTGGCTTATCGGTGGGACGGAGAGGAACTCCTTGACGTGCGAAATTTCGTCAGTTCATCAAATCCGAACTAGGGGTTCTAAGTCGGAACCGCCGAAATTTCCGTCATGCGTGGTTCAGTGTTCCACTGCGCCTAAGACCCCAGCACCTGTTTGACCCGATGGAGACCCAATGACATGGTTTAAAGACCATCCCTTTCAAGGTGTTGCACCCTTGGCGCTGCGCAGGACGCGGGCGGTCGAGACGTGCTTGCGAACAGCGGCGGCCTCGACATATCCCTTGGGCTTGGGTTTCTTGGGGCCTCGCTTGGAGGTGGCGACGCTGCGCGGCGAGACGAACCGGGCCAGATGCAGCAAATAATCAGCCATGTGCTCCGGGCTGGCTTCGGACCACGAAGACCACGCCGAAGGCGGTAGCGCAATGAGCATGCCTTTGTAGTCGCTCACGACATCGACTGCCAGGTGATAGGTCGAGACCTCCAGCTCGGGAGCCTGCTCGCGGTGAGCCTGTTCGATGCAGCGCTTGAGCAGGGACAGCACGTTGTACGCCAGCACCGCCGTGGCAAAGCCCAGCAGCGCGGCACGCGGGTGGCCCAGCGTGCGGATTTCGCTGTTGAGAACCGATTCGAGTCGTCCGAACAGCCCTTCGATGCGCCAGCGGCGGCGGTACAGGTTGGCAATCTGTTGAGCCGTGACCTCGTGCGGCAGGTTGCTCCACAAGTTCAGCTGGGTCAGGCCGTCCCGAGTGGGCTCATCGAGCACCAACTGGATACGACGCCACGGCACGCCGTCACCCTCGATACCGATGGACTGCTCCGCCAGCACGCCCGTTTCGCAGCGGCCCGCTTCGTGCCAGCTGCCTTGCTGCACCAGACTCGGATGGCGACCATGCTCGCGCACAATGAAGGCGGCTCCCGTCTGTTGCCAGCCCTGCAACAGGGTGCGGGTGCAGAAATGGCTGTCAGCCAGCCACAGCTCGCCCGCCCGTGCCGAGGCCACCAGGGTCCGCGCCACGGTACGCTCGCTCTCGTGCGCATCCTCGCACGCCACGATGTCCGTGACCAGGGCTTGGTCGGGATCGTAGACCACCAGGGTGTGCCCCGGCAGGGCCGCGCCACGCTGATCGCGCAGCGGTGACAGCCGCTTCTGGCTCGCCGGCAGGTGATTGCCGTCGAGGATGCGCAAGCGCCATCCCGCCAGGCTTGCCTCGCCGTCGAGTTGCGCCATCACCGGCGCCAGACGGGCGGCGCTGCCCTGCACCAGCGCGCGCAGCACCGCCGGCTCCGTGCGATTGACCTTGTCGTAGAGCGCCGCCAACGACACGGGCAGCCGCTCCATCTTGCGCGCGGCCGCATGCAGCGACGGGCGCAGCCCCAGCGAGACCAGCATCATCAGCTCCACCACGGTCGACATCATCAGCTCGCGCGGGTATTGCCTCTGGCGGTTGGCCTCGAACACCTCGTCGATCCAGCCCGCCGGCAACGCCTGCTCCAGCGCCACGCGTGCCATCACGCCCACCGGCGCATGCTGCTCAAACCGCTCCAGTACCTCTGCACACATCCTCGTTCTCCCTTCTACCCCACAAGGCTACAGGAGAATCGGCAACACCTTGAAAGGGATGGGTTTAAAGACCTGACCGGCTTTGCAGAAACCGACTACAAATCCACCCGTGCCCAGCTCTGCGTCGAGGACGATCGCCTGCGCTCGCTGGCCAACGGCCGCAGCTGGCGGATCGGCCAGCTGGAGACGCCCAGCCTAGCCGAACTGCGCGAGCGCGCCGCCCCGGTGCTGGCCACCTCGCGTGGCCGGCTGCGGGTGCACAACCTCGCGGCCGACGCCCACCAGCTGCATACCAGGCCCGAACTGGCGGGTGCGCTGGTACAGGTCGCCTCGCAATTCAATCTGCTGGAGATGACGCACTTCGAGTTCACACCCGAAGACGGCGTGACCGATTACGAATACGACCCGACCCAGGGGCCGGCCTGTGCGCGCGCTGCGGGGGCCGGGACCATCTACCGCAACTACTTCGCGCCGGTCGGCAATCAGCTGGGCCAGACCAGCGAGCGGCAGATCGACACCCTGGCCGACCTGCGATCAACCCTGAAGGGTGGCGACCGCATCAAGATGCGCAACGGCTACGCCTTGGCCGACACCGCCACGCTGCAAACCATCAAGACAGCACTCAGGGCCGCCAGCCCCGCTGAACTTGACGCGTTGCGCGCGCGTCTGCGCATCGGCCTTCATTGGGATGTGGAAGTGACGGCGAGGGGCACGCCGAAGGACCAGACGGTGAGCCAGGCCTACTGCTCGGCATTGCCGATCAGCTACAACCGCGACAGCAAGCCCTGGTTGTGGGAGCCCTTCGCGCGCCTGGTGCTCGAAGCTGCTTATGAAGCCACGCTGCTAGCCGGGGTGATTAATGCAGCCAGACCGGGCGGCAACCGCAGCGTCTACCTGACGCGGCTGGGCGGCGGCGCCTTTGGCAACGAGTACGAATGGATTATGGACGCGATGCAGCGGGCGCTCGACCTGGTACGAGGCCAGGCGCTGGATGTGTACCTGGTCAGTTACCAGCAGGTGCCGAAAGATCTGCAGGCACTCGCCGCTCGCTACGAACAAGACCAGAAGGGCTACCAACGCAAGCCCGAAACCCCGTCCGCTAGCGAGGCATGAGCAACGTATCGACCCACCTTATTTCCTGAGGAAGGCGTGAACCGGCAAGTTCGGCCCGGCGCTGTCGGTGCCTCGCTTCCGGCGCTCTTGCAGACGAGACATGCCCGCCTGCTTCCTCCGGATGTCCAGATAGTCCGTGCAGTCCCTCATGCGCTCATACCAGTCGAAAGAAATAACCTTGTCAATCATGAAGAAATCTCCTTTTCCGTTCCAGAATTCGCGTTATCCGAATACTCCGCAGTCCCAGGCCGTCTGGGAGCTGATAGGGGAGTACGAAGACGAGTTGCTGGTCAGTATCCGAGCAGGCCAAGGCGCGGCAGCCACCCTGCCGACCGACAAGCTCCGCGCGCTGTGTCCGGCGACGAAGAAGGAGTCTGACCCTTTTCTGCGCCGCACCGGGGCTCAAGTGGCTGCCTTCGCCAGGTATCACGGCTACAAGCCCTCGGAAAGAAAACAGACCGTCAAAGGCTCGGTTTTCAAGCGTGTGGCGCGTTTCGAGCCCATCGATCCATCGGCCGCTTGAGTTGCCCTCTTGAACCGTCCTGGTTTTGGGGGAGGTCGGTCCGTTCGTTGAACTTGGGGTAGCGCAAGCAGTCGTGTCACCAGCCGCCACTTTGCTGTCGGAAAACGTCCAGTGCTGGATTTCCGTCTATCGAGGCAATCCGACACGGTTTGACGTGCGTGCGCACTGCCGAGATGCTTAGGGTGAGGGATAGACTGCTGTCAGTAAGGCAGGTTTCGGCTAGGGGCAGTCGCCCTAAAACAAAGTTAGACTTTTCCAACAAGGTAAATAGCAAATGAAAAATTGGGATGCCGCGATAACGGAAGTAGTGAACTCGCTGAGTCAGCCATTTGATTCCCACTTGGTGATTAGAGAACTGGCTCATCGGAATCAACGCCGGTATGTTGATGCCTTGGCCGCAAAAAATACTGAAACTCCGTTTCTTCAACTTCACTCATCTTTAGGGCAAAGAATAAAAGTAGTGTGTGAAGGTCTTGGTTTCAAAGGGAGCGATAGCAAAAGCCCTGACATGTTTGGGCAGCAAAGTACATGCCAGAAATGGTCGCGCTAAACTCTAGCATCACATTTCAGCGCATTTCGTTATACGCAACTCTGTAAGTCATTGATTTTATTGATGTGTGGATTTTCTGCGTTATCATAAAAATCAACATGTTACGGAGATGTGTATAAGGCGATGATTTCAGCGAGCCGCTTCTCGCGGCTGCTGAATTCAAACGTTGAATGTGCCCTGTCAGCTAGAGCGTGTTATGAACTTTCACCTGGGGTAGCGCAAGCAGTCGTGTCACCAGCCGCCATTTCATCGGACCGGCACCCAGCCGTAGCTCACCACGCCGATGATGGGGTCAGGCTCGGGCTTTGATGGTGATGTCGCCAAACAATTTCCCAGCGGCTTTGTGTCGAGCTAACGATCCGGTAGAGGCGTTCCAGCTGGCTCGTGGAGATTATTAAAATTATCTCCGAAATAAAATTTTATCGTGGGAGATCTTCAGCGCGCGTAGAACACCACCTCGACCCGATCGATGTGCTCGCGCAATGCGTGATTGTCGATCTGGGCGTAGAGCGACAAGTCGATCATGTAGGGCAGCAGCAGGTCGTCGAGTTCGTCCATCAGCCGCAGCAGGTCCCGATAGGTCAGCGCATCGCCCTTGAGGGTCAGGTCGATGTCGGAGCCCCGTTTGTAGTTGCCCCTGGCGCGCGAGCCGTACAGCACCGCCTGCCCGATCGCCGGGCAGGCGGCCAGCACCTGCTGTATCGCCTGCACGGCATCTGCCGGCAAGCCGGTGCTCGCGGCCAGATCCCTCATTCGGCGCCTTGGTTGCCCGCTCAGGGCACCAGCACCGTCGGCCCCGCCTCGGCCAGCAGCCCGGGGTAGTCGCGGCTGAAGTGCAGGCCGCGGCTTTCCTTGCGGCCCTGCGCCGAGCGCACAATCAGGTCGGCCACCTGCAGCAGGTTGCGCAGCTCCAACAGGTCGCGCGTGACATGGTAGTGGGTGTAGAACTCGCGGATCTCGGATTGCAGCAGCGCGATCCGGTGCGCCGCGCGCTCCAGCCGTTTGTCGGTGCGCACGATGCCGACATAGTCCCACATGAAGCGGCGCAGCTCGTCCCAGTTGTGCGACAGCACGACCTGCTCGTCGGCGTCGATCACGCGGCTGTCGTCCCAGGGCTTGATGGCCGGGATGTCGGCCACGGCCTGCGCCGCCATGTCGGCCACCGCCGCGCGCGCGAACACCATGCACTCGAGCAGCGAGTTGCTGGCCAGCCGGTTGGCGCCGTGCAGGCCGGTGCAGCTGGCCTCGCCCACCACGTACAGGCCGGCCAGGTCGGTGCGTGCCTTCAGGTCGGTGATCACGCCGCCGCAGGTGTAGTGCGCGGCCGGCACGACCGGAATCGGCTCCTTCGTGATGTCGATGCCGAGCTCGGCGCAGCGCGCCAGGATGTTGGGGAAATGCTCGCGCAGGAATTCCGGGCTCTGGTGCGAGATGTCGAGGTAGACGCAGTCCAGGCCGTGCTTCTTCATCTCGAAGTCGATCGCGCGCGCCACCACGTCGCGCGGCGCGAGCTCGGCGCGTTCGTCGTGCGCCGGCATGAAGCGGGTGCCCCCGAGCGATTCCGGCAGCTTGAGCAGGCCGCCCTCGCCGCGTACCGCCTCGCTGATCAGGAAGCTCTTGGCATCGGGGTGATACAGGCAGGTCGGGTGGAACTGGATGAATTCCATGTTGCCGACCCGGCAGCCAGCGCGCCAGGCCGCCGCGATGCCGTCGCCGGTCGCGGTGTCGGGGTTGGAGGTGTAGAGGTAGACCTTGCCCGCGCCGCCGGTGCACAGCACGGTGTGCGGCGCCACGAAGGCCTCGACCTCGTCGGTGTCCTCGTTGAAGGCGTAGGCACCCAGGCAGCGGCGTTCGTCCTCCGTACCGCCCTCGGCATGCTTGTCGCTCAGGATCAGGTCGGCCAGCACATGGCTCTCGAACACCTGCACATTGGGCGCCAGCCGCACGCGGTCGATCAGCGTGTGCTGGACGGCGGCGCCGGTGGCGTCGGCCGCGTGCACGATGCGGCGGTGGCTGTGGCCGCCCTCGCGCGTCAGGTGCAGTTCGCCGTCATGCTGGGTGAACTGGGTGCCCATCTCGCGCAGCCAGGCGATCGCCTCGGGCGCGTGTTCGACCGTGAAGCGGGTCGCGGCCTCGTCGCACAGGCCGGCGCCAGCGACGAAGGTGTCCTGCACATGGGCCTCGAAGCTGTCGTCCTCGGCCAGCACGGCGGCGATGCCGCCCTGGGCCCAGCCGCTGGAGCCGTCCGCGATGGTGCGCTTGGTCAGGATGGCCACCTGCAGATGGCTGGGCAGCAGCAGCGCGGTGCTCAGGCCGGCCAGGCCGCTGCCGACGATGACGACGTCGAAGCGGCGAGTGGTGGCGCAGGACTGGGATTGGGTGGTGTTCATGGTGCAAAGCTTCAGGCTGGCGTATAGGCCAGCCGGACATAGATGGGAGCGAAGGCCTCGGCCTGGGTGATCTCGATCAGGGTTTCCTTGGCCAGCTCGAGCATCGCGATGAAGGTCACGACCAGCACCGGCACGCCCTTGGCCAGCTCGAACAGCTCGGCGAACTCGACGAAGCGCCGGCCCTGCAGTCGGCGCAGCACCAGGCTCATGTGCTCGCGCACCGAAAGCGCCTCGCGGCTGATCTTGTGGTGCTGCACCAGCTTGGCGCGGCGCAGGATGTCGCGCCAGGCCTGCTGCAGCTCGGCGCCATCCACATCGGGCAGCTGGAGGTCGAGCGCCTGCTCGACGTGGACGCAGGCCGCCAGGAAGTCGCGCCCGAGTTGTGGTGCCTCGGCCAGCTGGCGCGAGGCCAGCTTGATCTGCTCGTATTCGAGCAGGCGGCGCACCAGTTCGGCGCGCGGGTCCCCGGCTTCCTCGCCCTCGGCCGCCTGGCGCTGGGGCAGCAGCATGCGCGACTTGATCTCGATCAGCATGGCGGCCATCAGCAGGTACTCGCCGGCCAGCTCGAGGTTGCGCGCGCGCACCTGCTCGACGTAGCCGAGGTACTGGCGCGTGAGCTCGGCCATCGGGATGTCGAGGATGTTGAAGTTCTGCCTGCGGATCAGGTACAGCAGCAGATCGAGCGGGCCTTCGAAGGCGTCCAGGAAGACCTCGAGCGCATCGGGCGGGATGTAGAGGTCGGTCGGCAGCGCGAACAGCGGCTCGCCGTACAGGCGTGCGAACGCCACCGGGTCGATTGGCTCGGGCAGGCCGGCCAGGCTAGCGGGCAGTGCGTCGTCCAGGGTGGGCGTGTGGTTCATTCAGGCCCGCGCCGGAGTTCAGCGCAGCGTGGGTTCGGTCTGGTAGACGTAGGGTTGCTGCTGGACGCGGCCTTCGTTGGCGTCGGCGTTCCAGTCGCGGTCCACGCTCTGCTCCCACAGCAGGGCGCGGCCTTCGCGCTGTTGCGCGTCGAGCTCGGGCCGCTTGGCCTTGAGCGATTCGATGAACTGCGTGGCGTCGGAAGTGTAGTGGGGGCGTGCGAAGAGGCTCATGTCAGTATGGCACCACGGTTAAAGCTGCTGATTTTACCCAGCAGCCCGCTCAACAGGCCAGCCCGTATTTCAGCTGCAGGTGCGCAGCCTGGCCGCCAGGCCGGATCTGAGCAGCAGATCGCGCGGCTGCTCGTTGAGGTGCCGGATGTCGAGCCGGCCGCCGCGCCGCTCCAGCGCCTCGACCAGCTGCTCCAGCGCGTCGATGCCGGTGGTGTCGAGCGCGACCAGCCTTGTGGCGTCCAGGCTCACATCAAGCTGGTCCGGGCCCGCTTCGACTGCGGCCAGGATCGGGTCGATCTTGGTCACGGCGCCAAAGAACAGCGAGCCGTAGAGCTGGTAGCTCAGCAGCCGCTCGGTGCGCGAGACCAGCTCGGCGCTGAACAGGCTGCCCTGGCGCCGCACGAACAGCAGGCAGGCCAGCACCAGGCCGAGCTCGACCGCCAGCGTGAGGTCGAACACCACGGTGACCAGGAAGGTCGAGACCAGCAGCAGCCGGTAATGCCGGCTGAACTGCCTGAGGCGCGCGAACTCGCGCCACTCGCCCATGTTCCAGGCCACGAACAGCAGCACGCCGGCCAGCACCGCCAGCGGCACATGGCTGGCCAGCGGCGCGGCCAGCAGCACGACCAGCGCCAGCGAGAGCGCATGCACCATGCCGGCCACCGGCGAGGCGGCGCCGGCGCGGATGTTGGTGACGGTGCGCGCGATGGTGCCGGTCACCGGCATGCCGCCGAAGAAGGGCACCGCGAAGTTGGCCACGCCCTGCGCCATCAGCTCCTGGTTCGGGTCATGCTTGGCGCCCGGGCGCATCTGGTCGGCGACGCGCGCGCACAGCAGCGACTCGATCGCGCCCAGGGCGGCAATCGTCAGCGTTGGCGTGACCAGCTGCTTGACGCTGGTCCAGCTGAAGTCGGGCAGGGCCAGCGCAGGCAGGCCCTGCGGGATGCCACCGAAGCGCGAGCCTATGGTCTCGACCGGCAGCTTGAGCAGCCAGGCCAGCAGCGTGAGCGTGACCAGCGCCACGATCGGGGCCGGCAGGCGCGAGGTCGCGCGCAGCGCGCTGGCGCCCTGCAGCCGGTCAAGCTGCTGGCGAAAGGCCGAGTCGCCGGCCCAGATCCGTGGCCAGACGAACAGTCCCAGCACGCAGAGCACCCCGAGTCCCAAGGCATAGGGGTTGAGGCTGTCAAGATGGCGCCAGAGGGTGCCGATCTGGCTGAAGAAGTCGGCTGGCATCTTGTCGATCTTGAGGCCGAGCAGGTCGCGCAGCTGCGACAGCGCGATCAGCACCGCGATGCCGTTGGTGAAGCCGATCACCAGGCTGACCGGCACATAGCGCACCAGATTGCCCAGCTTGAGCAGGCCCATCAGGAACAGCAGCACTCCGGCGGCCGCGGTGGAGATCAGCAGGCTGCCCAGGCCATGGCGCTCGACGATGCCGTAGACGATGACGATGAAGGCGCCGGCCGGGCCGCCGATCTGCACCGAGCTGCCGCCCAGCAGCGACACCAGCAGGCCGCCGATGATCGCGGTCCAGAGCCCGGCCTCGGGCTTGAGGCCGGAGGCAATCGCGAACGCCATCGCCAGCGGCAAGGCGACTATGGCGACCGTCAGGCCGGCGCCAGCGTCTTGCGCCAGTCGGGCGCGGTCATAGCCGCGCAGGTCAGCGAGCAGTCGGGGGCGGAAGCGGGCAAGCGGCGGCAGGTGCATACCCCTTTACTGTAAACCCTGCAGCTTCCGGGGTCACTCGGGGGTTTTACTCAGTGTATCCGCATGCCCGGCTGCGCGCCCGGCCAGGGGTGCAGCACATGGATGCCGGGCTGCGCCTTCTCGTCGGCGTGGCTGGCGGCCAGCACCATGCCCTCGCTGATGCCGAACTTCATCTTGCGCGGCGCCAGGTTGGCGACCATCACGGTCAGCTTGCCGATCAGGTCCTCGGGCCTGTACATGCTCGCAATGCCGGAGAAGACGTTACGCATCCGGCCCTCGCCGACGTCGAGCGTCAGGCGCAGCAGCTTGGTCGAGCCCTCGACCGGCTCGCAGTTCTCGATCCGCGCGATGCGCAGGTCGACCTTGGCGAAGTCGTCGATGCCGATGGTCGGCGCGATCTCCTCGCCACCGGGGATGACCTGTTCCGGTTCGGGGGCGGCCGGCGGCTCGAACAGCGCTTCGAGCAGCTTGACGTCGACGCGCTGCATCAGGTGCTGGTAGACGCCGATCACATGGCCGGCGCCCAGCGGGCTCGCGGCGTTGTCGAAGTCCAGCGGCGCGCATTGCAGGAAGGCCTCGACGTTGGCGGCCAGCGCCGGCAGCACTGGTTTCAGCAGCGCGGTCAGCACGCGGAAGGCCTCGACGCAGGTGGTGCAGACATCCTGCAGGCGGGCTTCCATGCCTGGCTGCTTGGCGAGCTCCCAGGGCTTGTTGGCGTCGACGAACTCGTTGACGCGGTCGGCCAGCGCCATCACTTCGCGGATCGCCTTGCCGTATTCGCGCTCGGCGTAGAGCTCGACGATGCCGGGAATGGCGGTCTGCAGGTGGTCCAGCAGCGCCTCGCCATCGGGCGAGACGGCAGCCAGCTGGCCGCCGAAGCGCTTGGACAGGAAGCCGGCCGCGCGACTGGCGATGTTGATGTACTTGCCGACCAGGTCCGAGTTGACGCGGGCCGCGAAGTCGTCCGGGTTGAAGTCGACGTCCTCGTTGCGGCTGTTGAGCTTGGCGGCCAGGTAGTAGCGCAGCCACTCGGGGTTCATGCCCAGCTTGAGGTATTTGAGCGGGTCGATGCCGGTGCCACGGCTCTTGCTCATCTTCTCGCCGCCGTTGACGGTGATGAAGCCGTGCACGTTGATCTGGCTCGGCGTCTTGCGGCCGCTGAAATGCAGCATCGCGGGCCAGAACAGGGTGTGGAAGTAGGTGATGTCCTTGCCGATGAAGTGCACCTGTTCGACCGCCGGGTCGGCGATGTAGCGGTCGTAATCGACGCCGATCCGGCCCAGATAGTTCTTGAGCGAGGCCAGGTAGCCGATTGGCGCGTCGAGCCAGACGTAGAAATACTTGCGCGGCGAACCCTCGGGCAGGTCGGGAATCTCGATGCCGAAGTAGGGCGCGTCGCGGCTGATGTCCCAGTCACCCAGGCCGCCGACCAGGTTGCCGTGCTCGTCCTCTTCCTTGCGGAACCATTCCTTGATCTTGTTGAGCACCTCGGGCTGCAGGTGGCCGGCCTCGGCGGTCCAGTTCTCCAGGAAATCGATGCAGCGCGGGTCGCTCAGCTTGAAGAAGTAATGCTCCGAGCTGCGCAGCACCGGCGTGGCGCCCGACAGCGCCGAGTAGGGGCTCTTGAGCTCGGTCGGCGCGTAGACGGCGCCGCAGCTCTCGCAGCTGTCGCCGTACTGGTCCTTGGCGCCGCACTTGGGGCATTCGCCCTTGATGAAGCGATCCGGCAGGAACATGCCCTTCTCGGGGTCGAAGAACTGCTCGATGGTCTTGGTCGAGATCAGGCCATTGGCCTTCAGGTCGCGGTAGATCTGCTGCGCCAGTTCGTGGTTCTCGGGGCTGTCGGTCGAGCTCCAGTGGTCGAACCTGACGTTGAAGCCGTCGAGGTACTGGGCGCGGCCGGCCGCGATGTTGGCGACGAAAGCTTGCGGCGTGATGCCGGCCTTCTCGGCCGCGATCATGATCGGCGCGCCATGCGCGTCGTCGGCGCCGACGAAATGCACCTCGTGGCCCTGCAGGCGGCGCAGGCGGACCCAGATATCGGCCTGGATGTATTCCATGATGTGGCCGATGTGGAAGTTGCCGTTGGCGTAGGGCAGGGCGGTGGTGACGAAGAAGCGGCGGTTCGGACTGGGCATGCGGTTTGGACCTGGCGGCGTTGACTAATCCGATGATTTTATCGGTGCGCGCATTGCCATTGCCCTGGCCCCCGCTGGGGGCATGGGTATCGGGCCGTATCCAGGATGCGGGCACAATCAGCTCCATGTTCAGCTGGAGAAAAAACTTGGCCATCGACCAACAGGCGCTGCTGCAGGCGCTGCAAACCGTCATCGACCCCAACACCGGCCTGGACTTCGTGTCCACCAAGGCGCTCAAGCACCTGAAGATCCAGGGCGACAGCGTCTCCTTCGAGGTCGAGCTCGGCTATCCGGCCCAGAGCCAGATCCCGGCCCTGCGCGAGGCGCTGATCCAGGCCGCGCGCGGCGTCGCCGGCGTCGGCAATGTCTCGGTCGCGATCCGTACCTTGGTCACCGCGCACCAGGTCCAGCGCGGCGTGGCGCTGCTGCCGGGCGTCAAGAACATCATCGTGGTGGCTTCCGGCAAGGGCGGCGTGGGCAAGAGCACCACCACCGTCAACCTGGCGCTGGCGCTGGCCGCCGAGGGCGCGCGCGTCGGCATCCTCGACGCCGACATCTACGGCCCGAGCCAGCCCACCATGATGGGCATCGAAGGTCGCCCCGAGAGCCTGGACGGCAAGCTGATGGAGCCGCTGCAGAACTACGGCGTGCAGGTCAACTCGATCGGCTTCCTGGTCGACAAGGACGAGGCCATGATCTGGCGTGGTCCGATGGCGACCCAGGCACTGGATCAGCTGCTGCGCCAGACGAATTGGAACGACCTCGACTATCTGATCGTCGACATGCCGCCCGGCACCGGCGACATCCAGCTGTCCCTGAGCCAGCGGGTGCCGATCACCGGCGCCGTGATCGTCACCACGCCGCAGGACATCGCGCTGCTCGACGCGCGCAAGGGCGTCAGGATGTTCGAGAAGGTCGGCGTGCCGATCCTGGGCGTGGTCGAGAACATGGCGGTCCATGTCTGTTCCCACTGCGGCCATGTCGAGCATCTGTTCGGTGCCGACGGCGGCCAGCGCATGGCGGCCGAGTTCGGCCTCGACTACCTGGGCGCGCTGCCGCTCAAGCTGCAGATCCGCGAGCAGGCCGACAGCGGCCGTCCGACCGTGGTCGCCGACCCGGACGGCGAGGTCGCCGGCCTCTACAAGTCGGTCGCGCGCCAGGTGGCGATCAAGGTCGCACAGCGGGCCAAGGACTTCTCGTCCAAGTTCCCGACCATCACCATCTCCAAGGACAGCTGAACCATGCAGGCTGACGCGCCGAACCGGGTCGAGCTGGCCGTGGTGATGCGGCGCGAGCCCGTCAGCGGCCCGATGAGCCGTTGGCAGCGCTGGCGCTGGGTGCTGGCCGATGTGCTGACGGGCGAGGCGCTTGAGCAGCTGGACCTGCCCGCGCCGGTCGGACCGCTGCCGCTCGAACCCGCTGCGGGCGAGCCGGACGAAGCGGATGGACCGGATCAGGCCAGCCACTGGCTCTACCCTGGCCTGGCACTGGAGCTTCATCCCGACGATCTCGAAGGCTACTACCTCAACCTGAGCTCGCCCCAGCCCTGCTGCTGGGTCATGTGGCGCCCCGACGAGGCCGTCCTGCCCGACGGCTCGCCCGCGCCGCTGCCGCAGATCGCGACCCTGAGCTACCACGACGCTGGCCGCTGGCTCGACGCGCAGGAGCGGGTCGATCAGGTGCCAGCGTCGGCGGCGGTCATCGCCTGGCTGGCGGCCTATGTCGAGTCCCGCTACCGGCCCGAGCCCAAGCGCCGTCAGCGGCCCGCCAGCTTCCAGTCGCTGGCCGACCGCTTCGGCAATCCGGTCAGCATCAGCACCGGGGAGCGCCGAGGCCGTGGTGGCCGTGGCGGCGGCGAGGCGTCATGACGGCCGATTCCGACGGTTTCCTGGGCCGCTGGGCCAGGCGCAAGGCACAAGCACGCTCCGGCGCGACCCTGCCGCCCGAGCCGGAGTCCGCGCCTCACACTTCGCCTGCGCCTGCTGTCCGGCCCCCACCCAGCCAGCACTCGGTGCAGGGCCTTGCGTCCTCGGCCCCAACCGGCGCTGCCGTGGACCCTGCAGCGCCGCCCGGACCGGTCGGGCAGGTCGAACCGGCCCCGCCAGCTTCGCCTCCGCCCACGCTGCAGGACGCGCAGCGGCTCACGCCAGCCTCCGACTTCCGGCCCTTCGTTGCGCGCGCGGTCGCGCCCGAGGTGCGCAACGTCGCCTTCAAGCAGCTGTTCACCGATCCGCACTTCAATGTGATGGACGGGCTCGACATCTATATCGACGACTACTCCAAGCCCGACCCGCTGCCGCTGGCGGTAGCGCGCGAGCTGCTCGCGGCGCATTTCCCAATGGCGCGAGCGTGCGAGACGCAGCAGGCCGCAACGACACCCAGCAGCGAGGCTCAAGCCCCTGCGGCCCATGTTGCCGACACAGCGTCGCCTGATTCGTCCGCTGCCCTGCCGTGTGCCGATGCAGTACAGAACGGCCCAGGCCTACCCGGTCGCCCCAGGCCTGAGCTGGTCGCCGACGCACGGCGCGATCTTCCGCCTTCCGATCCCGCACCATGACCACCCTGATCTGCAACTGCAACCGCACCCTCCCGCTCGACGTACCGGCACTGGGTCGCGCCCTGGGCGAAACCCTGGTCGAGCACAGCACCCTGTGCCGCCGGGAGGCGCCGGCCTTCCAGCGCGTGGCCAAGCACGGCGGCCCGCTGGTGGTCGCCTGCACCCAGGAGCGCCGCCTGTTCGCCGAGTTGGCGGCGCAGACCGAGGGCGCGCCATCGCCCGAAGCGCGGCCGATCCGCTTCGTGAATCTGCGCGAGACCGGCGGCTGGGGTCGCGAGGGCAGGCAGGCCACCCCCAAGATGGCGGCGCTGCTCGCGCTCGCGCAATTGCCCGACCCCGACCCGGTGCCGACCGTGAGCTTTCGCAGCGAGGGGCGGCTGCTCGTCATCGGCCCGCTCGAACACGCCGAGGCGCTGGCGCAACGGCTCGACGATGCACTCGACATCACCCTGTTCGCCACTGGTGGCGCTGGCCGCCAGCAGCGGCGCCACCCGGTGCTGGCTGGCCAGCTGCGGCGTTTGAGCGGGCGGCTCGGCGCCTTCGAGCTCAAGTGGAGCGCCGACAATCCCATCGACCTAGACCTCTGCACCCGCTGCAACGCCTGCGTCGAGGCCTGCCCCGAGGGCGCGATCGGCCTCGACTACCAGATCGACCTGCAGGCCTGCAAAGGCCACCGCGACTGCGTGCGCGTTTGCGAGGCGGCCGGCGCGATCGACTTCCAGCGCGCGCCGCAGCTTCAGGGCGAGCGCTTCGACCTAGTGCTGGACCTGCGCGAGACCCCGGCCTTCAGCCAGCACCAGAAGCCGCAGGGCTATTTTCACCTGCCGCCCAAGGCCGACGCGCAAACGCAGCTGACCGCACTGCTGACCCTGCGCGATCAGGTCGGCGAGTTCGAGCAGCCGCGCTTCGTCCAGTACCAGTCGCGCCTGTGCGCGCATGGCCGCAACGGCAAGACCGGCTGCAGCGCCTGCATCGACATCTGTTCGGCCTCGGCGGTCTCCAGCCGCAGCGGCGGCGCCGACAAGGCGCGGGCCCAGATCCATGTCGACCCGCATTTGTGCGCCGGCTGTGGCGCTTGCAGCACGGTCTGCCCGAGCGGCGCGCTGTCCTATGCCTACCCCAGCCTGGCGCATCAGGGCGACAAGCTGCGCCGCCTGCTGTCCACCCATGCCCGGGCCGGCGGTCGCGACGCCGTCCTGCTGCTGCACAGCGACGAGGTCGGCAGCCAGCTGATCGACGACTGGGGCCGTGCCGCCCGGCTCGACCGCAGCCTGAACGGCGTGCCGGCGCGCGTGCTGCCCTGGCCGTTGCGCCATGTCGCCAGCCTCGGGATCGAGTTCTGGCTGGCCACCATCGCGCAGGGCGCCAGCCAGGTCTGGTTGCTGACCACTGATGCCGAGGCACCGGACTACCGGCGCGCGCTGCGCGAACAGATCGAAGTCGCTCAGTCGCTGCTGTCCGGCCTGGGCTACGCTGGCGAGCATTTCCGCCTGCTGCAGGCGCGCGACGCGCGCGATATCGCCGCGCTCGACGCCGAGGCCCGAATCGCGCCAGCGCAGGGCGTGCGCGAGCCAGCCCGCTTCGCGCTGCAGGCCGACAAGCGCGCCACGCTCGAACTGGCGCTGGAACACCTGCGGCAGCAGGCGCCGCTGCCATCGCTGCCAACCGCGATCGCGCTGCCGGCGGCGGCTCCGCTGGGCTCGGTGCGTGTCGATGCCGACGCCTGCACGCTGTGCCTGAGCTGCGTTGGCGCCTGCCCGGCCGGCGCGCTGCAGGACAACCCCGGCCAGCCGCAGCTGCGCTTGATCGAGAAGAACTGCCTGCAATGCGGCCTGTGCGCGCGCACCTGCCCCGAGCAGGCGATCACGCTGGAGCCGCGCCTGCTGCTCGATGCCAGCCGGCGCGAGCCGCGCGTGGTCGCCGAGCAGGCGGCCTTCCACTGCATCCGCTGCGGCATGCCCTTTGGCACCGAGCGCGGCATCGCGGCCATGATCGCGCGGCTCGGCGCGCACCCGATGTTCCAGGGCGGCGCAGCCGAGCGGCTCAAGATGTGCGGCGACTGCCGCGTCATCGACCTGCACACCAGCGCCGAAACCCGCATCACCGACCTGTGACTCCTGCGATGAACGATCTGCCCCTCTCCTCCGCGCTCGACGAGGAAACCGCCCGCGCCGAGCTCTACGGTCTGCTGGCGGCGCTGTTCTACGCACCGCCCACTCCCGCGCTGCTGGCGCAACTGCGCGTCGCCCCGACCGATGCGCCCAGCGCCGGTGCCTACCTGGAGCAGCCCTGGCAAGCGCTGGTTGCCGCCGCCCGTGCCACGGACGATGCCGCGATTCATGACGAGTTCGATCAGCTGTTCGGCGGTGTCGGCAAGCCGGCGGTCAGTGTCTACGGTTCCGAGTACCTGAGCGGCTTCCTGAACGAGAAACCACTCGCCGCGCTGCGCGCCGACCTCGATCGGCTTGGCCTGGCACGCGACCCCGGCATGCCCGAGACCGAGGACCATCTCGCCTGCCTGTGCGAGGTGATGCGCTACCTGATCGCGGGCGACGATGTCGAGGTCGCCAACCTGGCGCGGCAGCAGGCCTTCTTCGCGCGCCACCTGCAGCCCTGGGTCGAGCGCTTGTGCGATGCGGTCGCGGCCCAGCCTCGGGCACGTTTCTACTCGGCGCTGGCGGGCTTCACGCGCGCCTTCATGGCCGTCGAGGCGCAGGGCTTCGACCTGCTCGACTGAAGTCTCTGCGCTGCCGCCTTGCTTGTTGCAGCGCAGGATTGCCGTCATGTCCTGGTAGGCGTTACAGTCATGGGCATGGGTGCGGCCGTCGTCGCTGTAGCCGCGTCATGCAGTCGGAGAACAATATGAAGAACGATTCCTCCCCACCCGGTCTGAGCCGCCGCCGCTGGTTTGCCGGCGCCGGCACGGTCGGTGCCGTCGCGGCGGTGGCCGCAGCCTTGCCCGCTACCGGGCTGGTCGCCAAGGGGGCGCCCAGCACCGAGCCGGCCTCGTCCGAGCAGGGCAGCGGCTACCGGCTGACCGAGCATGTGCGCCGCTACTACCAGACCACCCGCATCTGACGGTCCCTGCACTTGGGCCGCCTGCGGCCTGTCCCATCGGGCGAGGTAATGCCATGAACCTGACCAAAAAAACCACTCGCGGCGCTGGCGGCGCTGCTTCCACGACCGGCGGCCTGGTGCAGCGCCTGCAGCATGGCCTGACGCAGGCCCTGCCGACGATGGACCGGCGCGGTTTCCTGCGCCGCTCCGGCCTGGGCGTGGGGGTCGGCCTGGCGGCCGGCCAGCTCAGCCTGGTGCGCAAGGCCGAGGCCGCCGCGGGCACACAGGCCGACGGCCAGCGCAAGATCGAGCTGCGTCGCACCGTCTGCAGCCACTGCTCGGTCGGCTGCGCCGTCGATGCCGTGGTGGAGAACGGCGTCTGGGTGCGCCAGGAGCCGGTGTTCGACTCGCCGATCAACCTCGGCGCGCATTGCGCCAAGGGTGCCTCGCTGCGCGAGCATGGACACGGCGAATACCGCTTGCGCCATCCGATGAAGCTGGTCAACGGCAAGTACCAGCGCATCTCCTGGGAGCAGGCACTGAGCGAGATTGCCGACCGGATGAAGGCCTTGCGCGCCGCCAGCGGTCCCGACAGCGTCTACTTCATCGGCTCGTCCAAGCACAGCAACGAGCAGGCCTACCTGCTGCGCAAGTTCGTCAGCTTCTGGGGCACCAACAACTGCGACCACCAGGCGCGCATCTGCCACTCGACCACGGTCGCTGGCGTGGCCAACACCTGGGGTTACGGCGCGATGACCAACTCGTACAACGACATGCAAAACAGCAAGGTCGCGCTGTACATCGGGTCGAACGCGGCCGAGGCGCACCCGGTCTCGATGCTGCACATGCTGCACGCCAAGGAAAACGGCTGCAAGATGATCGTGGTCGATCCGCGCTTCACCCGCACCGCGGCCAAGGCCGACGAGTTCGTCCGCATCCGTTCCGGCTCCGACATCCCTTTCCTGTTCGGCATCCTGCACCATGTCTTCAAGAACGGTTGGGAAGACCAGGCCTATATCAAGGACCGGGTCTGGGGCATGAACCAGGTACGCGAGGAAGTGCTGGCCAAGTGGACGCCCGACAAGGTCGAGGAGGCCTGCGGCGTCAAGGAGGAGCAGGTGCTGCGTGTCGCCACCATGCTGCACGAGCACCGTCCCGGCACCGTCGTCTGGTGCATGGGCCAGACCCAGCACACGATTGGCAACGCCATCGTGCGGGCCTCCTGCCTGCTGCAGCTGGCGCTGGGCAACATCGGCAAGAGCGGCGGTGGCACCAACATCTTCCGTGGCCATGACAACGTGCAGGGCGCGACCGATGTCGGCCCGAATCCCGATTCGCTGCCGGGCTACTACGGTCTGGCCGAGGGTTCCTGGAAGCATTTCGCGGCTGCCTGGGGCGTCGACTACGAGTGGATCAAGGCCCGGTACGCCGAAGGCCAGATGACCAAGCCCGGCATCACGGTCTCGCGCTGGATCGACGGCGTGCTCGAGAAGAACGAGCATATCGACCAGGGCCCGAACCTGCGCGGCGTCTTCTACTGGGGCCACGCGCCCAACTCGCAGATGCGCGGCCTGGAGATGAAGCGCGCGATGGACAAGCTCGACCTGCTCGTCGTCGTCGATCCCTATCCGTCCGCCACCGCCGCCATGGCGGCGATGCCGGGTGACGCCGCCGACCTGAATCCGCAGCGTGCGGTCTATCTGCTGCCGGCGACCACCCAGTTCGAGACCAGCGGCTCCTGCACCGCGTCCAACCGCTCGGTCCAGTGGCGCGAGAAGGTCATCGACCCGCTGTGGGAGAGCCGCAGCGACCACATGATCATGTACCAGCTGGCGCAGAAGCTCGGCTTCGACAAGGAACTGGTCAAGAACGTCAAGCTGCAGCAGGTCAAGGGCCAGGACGAGCCGGTGATCGAGGACATCCTGCGCGAGATCAACCGCTGCGTCTGGACCATCGGCTACACCGGCCACAGCCCCGAGCGGCTGAAGGCGCACATGCGCAACATGCACGCCTTTGACGTCAAGACGCTCAGGTGCAAGGGCAAGGTGGTCGATGCCGAGACCGGCTACGACCTGACGGGCGACTATTTCGGCCTGCCCTGGCCCTGCTACGGCACGCCCGAGCTCAAGCACCCCGGCTCGCCCAACCTGTACGACACCTCGGTGCATGTGATGGACGGTGGCGGCAACTTCCGCGCCAACTTCGGCGTCGAGAAGGACGGCGTCAGCCTGCTGGCCGAGGACGGTTCGCACTCCAAGGGCGCCGACATCACGACCGGCTACCCCGAGCTCGACCATGTGCTGCTCAAGAAGCTGGGCTGGTGGGACGAGCTCACCGAGGCCGAGAAGGCCCAGGCCGAGGGCAAGAACTGGAAGACCGACTCCAGCGGCGGCATGATGCGCGTCTTCATGCAGAACCATGGCTGCCACCCGTTTGGCAACGCCAAGGCGCGTGCCGTGGTCTGGAACTTCCCCGACGCGATTCCGCAGCACCGCGAGCCGATCTTCGGCATCCGCCCCGACCTGGTGGCCAAGTACCCGACCCACGACGACCAGAAGAACCGCTGGCGCCTGCCCGTTCTCTACAAGTCGCTGCAGCAGAAGAACATCGACGAGAAGCTGCACGAGAAGTTCCCGCTCATCATGACCTCGGGCCGCCTGGTCGAGTACGAGGGCGGCGGCGAGGAAACCCGCTCCAACCCCTGGCTGGCCGAGCTGCAGCAGGAGATGTTCGTCGAGATCAACCCGGCGACGGCCGCCGCGCGCGGCATCCGAAACGGCGGCCGGGCCTGGGTCACGAGTCCGACCGGCGCCCGGCTCAACGTGCAGGCGCTGGTGACCGAGCGCGTCGCGCCCGATACCGTGTTCCTGCCCTTCCACTTCTCGGGCCGCTGGCAGGGCAAGGACCTGCTCGAGCATTACCCCGAGGGCGCGCACCCGATCGTGCGCGGCGAGGCGGTCAACACCGCGACCGGCTATGGCTACGACATCGTGACCATGATGCAGGAAACCAAGACGCAGATCTGCAACGTCGAAAGGGCTTGAGATGGCACGCATGAAATTCATTTGTGACGCCGAGCGCTGCATCGAGTGCAACGGTTGCGTCACCGCCTGCAAGAACGAGCACGAGGTGCCCTGGGGCGTGAACCGCCGCCGCGTCGTCACGCTCAACGACGGCGTGCCGGGCGAGAAGTCGATCTCGGTCGCCTGCATGCACTGCAGCGACGCGCCCTGCATGGCGGTCTGTCCGGTGCAGTGCTTCTACCGCACCGACGAGGGCGTGGTGCTGCACGACAAGGATGTCTGCATCGGCTGCGGCTACTGCAGCTACGCCTGTCCCTTCGGCGCGCCGCAGTTCCCGTCCAACGGCACCTTCGGCGTGCGCGGCAAGATGGACAAGTGCACCTTCTGCTCCGGCGGCCCGGAGGAGAACGGCAGCCAGGCCGAGTTCGAGAAATACGGGCGCAATCGCCTGGCCGAGGGCAAGCTGCCGGCCTGCGCCGAGATGTGCTCGACCAAGGCGCTGCTCGCGGGTGATGGCGACGTGGTGGCTGACATCTTCCGCACCCGGGTCGTGCAGCGCGGCAAGGGCGCCGAGGTCTGGGGCTGGGGCACCGCCTACGGCAGCAAGCCGGCCAAGCCGCAGGGAGGCGCATCATGAAGCCACGCCTGCTGACCCTGGGCGCGCTGCTTGGCGCCGTGCTCGCGCTGTCGGCCTGCGGCGAGCAGCCGCAGCAGCTCGGCGGCGGCATCAAGTCCGACCGGCCGGCCCACCAGGGCGTGGGCCAGAGCCCCTACGCACAGCCGGGCTGGCAGGCCGGCGACGCCAATGCCTGGAGCCGGCAGTTGCGCGCGCGTGCCCAGTACGGCCAGAACGAGTACAGCCGCTCGACCCAGCCCTGAACCGGAGCGAGCCATGAACCGGATCTTTTTCTCTGCCACCTCGCCGCTGCGCGCTGGCCTGCTCGCCGCGCTGCTGCTGGCTGGCGGGCTGGTGCTTGCCGCCGAGTCCGGGCCAGTTGCTGCGCCCGTCACCCTGCCGACAGCAGCGCCGGCCATCCGCAGCGCCGACATCCTGACGCTGCAGGATGCCAGCGCCGAGCCCGGCTATGCCGAGCAAAGCAATGCCCAGCGGACCCAGGTCCAGCCCGGCAACAACACGCCGGTCTGGCGCCAGGTCGGGCAGGGCGTGACCGGCACGGTCAACCTGCCCTATGCCGAATATGGCACCCTGATCCAGCCGACCGTGCAGTACCCGCTGGTGCGCCCGGCCAGCGCCGGCGAGGCCTGGCGCCAGCTGCGCAACCGCGTGCTGCTGCCTTACGGTGCCGCCTTGCTGCTGATCGTCGCGCTCGCGCTCGGGCTGTTCTACTTCGCCAAGGGACCGCTCGGCGAGGAGCATCCGCCGGGACAGGGCGAGCCGATCGAGCGCTTCACCCCGTTCGAGCGCGCCGCGCACTGGAGCAACGCCGCCGCCTTCCTGACGCTGGCGCTGTCGGGGCTGGTGCTGGCGTTCGGCAAGTTCTTCCTGCTGCCGGTGCTGGGCGGCACGCTGTTCGGCTGGCTGGCCTACGCGCTCAAGAACCTGCACAACTTCGTCGGGCCGCTGTTCGCGGTTTCGCTGCTGGTGATGATCGCGACCTTCATCAAGGACAACATCGCGAACCGGGCCGACATCCAGTGGCTGGCGCGCGCCGGCGGCATGCTGGGGCAGGGCCAGCTGCCCTCGCACCGTTTCAACGCGGGCGAGAAGGGCATCTTCTGGTGGGCGGTGACGATTCCCGGCCTGTTGCTGGTGGCCTCTGGCCTGATGCTCGACAAGCTGGTGCCGGGGCTGGACTATTTCCGCGCCGACATGCAGCTCGCGCATGTCGTCCATGCCACGCTGGCGCTGCTCTCCTGTGCCATGATCGCCGGCCATGTCTACATGGGCACGGTCGGCGTGCGCGGCGCCTACCGCGCGATGAAGACCGGCTATGTCGAGCCGGGCTGGGCGCGCGAGCACCATCAGCTCTGGCATGACGACATCCAGGCCGGCAAGATTCCGGTCCGGCGCAGTGCCGTGGCCAGCATCGCCCGCCGCCAGTCCTGAATCCCGCGCCCAGGAACCCACATGAAACTGAAAACCCTAGCGCTGCTCGCCCTGTTGCCCGCTGCCGTGCTGGCCAAGCTGCCGACGTCGGAGCTCAGCCCCGAGGACCAGGCCAAGGCGGCCGAGACCAAGGCCCGAGCCGCGCACCAGACCCGGGTCGATGGCTACAAGACCTGCCTGGCGTCCGAGAAGGCGGCCGCGCATTACTTCAAGACCCATCCCCAGGCGGCCAGGCCGGCGGTGGCTCCGGCCTGTACCGATCCCGGGCCATTCGTCGCCGCCGTGCCAGCACCCGCTGCGCCTGCGGCCAATGCTGGCGCAACCGCAACCGCAACCGCAACCGCAACCGCAACCGCAACCGCCGCAGCGCCCGTGCCCAAGAACAGTGACAAAAAGCCCTGAGCTGACCCAGGCTCGCGCGCCGCAGACCTGTCAGGTCACGGTGCATGACGAGTTTGGCCAGCCGCGCGAGATCGCCATTCCCGCCGAGCGCGACCTGACGATCTATGTCGATAGGCGCGAGCTCGTCACGCTGATGACGCTGGGCGCCCATCCCGAGTGGCTGGTGCTGGGCTATCTGCGCAACCAGCGGCTGATCGGCTCGGTCGATGAGATCGAGTCGATCACGGTCGACTGGGAGGTCGGTGCCGCTGCGGTCAGGACCCGCCATGGCATCGCGGCGATCGAGGATCGTACCGCGCGCCGCGTGGTCACGACCGGCTGCGGCCAGGGCAGCGTCTTCGGCGGCCTGATGGACGAGGTCGACCTGATCGAGCTGCCGTCCGAGGCCCAGCTGCGTCAGTCGGATCTGTACGCGATCGTGCGCCAGATCCGGCAGCAGGACTCCGTCTACAAGCGCTCCGGCTCGGTGCATGGCTGTGCGCTGTTTCGCGGCTCCGAGCTGCTGCTGTTCGTCGAGGATGTCGGCCGCCACAACGCGGTCGACACCATCGCGGGCTGGATGTGGCTGCAGGACCCGGCAGCAATGCAGGGCGCGGACAAGGTCTTCTACACCACGGGCCGGCTGACCAGCGAGATGGTGATCAAGTCGGCCCAGATGGGGATTCCGGTCGTGGTCTCGCGCAGCGGCACGACGCAGATGGGACTGGCCGTGGCCGAACAGGTCGGGCTCTGCGCGATCGGCCGCGCGACCAACGAGCGCTTCCTGTGCTTTTCCCATCCGCAGCGTTTGGTGCGGGATGTCGTGCCCCAGCGGCCCGAGGTGCTCGCCGCCAGCGCGTAGATCCCGCCCAGGCGCACCTCGATATGAGCAGCGAGATCGCACCGCAGCGCTGGCGCAGCCACGCCGCTGCGTGCGGCAGTTGGCTGCTCATGGCGTTCCGGGTGCGGCGGCTGGTCGCAGTCGGTGGCTTGGCATGGCTGGCTCAGGGGCGTTCAGTGAGTCGGCGCGTCATCGCCATGATGGCCTTCATCTGGGGCGCGGACTTGTAGGCGTAATCGTTGCGCCACCAGTAGCCGCTGTAGCCCCACCAGTCCCAGCAGCCCGTGGGGTTGGTGTTCCACCAGAGGGAAGACCGGTTGACCTGTGGGTAGAGCACCAGCAGGCGGTTGGTCTCGGCCCAGCGGTTGTAGCCTGCGTCGCGGTGAAAGCGCTCGGGCTGCTGGGTCTCCTGCAGGGATTGGTCGGACTGCAGGCAACCGTGCAAGGCGACATGCACTTTGCAGTTCGAACCCGCTTCTGTGCAGACCTGCGGCACGTAGAGGTAGCCTGTGTCAGCCATGTTGGTCGCGCCGCTAGTGTAGGGACGCTGGTCGAAGGCTACGATCTGGTCGGAAGACGCGGTGCCCGGTGGATTCAGGGGGGCTTTGCCCGGCGACTCATAGATATGCTTGAGCAGTTCGCCGGCCTGGTCGTATGGCTGATCCGTCTTGTCGATCTGGCAGTGGCTGATGTAGGGGCTCGCGTTGTCCGGGCAGTCGTTGCCCTGGCCCGGGGAAATCACCGCATGGCCTGCGCCAAGCTGGTTGTCGTATTTGAGGTGCTTGACCCCGGCTTGCTGAAAAAACGATACCGTCGCCTTGGTTGCCGGCTCCAGCACGATCTCATCCTTGCTGCCATGGAAGACGTAGATGCGCCGGTTCGCGAGATGGGCGACGTCGTCTATCAGGCCCTTGGCGGCCAGGTTTTGCAGCTCCTTGCTCGCCCTGTCCGCGTCCTCCTGCAAGGAAGGGCTTTTGCCCATGCAGTGCTCCAGTTTTTCGATTGGCGACCAGGTACTGTACAGATTGCCCGCGCAGTAATAGGGTCCACCCGCGATCACGCCGGCGCCGATGATGTCCTTCGAGTAGGCCACCTGCAACTGCACCGCCATGTAGGCGCCGGATGAGAGACCCGAGACCGAGGTCTGGGTCGGGTCGGCGCCGTAGGCCTGCAGCGCGGGGGCCTGGGCCAGCGCGCCGGCGTACAGCAACGAGAAGCCGACCGCCGCGAGAATCTTGGTCAGCCCCCCCTTTGGGTCGCTGTCTTTCGCCGCTGCGGGTTCATGCGATAGCTTCATCTTGGTTGCTCCCTGTTCAGATGATCCGATGGCCGGCCGGTGGAGCGCGACTCGGGTTTTGATGGAAATGAAATGTCCTTGGAGCATCCTAATGGGATAGGATGAATTCGACAATCGTTGAATGGGTCGAGCGATACGGCATGGTGTTCGTCGCCCGCAGGACCCCGACCACCGGATAATCGAGACCGTGAACAAGCCTCATGTCCCGCTGGCCGAGCAGCTGCGCCCGCACCGCCTCTCGGAAGTCATCGGCCAGCAGCACCTGCTCGGGCCTGGCATGCCGCTGCGCATCGCCTTCGAGTCGGGCCGCCCGCACAGCTGCATCCTCTGGGGGCCGCCCGGGGTCGGCAAGACCACGATCGCGCGCCTGATGGCGCAGGCCTTCGACGCGCAGTTCATCGCGATCAGCGCGGTGCTCGGCGGGGTCAAGGACATCCGCGAGGCGGTGGAAAAAGCCGAGCATGTCAGGGACGGCCTGCAGCCGCGGGCGACCATCGTCTTCGTCGACGAGGTGCACCGCTTCAACAAGAGCCAGCAGGACGCCTTCCTGCCGCATGTCGAAAGCGGCCTGTTCACCTTCGTCGGCGCGACGACCGAGAACCCGAGCTTCGAGGTCAATTCGGCGTTGCTGTCACGCGCGGCGGTCTATGTGCTGCAGCCACTGTCCGAGGACGATCTAGCCCGGCTGGTGCAGCGCGCGCAGGCGATCGGCGCGGTGCCGACGCTGGAGCAAGCCGCGTTGCAGCGGCTGCTGGCCTATGCCGATGGCGACGCGCGTCGCCTGCTCAACACGCTGGAGACGCTGGCGGTCACCGCGCAGGCGCAGCAGCTGCCTGAAATCACGGACGACTGGCTGCTCAAGGTGCTGGGCGAGCGCATGCGCCGCTACGACAAGGGGGGCGAGCAGTTCCATGACCAGATGTCGGCGCTGCACAAGAGCGTGCGCGGCTCGGACCCCGACGCGGCGCTGTACTGGTTCGCGCGCATGCTCGACGGCGGCGCCGATCCGCGCTACCTGGCGCGGCGCATGGTCCGAATGGCGAGCGAGGACATCGGCCTGGCCGACCCGCGCGCGTTGCGCCTCTGTCTCGACGCGGCCGAGGTCTACCAGCGCCTCGGATCGCCCGAGGGCGAACTCGCGCTGGCCGAGGCGCTGGTCTACCTCGCGGTGGCGGCCAAGAGCAATGCGGTCTATCAGGCGTTCAACGCGGCCAAGGCCTTCGTGAAGCAGGACGGCACGCGGCCGGTGCCGCTGCACCTGCGCAATGCGCCGACCAAGCTGATGAGGGAACTGGGCTACGGGCACGAGTACCGCTATGCGCATGACGAGGCGGGCGGCTTCGCCGCGGGCGAGCACTACCTGCCAGACGGCATGGCAAGTCCCGGCTTCTACCGTCCGGTCGAGCGCGGGCTGGAGATCAAGATCGCCGCCAAGCTGCGCGAGCTGGAGGAACTGAACCGCCAGTCGCGCGAAAAATTAGAATAGGGGTTTGTGCGCAGGCCGCGCACGCCGCAACCCCCCTAGCCCCATGACGCAAGAACACCACGCCATCCCGGCCGAAGAACACAACCAGCTGATCACCGAGCGCCGCGAGAAGCTCAAAGGCCTGCGCGAGGCGCAAGCCGCCGGCCAGGGCCCGGCCTTCCCGAACGACTTCAAGCCGCAGCACCGCGCCGAGCAGCTGCAGGCCGAGTACGGCCATATCAGCAACGAGATGCTGGAGCCGATGAAGGTGCGCGTCTCGGTCGCCGGCCGCATGATGCTCAAGCGCGTGATGGGCAAGGCCAGCTTCGCGACCGTGCAGGATTCGTCCTTCGGCCCGACCGGCGGCCGCATCCAGGCCTACATCAACAACGAGGGGGTTGGCGAGGCCATCCACGCCGCCTTCAAGCACTGGGACCTGGGCGACATCATCGCGATCGAGGGCGAGCTGTTCAAGACCCGCACCGGCGAGCTCACCATCAAGGCCGACCGCATCCGCATGCTGACCAAGAGCCTGCGTCCGATGCCCGACAAGTTCCACGGCATGCAGGACCAGGAGACAAAGTATCGCCAGCGCTACGTCGACCTGATGATGGATGAGCAGGCGCGCAAGCGCTTCATGGCGCGCAGCCTGGCCGTCACCAGCATCCGCGAGTTCATGGTGCAGCACGAGTTCCTGGAAGTCGAGACGCCGATGCTGCACCCGATCGCCGGTGGCGCCAATGCCCGGCCCTTCACCACCCACCACAACGCGCTGGAGCAGGACATGTTCCTGCGCATCGCGCCCGAGCTGTATCTCAAGCGGCTGCTGGTCGGCGGTTTCGAGCGGGTGTTCGAGATCAACCGCAACTTCCGCAACGAAGGCATCAGCGTGCGCCACAACCCCGAGTTCACCATGATGGAGTTCTACGCGGGTTACTGGAACTACCTCGACCTGATGGTGTTCACCGAGCAGCTGATCCGCCATGCCGCGAACCGCGTCTGTGGCACCGGCAAGCTCAGCTACCAGGGCCAGGATGTGGATCTGGAGGCCCCGTTCGAGCGCCTGACGATCCGCGAGGCCATCCTCAAGCACACCGAGGCTGGCGACAGCGTGGACGACCGTGACTGGCTGATCGCGCAGTTGCGCAAGCTCGGCATGGACCCGGTCAAGGACCGGCTGGACAGCCGCAGCCTGGCTGGCCTGCAGGTGATGTACTTCGAGGAGACGGTCGAGGACAAGCTCTGGAACCCGACCTTCATCTGCAACCACCCGACCGAGATCTCGCCACTGGCGCGCGCCAGCGACAATGATCCGAGCGTGACCGAGCGCTTCGAGCTCTACATCACCGGGCGCGAGGTCGGCAACGGCTTCTCCGAGCTCAACGACGCCGAGGACCAGGCCGCCCGCTTCCATTCGCAGGTGGAGAACAAGCATGCCGGCGACGACGAGGCGATGTTCTTCGACCACGACTTCGTGCGCGCGCTCGAGCACGGCATGCCGCCGGCTGGTGGCTGTGGCATCGGCATCGACCGCCTGATCATGCTGCTGACCGACAGCCCGAGCATTCGCGACGTGGTGCTGTTCCCGGCGCTGCGCCGCGAGAGCTGAGACGGGTCTGGCACCCGCCTGGAGTCGCCTAGGGTTTGTCCCGTGGCGCCGTGGGCGGTTTCCCGCTGGGCGGCATCATGGGCGAGACGGAAAGTCCGGTCGATTCTTTTCGATCGGTCTTTTCGACATGGATCGAATCCATTGTCATATGGGTTACTTTTAAAACCCTCCTTAGAATAGCCCTTTCGCCGCCTAGGAGACAAACCGTGCGAGTGGCCAAGTATAGGATTTGGGTTCAGTTGTTGATCACGATCGCCGCGGCTTTGTGCGTGGTCTGGTCGGGCGTGATCGTCTGGCAAAGCTATGTCTACCGCGAGGCGGCGCTCAAGCAGGCCGAGGATTATTCGCTGAGCATGCACAGCGCCACCATGGCTGGCCTGACGGGCATGATGGTGACCGGCACGGTCGGGCAGCGCGACGTGTTCCTGGACCAGATCAAGCAGCTGGGCACGATACGTGATGTGCGGGTGCTGCGCGGCGACAGCGTGACCAAGGCCTTCGGTCCCGGTAATGACAAGGACGACCGCGAGCCTGACGTGGCCGAGCAATGGGTGCTCAATAATGGTCAATCGCTGATTCAAGTCGAATCCGACGCCAAGGGCGAGTACCTGCGTGCCGTGCGTCCGGCGCTGGCCAAGTCCGATTATCTCGGCAAGAACTGCCTGCAGTGTCATCAGGTGCCGGAGAACACGGTGCTGGGCGCCGTCAGCATGAAGGTGTCGCTGGAGCAGGTCAACGCCCAGCTGGCCGATCAGCGTTTCAAGTCGATCCTGGCTGCGGTCATCACGGGCATTCCGGTGCTGATGCTGATCTATCCCTTCATCCGCAGGGTGGTGACGCAGCCGCTGGAGCAGGGCGTCCAGGTCGCCAGGAGCATCGCTGCCGGCGATCTGACGCAGTCGATCACGGTCGACTCGCGCAATGAAATCGGCGAACTGCAGCAAGCGCTCAAGGACATGAACGATGGCCTGGTCAAGATCGTCGGTCAGGTGCGAGCCGGCACCGACACCATCTACCAGGCCGCCAGCGACATCGCCAGCGGCAACGCGGACTTGTCCTCGCGCACGGAACTGCAAGCCAGTACCCTGGACAAGACCGCGTTTTCGATGCGGGAGCTCACCTCCGCCGTCAATCAGAACGCCGACAGCGCGCGCCAGGCCAATCAGCTCGCGCTGGCGGCGTCCGAGGTGGCCGTCAAGGGCGGGGCCGTGGTGTCGCAGGCGGTCAGCACGATGGAGTCCATCAATGCTTCCTCGAGCAAGATCGTCGACATCATCGGCGTGATCGACGCGATCGCCTTCCAGACCAACATCCTGGCGCTCAACGCGGCAGTGGAGGCGGCGCGTGCCGGCGAGCAGGGACGCGGCTTTGCCGTGGTGGCGTCCGAGGTGCGCAGCCTGGCGCAGCGTTCGGCGACCGCGGCCAGGGAGATCAAGCAGCTGATCGACGATTCGGTCGAGAAGGTCGGCGCCGGTCGCGTCCTGGTGCGTCAGGGCGGCGAGACCATGGACGAGATCGTCGCGAGCATCGGTCATGTGACCGATATCATGGGCCGCATCGCCAACGCCAGCTCCGAGCAGACCGTGGGCATCGAGCGCGTCAACAGCGCCATTTCGGACATGAACAACGTGACGCACCAGAACGCGGCCATGGTGGAGCAGGCCTCCGCGGCGGCGCAGTCGCTGCAGGACCAGGCCGGGCATCTGGAGGAGCTCGTCGGCGTCTTCAAGCTCGACCCGTCGGGCGCTCGCGGCATCAAGCTCTGAAGCCGGCCGGCCAGCTTGGTGGGCCGGGCTCAGGCGTAGGCTTCGAGTGCCTTGCGCATCTTCTTCATCGCGGCGACCTCGATCTGGCGGATGCGCTCGGCGCTGACGCCGTATTCGGCCGCCAGTTCGTGCAGCGTCATGCCGCCCGAGCCGTCGTCGTTGACCTTGAGCCAGCGCTCGGCGACGATGCGGCGCGAGCGCGGGTCGAGCGCTTCCAGCGCCTCGCTGATGCCCTCGCTGGCCAGCAGGTCGCGCTGGGTCGCCTCGATCACCGCGGTCGGCTCGTGGCGGGCATCGGCCAGCCAGGCGATCGGGCCGTAGGCATCCTCGCCGTCATCGCCCGGGCTGGGGTCGAGCAGCACGTCGCCGCCCGACATCCGGGTCTCCATCTCGATGACTTCCTCGCGCTTGACCTTGAGTTCCTGCGCGACGAGGTCGATCTCGTGCTCGCTCAGGCGTTCGCGGTGGGTGTCGGCCTCGGCGGCATCGGCCTTGAAGCCCTGCTTCATCGAGCGCAGGTTGAAGAACAGCTTGCGCTGGGCCTTGGTCGTGGCGACCTTGACCATGCGCCAGTTCTTCAGGATGTATTCGTGGATCTCGGCCTTGATCCAGTGCAGCGCATAGCTGACCAGGCGCACGCCTTGCTCGGGGTCGTAGCGCTTGACCGCCTTCATGAGGCCGACGTTGCCTTCCTGGATCAGGTCACCGTGTGGCAGGCCATAGCCCAGGTATTGGCGCGAGACAGAGACCACCAGGCGCAGGTGCGACATCACCAGCTTGCCGGCGGCTTCGAGGTCGTTGTCTTTTTGCAGACGGCGGGCGTAGTCGCGTTCCTCGTCGGCCGAGAGCAAGGGAAGCCGGTTGACCGCGCTGATGTACGCGTCCAGATTGCCCAGCGGCGGCATGGTCAGGGAACTCTTGCCCCAGCTGCTTGCGGGTTGGGCCAGGGCGTGGGTGGTGGCGATGGCGGTCATGTCTTGGCTTCCTCCTTCCCTTGTGGGGATGCTCGAATGTTAGCACTCTGTTGGATCGAGTGCTAAGAGGAAAGTTCCGATCCCGCAAGGCAGATGGGGGTTATAGCGCAGTTTTGCAAGCGCGACCAGCCTCAAGGCAGCAGCAGCCCGGGCAAGCCGGTCGCCAGCACGGGCAGCCAGGCAATCGCCAGGGTGCCGAGGAAGATCGCCAGCAAGGCGGGCAGCACGGCCAGCGCGACATAGCGCACCGGCTTGCCGAACATGGCCGATGAGAAGTAAATGTTCATGCCCGCCGGCGGACAGAGGAAGCCCATTTCCATCGCGGCCAGGAAGATGATGCCGAAGTGCACAGCATCGATGCCGTAGCTCAAGGCCACCGGCAGCAGCAGCGGCACCAGCACCACGATGGCGGCGAAGATCTCCATCAGCGCGCCGGCCAGTAGCAGGAACAGCGTCAGCGCCAGCAGGAAGACGAACTGGTTCGGAATCAGCGCCTGCACCGCCTCGATCGCGGCGTCCGGGATGCCGGCATCGATCAGGTAGTTGGTCAGTCCGAGCGCCATGCCCAGGATCAGCAGCACGCCGCCGATGATCTGGGCCGATTCGCTCAAGGCCTGGCCCAGCAGGCGCCAGGAGAGTTCCCGGTGCGCCAGCGACTGGGTCAGCACGGCGTAGAGCGCGGTCAGCGCGGCGCTTTCGGTGGGCGTGGCCAGGCCGCTGACGAGCGAGCCGATCGCCACGAAGGGCGCCAGGATTTCCCACTTGGCGCTCCAGGCGGCCGTCAGGATCAGGCGCCGGTCGCGCGCTGCGGCGGGGTTGATCCGGCTGGCCGGGCTGGCAGGCTCCGAGGCCTTGCCGCGCTTGAGGTAGCCGCCGAAGATCAGCAGGAAGCTCACCATCACGGCGGCGGGCAGCAGGCCGGCCAGGAACATGGTGTTGATCGGCACCCGGGCGATGATCGCGTACATGATCAGCGGCACCGAAGGCGCGAGCAGCACGCCCAGGGCGCTGGCGCTGGTCACCAGGCCGATGCCACGCCGCTCGGGGTAGCCGGCCTGCTTGAGCAGCGGCAGCAGCAGGCCGCCGAGCGCCAGGATGGTGACGCCGCTGCCGCCGGTGAAGGCCGTGAAGCAGGAACACAGCACGGCCGCCGCCAGCACGGTGCCGGTCACGCCCTGACCGAACAGGGCGACGAACAGGTCGCCCAGGCGCTGCGCGGCGCCGGTGCGGGCAAACACCAGGCCGGCCAGGGTGAACAGCGGCAGGGCGGGCAGCGAAGGGTTGACCGTGATCTGGTAATGCGACAGCGCCACCGACGCCAGCGGCATGCCGTCCTGCCAGAACAGCGCCAGCGCCAGGCCGCCCAGGGCCGCGAAGATCGGGGCCCCGGCCAGCAAGGCGGCCAGCAGCAGCAGGAGTCCCGGCCAGATCGTCAGGGCGCCGCCGTCGAACTGCCAGGCCAGCAGCAGGCCGGTCAGCGGGCACAGCAGACCGCCCGCCAGCCGGCCCCAGGGCATGGGCAGGCAGCGCGCGCCCAGCTTCACGCCCAGCAGCGCAAAGCCCAGCGGCATGCTGGCTTGCACCCACCACAGCGGCATGCCGTAGGCCAGGACATGCGAGACCTCCATCTCGCTGGCGACCAGGCGCCAGCTGGCCAGCGCGAGCATGCCGCAGACCAGCGCGGCCACGGCGTGGGCCAAGGCGTGCAGCAGCGGGTTCGGCCGCGTGCCGTCGGCGCGGGCGCCACCGGCCAGCGTCGTCAGGTGTCCGTGCCGTTCGGCCGCCAGCGCGCCGAACATGGCCAGCACCAGGCCCAGGTGCTGCACCAGCACTGGCGCGTTCTCGATGCCGCGTCCCATCAGCGGGCGCAGCAGGATCTCGATCGCCGGAATCAGCGCCATCAGCACCAGCGCCACCGACGACAGCAGCTCGTCGGCCTTTTCGAGGCGCTTTAGGTGAGCGGTCAGCACAGCGCTCACTTTCACTTGCCCTTGCCGGCGCGGTAGGCTTTCAGATGGACCATGACTTCATCGAAGGTCTCGGCCGGCACCAGGGTGCCGCGAATGCGCGGGTAGAGCTGTTCGGCCAGCGCAGTCCATTCCTTCATCTGCTCGGCGTTGGGGCGGTGCACGGTCAGGCCGCGTTTCTTCATGGCCTCGACCGCTTCCTCGACTTCCTGCCTGGCCTTGGCGCGGATCTGGACGCCGGTCTTCTCGCTGGCGGCGCGCAGGGCTTGCTGGGTGGCGGGGTTCATCTCGTCCCAGGCCTTCTGGGTGACCACCAGCGCGCCGACGATCGGCGCCCAGTTGATTTCGAGCATGTGCGGCGCGCTGGTGTAGATCTGGGTGGCGAGCGCGAAGTAGGGCGTGGAAGGCACCACGCTGATCATGCCGGTCTGGATCGCGGGCAGGATGTCGGTGGTTTCTAGCGGCACCGGGGTGTAGCCCAGGCTCTTCATGATGGACTGCTGTTCGGGCTCCGAGCCCCAGGCGAAGAACTTCATCTTGCGGTAGTCGTCCGGGCGCAAGGCGGCTTCCTTCGAGAAGAACCTGACCCAGCCCGCGTCGCCCCAGGTCAGCACGACGAAGCCCTTGTCCAGGAACTTCTTCTCCATGGCCGGGCGCATCTTCTCGCGCACATGGTCCACTTCCTCCCAGTTCCTGAACAGCAGCGGCATGACCTGCAGCGCCGCGATCGAGGGTTCGATCTCGCGCAGGCCCACCACCGACAGCAGGGCGCCCTGGAGCTGGCCGATGCGCATGCGGCGCGCCATCTCGGCCTCGCCGCCCTGGCTGCCGTCGGGATAGACCAGATATTTGGCGTTGCCGCCCTGGGCCGCGCGCCAGCTTTCGCCGATCTCCAGCAGCTGCCGGTGGTAGAGCGAGTTCTTCGGCACCAGGGTGCCGATGCGCAGCGGCTTGTCGGCCGCCGTCGCCAGCGAGCTGCCGAGCAGGGTGACCGCGAGCAGGGCGGAGGAAGCGATTTTTTGCCAGGGGCGGTGGCGCGGGAGGGTGATCATGGCGGGCGGGTCGGGTCAGAACAGGTCGTCGGCGGTTTCCAGCAGCCAGAGGGCGCGCTGCTGCATCACCTGGTTGGACAGGTCGCCGCGGGTGGCGCTGGCGGCAAGCGCTTGCCGCAGCAGCGCCTCGAAGGCGGGTCGGTCGCCGACGGGCAGCGCGAGGGTTTCGGCCTTGGCCACATAGGGGCCGGCGTTCTGGCCCGCGCTGGCCGCGATGGCCTGATCGAAATAGCGGGTGGCCTGCTGGCGCGAGCCACCGGCCCGAGCCGCCTCGAAGCTGCCCATCAGGCTGGCGAGCGCGCCGTCGCCGAAGGCTGGCGCCACCCGCCAAGCCAGCTCGGCCAGCCGCACCGCCAGCGGCAGGTCGGCCACCACCTCGGGGTCGTCCTTGGACAGGGAGATGTAGGCGCCCCAGGAGGTGGCGGCCCAGTAGGCGACGCCGACTTGCGATTCGCTGATCCGGGGCCAGCGCTGTGGATCAGGCTGTGCCAGCGCCCGCGCGAAACCGGGCTGGGCCTGTTCCAGCGCGGCCATGGCGTGGCGGTGCGCGCGCAGGTAGAGTCGTCTGGCCCGCTGGTCGAGCTTGTGTGCCTTCCTGGCATCCTGGGCGGCCAGTCGTTCGGCCTCGAAGGCGACGAAGGCGTAGCCGTACTGCGTGAAGCCGGCCGTGACCGCTTCGGCCAGCTTGAGGTTGCCGGGCGATTCGCGCAGCAGCGATTCCGACAGCTTCAGGTAGAAGGCGCTGGCCTCGCGCGCGAGCTCCAGGTCTTCCTCCTGCGCCTGGCCCTGGCTGGCGAGCGCATCGCCCATGCCCTGGACGATGAGCTGGCGTGGCGAGCAGGCGGCCAGCGCGCAGCACAGCGTCAGCAAGGCCAGCGAGAGAAAACGGGGCAGGTGGCCGCAAGGCATGGTCACGGGGCTCCCTGTGGGGCGGTCGGCAAAAGGGTTGGGTGTCGCAGGGCGGGCCTGCGCGCGGATCAGACCGGAAATCTACCCGGGGCGCGTGAAGGAATCGTGTCAGGCTGTGGGTGGCCGGGGCTGAGCGACCTTGCCCTCACCGGCTCGCTGCGACTTGTAGATGCCCAGCGGGCCGGAGCAGAGGTAGCTGGCCGCGCAGGCGATCGCGGCCGGCACGCCGAGCGCGGCACCGAACAGCTCGACCGCCATCAGCGTGCAGGCCAGCGGCGTGTTGGCCGCGCCGGCGAACACCGCGACCAGACCGACCGCGGCCAGCAGGTCCAGGGGCAACCGCAGCAGCGGCGCGAGCGCGTTGCCCAGCGTCGCGCCGATGAAGAACAGCGGCGTGACCTCGCCGCCCTTGAAGCCCGAGCCGATCGAGGCCGCCGTGAACACCAGCTTGCCCGCGAAGTCCCAGGCCGGCAGCGGCTGCTCGAAGGCTTGCTGGATCACTGGCAGGCCCAGGCCGAGGTAGCGCTCTGCGCCGAGGATCCAGGCGACGGCGGCGATCACGCAGCCGCCCAGCAGCGGGCGCAGTGGCGACCAGGCGATGCGGTGCTTGAACTGCGCGGCCAGCGCGTGGCTGGCGCCAGCGAACAGCCTGGCAGTCAGGCCGAACAGCACGCCGGCCAGCAGTAGCGCAGCGAGCTGAAGCAGCGACAGCGATCCGAAGGGCGCGACGGCGTAGTGCGAATGCGTCACGCCCCAGAACAGCGCGATCCGGTCGGCCAGCAGCGCCGCGACCAGGCAGGGCAGCAGCACGGCGTGACGCAGGCGTCCGACCGCGAGCACCTCAAGCGCGAACACCGCGCCGGCCAGCGGGGTGCCGAAGACCGAGCCGAAACCGGCCGCGATGCCGCACATCAGCAGCACCGGGCGTTCCTCGCGCGCCAGCTTGAAGGCGCGTGCGAGCTGGTCGGCCAGCGCGCCACCCATCTGCACCGCCGTGCCCTCGCGCCCGACCGAGGCGCCGAACAGGTGCGAGATCACGGTCGCCAGCAGCACCAGTGGCGCCATGCGCAGCGGCAAGGCCTGGCGCGGTTGGTGGATCTCGTCGATCAGCAGGTTGTTCCCGCCGTCCGATCGGCCGCCGAGCTGGAGGTAGACCCAGCCGACCGCGAAGCCCGCCAGCGGCAGGCCGGCGAGCAGCCAGGGGTTGACCAGGCGCGTCGCCGTGGCCCAGTCGAGCGCGTGCAGGAACAAGGCCGACGCGCTGCCGGCCAGCAGCGCGACACCGGCGGCCAGCAGCAGCCCGCGTCCGAGTGTGGCCAGGCTGGCGATTTGGTTGGTGCGGGATTGGGCGGGGGCTGGCTTCATGGGCAGGCGTCATCTTATCGGCCTAGAATGGGTCGAGCTGCATTCAGGGAGGGCGCCATGCCGATTGCCGCCACCACTGCCATCACCGCTGTCAAGGCGAAGGCGGGCCGACTCCGGTCGGTCTGGTCCATCTGGTCCGTGACCGCCTGGCTGATGCTCGCCTTGGCTGGCTTGGCGCTGGCTCCGTTGGCTTGGGCGCAGGATGCAGCCGCCCTGCGCGCGCGCCAGTCCGAGCTCGGCGCAGCCTTGGCCGACAGCGCCTTCGGGCGCCCCCTGGTGCTCGAATCGGTGCAGCAAGGCGACCGCCTGAGCGGCGAGATCCATGCCGTCATCGCACAGTCGTTCGCGGTCGCGGCGGCGGCGCTGCAATCACACCAGGCCTGGTGCGACATCCTGATGCTGCACCTCAATGTCAAGCATTGCCTGGCGCTGGGCACGGGTGCGGACCGCCGCCTGGAGATCGCCATCGGGCGCAAGCATGACCAGCCGGTGGCCGACGCCTTCGCCTTGAGTCTGGGCTATCGCATCCTGGTCAGCCAGCCCGACTATCTGGCCTTGCGGCTCGAAGCCGCCGAGGGTCCCTTGGGCACGCGCGACTTCCGGATCGGGCTTGAGCTGACGCCGCTGCCCTCGGGCGGCAGCTTCCTGCGCCTGAACTATGCCTACCGCTACGGGCTGGCGGCCAGGCTGGCGCTGCAGGGCTACCTGGCGACGCTGGGCCGCGACAAGGTGGGTTTCAGCATTGTCGGCCGCGCCGCCGACGGCAGCCCTATTTATATCGAAGGCCTGCGCGGCGCGGTCGAGCGCAACACCCTGCGCTACTACCTGGCGGTCGAGGCCTACCTGGGCGCGCTGGCCTTGCCAGCGGCGCAGCGGCCCGAGCGACGCCTGCAGGCCTGGTTCGACGCGACCGAGCGCCATGCGCGCCAGCTGCACGAGCTCGACCGTGACGACTACCTGGCGATGAAGCGGCGCGAGCTCGCGCGCTTGCCGGCCGGCAGCGCGGCGGCGAACTGACGCGGCCGGCTGATGACGCAGCCTGGCCCGCGCCTGTTTCTGGCCCTCTGGCCCGATGCCGCCGGGCGCGCCGCCTTGCGCGAGCAAGCCCTGTGCTGGGGCTGGCCCGACGCGGCCCGCCGCTATGAGGAGGCCGACTGGCATCTGACCCTGCATTTCCTGGGTCGCTTGCCATCCGACCGGCTGGCCGGGCTGCGCGCCGGCCTGGCGGTCGATTTCGAGCCCTTCGAGCTGATGCTGGACCGGGCCGAGCTGTGGCGCGGCATCGCGGTGCTGACCTGCGAGCAGATTCCACCCCCGCTATTGCGGCTGCACGCAGCGCTCGGGCAGGCCTTGCGGCGCCTGGGCCTGGCGCCTGATCCCAGACCCTATCGACCGCACCTGACGCTGGCCCGCTCGGCCATCGGCGCCTTGATGCCGCCCGAGCCGCCGGCAATTGCCTGGCCGGTGCGGGGCTACGCCCTGGTCCGCTCCACGGGCGACGCGCGCTGGCGTTACGATGCAGTGCAGCAATACCCCGACCCTCGATGCAAACCCGAACCCCCCTCGATCCGATGACGGCGCCGATCCGCCGGACCCGTCCTACTGGCCAAGCCGGGCGGGCGCTGGTCGGAGTCGCGCTGGCACTGGCATGGGTACCCGGCTGGGCCACGGCCGAGCCGGCCCAGCCAGACCTTGTCGCGCGGAGCGAAGCCGATGCCGCAGCCTTGCCTGCGGTCTTGCTGCCGCTGCAGTGGTCGCAAGCGTCGGCGGAAATGTCGACGGAAATGCCGGCGGTCGATGCCGCTCGGTCCAGGCCCGAGCCAGGCCCGACCGAGCTGGCGCTCTGGTGGCGCGGCTTCGGCGACAACGAGCTGATGGCGCGGGTCGATCGGGCGCTGCAGGCTGGCACCAGCGTGCGCGGCGCGCTGGCCGCCGTCGAGCAGGCGCGCGCCCTGCGCGATGTGGCGCAGGCCGGGCGCTGGCCCGAACTCGGCGCGAGCGCATCGGTCCAGCGTAGCCGCGTCGGCGATAACCCGGCGGCCAATGGCTGGCGCGCTGGTCTCGACGCCGGCTGGGACCCCGACCTGGCCGGCCGCCAGCGCGCCGGGGTCGCCGCTGGCGAGGCCGAGCTGCAGGTGGCGCGCTATGGCCTGGAGCAGGCCCGCGTGGACCTGGCCGCCGAGGTCGCGCTGGCCTATATCGACTTGCGCGGGCTGCAGGCGCGGCTGGCGATCGCGCGCGCCAACCTGGCGGCCCAGCAAGACACCCTCCAGATCACCGACTGGCGGGTGCAGGCCGGGCTGGCGTCCTCGCTCGATCTGGAGCAGGCACGCGCGGCGGCCGAGCAGACCAGGGCCCAGATCCCGGCGCTGCGGGCCAGCCTGAGCCAGACCGCGCACGCGCTGGCCCTGCTCGGCGGCCAGGCCCCAGCGGCCACCCAGTCGCTACTCGATTCCGTTCAGCCGATACCGCTGCCCCCGGCGGATCTGGTCCTGTCTTTCCCGGCCGAGACGCTGCGCCAGCGCGCCGACCTGCGCGCGGCCGAGCAGCGCGTGCTGGCGGCGCTGGCGCGGGTGCGGCAGGCCGACGCGGCGCGCTGGCCCAGCTTTCAGCTCGCCGGCTCGCTCGGGCTGGCCGCGACCCGGCCGGCCGACCTGTTCGAGCTGACCTCGCTCACGCGCACGCTGCTGGCGGGCCTGAGCGCCTCGCTGTTCGATGGCGGCGCGGCGCGGGCGCAGGTGCGCGCCCAGCAAGCGGCGCTGGAGCAGTCGCGCATCGGCTACGAGGCCGCCGTGCTGGGCGCATTGCGGCAGGTCGAGGACGCGCTCGCCGCGCTGGCGGGTGACCGCGAGCGGCTGGCGCGCCTGCGGGCCGCCGCCGAGGCAGCGGCCAACGCCGAACTGCTGGCGCGCCAGCGCTACGCCAGCGGCTTGATCGACTTTCGCACCGTACTCGACACCCAGCGCACCCTGCTGTCGGCGCAAAGCGAGCTCGAAGCCACCCGCGCCGCGCTCAGCGCCGACCATGTGCGCCTGTACCTGGCGCTGGGCGGCGGCTGGACGCCCGATGCCGCCGCCTCCAATCCCTGACCCCTCATGACCAAAACCGACGCTACCGTTCAACCTGCATCCGACGCCGTCGCGCAACTGCTGGGGGCCGATCGCCCGCCGCGCGGCTGGCGCCGTCCGCTCTGGTGGGTGCTCGCGCTGGTCCTGCTCGCGCTGGCGGCCGGCCTTTATTACTGGTCGGGGCGCCAGGCGCAACAGGCCCAGCCGCTTTACGTGACCGAGCCAGTCGGGCGCGGCGACCTCACGCTGACGGTTTCGGCCAACGGCACGGTGCAGCCGACGCGCTCGGTCAACATCGGCAGCGAGCTGTCGGGCACCGTGCGGCGCGTCTCGGTCGATGTCAACGACAAGGTGAGACAAGGCCAGCTGCTGGTCGAGCTCGACACCGCCAAGCTGTCCGACCAGGTCGCCCGCTCGCGCGCCGCGCTGGCGGCGGCCCAGGCCCAGCTCGCGCTGGCCACCGCCACGCTCAAGGAATCGCAGGCCAGCCTGGCCCGGCTGGAGGAGGTCGCGCGCCTGTCGGGCGGCAAGGTGCCGTCGGTGGCCGAGCTCGATGCCGGCCGCGCCGCGCTGGAGCGCGCCCGCGCCAGCGAGGACAGCGCGCGCGCCGGCATCGTGCAGGCCCGCGCCACCCTGTCGACCGACGAGACCAACCTCTCGAAGGGCTCGATCCGCTCGCCGATCAACGGCGTCGTGCTGTCGCGCTCGGTCGAGCCCGGCAACGCGGTGGCGGCCTCGCTGCAGGCGGTCACGCTGATGACGATCGCCGAGGACCTGCGCCGCATGCGGGTCGAGGTCAGCGTGGACGAGGCCGATGTCGGCGCGGTCCAGGTCGGCCAGAAGGCGCGCTTCAGCGTCGGCGCCTACCCCGCGCGCCAGTACCCGGCCGAGGTCACCCGGGTGGCTTTCGGCCCGACCAAGACCGACAACGTCGTGACCTACACCACCTACCTGGAGGTCGACAACCAGGACCTGAGCCTGCGCCCAGGCATGACCGCCAGCGCCAACATCGTCGCGACCGAGCGCCGGGGCGTGTTGCTGATGCCCAACACCGCGCTGCGCTTCACGCCGGTCAATGGCCAGGCGCAGGGCGGCAGCGTGCTGTCCATGATGATGCCGCGCCCGCCCGCCAGCGCGCGCAAGACCGCGCGCGCCGACAGCAAGGCCGGCGCCAAGAAGGTCTGGCTGTTGCGCGATAGCCAGCCGGTCGCGGTGGCCGTCAGCACCGGCATCAGCGACGGGCGCATGACCGAGGTCGTCGAGGGGGACATCAAGGAAGGTGACCAGGTCATCACCGACCAGCGCAGCGCCGGGAGCAAGCCTTGACCAGGAGCGCGGCAAGCCTCCCCCTTCAGGGGGAGGTCAAGAGCGCCGGCCCGCGCAGCGGACCACATCCATCACAGCACAGACCACCTTTGCTGCTACGATAGCCTGCCCATGTCGATCAAGGCTTTCCGCTTTCAGCTTCGCACAAAGCCCGGCACCGAGCGCGCCCTGCGCCGGTTTGCCGGCTCGTGCCGCTGGGTGTGGAATGCCGCGATCGCCGAGCAGCAGCGCCGGCGCGAGGCGGGCGAGAAGTTCGCCGGGCACGCAGCCATGTGTCAGTGGCTCACCGCATGGCGGCACGCGCCCGAAACCGGTTGGCTCGCTGAAACCCCGGTCCATCCGCTGCAGCAGACGCTGCGCCGGCTCGAAGCCGCCTACCAGCGCTTCTTCGCGGGCCAGGGCGGCTACCCCAAGTTCAAGCGGCGCGGCCAGGAGCCGGGCTTGCGCTTCCCCGATCCGAAACAGTTCGCGCTGGACCCTGTCAACGCCCGAGTGAAGCTGCCCAAGCTGGGTTGGCAGCGCCTGCGCCTGTCGCAGCCCGTGGTCGGCGAACCGCGCAACGCCACCGTCACCCGCGAGCGCGGTCATTGGTTCGTGTCGCTGCAGGTCGAGCTGCCCGACGTGTTGCCAGCCGCCGATCTGGCGCCGACGCTGGGCATCGATCTGGGCGTGGCCCTGTTCGCGGCGACCAGCGACGACCAGAAGATCGAGCCGCTCAAGGCGCTGGAGCGCCAGCAGCACCGCCTCAAGCGCTACCAGCGCGCCGTCTCGCGCAAGGTCAAGGGCTCGCGCAACCGCCGCAAGGCCGTGGGGCGGCTCAGCCGTATCCATGCGCGCATCGCCGCGCAGCGCAGCGACTGGCTGCACAAGCTGAGCTCGGAACTGGCAGATCGCCACCCGGTGATCGCCATCGAGGATCTGAAGGTCGCGGCGATGTCGGCCAGCGCCGCCGGCACGGTGGAGGCACCGGGCAAGCAGGTGCGACAGAAGGCGGGACTGAACCGGGCGATCCTGGATCAAGGCTGGGCCGAGTTCCGCCGCCAGCTCGCATACAAGTGCGCAGCCCGAGGTGGTGCCGTGGTGCCTGTGAACCCGGCCTACACCAGCCAGCGCTGTAGCCACTGTGGCCATGTCTCGGCCGACAACCGCCAGACGCAAGGCGTCTTTGCCTGCGTGGCCTGCAGTCACACTGAAAACGCGGACACGAACGCCGCGAAGAACATTCTGGCCGCCGGACTGGCGGTCTGGTCCCGTGGGACCGCAGCCTGTGGAGCGGAAGTCAGCCGCGCCAAGCCCGCGAGGGCGAAGCGCGCAGCCGCGAAGAAGCAGGAACCCACCGAAGGGTTGATGCGTGTCTAGCGCGCGCACCAACCCGGTAGGAATCCTCGGCCTTCAGGCCGGGGAGGAAGTCAACCCGCTGGTCGACACCGCCGAGGCGGGGCCGGGCGTGCCACTGATCCGCCTGCGCGGCATCGGCAAGACCTACGGCCAGGGCGAGACGGCGTTCCAGGCGCTCAAGGGCGTCGACCTCGACATCGCCGCCGGCGAGTTTGTCGCCATCATGGGTCCCAGCGGCTCTGGCAAGTCGACCACGATGAACATCCTGGGTGGGCTGGACCAGCCCAGCAGCGGCCGCTACTGGTTCCGTGGCGTCGAGGTGCAGTCGCTGGCGCGCGACGAGCGCGCCCGCTTGCGGCGGCGCTACTTCGGCTTCGTGTTCCAGGGCTTCAACCTGCTGGCGCGCACCTCCGCGCTGGAGAACGTCGAGCTGCCGCTGGTCTACCGTGGCGAGCCGGCCGTCGCCCGCCATGCCGCCGCGCAGCGGGCGCTGGAGCAGGTCGGCCTGCTGTCCTGGGCCGGCCACCTGCCTTCCGAGCTCTCGGGCGGCCAGCAGCAGCGGGTCGCGATCGCGCGCGCCATCGTGACCCAGCCGCAGGTGCTGCTGGCCGACGAGCCGACCGGCAACCTCGACAGCCAGCGCGGCCACGAGATCATGGAGCTGATCCAGCGCCTGAACCTGGAGCAGGGCATCACGGTGCTGATGGTCACGCACGAGGTCGACATCGCGGCCTACGCCGGGCGCATCGTGCGCTTCGTCGATGGCCGGATCGCCAGCGATGGTCCGAACCCGGATCGGGTCGGCCTGCCGCCGGCGCGGCTAGCGGCTGTGACGGAGGCGCGCTGATGTTCTTCACCACGCTGGTGCTGGCCTGGCGCTCGATCCGGCGCAACCTGCTGCGCAGCTTCCTGACCGTGCTCGGCATCGTGATCGGCGTCGCGGCGGTGATCACCATGGTCACGCTGGGCCAGGGCGCCACGCTGTCGATCCAGAACCAGATCGCCGGCCTGGGCAGCAACCTGCTGCAGGTGCGTCCCGGCCAGCGCCTGATGGGTGGACCTGGCGCCAGCGGCGCCTTCGCGCCGTCCTTTCGCGAACCGGACGCCGAGGCGATCGCGACCCAGATCGGCGGCGTGCGCGCGGTCGCGCCCGAGGCGCGCACCAGCACCACGGTGGTCGCCAACGGCCGCAACTGGAGCAGCAGCGTGATCGGCAGCCACAACGGCTGGCTGGCCACCGGCAACTGGCAGCTGCGCGAGGGGCGCGAGTTCAGCGCCGACGAGTTGCGCGCGGGGGCTGCCGTCTGCCTGATCGGCGAGACGGTGCGGCGCGAGCTCTACGGCAGCCGCAGCGGCGTCGGCGAGGCGTTGCGCGTCAAGCGGATGTCCTGCGAGGTGGTAGGCCTGCTGGCGTCGAAGGGGCAGGGCGCCTTCGGCAACGACCAGGATGACCTGGTGCTGCTGCCGATCAAGACGCTGCAGCGGCGCGTGACCGGCAACACCCGGGTCCAGACCCTGCTGGTCTCGATGCAGGAGGCCAGCGACCCGGCCCGCGTCAGCGCCGGCATCACCGAGCTGCTGCGCGAGCGGCGCAAGCTGGCCGAGGGCGAGGACAACAACTTCAACGTGCTCGACACCAAGCAGCTGGCCGACACCCTGTCGGGCACGACCCGGATCATGACCACGCTGCTGGGCGCGGTCGCCGCAGTCAGCCTGCTGGTCGGCGGCATCGGCATCATGAACATCATGCTGGTCAGCGTGACCGAGCGCACGCGCGAGATCGGCCTGCGGCTGGCGATCGGCGCGCTTGAGCGCGAGGTGCTGCTGCAGTTCCTGGTCGAGGCCGTGGTGCTGTCGAGCCTGGGTGGCCTGATCGGCATGGCGCTGGCCGCCTTGGCCGGCTTCGGCCTGGCGCGGGTGATGGACATGCCGTACGTGTTCCAGCCCGCGATCAACCTGCTGGCCTTCGTGTTCTCGGCCGGCATCGGCGTGCTGTTTGGCTACTTCCCGGCCCGGCGCGCGGCGCGGCTGGACCCGATCGAGGCGCTGCGCCACGAATGAGCGCGACCCCTACAATCGGGTGCAACTGGAGTCAAGCATGAGCATCAAGAGCGACAAATGGATCCGGCGCATGGCCGAGCAGCACGGCATGATCGAGCCTTTCGAGCCGGGCCAGGTGCGTCAGGTCGACGGCAAGAAGGTCATCAGCTATGGCACCAGCAGCTATGGCTACGACATCCGCTGCGCGCCCGAGTTCAAGGTCTTCACCAACATCCACAGCACGGTGGTGGACCCGAAGAACTTCGACGAGAAAAGCTTTGTCGATTTCCACGGCGACTTCTGCATCATCCCGCCCAACAGCTTCGCGCTGGCGCGCACGATCGAGTATTTCCGCATCCCGCGCAACGTGCTGACCATCTGCCTGGGAAAAAGCACTTACGCGCGCTGTGGCATCATCGTCAACGTGACGCCATTCGAGCCCGAGTGGGAAGGCTATGTGACACTGGAGTTCAGCAACACCACGCCGCTGCCGGCCAAGATCTACGCCGGCGAGGGCTGTGCCCAGGTGCTGTTCTTCGAGAGCGACAAGGACGACGTCTGCGAGACCAGCTACAAGGACCGTGGCGGCAAGTACCAGGGCCAGCAAGGCGTCACGCTGCCGCGCGCCTGATCCCGCGATCAGCGGAGCTGACTTCCTGCTTCGCCGAGGCCGGTTTCGTCTTCGTCTTGCGACGAAGGCCAGCGCCTTCCTCTCCACAGGCTGACACGGTGGAACTCACGGCCATGTTCTTGAGATTCACTGCCGCGTTCACGTCGCGGTCATGGACAGCGCCACAGTGCGGGCAGGTCCACTCGCGCACCGACAGCGGCAGTTGATCGAGCTGGTGCCCGCAGCCCGAGCAGGTCTTGCTGCTGGGATACCAGCGATCCGCGACGATGACTTGCCCGCCGCGCATCAAGGCCTTGTAGTCCAGTTGCCGCCGGAACTCGAAGAATCCCATGTCGGCCACCGACCGGGCCAGGCGACGGTTCCTGACCATGCCCTGGACAAACCAGCGCTCTGCCACGCGCGAGACGGTAGCCGACAGGACTTTGCCAGCGAGGCGTCGAGACTGAACTGGTCGTTGCTCAGACTGAAGCGGTCGTGCCGGCTTTTCTCGCGGAACTGCGGATAGCGGGCACGGCCGGCGAAGAAGCTCTGGAACGTCTGGCCCAGCTGGATGATCGCCATCTGGGGGGCGTTCTTGGTGACTTCGAGCATCCAGGAAAACTGCTCGCTCTTGATGGCGTTCAACTGGCGGCGCAGTGCCGCCTGCGAGGGCTTGGGCCGCGTCGGATCCAGTTTGCAGGTCTCGTACTGGCGCTTCCACTCGGTCAGCGCCCAGTTGTAGGCAAAGCGCGCCACGCCCGCCGCGCGGGCCAGACAGGTGGCCTGCGCGTTGTTCGGGTCGAGGGCAATCTGGTGCGCGATCAGCATGGCGGCATAATTCTGGCACGAACCCACACGGCTTGAACAGGGCTGCGCCTCTTCTCGTCACGCCGTCACAGTGCGTGAGCAGGTATGAGCATGAAAGAGAAGAATTAAGCAGGGTTTACGGTAACTGAATGAACCCCATTAACTTGCCGTTATTGGATTTTCCCCGACATATAAATGATAAGGATATCGGCTTTTCAGTTGTTATCCAAGAGAACACCATCTATTTTCTAGCTTAAATGAAAAACCGCCTAGCTGCAATCGTCGCGCGTCTGTACCGTACCCAAGTCAGTCGTCTGTTTCCGTCACGCGATCTGGCCATCACGGCCATCGGTCTGCTGCTGCTCGATACCGTCTGGGCTGACGCGCGCGCGCTGCCCGAAGAGGCCTATCCGCCCGCCAATCCCGAGCCGTCGCGCTCCGATGACGAGCTCCCGCAGGAGCCGCAAGACGCGGTGCCGTCCGAGGCCGCAGCCCTCTCTGCCGACCCGCTGGGACTGCTCATGCTCGTCGAGCAGATCGACAGGCCGGCTGGGGACCAGGCTGATGTTCCGCAGGAAGAGGCGACGGGGGGCAGCATCGCCGATGCCAAGATCGGGGCTCAAGCCGGTGCGACTGGCGCCGCAGCGGTCGGCCTGCCATTCAATCCCGTCTTGCTGGCGCCTCTCGCGCTCCTGGGGCTCGGCGGTGGCGGTGGCGGTGGCGGTGGCGGTGGCGGTGGCGGTGGCGGTACTCCCAAAAACAACGCCCCCGTCTTCAGCGGCGGCGGCACCGGCAGCGTCGATGAGAACGCCAAGGTCGAGACGGTGATCTACCAGGCGACGGCGACCGACGTCGAAGGCAGCGCCATCGTCTACAGCCTGGCCGGTGCCGACAGCGCGCTGCTCAACATCGACCCGACTACCGGTAAGGTCACGCTGAAGGCGTCCGCCGACTACGAAACCAAGTCGAGCTACAGCTTCCAGGTCATCGCGGCCGATGGCGACCTCGGCACCGTGCGCGACATCACCGTCACGGTGAACAATCTGACCGAAAACAACGCCCCCGTCTTCAGCGGCGGCGGCACCGGCAGCGTCGATGAGAACGCCAAGGTCGAGACGGTGATCTACCAGGCGACGGCGACCGACGTCGAAGGCAGCGCCATCGTCTACAGCCTGGCCGGTGCCGACAGCGCGCTGCTCAACATCGACCCGACTACAGGTAAGGTCACGCTGAAGGCGTCCGCCGATTTCGAGACCAAGTCGAGCTACAGCTTCCAGGTCATCGCCACCGATGGCAATCTCAACCCCGCGCGCGACATCACCGTCACGGTGAACAATCTGACCGAGAAGACGATCAACGTCATCGACGGCCCGCTGATGAACGCCTGGGTCTACTACGACGCGAACAAGGACAGTGTCGCCGACGACAGCGAAAAACTCGGCAAGACCGACGAGAACGGCGCGCTCAAGATCTCGTACAAGCCGGTGGCCGGCGCGAAGTTCATCGTCGTGTCGGATAAGGACACCGTCGACGTGTTCACCGGCAACAAGTTCTCGCTGACCCTGGTGGCCAACGATAACCAGACGACTACCGGCCAGGTGCTGTCGCCGCTGTCGACGCTGATCGCGTCGGGCATGGTCACGGAAGCCGAACTCCTGAAGGCATTGGGTCTGGTGCTGCCGGCGGGTGAGACTCTGGACTCGTTCAACTTCGTCGCAGCGATCCAGAGCGGGACGGCCAACGCCGCGACGCTGGCCGCGGCGCAGAAGATGGCCGCCGCCGCGATCGCGATCGGCAACGTGATCGAGGCCGCGCTCAATGCCAAGCAGGCGCTCAACGGCGGCACGCTCAGTCCAAGTGAAACCAGCGCGCAGATGACACAGGCGTTCGCGATCACCGCGACGGTGATGAAGGCACTGCCGGCGCGCACGTCGATCGCCGATGTCACGAAGATTGTGACGAGTCTGTCGCTGGCCTCGACGTTGGACAGCAGCTTCGTCGCCTTCGACTTCATCGCCAAGGAGACCGAGGGCGGCGCGACGCTAAGCGCGGCGGCGGTCACGCAGGCGGTCAAAGCCGCGCTGCTCAGCCATGTCAGCTATTTCAGCGAGCTCAGCGAGCTGATCGCGACACAATCCGACCAGCTGGCAGCTACCAATAGTCAGATCGAGACACTGTTGCTCAGTGCGGGAAATCTGGAGAGCCTGAACGCGCTTCTCGCCGATATCGACCAGCTGGAGAATGCGGCAGAGGAGAGCGGGTACGGTATCGTCAACTCGTTTGCCGGCCTGAACCTGCTCAAGGACAGCGCGACGGTGATCGAGCAGCAGGCCGAAGCCATCCATGGCAACCTGCTGAGCAACGACGAACTGCCAGCGGGCACCGGCCTGTACTCGATCAACGGCACGCTGGTGCCTGATTCTGCCGATGGCAGCGTGGTCGTGATGGGTAAGTACGGCACGCTGACCGTGCACAAGTCGGGCGACTACAGCTACATGCCGGGTGGTGATAACGTCGACAACGTGCTGGCCGGCAAGATCGGCCAGGACGATTTCACCTACGCCGTAAAGAACTCGGACGGCGTCCTGGCGACCCAGAGGCTTTCGATCGAGGTCACGGGCACGGGCTACGGCGACCCCGCTGATGCCAACCACGCGCCAGTGGGCGTGGCCGACACGCTGGCGGCGACCGAAGATCAGGCGGTGACCTACACCGCCGCCCGGCTGCTGGGCAACGACACCGACGCCGACGGCAACCCGCTGAGCATCAAGAGCGTGACGGCCGGCACGGGCGGCACGGTGGTGCTGAACCAGGACGGCACGGTCAGCTTCACGCCGAACGCCAACTTCAACGGCGCGGCCAGCTTCAGCTATGTGGCCACCGACGGCGCGCTGGATGCGGCGGCGACGACGGTGACGGTCAACGTGGGCGCGGTCAACGACGCGCCGGTGGGCGTGGCCGACAGCCTGGCGGCGACCGAAGACCAGACGGTGACCTACACCGCAGCGCGGCTGCTGGGCAACGACACCGACGCCGACGGCAACCCGCTGAGCATCAAGAGCGTGACGGCCGGCATTGGTGGCACGGTGGTGCTGAACCAGGACGGCACGGTCAGCTTCACGCCGAACGCCAACTTCAACGGCGCGGCCAGCTTCAGCTACGTGGCCACCGATGGCATGCTCGACAGCGTGCCGGCGACGGTGACGGTGAATGTCGCGCTTGTCAACGACTCGCCGACGACGGGCGCGGTGATGCTGGCGGCGATCGCCGAGGACAGCGGCGCGCGCGTGATCACGCAAGCCGAGCTGTTGGGCAGCGCGATCGATGTGGAAAACAACACGCTGGTGGCCAGCGCCCTGGCCATCACCACGGGCAAGGGAACGCTGGTCGACAACGGCAACGGCAGTTGGACCTACGAGCCGGCAGCCAACGACGACACGGCGGTGAGCTTTGGTTACACGATCACCGACAACGGCACGACCAATGGTGCGGCTGATCCGAAGGCGGTGGCCGGTACGGCGACCCTGGACCTCACGCCGGTCAACGACGTGCCCAGCGGCCAGAGCGCGACGCTGACCCTGCTCGAAGATGGCGGCAAGACTTTCGCGGCCAGCGACTTCGGCTTTGCCGACGCCAGCGGCGAGAGTGACACGCTGAAGTCGGTGCTCATCACCACGCTGCCGACGGCGGGCACGCTCAAGCTCAATGGCGTTGACGTGACGGTCAACCAGGCGATCGCGGCGGCCGACCTGGGCCAGCTGGTCTTCACGCCGGTGGCCAACGCCAACGGCGCGGGCTACGCCAGCATCGGCTTCAAGGTGCAGGACAGCGGCGGCACGGCCAATGGCGGCATCGACACCAGCGCGGCAGCGACGCTGACGATCAACGTCACGGCAATCAACGAAGCGCCCAGTGGCCAGAGCGCGACGCTGACCCTGCTCGAAGACGGCGGCAAGACTTTCGCGGCCAGCGACTTCGGCTTTGCCGACGCCAGCGGCGAGAGTGACACGCTGAAGTCGGTGCTCATCACCACGCTGCCGACGGCGGGCACGCTCAAGCTCAATGGCGTTGACGTGACGGTCAACCAGGCGATCGCGGCGGCCGACCTGGGCCAGCTGGTCTTCACGCCGGTGGCCAACGCCAACGGCGCGGGCTACGCCAGCATCGGCTTCAAGGTGCAGGACAGCGGCGGCACGGCCAATGGCGGCATCGACACCAGCGCGGCAGCGACGCTGACGATCAACGTCACGGCAATCAACGAAGCGCCCAGTGGCCAGAGCGCGACGCTGACCCTGCTCGAAGACGGCGGCAAGACTTTCGCGGCCAGCGACTTCGGCTTTGCCGACGCCAGCGGCGAGAGTGACACGCTGAAGTCGGTGCTCATCACCACGCTGCCGACGGCGGGCACGCTCAAGCTCAATGGCGTTGACGTGACGGTCAACCAGGCGATCGCGGTGGCCAACCTGGGCCAGCTGGTCTACGCGCCGGTGGCCAACGTCAACGGCGCGGGCTACGCCAGCATCGGCTTCAAGGTGCAGGACAACGGCGGCACGGCCAACGGCGGCATCGACACCAGCGTGGCAGCGACGCTGACGATCAACGTCACGGCTGTCGACGACGACGTCAGGGATGACAGCGAGACGCTCAGCGTGCTCGAGGACAGCCCGATCACCACTGGCAACCTGCTCACCAACAGCAGCAGCGTCGACGGCGCGGTGACGGTCAAGGCCTTCAGCATCACCGGCGAAACGGGTACCTTCACGCTGGGCCAGGCCCACACCGTGGTGGGCAAGGGCACGATCACCATCAATGCTGACGGCAGTTACAGCTTCACCCCGGCGACCAACCACCACGGCAGCTTCCCCGTGGTGAGCTACACCGTCACCGACGGCAGTGGCGCGGATGTCAGCAGCACGCTGTCGATCAGAGTCACGGCGGTCAATGACGCGCCGCGCGGCACGACGGCGACGCTGACCATGCTCGAAGACGGCGGCAAGACTTTCGCGGCCAGCGACTTCGGCTTTGCCGACGCCAGCGGCGAGAGTGACACGCTGAAGTCGGTGCTCATCACCACGCTGCCGACGGCGGGCACGCTCAAGCTCAACGGCAGCCCCGTGACGCTGAATCAGGCGATCGCGGTGGCCGACATTGACATTGGCAAACTGGTCTTCACGCCGGTGGCCAACGCCAACGGCGCGGGCTACGCCAGCATCGGCTTCAAGGTGCAGGACAGCGGCGGCACGGCCAATGGCGGCATCGACACCAGCACGGCAGCGACGCTGACGATCAATGTCACGCCGGTCAATGACGACTTCAGCGACGACAACGAAATCCTCCCGAGCGTGCTTGAGGACGGCACCGCCAGCGGCAACCTGCTGACGGGCACCAGCAGCGTCGACGGTCCGGTGACGATCAAGGCCTTCAGCATCAAGGACGAGCCTGCGGGCAGCACCTTCACGCTGGGTACAGCCTACGACGTGAAGGACAAGGGCCAGATCACGGTCAGTGCCAATGGCGACTACAGCTTCAAGCCGGTGGCCAACTACTACGGCGGCTTCCCGGTGGTGAGCTACACGGTGACTGACGGCCTTGACGATGACGATCCCAGCACGCCGGAAGGCGATCTCAGCACGCTGACGATCAACGTGACGTCGGTCAACGACGCGCCGACGACGAGCGTGGTGACGCTGACGGCGGTGCTCGAGGACAGCGGCGCGCGCGTGATCACGCAGACCGAGCTGCTGGGCAAAGCGACCGATGTGGAAAACGACAAGCTGGTGGCCAGCGCCCTCGCCATCACCAAGGGCAAGGGAGCGCTGGCCGACAACGGCAATGGCAGCTGGACCTACACGCCGGAGGCCAACGACGACACGTCGGTGAGCTTTGGCTACACGATCACCGACAACGGCACGACCGATGGGAAGGACGCGCCGAAGTCGGTGGCCGGCACGGCGACGCTGGACCTCACGCCGGTCAACGACAACTTCAGCGATGCCAACGAAACCCGGATCGTGAGCGAGGACTTCCCCGCCGCCGGCAACCTGCTGACGGGCACCAGCAGCGTCGACGGTCCGGTGACGATCAAGGCCTTCAGCATCAAGGACGAGCCTGCGGGCAGCACCTTCACGCTGGGTACAGCCTACGACGTGAAGGACAAGGGCCAGATCACGGTCAGTGCCAATGGCGACTACAGCTTCAAGCCGGTGGCCAACTACTACGGCGGCTTCCCGGTGGTGAGCTACACGGTGACTGACGGCCTTGACGATGACGATCCCAGCACGCCGGAAGGCGATCTCAGCACGCTGACGATCAACGTGACGTCGGTCAACGACGCGCCGACGACGAGCGTGGTGACGCTGACGGCGGTGCTCGAGGACAGCGGCGCGCGCGTGATCACGCAGACCGAGCTGCTGGGCAAAGCGACCGATGTGGAAAACGACAAGCTGGTGGCCAGCGCCCTCGCCATCACCAAGGGCAAGGGAGCGCTGGCCGACAACGGCAATGGCAGCTGGACCTACACGCCGGAGGCCAACGACGACACGTCGGTGAGCTTTGGCTACACGATCACCGACAACGGCACGACCGATGGGAAGGACGCGCCGAAGTCGGTGGCCGGCACGGCGACGCTGGACCTCACGCCGGTCAACGACGCGCCCAGCGGCCAGAGCACAACGCTGCCCGTGCCCGAAGACGGCAGCAAGACTTTTGCGGCGGCGGACTTTGGCTTTGCCGATGCCAGCGACAGCCCGGCCAACGGCCTGCAGGCCATCATCATCACCGCGTTGCCCCTAGTGGGCACGCTCACGTTCAAAGGCGCGGCCGTCCAGGCCGGCGACTCGATCGCGGCGGCCGACCTGGGCCAGCTGGTCTACGCGCCGGCGGCCAACGCCCACGGCGCGGGCTACGCGACGATCGGCTTCAAGGCGCGCGACAACGGCGGCACGGATAACGGTGGCGCCGACACCAGCGCGGCGGCGACGTTGACGATCAACGTCACGCCCGTCAACGACGCGCCCACGACCAGCGCGGTGACGCTGGTGGCGGTTGCCGAAGACGGCGTTGCACGGACCATCACCCAGGCCGAGCTGCTGGCCAACGCGGCTGATCTGGAGAACAACAAGCTGACGGTGAGCAACCTGGTCATCACGGCCGGCGGCAAGGGCACGCTGGCGGACAACGGCGACGGCAGCTGGACCTACACGCCGGAGGCCAACGACGACACGGCGGTGAGCTTTGGCTACACCATCACCGACAACGGCACCAGCGGAGAGCCAGGCACGGCCGATCCGAAGTCGGTGGCTGGCACGGCGACGCTGGATCTCACGCCGGTCAACGACGCGCCCACGACCAGCGCGGTGACGCTGACGGCGATGGCCGAAGACGACACGCGCACGATCACGGAGACGGAGTTGCTGGCCAACGCGGCTGATCTGGAGAACCACAAGCTGACGGTGAGCCACCTGGCCATCACGGCCGGCGGCAAGGGCACGCTGGTGGACAACGGCGACGGCAGCTGGACCTACACGCCGGCCTTGAACGACGACACGGCGGTGAGCTTTGGCTACACCATTACCGACAACGGCACCAGCGGAGAGCCAGGTACGGCCGATCCGAAGTCGGTGGCTGGCACGGCGACGCTGGACCTCACGCCGGTCAACGACGCGCCGACGACGAGCGTGGTGACGCTGACGGCGGTAGCCGAAGACAGCGGTGCCCGGACCATCACCCAGGCCGAGCTGCTGGCCAACGCGGCCGATGTGGAAAACGACACCCGGGTGGCCAGCGCCCTGGCCATCACGGCCGGCAGCGGCACGCTGGCGGACAACGGCGACGGCAGCTGGACCTACACGCCGGCCTTGAACGACGACACGGCGGTGAGCTTTGGCTACACCATCACCGATAACGGCACCAGCGGAGAGCCAGGCACGGCCGATCCGAAGTCGGTGGGCGGCACGGCGACACTGGACCTCACGCCGGTCAACGACGCGCCGACCGCGACGCCGATCACCAGCAGCAAGACGCAGAGCGATGCGCTCTATACGCTGAATCTACTGGCCGGCGCCAGCGACATCGACGGCGATACGCTCAGCGTCAGCGGCGTCAGCTACCAGATCAATGGCGTCGCGGCCACGGCGCCGGCGGGCCTGAGCCTGTCGGGCGGTCAGCTGCGGGTCGATCCGGCCGCGTACCAGCAGTACGACAAGGGCGAGCAGGCCGTCATCACGGTCAGCTATCAGGTTTCCGACGGAACCGTGACGACGCCGAACCAGGCGACGATCACGATCAACGGCGAGGATGAAGTCCTGATCTTCAGCTCGGGCACCACGCTGGGCGAGAGCCTCAAGGCGCTGCAGCAGCGGGCCATCGATATCGACCGTGTGGGGATCACCCATGTCGACGGCCGCCCGGACAGCCTGACGCTGTCGCTGGGTAGCGAAAGCAGCCCGCTGGTCGCCGACAACCTGTCGCGGTTCGGCATCGATGGCAACGGCAATGGCAAGCTGGATGACACCGAAATCGGCACCGGCAACGTGACGCTGACGGTCGCCAACCCGACGCAGCTGGGCGAGGCGGCGAAGCTGGCCGGCGGTCTGAGCGCGGCGGGCATCGATGTGGTGCATATGGTGAATCTGGCCAGCGTGAACGGCGACTACAACGCAGCGCTGTCGGCGCTGCTGACGCAAGCGTCGCAGACGGGGCTGACTGATCTGACGGCGCTGCACAACGCGGGCCTGACGACTCGGATCGATCTGGGCGGCGTGGACAATGACGTCCAGGTGACGCTGACCGATGCGCGGGTGCGGCAGCTGATCGACGTGGGCCTCGAATTCGCGGCAGCTGACAACATTTGGCTCGACGCCGACACGGCGCAAGACATGCACCTGGGCAAGAGCCTGAAAGACCTGCAGAAGCTGGGCGTGGACAACGTGCAGCTGCTGCCGGGTGGCGTGACGGTGGATCTGGGCAGCGGTGCCGCGCTGAACGAAGTCGGTCTGCTGTTTGGCGATATCGACGGCGACGGCGAACTCATCCAAGACGAGCTTGCCGCAGCTCATGTGACGCTCGCCTTGGGCGATGCGACGCAGCTGGGCGAGGCGGCGGCGCTGGCTGGCGGTCTGCATGCGGCCGGTATCGATGCTGTCAAGATCGACCTGACCCATAGTGATCTCACCAATAGCGTCGATCTGACGGGTGTGATGAATGGCCTGGACGCGCTAAGCGGTGTCGGTCTGGTGAACCAGATCGTGCTGAGCGACGCGCAGCTGCTGATCAGCGAGAGTCTGGCAGTCGCGGCGGCGGCCGATGCGATCGCGCTCGGCGCGGCGGCAGGCACCCACCTGGGCACGAGTCTGAAGAGCCTGCAGAAGCTGGGCGTGGACCACGTGCTGCTGGCGGGCGCCGAGGCGAGCGCCAGCCTGACCGTGGACCTGGGCGACGTCGATGCGCTGGTCGCAACCGACCTGCCGACCTTCGGCATCGACGTCAACAGCGACGGCGTGCTGACGGGCAGCGAAATCGGCGCTGGCAAGGTCACGCTGGCGGTCGCCGATGCGACGCAGCTGGGCGAGGCGGCGGCGCTGGCCGGTGATCTGCAGGCGTCCGGTATCGACGCGGTGAGCATCGATCTGACCTCGGGTCTGAGCGACAGCGCCTACCTGACGGGCGTGATGACGGATCTGGGCGCGCTGCGCGGCGCCGGTCTGGTGAATCAGGTCGCACTGAGCGACGCACAGGCGCAGCAGCTGATCGACGCGGGCCTCGCATTCGCTGCGGCTGACCATATCTCGGTCGACATCAACTCGGCGGCGGGCATGCACCTGGGCACGAGCCTGAAGGACCTGCAAAAGCTCGGCGTGGACGACGTGCTGCTGGCGGCCAGCGCAGGGCACAGCCTGACGGTGGACCTGGGCACCGGCGCCGCGCTCAGCGCGACCGGTCTGCCGCTGTTCGGCGACACCGATCAGAGCGGACAGCTCTCGACAAACGAAGACCAGGCGCTCGATGTCACGCTGGCCGTTGCCAGCCACAGCGATCTGCAGGACCTGCAGAGCGTCGCGAGTGCGCTCGTCGCCGCCGGCGTCGATCATCTCGCGGTTGACCAGTTGGCGCTCGACGACCTGGCCAGCGACGCGGCGCTCAGCGCGCTGATCAGCGCCGGCCTGGACTTCGACGTGCGCGTCGACGACTCGGTGGCCGCCAGCCAGGCCCGCTTCGAGCAGGCAGTCGATATCGTCAAGAACGACGTCGATCTGGTGCCCGATGACCTGACCGGCGCCAACCTGGTCACCCTGGTGGATACGCTGAAGACTTCCGGCATCCACTCGATCGACCTCCAAGCGAGTGCCTCGGTCACGATCGACGACGGTCTGGCCGCCGCGCTGCACGACGCCGGTCTGCTGACCGCGCTGCCGCAAGCGGAGGTCTGGCTCGACACCAGCGCCGCGCAGCTGCAGACCAGCCTGAAGGCGATGGCCGATCTCGGAGTCGACAAGGTCACTTCGACCAGCGATGTCGTGGTCGAGCTCGGGACCGGGACAGATCTGAGCGAACTGAGCACATTGCTCCAATCTTTTGTCAAAGAAGACGGAACGACCGCTACCAAGTCGCTGTTTAACCACCTGGCGCAGCTCGACGTCGGCATCGTCGCCGACGAGGCAACGCTAAGCAATGCGCTAAACGACATGGAGTCTTCCGGTGTCAAGCAGCCGCTGTACGACTTGGGCATCCGCACGGTCGTCGCGGTGATCGGGGACGCGACGGAGCTGTGGACCTTCGACGACACCCAGCACTACTGGACGAAAACAAACACCTAAATGACATCAATACCCCCCGATGGCCCTTTTGCAGGCCGGTTTTGGCGGTTCGTTTTTGAAATGACGTAGAATAAAATCCACTAACTTGCCGTTATTAGATTTTTTCTTGGCACTGAAATGATCGAAATAGCCGCTTCCCAGTTGTCGTCCTCGAAAAGACTATTCAAGGTCTAATTCAAATGAAAAATCGCCTAGCTGCAATCGTCGCGCGTCTGTACCGTACCCAAGTCAGTCGCTTGTTCCCTTCGCGTGATCTGGCCATCACGGCCATCGGTCTGCTGCTGCTCGATACCGTCTGGGCTGGCGCGCGGGCGCTGCCTGAAGAGGCCTATAAGCCCGCCGATCCCGAGCGACTGCGCTCCGATGGCGAGCTCCCGAAGGAGCTGCAAGATGCGGTGCCGGCCGATACCGTCGCCGCCGCCGACCCGGCCGAGCCGCCCGTGCCCGACGAGCCGGCGAAGGACAAGGCCGACGTCCCGCAGGAAGAGGTGGCGGAGGCTCCGGCAGAGGGCAGCATCGCCGACGGCAAGATCGGTGCCGAGGCAGGGGCTGAAGCCGGCGCAACGGCTGGCGGTACGAGTGCGGGTGCCGGTGCGGCGATCGCTGCCTTCTCGCCACTCGGCCTCGGCCTGCTCGCGCTGGCGCCTGTCGCCCTCTTGGCATCGGGCGATGGTGGCGGTGGTGGAAGTGTCAACCACGCGCCGACAACGGACGGTGTCACTCTTACCCCGCTGCCCGAGGACAATAGTCGCAAGATCACGCAGCAAGACCTGCTGTCCAATGCCAGGGATGTCGATGGCAACCTGCTAAAGGTAACCGATCTGAAGGTCGTCAGCGGCAAGGGCCAACTGGTCGACAACGGCGACGGCAGCTGGACCTACACACCGGCTTTGAACGACGACTCGTCGGTCAGCTTCAGCTACCAGGTCAGCGACGGCCAGGCGACGGTGCCCGGCAGCGCGACGCTGGACCTGACGCCGGTCAACGACGCCCCCGTCTTCAGCGGCGGAGGCACCGGCAGCGTCAATGAAAACGCCAAGGTCGAGACGGTGATCTACCAGGCGACGGCGACCGACGTCGAAGGCAGCGCCATCGTCTACAGCCTGGCCGGCGCCGACAGCGCGCTGCTCAACATCGACCCGAAGACGGGCGCGGTGACGCTGAAGGCGTCCGCCGATTTCGAGACCAAGTCGAGCTACAGCTTCAAGGTCATCGCGACCGACCAGGACAACCTCAGCAGCGCGCGTGACGTCATCGTCTCGGTCACCGATCTCAACGAAAAGCCGCTGACTGTCATCGACGGTCCGCTGAACAACGCCAAGGTCTACTACGACACGAACAAGGACGGTGTCGCCGACGAGAGCGAGTACCTCGGCCGCACCGACGCGAACGGCGCGCTCAATGTCTCGTACCAGTCGGTCGCGGGCGCCAAGTTCATCATCGTCTCGGACGAGCAGACGACCGATACCTTCACGGGCAAGAAGTTCTCGCTGACCCTGTCGGCCAACGACGGGGCGGGTAACCCGGTGGTATCGCCGCTGTCGACCCTGGTGGCGTCGGGCGCGATCACGGAGACTGAGCTCAAGGCGATGCTGGGGCTGCCAGCGAACCTTGACCTGGGCTCGTTCAACTTCGTCGAAGCGATCAAGAGCGGGACGGCCAACGCCGCGACGCTGGCGGCGGCGCAGAAGATGACCGCCGCGGCGATCTCGATCGGCAACGTGATCGAAGCCTCGCTCAACGCCAAGCAGGCCGGCGTCAGCGCCAGCGATGCGATGACGCAGGCGTTCAAGATCACCGCGACGGTGATGAAGGCACTGCCAGCGGGCACGCCGATCGCCGATATAACGAAGATCGCGACCAGCCTGTCGCTGGCCTCGGCGCTCGACAGCAATTTCAATGCCTTCGACCTCATCAAGACGGCGACCGCTGGCGGCGCGACGCTGAGCGCCTCGGCGGTCACGGCCGCGGTCAATGCCGCGCTGCCCAGCAATCTCAGCGCGCTGATCGCGACACAATCCGATCAGCTGGCAAAAACCAACGACCAGCTTGAGACGCTGCTGAAGAACGCGACCAGTCTGGATAGCCTGAACGCGCTTCTTGGCGATATCGGTGACCTGGAGAATGCGGCGGAGGAGAGCGGGTACGGCATCGTCAACTCGCTTGTCGGCCTGAATCTGGTCAAGGACACCGCGACGGTGACCGAGCAGCAGGCCGAAGCGATCAAGGGCAACCTGCTGGACAATGACGGCGAATTGCCGGATGGCGCCAGCTTGTACTCGGTCAACGGCACGCTGGTGTCTGATTCGGCCGATGGCAGCGTGGTCGTGATGGGCAAGTACGGCACGCTGATCGTGCAGAAGTCGGGCGACTATAGCTACGTGCCGGGCGGTGACAACGCCGACAACGTGCTAGCCGGCAAGATCGGCTTGGACGATTTCACCTACACCGTCAAGACCGCAGATGGCGCCTTGGCGACCCAGAGGCTTTCGATCACGGTCAAAGGCACCAGCTACGGCGACCCCACTGATGCCAATCATGCGCCGGTGGGCCTGGCCGACAGCCTGGAGGCGGCCGAAGATACGGAAGTGACGTACACCGCAGAGGATCTGCTGGGCAACGACACCGATGCCGATGGCAACCCGCTGACGATCAAGTCGGTCACGAGCGGCACGGGCGGCACGGTGGTGCTCAACGAGGACGGCACGGTCACCTTCACGCCGGACGCCGGCTTCAACGGCGAGGCCAGCTTCAGCTACGTGGCCACCGATGGCACGCTGGATACGGAAGAGACAGCGGTCACGGT
>NZ_JAQTZS010000043.1 GCF_028687635.1 Malikia sp. | reverse complement strand
TGCAGCGTTCATTGGAACTTTTCCTCGAAGGGCATTTGAGCTCTATCCGACAATGCGATATATTGATTCGGGACAAAGATATTCGAGATGATGTACACCCGACATTTGTCATCGGTGTCAATGGATCGTGTGACTTGGTTAAACCTTTTTCCAAAGCACAGCTGCTTCATGCATTGACGCAAAAGTATGAAGCAATCAAGCAGAAATCTTTTGAGTCGCTGGAAGAAGAACCGAGTCCACTCCCGGAAGAAGCAGTCAGTTTTGAAATTTTGGAACGTCATATCGACAAACTGACCCGTGAATATCAAGCTAATATTATTAAGGCGATTCGAGCATTTTATGAAAAATAGTCCAACCATTACAAAAAAAATTATTGCCGGGAAATACAAAGGTAAAACGTTAAAACTCCCTTCAAAAGAGACGACACGCAGTTCAAAAGCGATTGTTTTGGAGTCTTTTTTCAATACACTTCAATTTGATATTATAGATGCTGTTTTGGTCGAAGTTTTCTCAGGAAGCGGATCGATTGGTCTTGAAGCTCTCAGCCGAGGAGCTAAAAGAGTGATCTTTATGGAAAAAGACCGCGATGCGATTCGTACGTTGCGCGAAAATATTGCTCAAACCGATCCGAGTAGCTGTGAAGTGTTTGAAGGGGATAGTTTTAGCACCATCAACCAGGTAAAAAAACGGCTTTCATCATTAGGTGAGAGCGCTTTTATTTACGTCGATCCTCCGTTCGCATTTCGTGAAGGGATGGAAGAAATATATGATAAAACAATCGATATGATCGCTTCATTTCCGTTGGAAATGGCAACATTGATCGTTATCGAACATATGAGTACTCTGGAATTACCGGATGCTATCGGTCATTTCAACCGTCTCAAATCTAAACGCTTCGGAAAAACGTCTCTTACCTATTACGCATAAATCCATTATGGAATAAACTTTGCTTTATCCTTTGTAACTACAAGGATAAATATGAGAATTTTAATTGCCCTTTTTTGCTTAATCACTTTTTCTCAAGCCGCACGTATCAGTGAAGTCACTAATGTTGTCGGTGTTCGCGACAATCAGATCATCGGCTATTCTCTTGTCGTCGGTTTGAAAAAAACGGGGGATGGTACAACCTCTAAATTTACCCTCCAATCGATTGCTAATATGCTTAAAGCAATGAACATCGATATGAATCCGGTAGATATCAAATCTAAAAACGTTGCGGCTGTCGTTGTGACGGCAAAATTTGCCCCTTTTGCTCGTCGGGGAGATGCTCTTGATGTAACCGTCTCTTCTATCGGTGATGCGAAATCACTAGAGGGTGGTACATTACTTATGACTCCACTCAAAGGGGTAGACGGTAAAATTTATGCTTTAGCACAAGGGCCTATCAGTATTGGCGGAAAAAATGAAAAAGGTGCAGGTGCGGAATCGCATCCGACCGTGGGATTAGTATACGGTGGCGGATTGGTTGAGCGTGAAATTAATCAAGATATGGTTCATATGCACACTGCGACACTGTCACTTAAATCATCCAACTTTACCAATGCTGTTGCAATTCAAAATGTAATCAATGCAAAATACCACTCTTCAATTGCGACCGCAATCGATCCAAGAACAATCAATTTAGAACTTCCTGCGAATAAAACAATGGTTGAGTTTTTAGCTGAAGTCCAAAATTTAGATATCAATTATGCACAGGATCAAAAGATTATTATCAACGAACGAACCGGAACGATCGTTGCCGGAGTTGATGTTGAGGTACAACCTGTAGTGGTTACGCAAGGGGACATGACGGTTAAGATTCTTTCTCAAAATGCCGTATCGAAACCTGCCGGAAGCGTTACTATGGATAAAAGTCTTGTTATAGGGCTGAATGAAAATGAAGTTTATACCGAAAAAGGGACAACAACGGTTGCCAATATTGCCCGTTCGCTCCAAAAGCTCGGAGCCACCCCTAAAGAGATGATTTCAATTTTCCAAGCGATGAAAAGTGCCGGAGCAATTTCAGTAGATTTGGAGGTCATCTGATGGATATCTCAACAGTGCAATATCAAAAACCGCTCCCTACAGTAGGAACCAAAGAGGGTGATAAAGCTTTACGCGAAAAAACGGATCAGTTCGAAGCTATTATTGTGAAGATGATGATGGATGAAGCGATGAAAGATGAAAAAAATCTTTTTAGCACTACTAACGATCCGGGAGATAAAATTTTTAAGTCGATGTATCGGGATGAACTTTGCAATGCAAGTGCCGGAGGATTTGGATTTTCTCAAATGTTATTTGAAAATCTTAGTCAAAAAGGGATCAAAACAGGACAATAGGCTAAATTTATGATGGTTTTTGCCGATATGGTGTGTATACATCATAAACGGATAACTAAGGATTCAGCATGATTTCAAGTGTGAACGGCTCGCTCGTTAAAGCAGCATACCAAGAACCATCATTAAAAACCAAAGAGCAGGAGAAATCCACGCAATCTATTACGAAACAAGGTGACACAAGCCGAGTCGATGCGCTAAAAGCGTCTATCGAAAAAGGGGCATATCGTGTCGATATCGAAGCGTTAGCCAAGCGTATCGCTAAAGAGCTAACCTAAAGCATAGGAGTTTATGATGTTGTCTTATCAATTGCAGAGTGCTATCAAAGATCTTGAATCTCTTATTTCTTTATCGCAGGAAGATATTACTGATATCAAAGAGGCGAAACACAATCCTCAGTTTGAACGTTTGGCGATTAAAGAAGAGAAAATTAAAAGTTTTGAACAAAAGAAAGCGATGATAGATCGTGAAATATCAAAACTTATGACGGCGGAACCTTCTAAACCACTCTCAGAGCTTTTAAATAATGAACAACATCAACAACTCGATTCTCTCAAAGAGCATCTCTCAGAACTGCGTGAGATTAATCAGCAATATGCAAAAATGGTATTAAGTGTCGGAGCTTTTTACAATACACTTCTTGAACGGGTCGTTCCGACGCAAATGGAAGGTTATCAAAGAGTAGCTTCTTCTGAAGGATCATTTTTGGAAGTGCGAGCATAATATGGCATCAATTTTTAATGCATTGCATATCGGATACAGCGGTCTTAACGCGGCACAAGTTGGGATTGATACTACAGGACATAATATTTCCAATGCTGAAACACCAGGATATACACGTCAGCGTGTTGTGACTGCTGCGGCTACGCCGATCAGTATTGATCCGGGACAGCGCGGAAACGGGGTACAAATTACTGAAATTACCCGTATTTTTGACAGTTTTGTCTATAACCGGTATAAATCTGCTTCTCAAAACAAGTCGTATTCGGATGAGATGAAAAAAAATCTTCAAGAACTCTCTACCTATTTTCCGGATATCCAGAACAATGGTATTAAAAATGATTTGCAAACTTATTACAATACATGGCAATCTTTGGCGGATAATCCTGGTAATGCATCATTAAAAGTCTCCTTAGCTCAACAGACACAAACATTGACGCAAAATATTAATCAAACACGTTCAAAAATAACAGACCTTCAAAGCTCGTTAAATGATCAGGTTGCAGTAAATATTGATGAGGTTAATCGTGTTGCAGGACAGATTGCAGCTTTGAATAAATCTATTAATCTAGCAGAATCAGACGGGATTAATAATGCAAATGATTTACGAGATCAACGCGGTCAACTAGAGCTAACTTTATCCAATTTGATAGGTGCGAAGGTTACAGAAGGACAGATTACAAGTAACAATACTGTTGATAGCAATATATCTCAAGGAAACGGAAGTTATACAATACAAGTAGGCGGATTTAATCTGGTTGACGGTAGTAGTTTTCATCCGATAGGGATTGATAAAACTGGAAATAAAAATGGTTATAATGATCTTTACTATCAGCGACAAGACGGAGCAAAAATCCCCTTTTCAGACAAGATCACTTCAGGTAAAGTCGGGGCACTTTTGGAGTTAAGAGGGTCTAAAATTGGCTCAAATGGTGAATTTGAAGATGGAATTTTGCAAGATACGGTTACAAATATGGATAATTTTGCGAAAGGACTTATTCAAGCGACTAATAGTGTTTATGCTCAAAGTGCAACTTCACAAATGCGCTCAAATCCCCTTTCATTTTCCAACACAGAATCTCTTCTTAGCACCGGAGAAAATTTTAAAGAGGGAACGTTTGATGTTGTGGCATACAATATTGACGGTAAGGAAGTTGCCCGTCGTTCTATTACAATTAATCAACAAACGGTCATGGATAATGCTTCGGCTACAAACCTTCTGCCGGATGGTACTTCAAACAGTATTATCGCTCAACTTAAAGCACAAAAAGATGATAATGCCGATAACAATGCTTTAAATGATATTAACACTATATTGAATCCTGTATTTACTACCCCTGCAAACACGCTAAGTATTGATTTGTCTACTTCATTTGCCTCGCAGGGATATACGTTTTCGATTGAAGACAATGGAACAAATTTTGCCGGAGTGACAGGTGTAAACCGATTTTTAGATGGAAATAATGCAAAAAGTATTAGCCTTAATAGCAATTTAAAATCCGATTCATCCCAAATCAATGCCTTTAAAATGCCTAGCAGCGGAGACAATCAAACAGCAATGGATATGGTGAATTTGCAGTTTGCATCAGTCGATTTTAGTAACGGTCTATCGACTACGAGTGATACTATCTATAATTACTATGACTCGATGGTAACAAAGGTGGGGACAAAAACAAATTCTGCCATTACGAGTAATAATACAATCACGGCTCAGTATAATGCAATCAAACAAGAGCAGGATTCAATAAGTGCCGTCAATATTGATGAAGAGATGGCAAATCTGATCCGTTATCAAACGTCCTATGGAGCGGCTGCTAAGGTTATAACGACAATTGATCAAATGATGACCACCTTATTGGGTATTAAAGCCTAATGCCTTTTTTTAGTATTGCTGCGCTTGTCGCAGTAATTCTCTTCTCTTTTATCGGTCCTTTTGTATATAGAATCGATCCTTTATTTTTAGATTCTCATGCTATTTTAGTATCTCCTTCTTTGAGCCATTTGTTCGGTACAGACAGGTTGGGC
>NZ_JAQTZS010000042.1 GCF_028687635.1 Malikia sp. | reverse complement strand
CTTACAGGTACCAGCATTGGGCTTCTAACCATCTACGATATGCTCAAAGCCATTGATAAATCTATGGTGCTGGGCCCTATTCAGCTTGAAACCAAATCAGGAGGCAAAAGTGGAGATTATCAACGAAATACCCCAGAAGCTTGAACTGGAATATCCATGCACATGGTGTTATAAAATAGTTGCTTATGAGCGTGCAGGAATCGAAATAGCAGCCATGGAAATTTTCATGGAACGTACTTATACACTCAATCCGTCTAATACCAGCAAAAGTGGAAAATATATCAGCATGAACTTAGAATTATTAGTTCATAATGAAGACGAACGTACCTATTTTTACGAAACGCTCAAAGCGCATCCCCATGTCAAAATGGTGTTATAAAGGAATACAATGAATCTTGAAACTCTTAAACGCGATGTCAAAACCCATTATCGAACCCTTCCGAACAGTGATATTGATACCAAAGTCTCTTTAGTAGTGGATCTCCTTAATAAGGAATGGGCTATGAGTACACAGGGGCTCTCACTTCAAGAATTGAAAATACTTGCAAGTGCTATGTTGGAAGAAGAGGGCTATGCACTGCATGATGAGCTTGAAGATCTTATTTCTCAGAAAGAGCGTATAGAGAGACAAATAGTACGTAAAAGCGAAGATTTACAGCATCTGAAATACTCTTTATTTGATGCCCTCGAAAAGCATATCGGAAACTCAGATGAGATGCTTGAAAAGCTGCATCAAGTCAAACTCCAATCTGTAGATCTACTCGATATCTTAGAAGAAATCACCGAAAGCGCCATTATCACAACTCTTGAAAAAGGGTCTGATATCGAAGATACTTTGCATGAAATCATCAAAGACATCACCTTCGAAACACTCAATGCCAATGTTCTTAACGCAGTGCGCATCCGCCGAATTTTATCAAGTATTCTCCAAAGTGCCATAAATATTGCCGAAGCCACGCCTAATCAATCAGACAGCATTTTCAAAGGTACTCTTTTGGGGATACGAAGCGCCTTGATTAAATCCATTGCAAAATTCCACCAGTATCTTTTATATGTTCCTGAAGAGGTTAAAGCCCTCTACCGCGATGAATATAAAACAATTGAAACTGAACTTGACCGAATAGATACTCTCTTTACACAAGTACTTCATTCACTCAAGGCAAATAACTCAGCTGTGATCATCTCACGTCTGGAGCGAATCAGCAACGACATCCATTTCGAGTCAGACGAACTCACAAATCTCTCAAAAGAGACGGTTGAGCTCTTACGCGACCGTCTTTCAAAAATTAAACGAGGCGTGACGATGCAGGGGTCAAAACTTCTAAATTCCAAATCGGCACAAGAAGCCAAGGCAATCGGAGTACGTGCATGGAGTGTTGCCAAGTCAGCCATGAACGGTGCAATTAAAGGTGCTAAAGACGCTATGGAGAAGAAGTAGGTTATAAATCTTTAGCCATAGTAAACATGTTTTTAAACTGCTTCGTATAACTGTCACATCGATCACAAATAGGATCTCCCCCTTTATACGGGAAGGGGCATCTGCACTCATGACACATCACCATATCATAATGAACCAATTGCTCCGCTCTCTCGAACGCGATACTCACAAAATCAAATTCATTTTTGGCACTGATAGCTTTAGGTTTACAAATATCTTCACAAATCCCGCATCCGATACATTTTCCTTGACTAAAAAAGATACCTTGCTTATCGGATGTAGGGAAAAGGGCGTCCGTCGGGCAAAACTGTGTACACTCTCCACAATTAGTACAGCTTAGAAAATCGATTTGCTTATTGAAAAATAAAGAACTTGACCCCTCAAAAGTTGTTTTCTCCATATCCCCTACACGTTCTTTAAGAGAGTTTTTGAGCAAAATACGCTTGAGCGGCATTTTCATATCTGGAAGCTTATGATGTGCTGTTGTCATCGCAATATGAGCTTGAGACTCATTTGTGTTCACAATAGATGTTTTAACCTTTTCAATCCCTTTTCGAAATAGCGCACGGCGCTCACTCTGCTCTTCTTTAATATCGATCGTATCAATACGGTACTCTACCCCAATTTGTTCTAACAATACGTTAGCCTCTTCGATCGTTGAACGGATTGATCCAGCGAGTATACCGTTTTGGTTCAGGACACACCCCTCACAATGACTCAGATCACATTGTACGCTTCTATTTGAACGTAATGCCATGACGGCATAATGTTCGACATCAAAAACACCTAAACACGGCGTTGAGATTTTACATGAAAGTGTTGTCTCTTTTTGATCCTGATACGATGCCGAAAAACCATTAGGATCAAAACTCTCAATCTCCAAAGCTTCAGTAGGACAGCTTCCGATACATCCCGCACAGCCGACACATTCGTTTTCAAAAAGCGTCAATTTGTTGCGAACGATGTGAAAGGCCCCCTTTGGACATAGATCGATACATATTTGACAATCATTATGAAAATATTCATTACGCAAACATCGTGTAGCCGTGAAACTAAAGAGGTTACTCTTTTGGATGAAATTCATGTTACCCATGTGTTGCACTTTGTGATAAATATTCAAAATCCGCACTTATAAATTCAACGGTGAAATCGCATATATCTCTGTAAAAAGGGGTGTCAGCCATACTTCTCATCCCCATCATATAAGGAATGACCCATGGGATAATATGATCTTCCAAAAACTTGCTCTGAGGCTGAGTCTCATTACGATAAATCAGCGTCTGCATAAATGCCAGCTCAATCCCCAAATGATCCGGAGCCATAATATCTGTTTGATTCATATTCACCTCAAACCCATGTGAAAAATAAAATCCCATAACCGGGTTTTGCAATCCGACAAGGGTCTCATTTTTAGCATCCAAAACAAACGATTCTACAGGCTGAGTATTAAGGATGAACATGGATGTATAATCTATATTTAACGCATCGTACAATGCTTCGACATCTGTTGCCTTCATCCACTCTTTCGTCTCTTCACCGATAATCTCTAAGAGTGCATCATTGCTTATAAGATCATGGATAAAACGACGGTCAGGGATATTACTCATTACACGCGATAAAAAGGCATAGATATAAAGACGGTATTCATTATTCATTCAAGTGTTCCTAAAAAAAGTAAGGGATTGTGTCATATGAGGACTTTGAGACAGCAAAGTTTAGATAATTAAGACTCTAACCCCAAAGGGGGTTAGGCTGGTGTTATAAACACCCTTTGAAAAATGACTTTTTAGGTGGAGGAGGAGCTTTAAACTCAGTGGCATGAATCGTATTAGTCGCTTCATCAAGCGTTCCTACGATAATAACACCGTTTCTATTATACCCTTCTCCAAGTTCTGATGCTTTAAGTTTTGTTACATCTACGATGTATGTTTTACCGGTATTGTGCTGCCACAATGCCAATGGTACTTTTTTCATAGAAGCTGGCTCATTTTTTCTAAAACATCCATCTGATCCGCAGCTGTAATTTTCTAAATAACAACTTGAAAACGAACCTTCAGCCGCACAACCTGGAGTGGTCAACAATCCGTCGAATTCTTGACCCTCAGGCTCACCTGCAAACGCACTGAATACCAGCACGGCGCATAACAATGCAATCTTTTTCATTATTCTACCTCCGCTTTGAGTGTTTTGAGGTACGCTACGATGTCATTAACAGTCTTTTTATCCAAGAAACTGAAGTCAGTCATCGTTGAAACGCGTTTACCTTTTTCAATTGTATACCAAGGTGTATTACTATGTGCATTACGATTATAACCTGGTACAACAACCGCAGACGGTTTTAAGATTGACTCACGTAGATACGCTACCGTTGAATATCCGCCTACATTTGCCAAAGATGGAGCCATTGTATTTGGAGCATCACTTGAAGTAACTTGGTGACATCCTGCACAACCATTAGCGGCAACCGCTTCTTTACCTTTTGCAGCATCGCCTTTTGACTCTTCAGTCGTTTCAGCTACAATTTTTGCATCGGGTTTTTGCCCTTCTAGATTGACGGATACCCATCCTGAAAGGTTTTTGATACCGTTACGTCCCATTTTTGCACCGTCCCAAACTGCGATAGCAACCGGAACCGTCCCTTTGAAATTAACATAATCATCTTTAAGTGCACGAGTCACAGTTCCGCTCCAACCATTGTTACCATAGGTCATAGAAGCGCTTGATTTAACGGAACCGTCTTTGATCTCTGTTAATGAACGGAACCCTTCTGCAACAAAGACACGCTCATAGTCGGTTTTTGCCAAAGAAGCTACTTTCGCATCATAATCGGCTAACTCTTGACCGAATATACCTGTTTGCTGACGATTGACCTGAGTAGAAACATCTTTGTTTCCGTTAGGCTCATACACACTTGCAGTCGATTTTTGCAAGTGAACCACTACAGGACGCCCAGCTGAACCCATTCCGATATATGGAAGTGGTTGTGCACCTTTAGTCGCTCCGGCAAATTGAACGGCAAAACCGTCACTGTAGGTGTCTGATGAATAGGCACCTTGTACGCTTTTAGTGCCGTCAGCCCATTTAACCATCAATGCGATGTTTTTACCGTCATAGACTGCTGCAATGTCCGCTTTTTTTGCTTTATCAGCAGCATTAGCTTCATTTGCTTTTTTGTCATTCATATGAATGGCAGTTTGAGGGTAAAGTGTTACACTTGAAAATTTAGCCTTTGACCATGCATCAGCTGATGCAACGTCAGCCACTTTAACAGCGGTGATCGTATCCGCAGCCAAAGCTGCAGAAGCGGCAAGACCCAATGAAAGGATAGAAGTTAAAATCTTTTTCATTAGTTGAGCCCTCCAACTTTAGTGAACTTACCGGCAAGATAACGTGTGTCTACCGGAGCCAATGGATTACGTTTGTTCTCTTTCGCTACTTGTTGATAGTAGTTGTTGTCCAAACGGAACATATCAGAGTGTTGATATGCGATCAAAAGATCGAGCAATTCGCTAACACCTGTCTCTTTACGTTTTTTCATCTCTGCTTTCAACGTTGCGATTGAATCGTGAACCGCAGGTCCGAATAGTTTTTCAAGCTCTTCGATCGGAAGACGCGTTGAACCTTCGATAATTTTACCTTCTGCATCAAATTTAGCAGGAGATTCGGTCGGAGGAATATAGTATACATTCGGTTGTGTACCGTAATCTGAACGCAATCCGATCGCTACTTTATATTTGTGTACCAATTTATAAACTTGTGAATCTTCATCATCCAAGAATCCTACGAAACGGATACGTCCGACACATTGTTGAGCACATGCCGGTGGCAACCCTTGCTCAATACGAGGGAAACAAAGGATACATTTCTCTGATTTAGAG
>NZ_JAQTZS010000009.1 GCF_028687635.1 Malikia sp. | reverse complement strand
CGCGCACCCGATGCATCACTTGCGCGAAATCCAGCGTCTTGCCCTTGACCACTCCAGCCATGACAGCCTCTGTCAGAAGTCTCTACGCCTCCAGTTTGCTCTCGTTCGGCCAAATTGAGAATTGCTGCAAGACGAAGACAGCGCCCACTGAGCGGCACTGCGCCAGCAGGAAGCGGCGGCTGTCGCTTCCCTGGCACCCATCACCAAGGCCAGAGCATGGCAATCAAACACTTACCCAGCGACACGCGATCCGACCAGGCTGCCCGCGTGGCGGACTACCTGGAACGCTACCACGACCAGACCGCCAAGGAAATCGACGCCTGCGCCGACGTGGGCAGCATCACCAAGGTTCTGTCCGAAATGCCCAACCTGGGCTATGGCCTGCAAAGAGGCTGGCGTGAGGTGGCCTGTGTCGGGGGTACCCATACCCGCATGGTCCGCACCTTCACACCTTCACCCTGATCTATCGGCCCAAGAGCGGCCCCCAGCTCGATCTATTCGGCACCCAATGACCCAACACCATCACATCACGCCCGAACTGATCCGGGCGGCCCTGGCGCACCTGTCGGCGGCCATTTCCCGCGAGGAATGGGCCAGGGTGGCCATGGCGATCAAATCCGAATACCCGGACAGCACGGGCTTCGAGCTGTTCGACGCCTGGAGCCAGACGGCCGGCGAGCTGTACGACGCCAAGGCCACCAAGGACACATGGCGCAGCATCAAGGCCGGCGGCGGCGTGAGCATTGGGACGCTGTGGTTCCTGGCTAAGTCGCACGGTTTCACCTTCCCACAAGGCGACACCGCGCCAGCCCCACCCGACCCAGAGGCAGCGGCCCGCCACGCCCGCGAACGTGCCGAGCGCAACCGGGCCGAAAGCGAGCAGAAGGCCGCCAAGCATGAGCAAATGGCGATCAAGGCCGCAACCCAATGGGCGGCCGCCAGCGAAGCCGGCGAGAGCGCCTATCTGACCCGCAAGGGGGTTCAAGCCCACGGCCTGCGCTTTGCGCGTGATGGCTGGTTGCTGGTGCCGCTGCGGGATGCTGCCGGCAAGCTGTGGAATGTGCAACGCATCGCGCCCGTGAAGCCCGCCGATGGTGAGGAAAAGCGATTTCCGTTTGGCGGCCGGGTTTCCGGCCTGCGGCACCTGTTTGGCACGACCCCTGCCGATCCTGGCGCTGTGCTGCTGCTGGCTGAAGGCTATGCGACGGGCGCAACCTTGCATGAGGCCACGGGCTACCCCGTGGCGGTCGCCTTCAATTCCGGTAATCTGGGCAAGGCTGCCCGTGCCCTGCGGGAGCAGTACCCGGCCGCGCTGCTGATTGCCTGCGGCGACGACGATCAAGAGACCGAAGCCCGCACCGGCAAGAACATCGGCCGCATTGCTGCGACGGCAGCGGCAAAGGCGGTCAACGGGCTGGCCTTGTTTCCCCCCGAAGGGCTTGCGCCCGGCCAGAATTTCGACTTCAACGACTTGCACGCCCACCACGGCGGCCCGGCTGGGCTGGCAGCGGTGCGCGAGATCGTGCAAACCGGCATAGATGCCCACCGGGTACGACTGGCGACAGCCCAGGCCGCGACCAGCCCGGCCGGCAAGCCTTCGCGCCCGACCAAGGCGAAAAGCGCCCGGCCTGCTGCCGATGATGACGCACCCGACTGGGACCGCTTCGACGTGACCGATGCCGGCGTGCTGCATCACGGCGTGGACCGTGACGGCAACCCGACCAAGCCGGAATTTGTATGCAGCCGCCTGGATGTCGAGGCGCTGACCCGCGATCAGGACGGCAACGGCTGGGGCTACCTGCTGACCTTTGCCGATCCTCAAGGCCGGCCTAAGCAATGGGCTATGCCGGCCCGGATGTTGAGCGGCGACGGCGGCGAGTACCGGGCCGCGCTGCTGAACATGGGCTTGAGGATCGCGGCGAGTCCCCGCGCCCGCAACCTGCTGACGCAATACATACAGACCCGGCAGCCCGACGAGAACGCGCTGTGTACCGACAAGACCGGCTGGCATGGCCGCGCCTTCGTGCTGCCCCATGAAACCATTGGCGACGATGACGAACGGATCGTGTTCCAGACCGACAGCGCCATGGAAAACACGATCCGCACGCGGGGCACGGCAGGCCAGTGGCGGGACCGCGTGGCGGCGCTGTGTGCCGGCAATACCCGGCTGGCCTTTGCAGTGTCCTGCGCCTTTGCCGGGCCGCTGCTGCGCCCGGCCGGGGTCGAGTCGGGCGGTTTCCACTTCCGGGGCGACAGCAGCAGCGGCAAGACTACCGCGCTCAAGCTGGCCGCGAGCGTCTGGGGCGGATCAAGCTACCTGCAACGCTGGCGCACGACCGACAACGCCTTGGAAGCCATCGCGGCGCAGCATTCCGACTTGCTGCTGATCCTGGACGAGCTGGCCCAGGTGGACCCCAAGACGGCCGGCGAATGCGCCTACATGCTGGCCAACGAGCAGAGCAAGGCCCGAGCAACCCGCAACGGGGCGGCAAGGCCGCGCCTGTCCTGGCGGCTGCTGTTCCTGTCCGCTGGCGAGCTGGGGCTAGCCGATCACATGGCCGAAGGCATGAAGCGCACGCGGGCCGGGCAGGAAATCCGCATGGCGGACATTCCAGCCGATGCGGGCTTGGGGCTGGGGGCTTTTGAGTGGCTGCACGACCAGGAAGGCGGGGCGGCGTTTTCCAGCCATGCGACGGCCCAGGCGGCGGCGGTGTATGGGGCCGTTGGCCGCGAGTGGTTGCAGTGGTTGACCGCGAACACTGGCACGCTCAAGGCCCGCATCCGCGAGCTGTCCAATGACCTGATGCTGTCCATGGTGCCCGAGCTGGCCGGCGGGCAGGTGCAACGGGTGGGGGCACGCTTCGCCTTGGTCGGGGCGGCGGGCGAGCTGGCGACCGTTGCCGGCCTGACGGGCTGGCCCAAGGGCGAGAGCGAGAAGGCGGCCCGGGCCTGCTTCAATGCCTGGCTGGCCGCCCGTGGTGGCACGGGCAATAGCGAGGTTTCCGCCATGCTGCGGCAGGTGCAAGGCTTCCTGTCATCGCACGGCGAAGGCCGGTTCACCTGGTGGCACCGGGCAGCCGATGACCATAGCGCAAAGACCTTGATGCGGGCTGGCTTTCGGCGCATGGTCAATGAGCGCGGCGAGCCGATCAAGACCGATGCCGAGCACGAGCGCAACTATGGCGAGCGCATCACCCCCCTGAGCGGTGAGAGCGTATCAGCCGAATTCTTCATCCTGCCCGAGGTGTTCCGGGGCGAGGTATGCAAGGGCTTCGACTTCGAGGCCGTCTGTAAGGTGCTGGCCGATCATGGCTGCCTGATGATGAACGAGCCGGGCCGGCACGCCAAAAAGGTCAAGCTGCCCGGCGTCGGGCAATCCCGCTGCTATCACATCCCGGCCAAAATCTTCGAGCTTGAGCTGTGAAGGCGTCCCGGCAACGGCTACCGCTGGTGCCGGATCACCAGATCAGCCAAGTCCAAACCCGGCCCGTGCCGGGTTTTTCGTTCCTGGCCGGGCCTGCCGGTCGAGCGGCTGGCGCTGCTCCTGGTCAAGCTGGCCGGGTGGCTTCCCTTGCTGGTGCTGGTGTTCCTGGTCGAGCGCCTGCCGGGAACCCGTCCGCCTGAGCAGCGACCACCGCCGGCAGCCTTGCCAGATCGAGCCATGGGCGGCGATCCGCTGCGGGTCAAGGCAGCCCCAGCCGGCCGGCCTGTCGAGGGCCTGAGCGGCTGTGGTGCGGCCGTGGTGGCTGCTGCCGGCCGCGTGCCTGCCCTTGCTGGTGCCGGTGCTCCTGGTCGAGCGCCTGCCGGGAACCCGGCCGCGTGAGCAGCGACTACCGCCGGCAGCCCTGCCAGATCGAGCCATGGGCGGCGATCCGCTGCGGGTCAAGGCAACCCCAGCCGGCCGGCCTGCCGAGGGCTTGAGCGCCTGCGGTGCGGCCGGGTTGCGGTGCTGTCCCCGGTCGAATCAGGTGAGCTGGTCGGGCGGTTTCGCTGCCCGCGCCTTAGCATTTCATTCTGATTTAAATGAAATTTTTACGGGCCGCGATAGGGCGGCGTGGGCGGATTCCCTTCCGCGCTGGAATTCGATGCAATCATCGTCACCAGATCGAATAAGGGAAAAAACTTATTATGGATGCTGTTAATAAGTCCTTATTCTGCTGAAATATTGAGCAATCAGCCAACCGAGGTTCCCGTCTAAAGTGGCAGGTTCCCGTCAAAATCGCCCAGGTTCCCACCAGTGACGGGAACCTATTTTCTTCAATTATGACAATGGTTTAAGTTGGTTACTAACAGGGAGGTTCCCGTGGTTCCCGTCAAAACGGAACGACACCCCGAAGAAAACAAGCGTCTGATGTCAGTTCAAGGGGGGACAGGCGGGGTCTAGTTCATCCCGTTATGAAAGTGATACGGGATGCGGGTCGCGGGTCCTCTAAGGCTTTGCCCAGCGCGGGTGATGCGAGCTGCGCCACGCCGCCAGTCCGCCAATCTGCCGCATAGGCAACACCGCAACGCAACACCCGCAACAAGTCCCTACACGCCGGCATGGGTCCTCCCCATCGGGGACAAGCGCGGGTAATTCGGACCACGTGGTTGCCCTAGTGCGTGGTGAACGAAAAGGGTGAACGGTGAATGGTGAATGGTGAACGGTTAACGCTTGTGGGTTGATCAGATCCAGCCGATGGGGGCACATGGCGGGAGACCTGGGGCATCAGGGCAGCCAGTGGGGCACCCCCTGTCATGGGTCCTCCCTGGTGAGGTTGAGCGCGGGTTGTTCGGGCCGCGTGGCCCGGCTGTTGCGAGAGGTGCCCTAAGGGGGTTAAGTGAAGGCGGCACGGGGGCGGGCTGCGTCCCGCTGCTGTACCTGGTCGAGCTGTTGCACCTGGTGCGGATCGTGGTCGAGGCGGCGGGCTGCGCCAGCAGGTGGCCAGCCAGTACGCCAGCTTGGCCAGGGTGAGCCGGTGCCCCCATCGGCGGGGGCACTTCTGAGCATGTGCCCCCAGTTTCCGATTTCATGCCCCCAAATGTGCCCCCATAATGCCCCGGATGCACGCGCACCGAGGCGCACCACGCCGGAAGCGAAACCCGGCCCCGTAGAGGGAGAAAAGAGAAAGGCCGCACGGTTGCGGAACCATGCGGCCTTAGATTTGGTGCCCGGGGTCGGACTCGAACCGACACACCTTGCGGCGGGGGATTTTGAATCCCCTGCGTCTACCGATTTCGCCACCCGGGCAGGAATGAGACCCAAATTATGGCACAGTGATGGGACTGTCCCTCTCATTCCAAAGAAAAAAGTCCATGACACGCGCGACCCCCCGCAGCCGGAAGAAACCCGTCGTCTACCCGACCCTGGAAGACACCATCGGCCACACGCCGCTGATCGCGCTGCAGCGCATCGGTGCCGAGTCCAACCGCGAGCGCGGCAACGTGGTGCTGGCCAAGCTCGAAGGCAACAACCCGGCCGGATCGGTCAAGGACCGCCCCGCGCTGTCGATGATCCGGCGTGCCGAGGAGCGCGGCGAGATCGCGCCCGGCGACACGCTGATCGAGGCGACCTCGGGCAACACCGGCATCGCGCTGGCGATGGCCGCCGCCGTGCGCGGCTACCGCATGGTGCTGATCATGCCCGAGGACCTCAGCATCGAGCGCGCGCAGACCATGAAGGCCTTCGGCGCCGAGCTGATCCTGACGCCCAAGAGCGGCGGCATGGAGTGCGCGCGCGACCTGGCCGACCAGATGGTCGCGCAGGGCAAGGGCAAGGTGCTCGACCAGTTCGCCAACCCCGACAACCCGCGCATCCATTACGAGACCACCGGACCCGAGCTCTGGAAGCAGACGCGCGGGCGCATCACGCATTTCGTCAGCGCGATGGGCACCACCGGCACCATCACCGGCGTGTCGCGCTTCCTGAAGGAGCAGAACCCGGAGGTCCGCATCATCGGCGCGCAGCCGAGCGAGGGCTCGCGCATCCCCGGCATCCGCAAGTGGCCCGAGGAATACCTGCCCAGGATCTACGACCCGAAGGCCGTGGACGAGCTGGTCTACGTGAGCCAGGCCGATGCCGAGGAGATGTGCCGCCGGCTGGCGCGCGAGGAGGGCATCTTCGCGGGGATCTCGGCGGCTGGCGCCTGCTGGGTCGCGCAGCAGATCGCGGCCCGGGAGCAGGACGCCACGATCGCCTTCATCGTCTGCGACCGCGGCGACCGCTACCTGTCGACCGGCGTGTTCCCGGCCTGACGCCTGGCCAGGAATTTCATCATGTCAGCACAAGCAATGATTGCCGATCTGGAACTCGACGCGCGCGGATTGAACTGTCCGCTGCCCATCCTCAAATCCAAGAAGGCGCTGGCCGGCATGGCAAGCGGCCAGGTGCTCAAGGTGATCTGCACCGATGCCGGCTCGGTGCGTGATTTCCAGGCCTTTGCCAGGCAGACCGGCAACGAGCTGCTGCAGCAGGACCAGACCGGGCCTGAGTTCGTTACCTGGCTCAAGCGGCGCTGAGCGGCTGCAGTGAACGGGAGCGGGCGATGATCCAGGGTCTTGGCTGGCTGCTGCTGTTCCAGCTCGCCGGCGAGGCGCTGGTGCTGTGGCTGGACTGGCCGCTGCCCGGGCCGGTCGCCGGCATGGTGCTGCTGTTGCTGGGCCTGCTGTGGCGCGGCGGGCCGGGTCGGCGCCTGGCCCAGACCTCGGGCCAGCTGCTGCAGCATCTGTCGCTGCTGTTCGTGCCGGCCGGTGCCGGCGTCGTGTTGCACGGCGCGTTGCTGGCGCGCGAATGGCTGCCCCTGTCGCTGGCGCTGCTGGCGAGCACGCTGCTGGCGCTGGCCGTGACCGCGCTGCTGTTGCGCGCCCTGTTGCGTCGTTCTCCCGACACGCCGGGTCGGAGCTGAGCGATGCCGGAGCGCGCGGCGATGGTCTGGGAGCGGCTGGCGGGCTTGCCGCTGCTGTGGCTGGCGCTGACCTTGTTGGCCTACCAGTTCGGCCTCTGGCTGCAGCGGCGCCTGCGCGGCCACCCGCTGGCCAACCCGGTGCTGATCGCGGTCGCGCTGCTCTCGACCCTGTTGCTGCTCAGCGGCACGCCCTACGCCCGCTACATGAACGGCGCCGGGCTGATCCATTTCCTGCTCGGGCCGGCGACGGTCGCGCTGGCGATCCCGCTCTACGCGAACTGGCACCGGCTGCGGGTCATGACCCTGCCGCTGCTGGGCGCGCTGCTCCTGGGCTCCCTGGTGGTGGCGGTCTCGGGCTGGGGTCTGGGAGCGCTGTTCGGCGCGGGTCACGAGTCGCGGGTCTCGCTCGCGATCAAGAGCGTCACGACGCCGATCGCGATGGCGGTCACAGAGCGCCTGGGCGGCCTGCCTTCGCTGACGGCGGTGCTGGTGATCGTGACCGGCATGGTCGGCGGGCTGTGCGCCGAGGCGCTCTACCGCCGGCTGCGGATCGAGGACGATGCGGTGCGCGGCTTCGCGCTCGGCCTGGCCGCGCACGGCCTGGGCACGGCGCGCGCGTTCCAGTTCAGCGAGCAGGCGGGCGCCTTCGCCGCGCTGGGCATGGGGCTCAACGGGCTGCTGACCTCGTTTGCCTTGCCCTGGCTGCTGCCCTGGCTCGAACGGCTGCTGGTGCGTTGAAGGGTGGGGGTGTCGCTCAGGCGCAGGCCAGCACGGGCACCCGTTGCGGGTCCAATTGACGGCTCAGCCAGGCCTCGATCATGCGCGGGTCGTTGACGGTCCGCAGCTGCTGGTAGGCCTGCTCGGCTTCCGGGTGGCGCTGTCGCAGGTAGTTGAGCCACTGCTTGATGCGGCCAGGCCGCGCGCGTGGCTCGATGCGCTCGAGCACCAGCTGCCAGAAATGGCCCAGCAGGGGCAGCAGCTCGGCCCAGCCGGTCTCATGGCTGCCGTGCCGGCCCTGGTCGGCCAGGATGGCCAGCGCCAGCCCGGGGTCGGCGACCATGCCCCGGCCCAGCATCAGGTCGGTGCAGCCCGATTGCCGCAGGCAGTCGCGGGCATCCTGGACCGACCAGATTTCGCCATTGGCCACCACCGGCAGCCTGACCGCCTGGCAGATGTCGGCGATCCGGTGCCAGTAGGCCGGCGGCTTGTAGCCTTGCGCTCGGGTGCGGGCATGCACCACCAGCTGGTCGGCACCGCCAGCCTCGATCGCCAGCGCGCAGACCTCGGCCTGGCGGTCGTCGTCGAAGCCCAGCCGCATCTTGGCCGAGACCGGCATGGCGGCCGGCACGGCGCGCCGCACCGCCGACACGATGCGGTGCAGCAGCTCGGGGTCCTGCAGCAGCGCGGCGCCGCCGCCATGGCGGTTGACGACCTTGGCCGGGCAGCCGAAGTTCAGGTCGATGCCGGCCGGCCCCAGGCTGGCGAGTCGCGCCGCGTTGTCGGCCAGGCAGACCGGGTCGGAGCCCATCAGCTGGGCGCGCACGGGTACGCCGGCCGGAGTGCGGCCGCCCTGGTCGAGCTCGGGCACGACGCGGCGAAAGGCGCGTTCGGGCAGCAGCGTGCCGGTGACGCGGATGAATTCCGAGACGCAGAGCGAGATCCCGCCGATGCGCGTGAGCGTGTCGCGCAGGGCAAAGTCGAGCAGCCCCTCCATGGGCGCGAGCAAGATGGCCATGATGATCCGATTGAACGTGAGCGGCGATTGTCCGCGATCGGGCGCGGCCGGAGTCCTCAGGGACTTTCGGGCGTTGTGGCCCTTGCCACCACCCGGTTGCGGCCGCTGTGCTTGGCCTCGTAGAGCGCTTGGTCGGCATCGTGCAGCAGCCGCTGCAGATCGATCGCTTCGAGCTGGTCGCTGCTGGCCAGTCCTATGCTGACCGTGACGTTCAGCAACTGCTGGCTTGTTTCGCTGGGCCATGGCACCGGACTGGCGGTACAGGCCTGGCGCAGCTTTTCGGCGATCTGCTGCGCCTGGCCGAGCCGGGTGTTGGGCAGCAGCAGGCAGAACTCCTCGCCGCCCAGGCGTGCCAGCAGGTCCGAGCCGCGTATCAGGCTATTCCAGCGCCTGGCCATTTCCTGCAGCACGGCATCGCCAGCGGCATGGCCGTAACCGTCATTGACCTGCTTGAAGTGGTCGAGGTCCAGCATCAGTGCGGACATCGGTAGCGCGAATTGGCGCGATGCGGCCAGCGCCTCCTGCGCGAAATGCTCGAAGCCGCGCCGGTTGGACAGTCCGGTCAGCGGGTCGGTGTTGGCGTGGGTCAGCAGCTTTTCGTTGAGGCTGGCCAGTTCATTGCGCAGGCGCCGTTCGTCCTCCAGCTGTTCGGTCAGCCTGATGGCCTCGGTGATGTCGCTGTAGAGACAGACGTAGCGCGTCACCTTGCCCCAGGCGTCGGTGAAGGGCACGATGGTGGTGTTGACCCAGTAATGGGCGCCGGCCTTGTCGCGGTTGCGGAATATGCCTTTCCAGATCTGGCCCGAACTGACGGTGTGCCACAGGCGCTCGTAGTAGTCCGACGCGTGGTAGCCGGAATTGAGGATGCGGTGGTTCTGCCCGAGCAGCTCGGCCTCCTGGTAGCCGGTCTGTTGCAGCATGGCCCGGTTGAGATGCGTGATCCGGCCTTCGGGGTCGGCTTCCGAGAGCATCAGGTGGGCGCCAATGGCCCGGGTCTGGTTGGCCAGCTCGGTGATGGAGGCTTCGTAGCGCCGGTACCAGCGAAACAGCCAGGCGCTGACGGCGGTGATCAGTACCGATCCCAGCAAGGCCAGCATCAGGCGCAGTCGCTCGTCGACAGCCTGCGCCAGCAGCAGGTCGCGGTCCGCGATGACGACCATCACCACGGGGTGCAGGGGGCTGCTGCGGTAGGCGACCTGCCAGCCGGCGTTGCGCTCCAGCTCGAACAGGCCCAGTTCGCGCTGGAGCAGCTTGTCGCCCAGGACTTGCGACAGCGCGAAGGTGTTGGGGCCTTGGCCCCCGCTCGTGATCAAGCGCTGTCCGTGGTGGTCGTACAAGCCGATCGTGTCACGCAGTTCGGGGTCGAAGCGGGACCAGAAGTTCTGGAAGTAGCCAGGGTTGATCGCGGCCACCCAGCGATGCGGCTGCCCGTTCAGCGTCACGGTGGTCGCGACCAGCCAGATGGTCAAGTCGGTAGCGGGTTCCTGGTTGTCTGTCGCGATGCCCGCCAGGTCGCGTGCCGGGAAGACGTCCCCGTAGGAGATGGTCCTGTCGGCGTCGAGCGCTGGCAGCAGGTCTGGCTGCAGCCTGAGACCCAGGTGCTGAGCCTCCGAGCTCGCCACGACGCGGCCACCGACATCCACCAAGGACAGGCTGCGCAGCACCGGGTTGTCGGCGATCAGGTCGTGCAGCCGCTCGGGCGAGAGCCCGTGGTCGCGCAGCGCCTGCGGCGTGGTGAAAGCTGCCACCGAGGTCAGGCGTGCCGCCACGCTGTCGAGCGTGCGCGAGCTGTGGTCTTCCAGCAGCATCGCATCGCGCTGCAGGCGGATCGCCAGCCCTTGCTCCAGGTTGCGGCGGATGAAGTGGCTGCTGACGCCGTAGGCTACCCACAGCAGCAGCAGGGTGCCGAGGAAGAACACCGCGAACAAGCGCCGGAACCGTTTCGGCTCCAGCCCGTTGTCGAGTCCATGACTCAAACCATGCCCCTCATTCCCGGACCATGATCGGCAGCAGGTCGTGCGCACGAGCCGCCTGGACCAGCCTGCCGTCGCGCTTGATCTGCCACACGAACTGGTTGATGCGCTGCAGCCAGCGCGGGTCTCCCTTGGGCACCGCATAGGCGTAGTCGGTGAGCTGGACTTCGCGCTCGGGGGCGATCAGGCGCGCCCAGTCGCTGTTCATCAGCAGGCGCTTGCCGTAGGGGTAGTCGGCGATGAAGACGTCGGCCCGGCCTGATTCGACTTCGCGCTCGCGCTCCTGCGGGCGCGTCACGATCCGCAGCGTCGCGTGCTGCAGCGTGCGCTGCATCAGCGGCTCCATCAGCGTGCCTTTGAGCACCACGACCACCCGGCCAGGCTTGTCGATGTCATTCCAGCCCTGGATCGAGCGGTTGGCATGGGTGGTGATGGCGTAGACATCGCTGCGCAGGTAGGGCTGTGAGAAATTGACCCGGCCCGTGCGCTCGGGCGTGATGCCCATCGCCATCATCGCGAGCTGGCACCTGTGGCCTTCGAGGTCGTCGAGCACGTGGCTGAAATCGGTGTCGACATATTCCAGGCGCACGCCCAGATCCCTGGCCAGCGCTTGCGACAGGTCGATGTCCAGGCCCTGGATGATGCCGGTGTGCGGGTTGCGCCAGCTGATGCCGAAATAGTCGGGCCAGATGCAGACCTTCAGGGTCCCGCGGCTCTGGATCTCGTCGAGCGTCTGCGCACCCGCCCCCATGCCCAGGGCGAGCAGCATCAGGGACAGGGCGCGCGGCAAGGGCATCTTTTCTCCGGTATGAGGGGCCGGCACAGGCGCGGTGGCCCGGCAGGTTGGCGTAATGATAATGGAGGCCCGGATCAGCCCGGTCGGCCAGCCTGGCTGAACAGGCCTGCCACCCAGTCGATGAAGGCGCGCAGCCTGGCCGCCGGCTGGCGGTTGGGCGCGTAGAGCAGGTGCAAGGGCATGGCGGGCGGGCGGTGGGCGGGCAGGACCTCCTCGAACTCGCCCGATTCCAGCTGCGGCTCGACATGATAAAGCGGCACCTGGATCAGCCCCAGCCCGGCGGCACAGGCCGCCACGAAGCCGCCGCCGTCGTTGACCGCGACACCCGCCGGCAGGCTGAGCCGCTCGATGCGGCCATCGACGATGAACTCGAAGGGGAAGGGTTTGCCGCTGGTGGCCGACAGGTTGTCGACCGCCTGGTGTCCCGGCAGATCCGCCAGCGTGGCGGGGCGGCCGTGGCGGTCCAGGTAGGCGCGGCTGGCGCAGGTCACCAGCGGCAGGGTGGCCAGCCGCCTGGCGACCAGCGGCAGGTCGGCGTCGAGTTCGCCGATGCGCAGCACGCAGTCCACGCCTTCGCGCAGCGGGTCGATCTGGCGGTCACTGACGCTGAGCTCGACCCGGATCTCGGGGTAATGCGCGCAGAAGGTGGGCAGCGCCGGCATCAGCACCAGCCGGCACAGCGAGCCCGGCAGGTCGATGCGGATGCGGCCATGCGGCGCCCGGGTCGCGAGCGAGAACGAGGCCTCGGCGTCCTCGACGTCGGCCAGGATCGCCACGCAGCGCGGGTAGTAGTCGTGGCCGTCGGGGGTCGGCGTGACCTGGCGCGTCGTGCGCGCGAGCAGGCGCACGCCCAGGCGCGCCTCCAGCTGCTGGATGCCCTGGGTCGCGCCCGCGCGCGTCAGGCCGAGCTGGGCGGCGGCGGCGCTGAAGCTGCCGAGTTCGACGATGCGGGTGAACAGGCGCATGGCCTGGAAGCGGTCCATTGTTTATTTTCTGTGAACGGTGTTTTGTTGTGAAGCTAATTATTAAATATAAATAAACAGTGATACTTGTCAGCAGCACCAGCCACTCGCTCGACCTGACCCGTCGGCGCGCGGCGATACCTACTATCGAGACTGCCCCCATGCTTGCCCACCTTGAAACCGCTGTCGCGCGCCGCCCCGGCCTGCGCCAGATCCTGGCCGACTTCGGTCCGGCCTATTTCGCCAACGGCCTGATCGGCTTCATCTTCTCGGCCACCGGGCCGGTGGCGATCATCCTGTCGGTCGGCACGCGCGGTGGCCTGAGCCAGACCGAGCTGGCCTCCTGGATCTTCGGTGTCTTCTTCGTCAACGGCCTGCTCACCATCGCGATGAGCTGGCGCTACCACATGCCGCTGGGCTTTGCCTGGACCATTCCCGGCACCGTGCTGGTCGGCCCGGCGCTGCAGCACCTGAGCTTTGCCGAGGTGATCGGCGCCTTCTACGCCACCAGCCTGCTGGTGCTGTTGCTGGGTTTGAGTGGCTGGGTCAAGCGCCTGATGTCGGCGCTGCCGATGCCGATCGTGATGGGCATGGTGGCCGGCGTCTTCCTGCGCTTCGGCCTTGACCTGGTGCGCGCGCTGCACAGCGACGCCGCGATCGCCGCGCCGATGGTGATCGCCTTCGTCACGCTGTCGGCGCTGCCGGTCTGGGGCAAGCGCTTGCCGCCGCTGATCGGCGCGCTGCTGGTGGGGGCGCTGGCGATCGCGCTGCTCGGGCGCCTGGACAGCTCGGGCCTGGGCAGCTTCGCCTTGGCCCAGCCCCTGATCCAGGCGCCGGTCTGGTCGCTCGGCGCGCTGGTCGAGCTGGTCGTGCCGCTGGCCATCACGGTGCTGGTGGTGCAGAACGGGCAGGGCGTCGCGGTGCTCAAGGCGACCCAGCATGAGCCGCCGGTCAACGCGATCGCGGTCGCCTGCGGCATCGGGGCCTTCTTCAGCGCCAGCGTCGGCGCGGTCAGCAGCAGCCTGACCGGACCGACCAATGCGCTGCTGACCTCCTCGGGCGAGCGTGGTCGCCACTACACGGCTGCCTTGACCTTCGGCAGCTTTGGCGTGCTGTTCGGCCTGATGGCGCCGACCTTCACCGGCCTGATGCTGGCCACCCCCAAGTCCTACATCATGGTGCTCGGTGGCCTGGCCATGCTGCGCGTGCTGCAGGGGGCTTTTGTCGCCTCCTTTGGTGGCGGCCGCTTCACGCTCGGCGCGCTGATCAGCCTGCTGGTGACGGTGTCCGACATCAGCCTGCTCAACATCGGCGCGGCCTTCTGGGGCCTGCTGGCGGGCTTCGGCTTTTCGTGGCTGATGGAGAAGGCCGATTTCGTCGCGCTGGCGAATGCGGATCGCTGACAAGAGCTGTGTCGCTGTGACAGCTTGAGTCGAAACGACACCAGCTGTCGTCGGCCGGGGCTACGATGGGGCTGTTTCCCTGTCTTGAAAGCCCCCCTTCGATGAAAGAAAAAATCCAGACCCTGCTCGGTCAGCTCAACCACGGCCTGGTCGAGCGCGAGCACACGCTGAAATCCGCCCTGCTGACCGTGCTGTCCGGGGAAAACCTGGTGCTGATCGGTCCGCCTGGCACCGGCAAGAGCCTGATTGCACGCCGCATCGCCGATGCGCTGGCTGGCGCCGCCGACGACTATTTCGAATACCTGCTGACCAAGTTCTCGACGCCGGAGGAAATCTTCGGGCCGCTGTCGATCAGCGAACTCAAGGCCGACCGCTTCAAGCGCAACACAGCGGGCTACCTGCCCACGGTGCGGATGGCCTTCCTGGATGAAATCTTCAAGGCCAGCTCGTCCATCCTCAATGCGCTGCTGACGATATTGAACGAGCGTCTTTACCACAACGGCGCCGAGCGGCAACAGGTGCCGCTGCTGGCGCTGATTGCCGCATCGAACGAACTGCCGACCGATCAGGAAGAACTCAACGCGCTGTACGACCGCTTCCTGGTGCGTGTCTTCGTCGATTACGTCAGCGACGACAACTTGCCTCTGCTGTTCGAGCACACGGCGGAACCCGAATTGAGCCCTGCCAGCCAGCTCGACGCCGGTGACTTTGAACGCCTCCGGCGTGCGACCGAGGGGGTGACGATCCCGGCCGAGATCGTGCAGGTGGTGCAGCGCATCTGGATGGCGCACAAGGACGCCTTCAAGGAAGACCGCCGTGAAAGCCTGTCGGATCGCCGCCTGAAGAAGGTCGTCAAGCTGCTGCGGGTCTCGGCGGTGACCAACGGCCGCCGCGAGGTCGATCTGTCCGACGTCTTCCTGCTCAAGGACTGCCTGTGGAACCACCAGGACAACGCGATCAAGGTGCGCGATCTGGTGCTGGGCACGCTGCAGGGCTTTAGCCGCCAGGTGTTGTGCGAAGAAGCGCCGCGACTCGGCGGCGCTGCCAACGAATCACCGACGTATGAGCTGGCCGACGACGGCAAGACGCTGGTTCCGGCATCGGGTCGCAACACCGCCGTCGCGCTCAAGCCTTCATCCGCGTTGGCGTCGGTCGGTGCCCGACAGGGCGTCGTGCTCAAGGGCTTCAAGGGCAGCGGCACCGCGCAGGACCCGCTGCTGATCGAGACGATTGAACACCTGATGGACCTGGACCGTCCCGAAGTTGGACAGCAGGGTTATCACTTCAAGCAGACTGTTGATATCGAATATTCCAAGATGACTACTTGGCCAAACATAGTTTTCAAAGGAAATTATGATGGATGCGGAAACTTGATAATGCTGAAATCGAGCTCTAGTTCAGACTCATATATTCTTTTCGATAAAATTTTAGATGGATCAAAGATTGAGAATATCGTATTAAAAAGTTTGGCGTTTGCTGTATCTGTAGCATCAAGTGAAATAAAGAAATGCGAATCAGATTGTAAGTTTATTGCTGGAGATTTAGTCGGAAGTAAAATGATAGACTGTTTTTCTCATGATTGGTTGATTCACGGAAACGCTGTAGATTCTGTGATAACCTCCTGTGCATCAAATGCATCATTAATTGGAGGGGAGGCTAAAAGCTGCATCATAAATTCCTGTATATCCAAGTCGTCGTTAATTTTTGGTGGCGTATGGGGTTGTAATATATCTTGTTGTGTTTCTGAGAGTTTTTTAATTTTTGGTAGGGTTGAAGATTGCATTATTGATGATTGCCTTGTGGAAATAAAGCGCATGCCATCTATTCGTGTTTTATCTATTTTTGGTATGCTTGCTTCATCTGTTGGTCGTGCATTTATTAATGACGGAGCTGGGATTGCTAGGAATTTCTTAAGCAGTGTAGTTCAGCGTTGCTTTGTTATGAGTGCATTGGAGGTAGATATGAATTTTTCTGGTATTACCATGGTGTCCAAAGGCAGCAAGATCATGAATTGCGCCGTGGGCCGATTGAGTTTCGAGGCTGTTCCTGATAAAAAGGATTTTTTACCGGCCCGTATTGTTTCCGATCATGATAAAGAATCTATTTTGAAAGGCAATGTCTCAACCGATAGCAACAGGGGTGTTGATGACGGAAATGGCAAAGATGGCAAATCCGTTGCCGCAGACCTGTTCAAGCAGCGCTATTTCGAGAACACGCTGGGCTGGGACTTCGACAACATCTGGTGCTGGGACGCCCAGAACGACCGGCCGGCGCTGCGCTCGGTCGGCGTTGGCGCCAAGCCGGTCAGTGCGGTGCCCGCGCCTGCGTCTGAGCAGACCACGACCGACCTGCTGACGCAGCAGGTCCGCGCCAACATCTGGCTCTGAAGGGGTCGAACCCATGATGTCGTGGCTGACCCAACTGCTGCCCGCCGCCGTCCGGCTGGGCTTCAAGCCGTTGAAGTATTTCGTCGACAGCGTTTTCCGCGCCAAGGTGGTGCCGGTGCCCGGCAGCGTCGTCTATTGCGATCTGTGGCTGATGGTCGAGCATTCGGGTATCCATGTCGGCGACGGCCAGATCTCCAACATCGTCGTCGATGGCCTGGCCGAAAGCACGGTCTCCCTCAGCGGCCCCGCGAGCTTCACGACCAAGAGCCAACTCGGACGCAAGATCTATGTCTCGTGCGACAGCGACGGCGCGGTCGGGCATTCCGCCGTCGCGCGTCGCGCCGCCAGCCATCTAGGCGAACGCGCGTTCTACGGTCTGGTGATCAAGAACTGCCACCAGTTCTCGACCCGATGCGTCGATGTCGCGGGCCGGGCCGAATCGGCGTCGCTGCTCGACCGCGCGCTGTCCATGCTGCCGGACGAGACCTGGGAGCCGACGATGGCCGTGCTCAAGCGCGCGGCCCGCGACCAGCTCGGCGCGACCAAGTGGCGGCTGTGGGACTGGAGCGACGACGAACAAGACGATCCGCCCGAGCCGGACTGGCAGGCGCATGAGGACCATTTCCGCCAGCTGCCGCTCAACGCGGCCAGCATCGAACAGATCCGCGCCGAACTGGCAGCCGCGCGCGACTACGAGGCCGAGATCGCCGACGAGGTCATCCCCTACCCGATCCGTCAGCGTCTGCGCGGCTTCAGCCGGACGCTGGGCGACATCTCCGAGCGCTACGAGCAAGTCAAGGGCTTTTTGGCGGCCTGTCCCGGTGCGGATTTCTCCCATGCCGACCTGCAGGCCGGCAGCGACGAATTCGCCGCGCTGGCCGAGCATCTGAGGAACAACGCGCGTATCCGCGAGCTCGCGCGCCAGATGGGGCGTGGCTACATCTCGGAGCAAAGGAAGCAGCAGGCCAGGGTCCCGCAGGCCAGTCGCAGCGAGGTGCACGGCACGCACCGCAGCGACGACCTGATGCGCATGCTGCCGAGCGAACTGCTCCATCTCGAAGACGAGACGCTCGAAACCCTGTTTTACGCCCGCCTGCTGGAGAAAAACCTGCTGACCTACGAGCTGAGCGGAACCTGGCTGGTCAATGGCGAAACCACCGAAACCCGCCGCAAGCGCACCGGCCCCGTCGTCGCCTGCCTCGACACCTCGGGCAGCATGCATGGGGCTCCGATTCTGAAAGCCAAGGCGCTGCTGCTGGCGATCGCCAGCATCCTGAAGCAGGAGGACCGCTCGCTACACCTGCTGCTGTTCGGCTCGGCCGGAGAGATCCGCGAGTTCTCGATGGACGGCCGCAACGATGCCGCCGGCCTGCTGAAATTCCTGCAGCAGGGATTCGGCGGCGGCACCGATTTCGAATCGCCGCTCAGGCGGGCGCTGGAGATCATCCGCCGGCAGGCCGACTACCTGAAAGCCGATGTGCTGATGATCTCGGACGGCGACTGCGCGCTGTCGCCCGAGTTCGCGAGCCAGCTGAAAATCCAGAAGGAAGTCCTGGACTGCTCGGTCTATTCCGTGCTCTGCGCCGGCTCGCGGGTCGAGGACGGTTTCAGCAACGAGGTGGTGGTGCTGTGAGCTGCTCGCTCGGCGCGGCCTTCTGGGGCAGGCTGGCGCAGTATCGTGATACTACGGATGCGCAAGCCCGGTGGTCATCGATACAATGGATTGAATCCCGTCACTTCGCCTTTATTTTTCAAAAGGAAACTCCCCATGTATCAGCACCTGTTCGTCCCCGTCGATGGTTCCGAGTTGTCACACCGCGCCATGGAAGGCAGCATCGCGCTGGCCAAGCAGCTTGGCGCCCGCATCACCGGCTTCGTCGTCGAGCCCGAGATGGCGCTGTCCGAGACCTCGCACAACGCCCAGCTCTTCGCCCAGCACATGCAGCAGCATGAAGCCAGCAACGAGGCCCATGCCGCCAAGCTGCTGGCCCGGTTCGAGCAGCAGGCCAGCCAGGCGGGCGTGCCCTTCCAGGGGGTGCACCGCACTGCTGGCGGGATCGACAACGCCATCATCGACGAGGCCGACAAGGCGGGCTGCGACATGATCGTGATGGTCACCCATGGCCGTGGCCCGGTCGGCGAGTTCCTGTTCGGCTCGCACACCAAGAAGGTCATCGCGCGCAGCAAGCTGCCGGTGTTCGTGCTGCACTGAAATCGCGGTCTGGCCCGATACGGGCTGGAACGAAAAAAAGGGACTGGGGTCTTGCCCCATGTCCCTTTTTTCATGTCCGTTACCCCCTGTTTGGGAGTGTCCCGGCTCAGCCCAGGCGCTGGAGCTGCTGCTCGATCTTGGCCAGGGTGGCGCCGAAATCGGTCAGGCGCTTCTGTTCCTGCTCGATCACGGCCGGCGGCGCCTTGGCGACGAAGGCCTCGTTGGACAGCTTGCCCCTGGCCTTGGCGATCTCGCCGCTCAGGCGCGTGGCTTCCTTGGACAGACGGGCCTTCTCGGCGGCGACGTCGATCTCCATGAACAGGCACAGGCGCGACTCGCCGACCACGGCCACCGGCGCGGCCTGGGCGGCCTCGGTCCAGCTGGCCTCGTCGGCGAACACCTTGACCTCGCTGAGCTTGGCCAGCGACTGCAGCACCGGCGCGATGCTCGACAGGAAGGCGGCGTCGCCCACCGCGTACAGCGGCAGGCGCTGTGCCGGCGAGACGTTCATCTCGCCGCGCAGGTTGCGGCAGGCGTCGACCATGGCCTTGAGCTGCACCACATGGGCTTGCGCCGCGGCGTCGATGCGCTCGGGCTGGCTGACGGGGTAGGCCGCGATGCTGACCGACTCGCCGGCGCGGCCGGCGACCGGCGCCACCTTCTGCCACAGCTCCTCGGTGATGAAGGGGATGATCGGGTGCGCCAGCCGCAGGATGGTCTCCAGCGTGCGGATCAGCGTGCGGCGCGTGGCGCGTTGCTGTTCGGGGCTGCCGGTGTTGATCTGGACCTTGGCGATTTCGAGGTACCAGTCGCAGAACTCGTTCCAGACGAAGTCGTAGATCGCGTTGGCGACGTTGTCGAGGCGGTAGTCGGCAAAACCCTTGGCCACTTCGGCCTCGACGCGCTGCAGGCTGGAGACGATCCAACGGTCGCAGGGGCTGAAATCGAGGTAGCCGGCGGCGGCGCACTGGTCGGCGCTGTGCTCGCTCAGGCCGCAGTCCTGGCCCTCGCAGTTCATCAGCACGAAGCGGGTCGCGTTCCAGAGCTTGTTGCAGAAGTTGCGGTAGCCCTCGCAGCGCTTGCTGTCGAAGTTGATCGAGCGGCCCAGCGAGGCCAGCGCCGCGAAGGTGAAGCGCAGCGCGTCGGCGCCGTAGGCCGGGATGCCCTCGGGGAATTCCTTCTCGGTCTGCTTGCGCACCTTGGGTGCCGTCTCGGGCTTGCGCAGGCCGGTGGTGCGCTTAGTCAAAAGGGGGCTGAGTTCGATGCCGTCGATCAGATCGACCGGGTCCAGCACGTTGCCTTCCGACTTGGACATCTTCTTGCCCTGCGCGTCGCGCACCAGGCCGTGGATGTAGACATGCTTGAACGGCACCTGGCCGGTGAAATGGGTCGTCATCATGATCATCCGGGCGACCCAGAAGAAGATGATGTCGTAGCCCGTGACCAGCACGCTGCTGGGCAGGTAGAGGTCGTAGTCCTGGGTCTTTTCCGGCCAGCCCATGGTGCTGAACGGCACCAGCGCGCTGGAGTACCAGGTGTCGAGCACGTCCTCGTCGCGCTTGAGGCCGGCGGCCAGCAGCGCTGCGCGCTGCGACTCACCCAGGCCGGCGATGCGGGCCTCGAACTGGGCCTGCGCATCGGCCTCGTGGCGCGCGACATAGACCTGGCCCTCGGCGTCATACCAGGCCGGGATCTGATGGCCCCACCAGAGCTGGCGGCTGATGCACCAGTCCTGGATGTTGTTCATCCACTGGTCGTAGGTGTTGACCCAGTTCTCGGGCACGAATGACACCTGGCCGCTCTGCACCGCGTCGATCGCCTTTTGCGCGATGGATTTGCCGGTCGGGTCCTGCTCCGAGACCTTGGTCATGGCGACGAACCACTGGTCGGTCAGCATCGGCTCGACCACCTGGCCGGTGCGGGCGCAGCGTGGCACCATCAGCTTGTGCTTCTTGACCTCGATCAGCAGGCCGGCGGCTTCCAGATCAGCCACGATCTGCTTGCGGGCATCGAAGCGGTCCAGGCCCTCATATTTTTTAGGAATTAACGTGCCATTTGCCTGCCGCTCGTTAATGTCACGGAACAGCTTACTGTTCCAGTCCCCCTCCAGTAATGGAGCCCGCGTACTAGCTGTTTTGTCAAGAGCCTCTTGGTTATCTAGAGGTATTGATCCGATAGTGGCGTTTAGGTTGATGACTCGCACAAAAGGAAGATGATGCCGCTGGCCGACCGCGTAGTCGTTGGCGTCATGCGCGGGCGTGACCTTGACCACGCCGGTGCCGAATGCCTTGTCGACATAGCTGTCGGCGATGACCGGGATCTCGCGCCCGCACAGAGGAAGCCGGACATACTGGCCGATCAGGTGCGCGTAGCGCTCGTCCTCCGGGTGCACCATGACGGCGACGTCGCCCAGCAGGGTCTCGGGTCGCGTGGTCGCGACCACCAGCTGGCCCGCGCCGTTGCTCAGCGGGTAGGCGATGTGCCACAGGCTGCCGTCCTCCTCCTCGCTCTCGACTTCGAGGTCGGACACGGCGCTCATCAGCACCGGGTCCCAGTTGACCAGGCGCTTGCCACGGTAGATCAGGCCCTGCTGGTACAGCTGGACGAAGGTCTCGCTCACGACCTTGGACAGCTTGTCATCCATCGTGAAGTACTCGCGGCTCCAGTCCACGCTGTCGCCCATGCGGCGCATCTGGGTGGTGATGGTGTTGCCGGACTGCTCCTTCCACTCCCAGACCTTGGCGACGAAGTTCTTGCGCGCCTCGGCCGGGGTCGGACCCATGTCGTGGCGGCTGAGCCCCAAGCCTTGCAGCTGGCGCTCGACCACGATCTGGGTCGCGATGCCGGCGTGGTCGGTGCCCGGAATCCAGGCCGTGTTGAAGCCAGACATGCGGTGGTAGCGCGTCAGGCTGTCCATGATGGTCTGGTTGAAGGCGTGGCCCATGTGCAGCGTGCCGGTCACGTTGGGCGGCGGCAGCTGGATCGCGAACGAGGGCGCGCTGGCGTCGGGCCGGCCCGTGCCGCGCAGGCCCGCCGCGCCATAGCCGCGTTGCTCCCATTCAGGCCCCCAATGGGCTTCCAGGGCCGCGGGCTCGAAGGACTTGGAGAGGGATTGCAGGCCGGGTTGGGCGATGGCTTCGGTCATGGCGGGGTAGGCAGAGAGTCTGAGGCGACCCACGCGGCATACGGGGCGGGGTCGGGGGTGAGGGGGATGAAGCGGACGATTTTACGGCGTGGTGCCGGAGGGCGGGCTACGCGCACCCCGCCGCTCGGGCCAGTGAGCGCGATCTCATGATTTGATGCCCGTTAACTTGAAGATGCTGACCGTGTGAACCATGGAGCTGGCCTGTTGCTCCAGCGACTGTGCAGCCACTGAGGCTTCCTGCACCAGATCGGCATTCTGCTGGGTGGCCTGATCGATCTGGATGATGGATTGCTTGACCTGATCGATGCCCTGCGCCTGTTCCTGGCTGGCCGTGGTGATCTCCCGCATGATGCTGGCCACCCGTTGGACACTGTTGACGATCTCCTGCATCGTGCTGCCAGCCTTCTCGACCAGCTGATACCCCGCGCTGACATCGTTCACCGAGACGTTGATCAGGCTCTTGATTTCCTTGGCGGCGGCGGCCGAGCGCCCCGCCAGGTCGCGAACCTCGCTGGCCACGACGGCAAAACCCCGCCCTTGCTCGCCTGCGCGGGCGGCTTCCACGGCGGCATTCAAGGCCAGGATGTTGGTCTGGAAGGCGATCCCGTCGATCACGCTGATGATGTCCGAGATCTTCCTGGAGGAGACATTGATCGCTTCCATCGTATGCACGACTTCGGCCACGACCGAGCCCCCCTTGAGCGCGATCCCGGCGGCGGTCTCGACCAGCTGGTTGGCTTGTTGGCCGTTCTCGTAGTTTCTCTGCACCGTGTTGAACAGCTCGCCCATCGATGCGGTGGTCTGCTCCAGCGCGGTGGCTTGCTGCTCGGTGCGTGAGGCCAGGAGCAGGTTCTCGCTGGCGATCTGGCTGGTCGCCGTTGCCATGGCTTCGGCACCCAGGCGGATGCTCGCCACCACATGGGTCAGATTGTCCTGCATGAATTTCAGGTTGGCAATCAAGCTGCTGCCGTCGCCGGGCTGCAAGACGATGGACTGGCTCAAGTCACCGCTGCCGACATGTTGCACGATGGCGGCCGCTTCCGCGGGTTCCGCGCCCAGGTCCTTCCAGACCGAGGCGATGATGGCGCGCGAGCCCAGACCCAGGCCCAGCACGATCAGCAGGCCGCAGAGCGTGTTGATCATCAGGCCTTGTTGCTGGGAGGCCACCAGACGGGTGAAATGCTCATCGAGCGTGACACGCGCTTGCTGCCGCGACAGCTGCGTTTGGTGCGCCAACTCCTTTTGCGCCATCCCCATGCGTTGCGGCAGCCCAGGATCCATGTTCTTGTTCAGCATGCCTTGCGTGGTGCTCATCGCAGCCGCTTGATAGGATTCAAATGCCTGGCTCAGATTGCCGACCAGCTCGGATTTTCCTTCGAGCGCACGCGCCTGGTTGAGCGATTTCCGGATGCTTTCGATGGTGGTTCGTGCATCCTTGAGTCTGTCGATGTCATCCTCCGTGGCGGCGGCCTGGAAATCCGCCTGCAATTGGTGAACGCCGCGTTCTGCTTCAAACAGGTATTCCAGAAACGGTGTTTCAACCGTTCTGATCAATTCCAGGCTGCGATTGTTGTTCATCCCCATCACCAAGCCAACGACCAGACCGGCTGCCAGTGCCGCACCCACGCAGAGGGGGAGTAGCCATATCTTCGAACGAAATTTCATCTGCGAGCTTTCTGGGAATTCTGAGGTCGGGCACCTGATGCGCATCGATTGCCGGACGGTAGGATCGGTGTCGGGGATGGCTCATTCCACGCTGAGCAGAACCTTGACGGATGAGTCAACCGCGCTTTTTTCTATATAGCCCACGGCGTTTACATTTCCGGCAACCATCTTCTTGACCGCAGCGGAATTTGGCACTTCTTTTGGCAGCGTGGCCTTGCCGGAAAATACCAGGCGTGACCAGGTGGCCTTCACTTGGGCGGCGGATTTTCCCGTGACCTTGGTGTAGAAAAGCTCCCGCACGGTCGCGGATTCGGGCTGATCCAGCAGCACGGCCGTGCCTTGGCCTGGCAGTTGTTCCGACTTGCCGAGGAACAGGCTGGCCGCTTGTTCGGTCGTCAGCTTCGAGGCGCTGCTTTGCGCGCCCGCCACCAAGGCGACCTGTGCGTGGCTGGCCTGGGCCATCAAGGCGCCGATGGCGAGGATCAGTGTGTGGGTGAAATGGTTCATGGTTTGAGCCTTATCAAAACACACGGTCATAGCTGACGCGGAGCACCCTGACATGCCCGCCAAAGTTGTCGGTGCTGTCGATTTGCCGATCCACCTGGACCTTGACGGCCGTGCTGGCCGCCATGTCGTAGCGCAAGGTGGCCGAGACACGGTGGTAGGAGCCCGGGGTGTACAGGCTGCTGTCCGTGGTGCGTTCGGTGTAGCGGCTGTAGTTGAGGAAGGGGGTCCATTTGCCCAGGCGCATGCCGGCACCCACGGTCTGCGCGGGTGCAGTCACCTTGTAGTGACTTTCGGCGTGGTCTCGGCTGAGATTTGTGAATTCGGACAGGATGAACCATCGATCCATGTCCAGGTTGGCTGCCAGTCCATAAGCTCTCAAGACGGCCATGTCATTGATGGGATTGGCATCGTTGGTGTTGAGGGTCTTGACATCCGCGCCCATGGCGACGGCGCGCAAGGTCAGCGGACCCTGGTTGATTTCCAGGTCGGCGCCGAGGATGTTGTTCCATTGAACCTCGGTATCGCCGGCGGGATAGTACAGTTTCTGGTACAGGGATTTCTTGTTTTTTTCCTGACCCGTGAAGACGCTGGCCGTCAACTGGCTGTTTCCCAGGTCACGGCTGTAGCGCAGGCTGGCACCGTTGTAGTTGGTGGCTTCCCAGCCGTAGATTTCCGGCGGTGGCGTGACCCAGGGGTAGGAGACGCCGATATCCTGGAAGTCGGAATAATAGTAGAGCGGAATGCGCTTGCGTCCCAGTTGGACTTCCCAGTTTTGATTGACCTTGTAACTGCCGAACGCCCAGGCCAGGTCTGGATTGCCGTTCGTCCCGCGACTGACCACATGTCCGGTGAGACTGGCTTGGGGCGTGAGCGTGTAAGTGCCCTGGACTCCGATCCTGGATTCCTGGGCGAGCGATAGATGCTCGCCATAGACGCCGGCATTGCTCCAGTCGGCCACATAGCACGGACATTGAATGCCGTTGATGCTGGCGGGGCCGGTGTAATCGCTGTCCAGCTTGCCGTTGAGGACCTTGCCTCCAACCACCGAAACATAGCCCGAAAGCTTGAAATTGGATTCGGCGATGTCGTCCTGGGCCCAGGACGGAGTTGCAAGCAAGAAGTTGGAGCCGAGTGCAAACCACCCAAGGAAAGTCATGATATTTATCTTTTTGGCATTCATTTGAATATCTGATTTTGTTGTGATGGTCAAAATTATAAACTGGCCTCTTGCCCAGCCATGGAGCACCAGCGCTGCCACTCGGCTCCTGGAAGCGCTTCGATCACGACATCCTGGCCGCTGATGGGATGGCGCAGCTCCAGCCGACCCGCATGCAGCCACAGCCGCTGCAGCCCGAGCAGGTCCGCCAGCGCCCGGTTCAGCGGTCCCTTGCCATGGGTCGCGTCGCCGATGATCGGGTGCGCGATATGCTTCATGTGGCGCCGCAACTGGTGCCGGCGGCCCGTGACGGGCTGCAGCTCGACCAGCGCGCAGCGGGTGCTGGCAAACTGGCCTTGCGCCAGCGGCAGCTCGTAGCGCGCCAAGGCGCGGTAATGCGTCAGCGCGTCCTGGATCTCCTCGCGCCCGCTGCGCATGTCGTCGGGCATGCGCTTGAGCGGGTGGTCGATCACTCCCGCATCGGCCGGCCAGCCGCGCACGACCGCGCGGTAGGTCTTGCGCATGGCCTCGCCGCGCTCGAACGCCAGTCCCATCGTGCGCGCCGTGTCGGCGTCGAGCGCGAACAGCAGCACGCCGCTGGTGCCCTTGTCGAGCCGGTGCACCGGCCAGACCGGCCGGCCGATCTGGTCGCGCAGCAGCTGCAGCGCAAAGCGGGTCTCGCCGGCGTCCAGCCCGGTGCGGTGCACCAGCAGCCCGGACGGCTTGTCCACCGATACCAGATAATCGTCGCGATAGAGGATGTTCAACATGCTGTTCCTATTGTCACCGGCCAAGGCGCTGGACTACGACACCCCGCCCGTCACCCCCACCCACACCCAGCCGCTGTTCGTGCCGCAGGCGGCCGAGCTGATCGAGCGGCTGCGCGAGCAGTCGCCCCAGCAGATCGCCGAGCTGATGGACCTGAGCGATGCGCTCGCCGGCCTCAACGTCGCGCGCTACCAGGCCTGGAGTCCAGAGTTCACGACCACCAACGCCAAGCAGGCGGTGCTGGCCTTCAACGGCGATGTCTACGAGGGCCTGGCGGCCAAGACGCTGGACGAGGCCGAGCTCGGCTGGCTGCAGGACCATGTCTGCATCCTGAGCGGCTTGTACGGGGTGCTGCGCCCGCTCGACCTGATGCAGCCCTACCGGCTCGAAATGGGCACCCGCCTGGTCACGCCCAAGGGCCGGAACTTGTACCAGTTCTGGGGCTCCCGGATCGCGGATTACCTGAACCAGCGCGCCGCCGCCGACGCCAGCCCGCTGATCGTCAACCTCGCGAGCGAGGAATACTTCAAGTCGGTCGACAAGAAAGCGCTGAAGCCGCGCGTCGTGACTTGCGTGTTCGAGGAGTTCAAGGGCGGCAAGTACAAGATCATCAGCTTCGCGGCCAAGCGCGCGCGCGGCCTGATGGCCCGCTACGCGGTGCGCCAGCGGGCGACCTCGGTCGAGCAGCTCAAGGGCTTCGACCTCGAAGGCTACCAGTACGTGCCGGCGGCCTCCGAGCCCGACCGCCTGGTGTTCCGCCGCGATCCGCAGCGCTGATCGGCCCCGCACCCGCGCATAAAACCGCCCACCAAACCAAGCCATGACCGCATCCCAGCACCCCAGCCAGCACCAGCCCGAGCAGTCCCAGCTCGGCAGGACTTCCAGCTACGCCGACCAGTACGACCCCAGCCTGCTGTTTCCGCTGCCGCGTAGGCCCAAGCGTGACGAGATCGGCGTCAGCGCCACGCCGCCCTTCCTGGGCGCCGACCTCTGGACCGCCTACGAGCTGAGCTGGCTCAATCCGCGCGGCAAGCCCCAGGTCGCGATCGCGCAGGTGACCGTGCCCTGCGAGTCGCCCAACATCATCGAGAGCAAGTCCTTCAAGCTCTACCTCAACAGCTTCAACAACAGCCGCCTGGACGATGCGCAACAGCTGCTCGAACGACTCAAGGCCGACCTGTCGGAAGCGGCCTGGCGCGGCGGCGAGCGCCAGGGCTCGGTCGGCGTCAGGCTGCTGACGCCGGCGCAGTTCGCCCAGGAAAAGATACGCGAGCTCGACGGCCTGAGCCTGGACCGGCTCGACGTCGAATGCACCCATTACCAGCCGGCGCCCGAGCTGCTGCGCGCCGACCATGGGCAGCCGCCCGTGACAGAGACCCTGGTCAGCGACCTGCTCAAGAGCAACTGCCTCGTGACCGGCCAGCCCGACTGGGCCAGCGTGCGCATCGCCTACACCGGCGCGCCGATCGACCAGGAGCGGCTGCTGCGGTACCTGGTGAGCTTTCGCAACCACACCGAGTTCCACGAGCAATGCGTCGAGCGCATCTTCATGGATCTCTGGACCCGCTGCAAGCCGGTCAAGCTGAGCGTCTACGCGCGCTACACGCGCCGTGGCGGGCTCGACATCAACCCCTGGCGCAGCAGCCAGCCGCAGCAGCCGCCGGCCAACATTCGCACGGCGCGGCAGTAACAACGAGGCAGCAACAGCGCGGTGGTCCGGGGGCGTTCATCGCAAGTTCACCTTTGATGACTATCATCGTGACATGAAGAAGCTCAAGATCACGCTGCTCGGCCTGCTGCTGGGCCTGTCCGCCCTGTGGCTGCTGGCCGAGTCCGCCGCGCTGCCGGTGACCACCGGCCTGTTCCCCTGGCGCACCCTGCTGGTCCAGTATTCGGGCGTGCTGGGCATGGGCGTCATGAGCGCGGCGATGCTGCTGGCGGTGCGCCCGGCCTGGCTGGAACACCGGCTGCACGGTCTCGACAAGATGTACCGTCTGCACAAGTGGCTGGGTATCTCGGGGCTGGTGATTGCCATCCTGCACTGGCTGTTCTCGCAGGGGCCGAAGTGGCTGGTCGGGGCCGGCTGGCTGGAGCGACCGGCGCGCGGGCCGCGCCCGGTCCAGACCGATCCGGTGCTGGCCTTCCTGCAGAGCCAGCGCGGCCTGGCCGAGGATCTCGGCGAGAAGGCTTTCTACCTCGCGGTGGCGCTGATCGTGCTGGCGCTGGTCAAGCGTTTTCCCTACCGCCATTTCTTCCGGACCCACCGCTGGATCGCGCTGGCCTACCTGGTGCTGGTCTGGCATTCGATCGTGCTGACGAGCTTCAGCTACTGGACCCAGCCGGTCGGCATCGCGCAGGGCCTGCTGCTGGCGGGCGGCACGGTCGCGGCGATCATCAGCCTGACCCGGCGCATCGGCGTGCGGCGCAAGGCCGTCGGCGAGGTCGAGCAGATCGAGTACCTCGAAGGCGTCCGGGTCAACGCGGTCTCGATCCGGCTGCGCAGCCAGTGGGCCGGACACGAGCCCGGCCAGTTCGCCTTCGTGACCTTCGACGAGCGCGAGGGGCCGCATCCGTTCACGATCTCGTCGGCCTGGCAGGGTGACGGCCAGCTGATGTTCCTGATCAAGGCGCTGGGCGACTACACCCGTACCCTGGCCACCAGCCTCAAGGTCGGTGACACCGTCACGGTCGAGGGGCCCTACGGCCGCTTCCAGTTCGAGGGCGAGGCCAGGCGGCAGATCTGGATCGGTGGCGGCATCGGCATCTCGCCCTTCGTCGCGCGCCTCAAGCAGCTGGCGCAGCAGTCCGATGGTCGCGAGATCGACCTGTTCCACGCCACCTCCGAGGTCGACGAGACCGCGCTGCAGCGGCTGCGGGAATACGCCCAGGCCGCCGGCGTGCGGCTGCACCTGCTGGTCAGCGGCCGCGACGGCCGGCTGACGGGCGAGCGGCTGCGCGCACAGGTGCCGCAATGGCGGGACGCCGAGGTCTGGTTCTGCGGCCCGGCGGGCTTTGGCGACGCGATCCGCACCGACCTCCGCGGCCACGGCCTACCGCCCGCGCGTTTCCACCAGGAACTGTTCGAGATGCGCTGACCGGCTCGTCCGGCGGCACGCCTACGCCTGCCTGTCCTCGATGGCGCTGGCCGTCGCCACCTCGCCCAACACCGCGCCGAGCTCCTGCTCGAACTCGGCCTGCAATCCGGTGTCCCGCCGCAGCAGGTCCTGCTCGAACCGCACCGCGAGGCGATGCAGCGTCTCGGCTCCCAGCGTGGGCGCGAGTCCCTTGAGGGTATGCACCAGCCGGATCGCCACGTCGAACTGTTGCTCGCGCAAGGCCTCGCGCAGTTGCTCGGGCGCCTGCGCGAAGTCCTGGTGGAAGCGCTCCAGCACCTGCTGCAGCAGTTCATGGTCGCCGCCCAGCGCCTCGGCCGCCTGTGCCAGGTTCAGCCGGGCCGTTGCGGCAGCGTGCGCGGCGGGAGTGGCAGCAGCCGTGGCGGCGGCGGGCGCGGCGACGGCCTGCCGCGCCGGAATCCATTGGCGCAGCACGGCGGCGAGTTGTCTGGGGTCGATCGGCTTGGAGACATGGTCGTCCATGCCGGCGGCTTCGGCGGCTTGCCGGTCCTTGTCCATGGCGGCGGCGGTCAGCGCGATGATGGGGGTGCGGTTGCCGTAGGCGCGGATGGCCTGGGTCGCGGCAAAACCGTCCATGCCAGGCATCTGCAGATCCATCAGGATGGCGGCGAAAGGCGACCGTATCGCCTGCTCGACGGCGGCTTGCCCATTGTCGGTGGTCTCGACCTCCAACCCCATGCGGCGCAGGTACGCGCCCGCCACCAGCAGGTTGGTCGGATTGTCATCGACCAGCAACACGCGCGCACCCGCGAAATCCGGCTGGACCGGCCCGATCGCCTGCGCGGGCGGCGGTAGGGTGGCGGCGCCGGCCTGCCGCAGGCCCAGGCGTGCGGTGAAGCAGAAGACGCTGCCCTGGCCGGCCACGCTGGTGGCCCATAGTTCGCCACCCATCAGCTCCACCAGCCGCTTCGATATGCTCAACCCCAGGCCGGTGCCGCCGTAGCGGCGCGTCGTCGAGAGATCGGCCTGGGTGAAGGCCTCGAACAGATGATCGAGCTGTCCGGGCGCGAGTCCGATGCCGCTGTCGCGCACCGAAACCTGGATTCGGACGCTCTGCTCGGTCTGCTCTATGATGCCCGCCCTGACCTCGATGCGGCCTTCCTGGGTGAATTTCAGCGCGTTGCCGACCAGGTTGTTGATGACTTGCAGCAGTCGCAACGGGTCGCCCAGCAACCCGTCCGGCATCTCGGGGGAGACCTCGAAGCTCAGCGTCAGCTGCTTTTCCCTGGCCTGGACATCGAACAGGGCCCGGGTCTTGTCGAGGACCTCGCCCAGGCGCAACGGCACCGATTCCAGCCGCATCTGACCCGCCTCGATCTTGGAGTAATCGAGGATGTCGTTGAGCACTCCCAGCAAGGCGGTGCCGGACAGATGGATCTTCTTCAGGTAATCGCGCTGATGGGGGCTCAGGTCGGTGTCCAGCAGCAGATTGGTCAGGCCGATCACCGCGTTCATGGGCGTGCGGATCTCGTGGCTCATGTTGGCCAGGAACTGGCTCTTGGCCTCGTTGGCGTTGACGGCCTGCTCCTTGATGCCTTGGAGTTCGTGCGTGACCCGGGTCGCCTTGCCCAGTCTCTTCTGCGAGTTCCTCAGCAGCAGGAAGAAGAAGATGATGGCCGCGCTCGTCAGGCAGGCTACGCCGATCACGACATTGCGGTAAGGCCGATAGGGCGCGAGCACGTCTTGCACCGGCTCCACGCTGACCAGGGTCATGCCATGGTCGGGCAGCTTGTAGTAGCCACCGATCTCTTCGGCCCCGGTATCCGGGTCATGGGAGCGAAAGTTGCCCGCCTGTGGCGCTGCCGCCTCCAGATAGGGAGCCTGCACCCGCTGGTTGTACATCGATTCCGACACGGGGCTGATCGCCATGATCTCGCCGCTGTTGCGGATGACTTTCAGCTGGCTCTGGTTCTGGCTGAACAGCTGCTCGGAGAATTGCGAGAAGAACTCCGGGGCGATCGAGAGCACCAGCACGCCATCGAAGGTTCCTTGCTTGAGGATCGGGCGTGTCAGCTGGATCGTCCATTTCCTGGATACCTTGCCCATCAGGGGCTTGCTGATGAACAGGCGGTCTTTTGCCGGGGCGTCGGCATGGACCCGGAAATGCTCGCGCTGACTCAGGTCGACCACGGCTTGGGGTTTGCTGAGGCTGGAGAACCGCATCATCCCTTGGCTGTCTATGACGGCCACCTGGAATACCAGATCGTCAATCATGTTCTGGTGGTACTGCACGTATTCCGCGAATTTCGCCCAGTCGCCATGCCATTCCTCCCGGGCGTCGAGAATGAAGGAGTTCAGTCGCTTGATGGTGGACAGGCTGTATTCGGAAAAGATATGGGCGTTCTTTTCTGTCCGCAACTCCGCTTCCTGGATGAAGGTTTGCTTGCTGCGCTGTATTTCGTAGATCGCCGCCGCCCAGGTCATGAACAGGATGGCGATGACTATGAAAGTCGTCTGCCGGCGCAGCTTCAGGCTTGAGGAGTTGATGGACTTCATGGTTTTCTGGCTGGAGCGCGGCGCTAGAACAGCGGCAAGGAACGGCCTGCTTTCAGGCCCGACGCCGCTGCGGCGCTGGCGAGTTTACCCGCCCGCGCCAGCGTCCCGACCCGCACGCCGAGCAGGCGCAGCCGGCGCGTCAGGTCGACGCGCTTGAGGCATTGGCCCGCATGACGGCGGATCTCGCGGGCATCGGCGGTGTGCTGCTCGACGGTCAGGTCGCGCGTGACCGACTGGAAGTCGTCGTAGCGCAGCTTGATGCCTATGGTGCGGCCGACATAGCCCTTGGCCTTCAGGTCGGCGGCGACCTGTTCGCACAGCCGCGTGAAGAGGGCGCCGAGCTCGGCCTTGTCATGCACGGCGTGCAAGTCGCGCTCGAAGGTGGTCTCGCGGCTGATGCTGACCGGTTCGCTGTGCGTGACCACGGGGCTGTCGTCGCGACCCCGGGCGGCGTCGAACATCCAGCCACCCTGGCTGCGACCGAAGTGCCAGACCAGCTCATCGAGCGGGCGCGAGGCCAGCTGACCGATGGTGAGGAGGCCCAGCTGCTGGAGCTTCGCATCGGTCCTGGGTCCGATGCCGTTGATCTTGCGGCAGGGCAGCGGCCAGATCAGGCGCTCCAGGTCATCGGGCCAGATGATGGCGATGCCATTGGGCTTGTCGAACTCGCTGGCCATCTTGGCCAGCAGCTTGTTGGGCGCGATGCCGATCGAGCAGGTCAGGCCGGTGGCATCGAGGATGCCGCGCTGGATCAGCCGCGCCAGCACGCGCCCGCCCTCGCGCTGGCCACCGGGGACATCGGTGAAGTCGAGGTAGACCTCGTCGATGCCGCGATCCTCCATCACTGGCGCGATGTCGCGGATCACGGCCTTGAAGGCGCGCGAGCAGCGCCGGATCTCGTCGAAGTCCACCGGCAGCAGGATGGCGTCGGGGCAGAGCCTGGCCGCCTTCATCAGTCCCATGGCCGAGCCGATGCCGAACTGGCGCGCGGCGTAGGTCGCGGTCGTGATGACGCCGCGCCCGGCATAGTCCCGCAGGCGCGGGAAGTCAGCCAGCGGGATTTCCGCCAGCGCCAACCCGGCATGCGCGGCCAGCAGCTGATCGTCCGCGCGTCGCCGCCCGCCGCCGATGACCAGTGGCAGGCCCTTGAGCTGCGGGTAGCGCAGCAGCTCGACCGACGCGAAAAAGGCGTCCATGTCCAGGTGGGCGATGCGGCGGGGCAGGGTGGCGGCGGTCACGCCGACATTGTCGCGCGACCGCAAGCTGGCGCCGGCGGCCTGCCCGGTCAGTGACCGGACCCGCCGCGCTCAGGCGATCGCGACCGGGATGCGCCGGCGCCCGAACCGTCCGGCTTGCGCGCCGAAGCGCCCCGCCAATGCGCTGTCGCAGCTCAGGCAGGCCCCCTCGGGCGTGAGCGCGTAGCGGCCAATCGCGTACCAGTCGCGCTCGATCAGGCGCGTGCCGCACGCCGCGCAGTCGGTCGCGTCGCCCTCGGTATGGCGCACGTTGCCGGTGTAGACATGCCGCAGTCCCTGTTCGCGCGCGATCTGTCTGGCCCGCACCAGGGTCGCCAGCGGCGTGGCCGGCACCTCGGGCATCTTGTGGTCGGGGTGAAAGGCGCTGAAATGCAGCGGCACCTCGGGGCCGAGCTCGGTCGCGACCCAGCGGCTCAAGGCCTCGATCTCGGCGCTGGAGTCGTTCTGGCCCGGGATCAGCAGGGTGGTGATTTCCAGCCAGCAGTCGGATTCGTGCCGGACATGGAGCAGGGTGTCGAGCACGGGCTGCAGCCTGGAGCCGGTCAGCCGGAAGTAGAAGTCGTCGCTGAAGGCCTTGAGGTCGACGTTGGCCGCGTCCATCTTCGCGAAGAATTCGCGCCTTGGCGCGGCATGGATATAGCCGGCCGTGACCGCGACCGTCTGGATGCCGCGCGCGTGGCAGGCATCGGCGACATCCAGCGCGTATTCGGCGAAGATGACCGGGTCGTTGTAGGTGAAGGCCACGCTCTGGCAGCCATGGCGCGAGGCCGCTTCGGCGATCTGCTCAGGGCTGGCCTGGTCCATCAGCCGGTCCATGTCGCGCGACTTGCTGATGTCCCAGTTCTGGCAGAACTTGCACGCCAGGTTGCAGCCGGCGGTGCCAAAGGACAGCACGCTGCTGCCGGGGTGGAAATGCGCGAGCGGTTTCTTCTCGATCGGGTCGATGCAGAAGCCCGAGCTGCGGCCGTGGGTGGTCAGCACCATGGTGTCGCCGGTTCGTTGGCGCACGAAGCAGGCGCCGCGCTGGCCCTCGTGCAGCTTGCAGTCGCGCGGGCAGAGGTCGCATTGCAGCCGGCCATCGGCCAGCGCATGCCACCAGCGGGCCGGATGTGGCTGATCAGTGCCCGGGCTGGCCTCGGGCAAGGGGCTAGTGACGGGCTTGGTCATGGGGCGCAAGTTCATCAGATGGCGGCCTCCTGGAACTTGTCCACGCCGTAGCGCCGCAGCCGCAGGCGCTCGTGCCAGAAATCGCCTGGCAGGCCGGCCTTGCGCTTGAGCTGGGACAGGAAGTCCTCGGGTCTGGGCAGCTGCTCCCAGACCTGGGGCAGGAAGGTCGAGCGCAGCGAGCCGTATTCGAGCAGGATGCCATCCACGCCGGGGCGAAGTTGCGACAGCGCGTCGGCTTCGCTGTCGAAGGCCAGCGGCTCGGGGGCCGACAGCAGCGAGACCTTGACCCGCGTGAGGCGCAGCTCGGCCGCCGCCAGCGGCGGGAAGCGCGGGTCGCGCAGCGCCGCCGCGACGGCATTGGCCCGCACATCGCTGTAGAGCGCGCGGCGCGCTTCGAGCGAGCCGATGCAGCCGCGCAAGCATCCGCGCTGCGTCAGCGTGACAAAGCTGGCGCCGGGCGAGCGCAGCCATTGGGCGCCAGTCGCCGGGTCGGTTTCACTGTCCATCCAGGCGGATTCCCGTTCTGCGGCATGGCTGAGTCTCCCGCCAGCGCCCAGCGCATCTTCGATGGCGGTGCGGGCCAGGGTCAGCAGGATGGTGCGCCGTTCATCGGACATGGAGGGACTCCTGGACAGTTGCCGGTGCATCGACCGGGACGGATTCGTTGAAGCTGACCGAGGCGTAGCCGACCACGCGCTGGCGCTCGCCTGTTGTGTCGCCCGAGTTGCACTGCGCGATCAGGCGGGGACTCAGGCCCTTGCCGCGCGCGGCCAGCAGCAGACCGTTGACCGGGGTGGCGCCGCAGGCCTGGCGATGGCTGATGCCGCCCTGGAGCGTCAGGATCTGCCGCAGCGTGGCGCCATCGGTCGCCCGCGCGCTGTCGTGGTCGAGGAAATGCGACAGGTCCGAGCTGACCACGATCAGCGTTTCGGGGCCGCCCCAGAGGCGTTCGAGCACCTCGGCGACCTCGGCCGGGCTGGCGTCGCCGACGGCGAGCGGCAGCAGCTTGAAGTCGGCCAGCACGGTCTGCAGAAAGGGCAGTTGCACCTCCAGCGAGTGCTCCTGCGCGTGCGCCGCCCGGCTGCGCGTGACCTGGGGCAGGCCCTGCAGCTCGGCGACGGCCTGGGCGTCGATCTCGACCCGACCCAAAGGGGTCTCGAAGGCGTCGGCGTCCGGCAGCGCCAGACCGCGCACCGGCACCCGGTGCACTGGCCCCAGCAGCACGACGCGGCGTATCTGGTCGCGCTGCGGCGCCAGCAGCGCGTAGGCCTGGGCGGCGGTCGCGCCCGAGTAGACATAGCCGGCGTGCGGCACGATCAGGGCTTTCGGCGCTGCATCTGGGGCAGACGGGCCGGCCGCTCCGGCTGTCTGGGTGGCGCGCGCCAGTGATTGCGCGACGGTGCGCGCGAGCGTGACCGCGTCGCCGGGGTAGAACAGGCCGGCGACGGCGGCGGGTCTGGTATTGGGCATCGACATCCTCCTGTCTCTCTGATCCGTCCAATCCCGATAAGTTCAGTCGGGTATGGGCCTCATTCGGCTCATTCCGCTGGCGGCGGATCTTCCAGCAGCTTGACCAGGCCATGCAGCGCTCGGTTGACCGGCGTCGGCACCCCGAGCGCCTCGCCACGGCGCACCACATAGCCGTTGAGCTGGTCGATCTCGCTGCGCCGCCCGCGCGCGAGGTCCTGCGCGGTCGATGACCGCTGGGTCGGCATCGCGTCGGCCAGCGCGCGCACCCGCTCCCAGCTGTCGGCCGGCAGATGGATGCCATCGGCGCGCGCGACCGCCAGGCATTCGGCCACCGCCTCGCGCATGCTGGCCTCGATGCCCGGCCCCCGGATCATGCGGCCGTAGGGCAGGCGCGAGATCGCCGACAAGGCGTTGTAGGCGCAGTTGACCATCAGCTTGGACCAGAGCGCCGCGCGCACATCGGGCAGGACCTGCACCGGCACGCCGGCGCCAGCGAAGGCCGTGACGAGGGCCTCGCTGTCCGGCCCGGCGCCGATCACCAGCTCGCCTCGGCCGTGGTGCCGCACATGGCCGGGGCCGGCCAGCTCGACCGCGGCATAGACCAGTACCGGCCGCACCCGCTGGCGCGGCAGCAGGGCTTGCAGCCGGTCGGCGTTGTCCAGGCCGTTCTGCAGGCTCAGCACCAGCGCTCCGTCGCGCAGATGAGGCGAGATGGCGGCGGCGGCGGCTTCGGTGTCGCCGGCCTTGACGCAGACCAGCACCCAGTCGGCATCGGCCAGCGCGGCGGGATCGACGCTGGCGCTGGCCGCTACCGGCTCGTCGAAGGACTGCGTCTGCAGGCGCAGCCCGGCGTGCTCGATGGCGGCGACATGCGCGGCGCGGCCGATCAGCGTGACCTCGTGACCGGCAAGCGCGAGCAGGCCGCCGTAATAGCTGCCCACGGCGCCCGCGCCCATGATGGCGATCTTCATTTGACGGTGCTCTCCATCAGGCAGCGCGTGACGCGCGGCGGCTCGGGGCCGAGGTGGAAGGCCAGCTTGCGCGCGTGCAGTTCGGCGTCGGCGGCGGTGCCGCGCTCGGAGCGGCGCAGGTGGTCGTTCCACGATTCGTCGATGACCAGTTCCAGGAAGCGCCCCGGGTCCTCCAGGTCGTGCAGCAGCTCCCAGGACAGCGCGCCCTGGCGCAGCCGGCCGGGACGGCTCTCGTCGAGCATCAAGGCGCGGAATTCGGCCGCCTTGGCCGGGTCGATCCGGTATTCGATCATCACGCTGACCCGGCCCGAGCTGGTCGGTCCGGGGTGCTGCGGGGCCTGGAAGACGCGCTGAGGCGTCAGGTCGGTGGCCTGGCCGCTGTCGGGCCGCAGGCGGTTGGTCAGCCACATCGTCAAGGCACCGGTGGTGGCGGCGATGGCCAGGCTGGTCGGCACGCTGGTCCAGGTCGCGATCTGGCCCCAGAGCGCGGCCCCGCTGGCGCTGGCGCCCATGATGGCCATCTGGTACATCGACATGCCGCGCGCGCGCACCCAGTCGGGCAGGCCGAGCTGGATCGACACGCTCAGGCTGTTGGCGGTGGTGATCCAGGCCGCGCCGCCCAGGAACATGGCCGGCAGCGCGATCCAGAGCTGGTCGGTCCAGGCCATCACGGCCATGGTGCCGGCTTGCAGCCAGGCGCCGCGCAGCACCAGCGCGTCGCGGGCATAGCGGCGGCGCAGCTGGGGCAGGATCCAGGTTGAGGTGATCGCGCCAGCCCCCATCGCCGCCAGCAGCAGCGTGAAGCTGGCGGCGTCGCCGCCTTCCAAGCCGCGCGCCAGCAGCGGCAGCAGCGCCATCAGCCCGGTCGAGTGGAAGAAGAAGATCCAGATCCGCAGCAGCACGCCCTTGATCGGTCGCGACTGGGCCACGTACTGCAGCCCGACCCGTATCGCGGTGCCCAGGCGCTCGCGCCCGAGCGGGTGCGGCTTGTGCTGTCGCTGCCAGCGGCCGATCACCACCGCCGCCAGCAGCGACAGCAGCGCATTGAGCGCGAACACCCAGGCGCTGCCGGCGGCGGCGATGATGGCTCCGGCGATCAGCGGCCCCAGGATGCGCGAGGCATTCATCGAGACCCCGTTGAGCGCCAGCGCCGCCGGCAGTTGCGGGCGCGGCACCAGCTCGGGCACGATGGCGGCGAACACCGGCCAGCGCATCGCCAGCCCGATGCCGTTGGCGAACACCAGCGCCAGCAGCAGCGGCGGCGTCATGATGCCGAGGAAGACGACGGCGCTCAGCAGCGTGGCGACGGCGGCGATCCAGAGCTGGGTCGTCAGGAAGTATTTCTTGCGGTCGAGGCTGTCGGCCAGCGCGCCGCTGGGCAGGCCGAGCAGGAACACCGGCAGCGTGGCGGCGGTCTGCACCAGCGCGACCCAGATCGGCTTGTCGGTCAGCGAGGTCATCATCCAGGCCGCCGCGACATCGTTCATCCACATGCAGAGGTTCGCCACCAGCCAGGTGGACCAGAGCATGCGGAATACCGGCTGGCGAAACGGCGCCAGCGGCGACAGGTCGTCGGGCTTCAAAGCGCGCCGAACACCTTCCTGGCCAGGCTGCCCGCGGCCTCCATCGGGTTGCGCCGGATGGTCTTTTCCTGCTCGGCGATCATCTGGTAGAGGCCGTCGAGCGCCTGTTGCGTGACATGGTGCTCGATCTGCGCGTCCTCGGGCTTGAGCAGGCCGCTGGCGGCGGCCTGTCCGGCCAGCTTGTTGTACTGGCTGGCGACCGCGAGCCGGTCGGTGTGCTGTCGCACCAGCGGCAGCAGGCGCTGCGTGAGCTCCTGCTCGGTCTTGCCACGGAAGAACCGCGTCACCGAGTCATCGCCACCGCTCAGGATGTTCCTGGCGTCCGTCACCGTCATCTGCTTGACGGCGCCCTGCAGCAAGGTCCTGGCCTCGGGTACCGCGGCTTCGGCGGCCCGGTTCATCGTCAGCACGAGCTGGTCGAGCGCCTTGCCGCGACCGGCCATGCGCAGCAGCGGCTCGGCCTTCTCCAGCCAGCCGGGCAGCGCGATCCTGACCTTCGGGTTGTCCATGAAACCACCCTCGCGCCCCAGCGTCTCGACCGCATGGGCGGCACCCTGGTTCAGCGCTTCCTTGAGTCCGCCGCTGGCATCGGTCTGGCTCAGCATCCCGAGGTCGAGTGCCCAGGCCGGCGGGCCCAGGGGCAGGCCGAGCATCGCCATCATCACCGTTCTACGCATTGCAGGCATCGAAGACTCCCTCCTTGATCGGCGGCGAACCGGTTGCGCGTGCGGCCCTCCCGCCGCGCCCGTGCGCGCCATGTCCATGCCATTGTCACGCAGGAACGCCGCTGTCACAGCGGTGTATCCGTTCCGGCGATATGGTAGCGGTTCTTGCCGCTGCGCTTGGCCTGGTACATGGCGGCATCGGCTTGCTGCATCAGCTCGTCGGGTCCTGCATCCTGCGCTTGCGGATAGAAGGCGAGGCCTATGCTGGCCGAAACCTGCATCGACAGCGCTCCATGCCTGATCGGTAGCACGAGTGTTTCGAGCAGGTGCCGCACCAGCGGCAGCACGGCGGCGCGTTCGGGCAGGTCGACCACCAGCGCGGCGAACTCGTCGCCGCCGATGCGCGCGACCGTGTCGATCTCGCGCAGGCAGGACTTCATGCGTTGTGCGAGTTCGGTCAGCAGGCGGTCGCCTGCGGCGTGACCATGTGCATCGTTGACCGGCTTGAAACCGTCCAGGTCGAGAAACAGCAGGGCCAACTGGCTGTCGTGGCGCCGGGCTTGCGACATCGCCTGCCGGATATGCGCGTTGAGCAGCGGGCGGCGCGCCAGTCCGGTCAGGCTGTCGTAATGCGCCAGCCGCTCGAGCTTGGCCTCGGCTGCCTTGCGCTGGCTGATGTCGAGGTGGATGCCCATCACCCATTCGGGCTCGCCTTGCTCGGTCCAGGTGCAGATGCGACCACGGTCGAGCACCCACACCCAGTGACCGTCCCGATGTCGCAGGCGCAGCTCGCATTCATAGCGGTCGGTTTCGCCACCAAGATGGCCTTGCAGTTGCGCCATGGCACGAAGGTGGTCCTCAGGGTGTGAGAAGTTCACCCAAGTCTCGAACGAGACCGGCTCGATCTCGGCCAGTGAATAGCCCAGCATGCCGGCCCAGGCTTCGTTCAAGCGCGTCTCGCCACTTTGGGCATTCCATTCCCAGGTGCCGGCGCCCGTGCCCCAGACGATGTTGTCGAGCCGCTGATGACGCTCTTGCAACTCCTGCTCAAGCAGCTTGCGTTCGCTGATGTCGGTCAGCGTTCCGGCCATGCGGCTGGGCAGGCAGCATTCATCACGTTCCATCACCTGGCCCAGGGCCTGGATCCAGACCCAGCCGCCATCGGCCTTGCGGTAACGCCCGACCGTGACAAAACGTCCGCTGCGCTCGATCTGCTCGACATAGGTGCGCTCGATTTCGGCCAGGTCGTCGGGGTGCACCATGGTCTGCCAGCTGGCGTAGTCGAGCCCCCTTTCCTGGCCACTCATGCCGAGCAGCCGCCAACACATGGCATCCCATTCGATGCGATCCTCCGTCAGCTGCCAGTCCCACATGCCGGTTTCGGTCGCTTCCTGCGCCAGGCGAAAGCGCGCCTCGGAGTGCTGCAGGGCGGCGTCGCTGTTCTGATCGAGCAGCTGCAGCACGATCTGGCGCTGGCCGTTCCCGCTGCCTGGCAGCGTGAATGCCTGGCCCGTGCAGGCCCGGGCTGGCGAGGTGGTGCTGTGCATTGGCGCGGTCTGCACCTGTCCCGCTGGCAGGCTGGCAGCCGCAGTCAGCAAGTCGGCCAGCGACTCGGCGCCATCACCGGTCAGCAGTTGATGAACTGTGCGTGGGCGTCCGGCTGGCGCATCCAGTCCGAACAGGGACTGTGCCGCGCGGTTGAATTCACGAATGGTGCCGACCGGGTCGACGAACAGGACCGGCTGCGGCAACTGCAGAAACAGCAGCCGAAAACGCTCGTCATCCAATTTGCCCCGGTCCCTCTCCTGGGCTGGCTTCATGGTCTTGCTTTTTTTATGGTGTCGATCGCGCGGACAGTTTCCGCACAGCGGCAACGGAGCAGCCTGACCGGGCGTGCTGCACGCAGTGCCAAGACAGGAAATCCGGACATCATGCTAGCGCATATGAGATGGCTCCATGATGATTCGGGTAATTGTTTTCACATATGAAGCATTGTTCCGCGCAGGCTGCTCCCTGACTGGCGGCGTTGCCCATGCTAATCGGGGTCGGAGACCAATTCCTGGTCTCGGCCAGATGGCTGGCTCCGGATGAAATCGGTGTTTGACCCCGACCCCGACCCCGACGATGGCTCAGGCCGCTTCGGCCGGGATCAGCCGCGCCAGCAGCGCGCCGGCGTACTGCTCGGGCAGCGGAATGCGCACATGCAGCGGGCTGCCCGGCGCGACGCCGACCGGCTCGCCGTCGAGCTTGCGCATTTCCTTGAGCTCGATCACATGGTTGCCGCTCGGGTGGATGACCTGGATCCGGTCGCCGACCGAGAACTTGTTCTTGACCTCGACCTCGGCCCAGCCGCCAGCCGCGTTCAGCACGTCGCCGACATAGTGGCTGTGGCCGACCAGCGAGTGGCCGGTCTCGTAGTTCTGGTAGTCCTGGCTCGGGCGGCGCTCCAGGAAGCCGCTGGTGTAGCCCCGGTTGGCCAGGCCTTCGAGCTCGGTGATCAAGAGCGGGTTGAAGGGACGGCCGGCCACCGCGTCGTCGATCGCCTGGCGGTAGATCTGCGCCGTGCGCGCGACGTAGTACAGGCTCTTGGTGCGGCCCTCGATCTTGAGCGAATCGACGCCGATCTCGGCCAGGCGCTGCACATGCTCGATCGCGCGCAGGTCCTTGCTGTTCATGATGTAGGTGCCGTGCTCGTCCTCCATGATCGGCATCAGCTGGCCCGGACGCCCGGCTTCCTCGATCAGGTAGACCTGGTCGGCCTTGGGGTGGCGCTCGCCGCCGCCGCAGGCCGCGAACGAGGACTCGGCCTCCTCCTGCGCCTGGTTGAAGTTGAAGCCCTGTTCCATCTTGACGGGAATCGCCTCGCCGGTGTTGGGGTCGGTCGCGGTCTCCTGGGCGGCGTAGTTCCAGCGGCAGGCGTTGGTGCAGGTGCCCTGGTTCGGGTCGCGCCGGTTGAAGTAGCCCGACAGCAGGCAGCGGCCCGAGTAGGCGATGCACAGCGCGCCATGCACGAACACCTCAAGCTCCATGTCCGGGCATTCCTGGCGGATCTTCTCGATCTCGTCCAGGCTCAGCTCGCGGCTCAGGATGATGCGCGCGACGCCCATCTTCTGCCAGAACTTGACCGCCGCGTAGTTGACCGTGTTGGCCTGCACCGACAGGTGGATCGGCATCTCGGGGTACTGCTCGCGCATCATCATGATCAGGCCCGGGTCGGCCATGATCAGCGCGTCGGGCTTCATCGCGATCACCGGCGCGATGTCGCGCATATAGGTCCGCACCTTGTCGTTGTGCGGCAACAGGTTGCTGGTGACGAAGAACTTCTTGCCGCGCGCATGCGCCTCGCGGATGCCGATCTCGATCTGCTCCAGGCGGAATTCGTTGTTGCGCGCGCGCAAGGAATAGCGCGGCTGGCCGGCGTAGATCGCGTCGGCGCCGAAGTCGTAGGCGGCGCGCATCTTGTCGAGCGAGCCGGCGGGCAGCAGCAGTTCGGGGGCTTTGAGGGCAGTCATGGGGCGAGATTGTCCCGCAAACTCGTCAGCGGTTCGCCTTGCCGCGGGCTTGCCCCCACGCCGGTGTCGGGCAGCATCGCTAGAATCGCGATCGCGCCGCATCTGTTGTGGCGCCGGCTGATCTGGCTGTTTTCTTCTTTCGACTTTTCCTCCATGCACCGTCTGCCAACCTCCATTCGCCCACTGCTCGCCCTGATGCTGGCTGGCCTGCTTACTTCACTGCAGGGCTGCGCGGTCGTCGCGGTGGCGGATGCCGCCGTCACGGTGGTCGCGACCGGCGTCTCGGTCGCGGCCAAGACAGTGGGCTTCGTCGCCGACGTGGTGATCCCCGACGGCGACTGAAGATCATTGAAGGTTCTGGCGCAGCGTCATGGCGCCGCGGATCTGGCCCAGCAGGTAGCCGGTGCCCTTGTCCTGGGGATAGAGCTCGCTCAGACGCGCGGCCACGCCGGGACCGAGCTGGTCGGCGGTGCCATGGCATTGCAGGCAGGCCGCCTGCACCGGCAACGCGCGCATGTAGCGCTTCACCTGCTGGCCGTTTTCCGTCACGACTTCGGCCCGCTCCAGCCTGGAGCCATCGGCGCCGGCGGCTTGCTGGCGGTCGAAGGTTTCGAGCGTCTGGCGCTCCCAGGCGTCGGGCACGGCCTTGGGGTTGCGGTTGCCCAGGCTGACGCGCCTGATCTGCCAGCCCGTGGCTTCGGAGGCCGCGCGCGCCATCTTCGGCGCCTCGCTCTGGCAGACCCCGATCGCGTGCGCCGGGCCGCCTTGCTGGATGGCCGCGCTCAGCACCGCCATCAGCTTGGGCGGCACCGATCCGGCCACCTGGCGGGCTTCGCCGATCCAGGCCGCTTCCGGCGCAGTGGCAGTGCTGGTCTGGGTGGTGTTCGGTGCCAGTGCGTTGCACGCGCTCAAGAGGGGCAGCAGGCTGGCTGCGAGCAGGACGGTGGACTTGTTCATCGGGTCGGGCTGGTAGGGTTGAGCGGTTTTTCTGCTGTTTACGTCTTGTCACGCCATCTTGTCTGTTCTTGGCGTTTATCGCAAGACGGATGTGATTCATGAATGGCTCAAGGCCATCTGGCTGGCTTGACCCGCGCTGGCGCCGGGTTTAGGCTGGCTGGGTCATACCCCATCTATACTGCTTGGGGTATATTTTAGCCAAGGAGCAATCATGAAAAGCAATGTCGGTGGCATTGATCGCGTGCTGCGCATCGTCGTGGGCGTGGCGCTGATAGCCCTGGCCGCGACCGGAACCGTGGGCGTCTGGGGCTATATCGGGGTGGTGCCCCTGCTGACTGGCCTGATTGGCTGGTGCGGCCTCTATGCCCTGCTCGGCATCAGCACCTGTCCGATGAAGAAATGAGTCCGGCCGATGCCGCGCCGGGTGGAGCACCCGGCTGGTCCGATCAGGCGCAGCATCTGGAGCAGCGGTTCGCCAGCCTCAACGCGCGCATCGCGCGGCTGACCATGCTGCTGGGTGCGCAGCTCGGGAGCGAAGCCGACATCCAGCATCTGCTGGGCCGGCGCGGACGGCTTCGAGCTGTTGCGCCACCTCGCAGGCGCTGGACCGCGCGCGCCGAGCTGATGCCGTGCGCCCGTGCGCCGCTACCGGGTCACGAATCCCATCTTGCGGATGCCGACGCGCTGCGCCGTCGCCATCGCCTGCGCGACCCGCTCGTAGCGCACCGCCCGGTCGCCGTGGACATGCAGCTCGGGCTGGGGTTGCTGGCTCGCGGCGGCGGCCAGTCTGGCCTGCAGCGCCTCGTCAGTCAGTGCTTCCTGGTTCCAGTGGTACTGGCCCTGGGCATCGACACTGAGCTGCACCGTCTCGGGCTTGTCGCGGCTGGGTTGCGCGCTGGCCTGTGGCAGGTCGACGCTGACCGCGTGTCGCACCACCGGCAGCGTGACGATGAAGACGATCAGCAGCACCAGCATCACGTCGATCAGCGGCACCATGTTGATCTCGCTCAGGACTGCGCCGTCATCGGATTCGAAGTTGGCAAAGGCCATGGTCTTGCTCCCGGGTTTCAGGTTTTGGTCGCCTGGCTGGCCGCTTGGCCCGCCGCGCCGGTTCGCACCCGCGCGCCGGTCACGAAATAGGCATGCAGGTCATGCGCGAAGCGGTCGAGCTGGTGCAGCACGCCCTTGTTGCCGCGCAGCAGCGCGTTGTAGCCCAGCACGGCGGGAATCGCGACCACCAGGCCAAGCGCCGTCATGATCAGCGCCTCGCCGATCGGGCCGGCGACCTGGTCGATATTGGCCTGGCCGGAGGCACCGATGCCGAGCAGCGCGTGGTAGATGCCCCAGACGGTGCCGAACAGGCCGACGAAGGGTGCGGTCGAGCCGATCGAGGCCAGCACGCTCAGGCCCGCCTGCAGGCGGCTCTGGCTGTCGGCGATCGAATGGCGCAGCGAGCGCGTGATCCAGTCGCTCACATCGAGGCTGTCGTGCAGCTGGCGGCCCGGGGCGCCATCCCGGTGCAGCAGATGGCGGGTCGCCTCGTTGCCCTCGTGCGCCAGCAGATGGAACGGGTTGTCAGCCTGCTCGCCGAGCTGGCGCAGGCCTTCGCCGAGGTCGCGGCTGTGCCAGAAGTCATGGCTGGCGCGCGCCTGGGCGCGGTGCCGGCGCAGCCGGAGCGCCTTGAGCGCGATCGTGACCCAGGACAGGACCGACATGCCGAGCAGGATCACCGCCACGCCGCGGGTGATCCAGTCGCCCTGTTGCCAGACATGGGCGAGGCCGAATTGCGTTTCCATTTTTGCTTACTCCAGTACGAAATTGATGGGGATGTTGAACCACATGGCTTCGGGCGTGCCGTTGCGCCTGGCCGGCAGGTAGCGCCACTTGAGCACGGTCTGCAGCGCGGCCTGGTCGAGGCGTTCGTAGCCGCTCGAGTGGCGGACTTCGGCTTTCGTTGCCGTGCCGTCGGTCTCGATCAGCACGCGCAGCACGACCTTGCCTTCCTCGCGCAGGCGCCGGCTCAAGGGGGGGTAGGCTGGCTTCGGGTTGTTGAGGTAGTCGGCGCTCGCGCTCGGCAGCTCGACCTTGGCCGGCGCCGGTGCGGCGCTGGCCGGGCCAGTGGCTACAGGCGTTGCAGATGCTGTGCTGCTGGCCGCGTTGCTTGTGGAGGCGGGTGACATGCTGGGTGCCGTGGCCGGCAGCGGACTGGGATCGGCCTGCGTCACGGGTTGCGTTACAGGCGGCGTCACGGCCGGCTGCGCCTGGCGCGGTGCCGGCTTGGCTGCCGGTTTTTGAGTCTGTTTTTGCGCCGGCCTGGGCCGTGGACGGGGCTCGGGCTGCGCTGCCGGCCGGCTGGTCTGGACCGGAGCCGGGTTGCTGGCCAACAGCTCCATCGTCACGACCGCCAGTTGCGGTGGCCGCACCGGAGCGGGGCTGGCCTGCAGCCAGGCCAGCAGACCGGCATGCGCCAGCAGCACGGCCAGCGGCACGCCGGCGTTCGATGCCAGCCGTTTCATGTCCGGATGTCCCGTGGCGATTGCAGGCAGGACGGATCTATTTCACTCAAGTTGCGCAGCCCGCACAGCGCCATCGCGGCGGCCAGTTCGTCCTGCAGCAGGCGCAGCACATGTGCCACACCGGCGGCCCCCGCGCTGGCCAGGCCGTGCAGCACCGGCCGCCCGATCAGCACCGCGTCGGCACCGAGCGCGAGTGCCTTCAGCACATCGGTGCCGCGCCGGATGCCGCCATCGACCAGCAGCGCGCAGCGGCCCGCCACCACCGCCGCGACCTCGGGCAGCAGGGTGGCGCTGGCTGGCATGGTGTCGAGCACGCGTCCGCCGTGATTGGAGACGATCAGCCCCGCGACGCCCAGCGCACAGGCCTGCGCCGCATCCAGCGGATGCGTCACGCCCTTGAGCAGCAGCGGCAGCCGGCTGTTGGCCTGCAGCCAGGCGACGTCATCCCAGCTGGGGGCTTGCGCCAGCAACCCGTCCAGGCTGCTGGCGCTGGCGGGCGGCAGGTGGGGCGTGGCCAGTCCGGCCGGCAGGGCGAAGCCGGCGCGGCGCTCGCGGTCGCGCACGCCGTTGAGCGGTGCGTCCACCGTCAGCACCAGCGCCTCGACGCCAGCGGCCTCGGCGCGCGCGATCAGCTCGCGCAGCCAGCCGCGCTCGCCCAGCGCGTGGAGCTGGAACCAGAACGGGCCCCGCTCCGGGTCGGCCAGGCAATGCGCCGCGACGGCTTCGAGCGGATGGCTGCTCTGCTGGCTCAGCACCAGGCCGGCGCCGACGGCGGCGGCCGCGACGGCCGTCGCCAGTTCGCCGTCCGGATGCGCCAGGCGCTGGTGCGCCATTGGCGCGACCAGCAGGGGGCAGGGCAGGGCCTGTCCCAGCAGCTGGCTGGCCAGCGACAGGCCGGCGAGCGGACGCAGCACGCGCGGGCGCAGCGCCAGCGCATCCCAGGCCGCCCGGTTGGCGCGCAGCGTGATCTCGTCGGCGGCGCCGCCGCTGTAATAGGCCCAGGCCGAGGCATCGAGCCGGTCGCGCGCCCGTGCCTCGTGATCGGCCAGATTGAACAGCCTGGTCGGCAGGCTGGCCGGCTGGTCGTGGTGAGTGGTCGTTGACATCGGTTTCAGGTGCTGGCCCATTGCCGCAGCAGGTTGTGATAGACGCCGCTCAAGGCGAGGGTCTCGGCGCTCTCGCCGTGGCGCTCGCGCAGGCGCAGCAGGTTCAGGTCGAGCTCGAACAGGGTACGGCGCTGCTCGTCGCCGCGCACCATGCTCTCGATCCAGAAGAAACTCGCGATGCGGGCACCGCGCGTGACCGGCGTGACCTCGTGCACGCTGGTGCCCGGGTAGAGCACCGCATCGCCGGCGGCCAGCTTGACGCCGCGATTGCCGTAGCTGTCATGCACCAGCAGTTCGCCGCCGTCGTACTCGTCGGGGTCGGCCAGGAACAGGGTGCAGGAGACATCGGTCCTCACCCATTCCTGGGTCGCCTTCGAATGCAGCACCGCGCCGTCCACATGCGCGCCGTAGCGGTCGGCACCGACCCGGTAGCGGTTGAACAGCGGGTTGAAGATCCGGCGCGGCAGCGCGGCCGAGAAGAACAGCGGATCGCGCCGCAGCGCGCCCAGCACCAGCTGCTGCAGTTCGGTCGCCTGCGCGCTGTCCTGCGCCAGTTGCTCGTTGCGCTTGTGCGCGACCGCCTGGCCGCCGGCCGTGCTGCGGCCGTCGGTCCAGGGGGCGTCGTCGCCCAGCAGCAAGCGGGCACGGGCCAGTTCTTGCGGGTTCAGGAGGTTTTTCAGGTGCAGCAGCATGGTGGGCAGTTCAGCAGGGGATCAGAACAGGACCTTGTAGCTCAGCTGGACCTGGCGCGCGGCGCCCGGGGCGTAGAAGCCGCGATACAGCGAGTCGGCATAGAGCTCGTCGGTCAGGTTGGTCAGGTTGAGCTTGAGCGACTGGTTGGCATCGATCTGGTACTCGGCCATCGCGTCGACCGTGGTGAAGGCCTTGGCCATGACATGGCGCGCGCCCTCGGGGTTCTGCTCGCCACGGTAGTTCAGGCCAGCGCCCAGGCGCCATTGCGGTGCAATGCGGTAGGTCGTCCACAGGCTGGCGCTGTGCTTGGGTGTCAGGGCCGGGCGGTCGCCTTGTTGTTGCGCATTGCCACCCGAAGTCACACCCTCGTCGATCTTGGCTTCCGGAATCCAGCTGTGGTTGTAGAACAGCTCCCATTTCGGCGTGATGCGGCCAGCCAGGTTGAACTCCATGCCGGTGGCGTGGCGCTTGCCCGACAGCAGGAAGGAGTCCGCGGTCGGCTCGTCGGTGTTGCGCTCGTTGTACTTCTCGGAGTGGAACAGCGCCACGCCCAGCGAGGCCTTGTTGTCGAACAGCTCGAACTTGCCGCCGAACTCGAAGTTGCGGCTCTTCTCGGGCGGGGTGTTGGCGATCCTGGCGTTGTTGCTGCCAGGCGTCATGGCGCCGAGCGCGAACTGGTAGCTGTCGCCCGAGGTGTTGTACGAGGTGCCGAAGGAGGCGTACCAGGACTCGGTCGCGCTGGGCTGGTAGAGCGCGCCCAGGCGCGGGCTGATCAGGTCGTCGCTGACCTGGAAGCTGGCCGTCGGCGTGCCGCCGTTGGCCGGTGCGTGGTAGGACGCATCGAAATGGTCCAGACGCAGACCCGCGATCAGCTTGATGGTATCGGTGATGCTGACGGTGTCCTGTGCATAGAGGCCGACATTGCTGGCCCGGAACGTATTGAGCACCGGCGGCAGTCGGGTGTCGATAACCGAGGCGCCATCGTTGGGCGTGCCGACCCGGGTGGTCGGCGCGGCGTTCAGTCCGCTGGTGTAGCTGTTGTTGCGCTCGGCATCCTCGTGCGACAGGTCGACGCCGGCGAGCAGGCTGTGCTGCTGGCCAAAGGCCTGGAACTTGCCGCTGTAGTCGCTCTGGATCTGGGTCAGGTCGCTGTAGCCGACGCGGGCCTTGGGGTTGCGCAGCAGCACGCTGTTGCTGCTGAGGTTGTCGGCCGTCATGGCCAGTCCGCCCGGTTGCTGTGCGGCCGGGGCAAAGCGGATCGCGCTCGCCAGCAGCTCACGCTCGTAGCGGCCATGCCGCACCTGGGTCTTGAGCTCGGTGTCGTGGTCGAAGCGGTGCGTATGGCTGAAGGTGCCGTAAGTGCTCTCGGTCTTCAGGTAGTCGCTGGCCAGGCCGTAGTAGTTCCTGGCCGGCAGGCTGGGCTCGATCTTGCCGTCAGCGCCGACGAACCAGGGATGGTTGTAGAGCGGTTGGCCGTCGGTTTCCAGGTGATAGAGGCCGACCGAGAACTCGTCGCGCGTGCCGATGCCCCAGCGGTAGCTCGGCGCGATGCCCTTCTTGTTCACGCTGGCGCCGTGGTTGTCGGCGTCATGCGTCATCGCGTTGATGCGCAGCGCCGAATCCTCGCCGGTCTTGAGGTTGAAGTCTCCGGTCACGCGCAGCTCCTGGCCGCTGCCGATGGTGACATCGACCTCGTGCTGGTCCATCAGGAACGGTGCCTTGCTGACCTGGTTCACCACGCCGCCGGTCGAGCCCTTGCCGAACAGCATCGAGGCCGAGCCCTTCAGCACCTCGACCCTGTCATGGTTGAAGGTGTCGCGCTCGATCAGCGGCGCGTCGCGCAGGCCATCGACGTAGATGTCGCCCGCCTGGCCGAGCGAGAAGCCGCGCAGGCGCACGTCTTCCTCGCCGGTCTCGCCGGCCATGAAGGTCACGCCGGCGGTGGTCTTGAGTACCTCGCGCAAGTCGTCGAGGTTGCGGTCGTCGATCAGCAGCTCGGTCATCACCGTGACGGTCTGCGGGATGTCGCGCAGTTCCTGCCGGCCCTTGGCCGCCTGGGTCGAGCTGGCGCGCAGGCTGTTCTTGCTCTTGAGCTCGACCGGTTCGGCCGAGTCACTGACGGTCACGGTCGACAGCGTCTGGCTGGCGCTGGTCGGCGCGGTCTGGGCGCTGGCGGCGAACGAGCCAGCCAGCAGCAGGACGCCCAGCGGCAGCAGGGTCGGGGTGTTGGATGCCAGGTGAGCAGTGGCCTGCTCGGGCGGGTTGGCGATGCGGTTCATGGTCAGCGGTAAGGGTGGGACAGAGGGGCTGGTTGGCTGTGCCGTGAATCATATATTAAACAAGAATCATTCGTATTTAATGAGTTAAAAAAAAGCGATCCGAAGATCGCTTTCATCAGGGTTGCGCGGGGTGACCCGGCCCGAGTCAGGCCAGATCGAAGCGGTCCGCGTTCATGACCTTGCTCCAGGCGGCCACGAAGTCCTGCACGAACTTCTCGCGGTTGTCGTCCTGGGCGTAGACCTCGGCGTAGGCGCGCAGCACCGAGTTCGAGCCGAACACCAGGTCGACCCGGGTGGCGGTCCACCTGGTGGCGCCGGATTTCCGCTCGACGATGGCGTAGCTGTTGCGGCCGGTCGGCTTCCAGGTGTAGCTCATGTCCGTCAGGTTGACGAAGAAGTCGGTCGTCAGCGCGCCGACCCGGTCGGTGAGCACGCCATGCTGGCTGCCGCCATGGTTGGTGCCGAGCACCCGCAGGCCGCCCACCAGCGCGGTCATCTCGTGCGCCGTCAGGCCCAGCAGCTGGGCGCGGTCGAGCAGCAGCTCCTCGGCGCTGACCGCAAAGTCCTTCTGCAGCCAGTTGCGGAAACCGTCCGCCAGTGGCTCCAGCACCTCGAACGATGCGACATCGGTCTGCTGCTGGCCGGCGTCACCTCGGCCCGGCGCGAACGGCACGCTGATCTCGACGCCCGCGGCCTGGGCCGCCTGCTCGACGCCGAGGTTGCCGGCCAGCACGATCACGTCGGCCACGCTGGCGCCGGTGTCAAGAGCGATCTGCTCGTAGACCGCCAGCACCTTGGCCAGCCGCGCCGGCTCGTTGCCGGCCCAGTCCTTTTGCGGCGCCAGCCGGATGCGCGCGCCGTTGGCACCGCCGCGCTTGTCCGATTGGCGGAAGGTGCGGGCGCTGTCCCAGGCGGTCGACACCATCTCGCCGAGGCTCAGGCCGCTGGCGGCGATCCTGGCCTTCACGGCGGCGACGTCGTAGTCCTGGCGGCCGGCGGGCACCGTGTCCTGCCAGATCAGGTCTTCGGCCGGCACGTCCGGGCCGATGTAGCGGGCCTTGGGTCCCATGTCGCGGTGGGTCAGCTTGAACCAGGCGCGCGCGAACGTTTCGGTGAAGTAGGCCGGGTCCTGGTGGAAGCGCTCCGAGATCTTGCGGTACTCGGGGTCCATCTTCATGGCCATGTCGGCATCGGTCATGATCGGGTTGCGGCGGATCGAGGGATCCTCCACATCGACCGGCCTGTCCTCTTCCTTGATGTTGATCGGCTCGTACTGCCAGGCGCCGGCCGGGCTCTTCCTGAGCTCCCAGTCGTGGTTCAGCAGCATGTCGAAGTAGCCGTTGTCCCACTGGGTCGGGTGCGTGGTCCAGGCGCCTTCGATGCCGCTGGTCACGGTGTCGCGGCCCACGCCACGGCTGCTGTGGTTGATCCAGCCCAGGCCCTGTTCCTCCAGCTCGGCACCTTCCGGTGCTGGTCCCAGGTTGGCGGCGCTGCCGTTGCCGTGCGTCTTGCCGACGGTGTGACCGCCGGCGGTCAGCGCCACGGTTTCCTCGTCGTTCATCGCCATGCGCTCGAAGGTGACGCGGATGTCATGCGCGGTCTTGAGCGGGTCGGGCTTGCCGTCCACGCCTTCCGGGTTGACGTAGATCAGGCCCATCATCACGGCGGCCAGCGGGTTTTCCAGGTCGCGCACGCCGGAGTAACGGCTGCCCTCGCTGCCGGTGGGGGCCAGCCATTCCTTTTCCGAGCCCCAGTAGATGTCCTTCTCGGGGTGCCAGATGTCTTCGCGGCCAAAGCCGAAGCCGAAGGTCTTCAGACCCATGGACTCGTAGGCCATGTTGCCCGCCAGGATGATCAGGTCGGCCCAGCTGAGCTTGTTGCCGTACTTCTTCTTGATCGGCCACAGCAGGCGACGCGCCTTGTCGAGGTTGGCGTTGTCGGGCCAGGAGTTCAGCGGCGCGAAGCGCTGGTTGCCGGTGCCGGCGCCGCCACGGCCGTCGGCGATGCGGTAGGTGCCCGCCGAGTGCCAGGCCATGCGGATCATCAGGCCGCCGTAGTGACCCCAGTCGGCCGGCCACCAGTCCTGGCTGTCGGTCATCAGGGCCTTGAGGTCTTGCTTCAGGGCATCGACGTCAAGCTGCTTGAGTTCTTCCCGGTAGTTGAAGTCCGCGCCCAGGGGATTGGTCTTGCTGTCCTGCTGGTGCAGGATGTCCAGGCTCAGCGCCTTGGGCCACCAGGCCGTGTTCGACACGCTGACTGCAGTGGCGCCACCGTGCATGACCGGGCATTGGCCGGCAGAACTCAGGTCTTTCTTGTCCATTTCGCGTTCCTTGGGTTGCGTTGTCAACTGAAGCGACCGTCCGACCCGATCCACTCTGGCTTGCAAAGTGCTTGCAAAGTGCTGGCGAAGGGAGGGTCATCGGCCGGGGTTTAATATAGCCCTTGCGGCGGGATTTCGGGCTGATCCAGGCCGTGCTTCAGGCCAAACGATTCAATCAAGACGATAGGAAATCTTGTGACAAGGTCCTGGATATCTGTGAGCAAGTCGGCCTTGTGTTGCACCTGCCGGCCCGCAGCCTGGGACGCGACCAGCCGGCCACCGCAGCCCATTTTCCTGTCATGTCAAAATGGCAGACCGATGCCTTCAAGCCTGGCCCCTGGGCGGTCCCATGGCCGGCTGGAGTCGGCGGCTGCCGACAGGCCTGGGGCAAGGGCAGGGCATTTTCATACTGGTACTTTCGATGACGACGAATCCCGATAAACCGCGTGCCGCCGAGGCACCGAAAGAGGTCGAAATATCGCTCTATGAGTCGAGCGCAAAGATCTACGCGCGCTCGGTCAAGGGCTTGTTCAATACCTGGCGCTGGGCCTTGGTCTGGATCACGCAGATCGTCTTCTATGGCCTGCCCTGGCTGGTCTGGAACAACCGCCAGGCCGTGCTGTTCGACCTCGAGGCGCGCCGCTTCTACCTGTTCGGCCTGGTGCTGTATCCGCAGGACTTCATCTACCTGACCGGGCTGCTGGTGATCGCGGCGCTCGCCCTGTTCCTCTTCACCGCGGTGGCCGGACGTCTCTGGTGCGGCTTTGCCTGCCCGCAGACGGTCTACACCGAGATCTTCATGTGGATCGAGAAGAAGATCGAGGGCGACCGCAGCGCGCGCATGCGGCTGGATGACGGCGCCATGTCGGGCAACAAGTTCGGCCGCAAGGCGCTCAAGCATCTGGCCTGGATCCTGTTCGCGTTGTGGACCGGCGTGACCTTCGTCGGCTACTTCACGCCGATCAAGGTGCTGGTCGCCGAGTTCGCGACGCTGGGCCTGGGTCCCTGGGAGACCTTCTGGGTGCTGTTCTACGGCTTCGCCACCTACGGCAACGCCGGCTGGATGCGCGAGCAGGTCTGCAAGTACATGTGCCCCTACGCCCGCTTCCAGAGCGCGATGTTCGACCGCGACACGATGATCGTGACCTACGACGAAGCGCGCGGCGAGCCGCGCGGCGCGCGCAGGAAATCGGCCGACCCCAAGGCGCTGGGCCTGGGCTCCTGCATCGACTGCACGCTTTGCGTCCAGGTCTGCCCGACCGGCATCGACATCCGCAAGGGCCTGCAGTACGAGTGCATCGGTTGTGGTGCCTGCGTGGACGCCTGCGACGATGTGATGGACAAGATGAACTACCCGCGTGGCCTGATCAGGTTCGCGACCGAGAACGGCATGGCCAACCAATGGTCCAACCAGCAGATGGTTCAGCGCGCCATGCGTCCGCGCGTGCTGATCTACACCGGCGTTCTGCTGGCGATCTGCGTCGCGGTGGCCGTCAGCCTGTACCTGCGCACGCCGCTCAAGGTCGACGTGATGCGTGACCGTGGCGCGATCGCGCGCATGGTCGAGCAGGGTCGGATCGAGAACGTGTTCCGCCTGCAGGCCATGAACGCGACCGAGGTCGTGCAGCAGCTCGAGGTCTCGGTCGAGGGCCTGCCCGGCATCATGATCGCGTCCGAGCGCACCATGGTCGTGCAGCCGACCGAGGTCCACTCGCTGGCGCTGCGCGTGCAGGTTCCGCCCGGATCGTCGCCCGGCGGCTCGCACAAGATCCAGTTCAAGATCCGATCGCTCAACGACTCGGGCATCGCGATCCAGGAGGAGTCCGTCTTCCTGGTGCCGCGCTGATTCCGTTCATCCACCACGAAAGTTCACCATGGCCGTTCTGTTGCAAGTCGACTTCCCCTACCAAGGCCCCTGGGGCGCCGAGATGAGCGAGGCCATGGCTGGCCTGGCGCAGTCGATCGCGCAGGAGCCCGGCCTGCTCTGGAAGATCTGGACCGAAAACGCCGCCGCCGGCGAGGCGGGTGGCGCCTACCTGTTCAGCGACCGACCCAGCGCCGAGGCCTACCTGGCCATGCACAGCGCGCGGCTCAAGTCCTTCGGCGTTGCGCGGGTCAACGCCAAGCTGTTCGACGTCAACGACAGCCTGTCGCTGATCGACCGCGCGCCGCTGGGCGCCTGAGCGCCCGCAGCTCGTCATCTCATTCGGGCTGCTCACGCAGCCCGCAGTCCTTTCAGCGGCCCGATTCCTTCAGCAGCTTGTCCTTGAGCTTGACCATGTTCTCGGCCAGCGGCGGGAAGGGGCCAAGCTTGTGCTGGTCGGCCGGCGCGCCGTCGACATAGGGCGGGAACGCCGCATCGACCGGCTTGTTCCAGCGCGCCGGGAAGTCGCGTTCGAGATTGGCCTTGGTGCCGCGCGGCTGGCTCAGCATGTATCCTGCGATGTCGTAGGCCTCGTCGAGGCTGAGTTGCGGCTGGCCATGCTGCGAGCCCAGTGGCATGTTGGTGTAGACGAAGGTGGTCGCGAACACCAGCCGGTTCATGCCAGCGCCATTGTTGAACGAGTCCTTGCCCCACAGCGGCGGGAAGGTGTAGCCGGTCGCGCTGCCCGGCGCGCCGGCGCGCACGCCGGCGCCATTCTCCCCGTGACAGGCGGCGCATTTCTCGACATAGAGCTTGGCGCCGGCGACGGTGTCGGCGCGGCGGTTCGGCATCTTGACCTTGGGCAAGCCCTGGCCAACCACGGTCGCTCCGGTCGGCACATCCTTCGAGAGGAAGTGGATATAGGTCTCGAAGGCCTTCATCTCGCGGCTGTCGAGCGGCAGCGGCTTGCCGGCCATGCTGCGCTCCATGCAGCCGTTGACGCGCTCGGCCACGGTGCTGAGTTCGTCCTCGCGCGCGCGGTATTGCGGAAAGGCGGCATGGACGCCGACCCAGGGCATCGCATGGGGCTTGGCCGCGCCGTTCTGGTGGCAGGAGGTGCACGCCAGGTTGTTGCCCGCGAAGCGCATCCTCGGGTTCTTGACCTCGGGACCGATGTGCGCGAAGGTGCGCTCGCTCAGTTCCTTGCCGTAGCGCACCATGCGGCCGTAATGGTCGTCGGGCAGCTTGCTGACGTCATAGGCCTCGGCAGGCTTGATCACGAAGGGGGTGGGGATATCGCCGGAAGCGGGGGCGGGCGTCGGGGCGGCCTGCTGTGCCCAGGCGGGCGCTGCGAGCGCGAGGCCAAGCAGGGTCAGTGCGGCGGGTATCGGGATCATCTTCATCCTCCGGTGTAAATTGATGATGCTTAACTTAATGACTATCAATAATACCCTATATGGTATAGAGCTGGTCAAGATGCGGCAGACCGAGAAATGAAAAAACCGGCGCGGGGTGGATGCCCCGGGCCGGCTGGTCGCGTTGAGCGCGGGCGGATCAGTCGCGGAAGTTGTCGAACGACAGCGGCAGATCGGTGATGTCCTTGCGGATCAGCGCCATCGCCTGCTGCAGGTCGTCGCGCTTGGCGCCGGTCACGCGCACCTTTTCTTCCTGGATCGCGGCCTGCACCTTCAGCTTGCTGCCCTTGATGAGCTGCTGGATCTTCTTGGCGTCCTCGCTGGAGATGCCGTTGCGCACCTTCAGCACCTGCTTGACCTTGTCGCCGCCGATCTTCTCGACCTTGCCGGCGTCGAGGAAGCGCACGTCGACCTGACGCTTGGTCAGCTTGTTGCGCAGGATGTCGTCGACCTGCTGGATCTGGAAGTCGCTGTCGCCGAACAGCGTGATTTCCTTGTCCTTGAGCTCGACCGCGGCCGAGCTGCCCTTGAAGTCGAAGCGGGTGCCGATTTCCTTGGCGGTCTGGTCGACGGCGTTCTTCACTTCGACCAGGTTGGGTTCGAGGACGGTGTCAAAAGAGGGCATGCTGGATTCCTAATCGGGTTGCGTGCCGGGCTGCCGGATGCGGCCCGGATGAGACAATCCCGGGATGTTAGTCGAGAAAAACCTGGCCTTGCAGCCCTTCAACAGTTTTGGCATCGCCGCGCGCGCGTTGCGGTTGGCCCGCATCGGTTCGGAGGCCGAGCTGCAGGCGCTGATCCGGCATCCGGACTGGTCGGCCGACGACAGCTTCGTGCTCGGCGGCGGCAGCAACATCGTGCTGACCGGCGATGTCCGTAAGTTGGTGCTCAAGGTCGAGATTTCGGGGCGGCGCCTGCTGCGCGAGACCGACCAGGGCTGGCTGGTCGAGGCTGGCGCCGGCGAGCGCTGGCATGACTTCGTCGCCTGGACCATCGAGCAAGGCTGGCCGGGGCTGGAGAACCTGGCGCTGATCCCCGGCACGGTCGGCGCCTCGCCGGTGCAGAACATCGGCGCCTATGGCGTCGAGTGCCAGGACCGCTTCGACTCGCTCGACGCGATCGACCTCGAAACCGGCGCGGCCTTCAGCCTGGATGCCGCCCAATGCGGCTTCGGTTACCGCGACTCGGTCTTCAAGCATGAGCGCGCCGCCGACGGGCGCGGCTTCGGTCTCAAGGGCCGGGCGCTGATCACGCGCGTGCGTTTCTGGCTGCCCAAACCCTGGCAGCCGGTGCTGGGCTACCTCGATCTGGAGCGCAAGATGATGGAAACCGGCCTGATCAATCCGAACGCGCGGCAGATCTTCGAGATGGTCTGCGCGGTCCGGCGCGCCAAGCTGCCCGACCCGGCCGTGATCGGCAACGCCGGCAGCTTCTTCAAGAACCCCAGCGTCACGCCCGAGCAATGCGCCGACATCATCGCGCGCGAGCCCAAGGTGGTGCATTACCCGATGCCCGATGGCAGCGTCAAGCTCGCGGCCGGCTGGCTGATCGACGCCTGCGGCTGGAAGGGCAAGACCGTGGGCCACGCCGGCGTCTACGACAAGCAGGCGCTGGTGCTGGTGAACCGGGGCGACGCCGAGCACCCCTGCACTGGCGGCGAGGTGATGACGCTGGCGCGCGCGATCCAGACCAGCGTCTACGAGCGCTTCGGCATCCGGCTGGAACCCGAACCCGTCGTTCTATGAAAAAAGGCCGGCAATTGCCGGCCCCTTTACTGGTTGCCGCCCAGCTTGAGGAAGTCCTCGCCCTGGCCCAGCGAGAGCAGGCCGGCGTCGGAGTAGATGCCCAGCTTGGCGCGCGTGTCGACGATGTCGAGGTTGCGCATGGTCAGCTGACCGATGCGGTCCAGCGGCGTGAACGGCGCGTCCTCGACCTTTTCCATCGACAGGCGCTCGGGCGCGTAGGTCAGGTTCGGGCTGTCGGTGTTGAGGATCGAGTAGTCGTTGCCACGACGCAGCTCCAGCGTGACCTCGCCGGTGATGGCGCGCGCGACCCAGCGCTGGGCGGTCTCGCGCAGCATGATGGCCTGCGGGTCGAACCAGCGGCCCTGGTACAGCAGGCGGCCGAGCTTGAGACCGTTGATGCGGTACTGCTCGATCGTGTCCTCGTTGTGGATGCCGGTGACCAGGCGCTCGTAGGCGATGTGCAGCAGCGCCAGGCCGGGGGCCTCGTAGATGCCACGGCTCTTGGCCTCGATGATGCGGTTCTCGATCTGGTCGCTCATGCCCAGGCCGTGACGACCGCCGATGCGGTTGGCTTCCAGGATCAGCTCGACCGGCGACTCGAAGGTCTTGCCATTGAGCGCGACCGGCATGCCCTCCTCGAAGCGCACGGTGATTTCCTCGGCCTTGACCGCGACCTCATCCTTCCAGAACGCCACGCCCATGATCGGGTTGACGATCCGGATGCCCGAGCTCAGGTGCTCCAGGTCCTTGGCCTCGTGGGTGGCGCCCAGCATGTTCGAGTCGGTGCTGTAGGCCTTCTCGACCGACATCTTGTAATCGAAGCCGTTGGCGATCAGGAACTCGCTCATCTCCTTGCGGCCGCCGAGCTCGTCGATGAAAGCCTGGTCCAGCCAGGGCTTGTAGATCTTCAGGCTCGGGTTGGTCAGCAGGCCGTAGCGGTAGAAGCGCTCGATGTCGTTGCCCTTGTAGGTCGAACCGTCGCCCCAGATGTTGACGTCGTCTTCCTTCATCGCGGCCACCAGCATGGTGCCGGTCACGGCGCGGCCCAGCGGGGTGGTGTTGAAGTAGGTCACGCCAGCGGTGCTGATGTGGAAGGCACCGGCTTGCAGCGCGGCGATGCCTTCGGCGGCCAGTTGCGGGCGGCAGTCGATCAGGCGTGCCTGCACCGCGCCGTAGCCCATGGCCTTGCGCGGGATCTCGTCGTAGTCGGACTCGTCGGGCTGGCCCAGGTTGGCGGTGTAGGCGTAGGGCAGGGCGCCCTTGAGCTTCATCCACAGCAGCGCGGCGCTGGTGTCGAGGCCGCCCGAGAAGGCGATGCCGACCTTCTGGCCGATGGGCAGGTTTTGCAGGATGGTGGCGGACATGTTCGGGTCTTTCTTCGGATCAGCCGAAGTGGCAGATGTAGTGGTAAGCCTCGGTCACGCGGATCTCGAAGCTGGAATTGCCGGGGATGCTGAACTGCTCGCCCGGCTTGGAGGTCAGCCACTGGTCGCTGCCGGCGAGCTTGTACTCGCAGCTGCCAGCCACGCATTCCATGATCTCGGGCGCGCCGGTGTTGAAGGTCAGGGTCGCGGGCAGCACCACGCCGACCGACTTCTTGGTGCCGTCGGGGAAGGTGATGCCGTGGCTGACGCACTTGCCGTCGAAGTAGACGCTGGCCTGGGTGTTGACGGACACGCCGTCGATCTGGGTGGTGCTCATGGAGTTCGCTCGCGAGGAATCGCGGTTAAAAAATGTGGAGAAAGCCTGGCGCCGCCCACGGCGACGCACCAACCCGCCATTTTAGAGGCGCGGGCGGCAGGGTTTGCGGGAAATGTCGCGGCCTCAGGCCCGACTGGCCCAGTCGTCGGCGTCGAAGCCGACCGTGATGGCGTTGTCCCACTCGACCACCGGGCGCTTGATCACGCTGGCATGTGCCATCAGCACCGGGCGGGCCGTGGCGGCGTCAACCACCGCAGCCTGCAGTTCAGGCGGCAACTTGCGCCAGGTCGTGCCCTTGCGATTGAGCAGCTTGTCCCAGCCGACTGCAGTCTGCCAGGCGTCCAGCCTGTCCTCGGGCACGCCCTGTTTCTTGAAGTCGTGGAATTCGTGGGCGACGCCCTGTTCGGTCAGCCAGGCGCGCGCCTTCTTGACCGTGTCGCAGTTGGGGATGCCATAGATCTTGACCATGGCGGGGATTGTGCCGCAAGGAGGGCGACGGTCGGGGCGGTCATGTCGATCCGCAACCGTGGCCATTCCGGTTGCTGCCAGATGTAGCGGGCGGGAGATTTGGGGCCTGATGCGGTGCTCATGAGCCGTGTTTTGCTGCTTGCAGCTCAGTCAAGCCCCGAACCATTCCTTCATCTTCTCTGCGGCGATACGCTTGACCTCGTCGGTTACATACATCGATACCGTCCCGAGCGCCGCCGCCAGCGCGCCCAGGTCATCGGTGAAGCCCGCGACCGGAATCGCATCGGGTACCGCGTCCACCGGCAGCACGAAATAGACGAGGGCACCATAGATCACGGTCTTGGCCCAGACGGGGGTGTTGGGTTGCTGCGCGGCGTAGTACAGCCACAGTGCCTTCTCGATCACTTCCTTGCCGGCCTTGAGCGCGAAGTGTTTGACCTTGTCCCAGAAACTGCCGTCGTCGAATTCGTTTGCCATGGGTTTTCTTTTTGTTGCCGCTCACCGCAAGCAGTCGCCAGTGTGCCTAAGGTCTGCACAGGCAAACGACAGCTGTTTCACTATTTGCGGCTTTCCTGCAGCACGAAATGCACTTCGACCCGCCGATTTTTTGAGTCGCTCGGCTGCACATTGTCCAGCGGATGCGAGTCACCGTAGCCCGCGACGATCACTCGCCCCGCTTGGTCGTCAGCCACGTCCCCTACCAGCAGCCGGCGTGCTTCGCGCGCGCGCGCCGCTGACAGCGTGTAGTTGTCGTCGTAGACGGTGCAAAAGCGTGCAAAGTCGGTTACGGGTCGGCTTACCGGCAGGTTGTCGGTATGCCCTTCGACGACTACCTGGCCGTGCGTGTTCTGTCGCAGGAATTCCATGATCCTCGGTTCTATGCCTCGGATCGCATCCTGAGCTCGCTTGGTGATGCAGGCGCTGCCTCGGTCAAACACGTTATCGCGCAAGGTGATTTTGCCCGAGTTGATGTCGACCGCAACCAGTTCCTCGCTGCCCTGGCTCTGCAGCGATACCTTGAGGTCGTTCAGTGCTGCCGATAGCTGTTTCTTCTGCGCTGCGACGCCTTGCTCCATTTCCTGCTTGTGTTTGATCTCGGCGAAAGTGCGCTGCAGTACCGAGATGACCAGCAACAGCATCACCACCGCCATCACGCCAGCCATTAGGTCAGAGATCGACACCCATTCGGTTGGCTTTTCCTTCATTGGTTTTCCAGCATTAGGACAGCAGATTTTTCAGACTTGTTCAGGCTTCTGTTGATGTCCCGCAGCAGTCCAACGGCCTGATCAAGCTGAGCAGTGGGTAGCTTGGCCTGCACGGCCGTCGCGATCTGGTCACCCAGCTTGCCTTCTTGGCTTTCGAGATTCTTTCTGATGTATTCAATCGATTTCAAAAGCGGACTGAGATCGACGTTGACCGACGGGCTTTGTAGCCGTCTGATCGCATCCGAGACTTGGTCAAGCAATTCATCAATTTTTCTGGTACTGCTCTCGGCGCTCTGCGTGACCTCCTGGTAACGCGAGTCCAGTGATGTCATACGGCGGCCGCTTTCAGAAACCGCCTTTAGCCCCGATTTGATATCGTCGCACAACTGGTTGATCAGCTGGGTCAGACTTTCTACACTCGTGTTCAATGTTAGGCTGGTTTCGCCAAAGACGGCCTGTGTTTTCTGCTGGATGTCGAGTGACTGGTTGATTGAATTTTTTACTTCGGCCATCGTCTGTTCGACGCTGGTTGACAAGGTGCCAACGGCCTGCGAGATGTTGTTTGTCGCGTTGACCAGGTTGGTACTGATTTCGCCCATGTTTAACTTGAAGCTCGCGTTCATGTCGTCGATCGTCGACTTCAAATCCCACTTCAGCAAGTTCATCACTTCAGAGACATTAGTCTCAAAACTGGTAATTGCTGTTCCCAGGTCGGTCGCGGATGCGCCGACCTTGTCTGCCGATATCGCCATCTTCTCGGAAGACTGCCGCATCGACTCAATGTTGCTGGAGTTTGCTGTGACGAATGACTCTAGGGCCTGGCGCGTCGAAGTGCCTTGCTGCAGAATATCGCGAGCGAGGGTCTTTTGCTCGATGAAGATTTCCTGGTTGTGCTGCTGCAACTCACGATTCAGGATCAATTCATTCTGGAACATCTGACGGGTATCTGCCGCTTCCTTGCTCAGTACATCGCGTTGCTGCGTGAATTCCTTCAGCAGCGTAGCGCAGATCTTGTCGCCGAGTTCCCCGATGCTGGTGACGAATGCGTGCTGTGCTTGGTGATCGCGGCTGAGCTGTTGGCTGCGCGAGTCGTCAAGCTCGCACTTCATCTTCTGCGCTGTCCAGCGCAGTCGGCGTTCGTCGAAGCCGTTGTTCGATGCCCAGATCTTCAGCCACAGAAAGGCGATGATGCCCCAAGTCGAAGTCTTGAACTTTGTTCCCAGCCCCTGCATCATCGACATCAGATTAGACATCGCGTCGTCCATGCCGCTGGCCGAAGCGTCTGTCAGGATCGCAGACGCCTTGTCCAGCGCAATTCCAAGACCGAGAAAGGTGCCCAGCAGGCCGATCACGAGCAGGATCCCCGGCATCACGTCGGCCAGTTGCTCGGGTTTGGTAGCCACCGCCTGGCAGATGTCATGCATTGAGCCATGTTCGGCATCGAGGTCGTCCGACTTGTCGCCCTGGGCGCCATGGTGCCAATTTCTTTCCCAGTTCAGCGGATTGGCCTGGCGTCTGACGGTCAGCATGGTGGCAATGGTAGCGCCAAATATTCCCAGGAAAAATATGATCTGGATTGGCTCAAATTTTGGAATCAGAAATTCAATGATTTCGATTTTCATGCTCCGACCTCCACTTCGATCAGTTGTTGTGCGCGGATTTCGCTTTCTTCCTTGAAGATGTTGGCGTAGTCGATGATCAGCATCTGATCCTCCTCACTCAACGTTTCCCACTTGCGGCCGTGCTGTGCGCAGTCGATGATGATCATGCCGACTTGGCCACCTTCCTCGGCCAGATAGTCCCGACCTTCGGCTATGAGTTCCTCCTGGGACTTTTCCAGCGTTTGCAGGAAGCCTTCGGCCGCGTAGACGTAGTTCCTTTTTTCACGCGTGTGCGCGCTCAGTGCGTCGACTTGCGACTTGAGCGCTGCGGTTTCGGTCTTCATTTGATTCAGTACGATTTCCTCCTCAGCTGAGATGTCAGAAATCTTCTTGGCCATCTCGAGCCGGCGTAGCAGCACGGTGTTCTTAGAAAGCGTGGTCGTATCGGTCTTGAGCTGCTTTTCGAGTTCGCCGAGGTTCTGGCCCCAGGCCATCACCATTTCCTCGAAGACGAAGGGGATCAGTTTCTTGCGGTAGCGCTTTTGGATGATGTCGTCGAGCCTCACCGCGTCCGCGTTTGACAACTCTGGCTTTGATGCCAGCAGTCCAGCGCTGGCCTTGAGCAGGAAGATGTCGTCCTCGCTGATTTGCTCGATGTCGGTCGCACCGTTGAGCGTCTGTTCGGCATATTTCAGCAGCTTCTGCGTTGCGCGCAGCCGCAGGTAATGCTCGAAGTCGCTAATTTCGTTCTTGTCGAAAGTGTTCTTGATCGCGGTTTGCACCAGAACGAAGTCGTTGATCATCGCCGCGAGCTGAATTGATTTGGCCTCCTCGGCCGGCATCTGGGCGATCGCTTCCTCGAACACCTGTTTACGCTCGTTGGCTTGCTCGACTTCCTCTGGCTTCTTCAGCAGCGTTTCCTTCATGTTCTTCGCGGCATTGATGACCCAGCGGATCGCGTAGTCGAGTTTCTTAGCCAGCGGCGAGCGGTCGAAGGCCGAAACGTAGGCCAGTCCCTTGTCGAGCGCGGTCAGCGCGCCCTTTAGCCATGGCCAGGGGGCAACTTTGGCTGCTGCCTGGACCAAAGGCCTGACATGGGTGTCTATGAACGGTCTGACTGACTGCCAGACTTTTTTGACGCTGCCGACGAAGGTTTCGGCCTTTTCGGCCATCCAGTTGACTGCCTTCGCTACGACTTCTTTGGTTTTTTCCCAAGCCTTGCTGGCGACGTTTTTAACCGTCGATGCCACCGATGACACGACGCTGCCAACTGCGCGGGCTGCGCCCGATATCGCACTTCCAATTGATGACCAAAATCCCATTTTCTATCCTTTTATTGTTTGTCAGAGTCAATGCCAAGCATGCGCTTGGTGATAGCTGCATCCCTGGCCGATGACCTGGCTTCCGATGCAGTCGATCCGATCTCGACGTGCGCCTGCTTGACTTGATGGATGCTGTCCTTCAGGTGGTCGAGCGTGAGCCTGGCCTCGCCGTTGCCGGCATGCATCAGCGGCTTGGGCAGTGCAAGCCGCATGCAGGTGCGGATTTCCCGGCCCGACAGGCCTTCCGAGAGCTCGGCAGACCAGTCGATGAATTCCTCGCGTTCGCCCGCAATCGGGATTTCCCTGACCAGCATCCGGCCCCAGAGCGAGCGTCTCGCTTGCAGGTCGGGCAGATCGAACTTCACGTGATAGCTGATCCGGCTGCGGAACGCCTCGTCGTAGTTCTTGGCGAAGTTGGTCGCGAACACCGCGATGCCTTCGAAGCGTTCGAGCTCGATCAGCATCGTCGATCGCATCGAGTTGACTTCATTGTCCACGCCCTGCGTCACCGACGACAGCCTTTTCCCCAGCAGCGTGTCCGCTTCATCGAAGAAAAGCACGGCGCCAGTTTCGGTCGTCTCGGCGAAGGCTCTCTGGATGTTCTTTGCCGTTTCACCCATGAACTTACTTTCGATCTCAGCGATTCCGATTGAGATGAAAGGCAGTCCCAGCGTGCCGGCCAGTGCCTCCGCAGCCAGCGTCTTTCCCGTTCCGGGAGGGCCGTAGAAATTCAGCACTGTCCCCATCCCGAGCGGATCGACCGAGCTGAAGTTCCAGTCCATGTAGATGGTCTTGTGGTGCCTGAGCTTGGCCAGGCACTCGTTGATCTGAACCCGGGTTTCAGCCGGAAGTATCAGGTCCTCATCGAGCTTGAAGCGAGGATCTCGACGCAGGTAATGCGCCTCTGAGTTGATTTTTTTCATCAAATATTTTTCTTTAGGTTTTTTCTGAGATTTTAGTCGTTTTCGTTTGCTTCTTTTTTCTTGTTGTAAAAGTAGACGATGATCAATAGTGGGATCATCACATAGGGGAACATGAAGGTCAGTGCGATGAGTGCGAACAATAAAGCCAGTCCGATCAGCGCTGACAGGACGTTGCCGACCAGGCCTATCAGGAACTTGAGCAGAAACCAGCCGATGAACAGCGCAACGATGATAGCAATGGCAATCAGCATGTCGGATTTTTCTTAGGGTTTGGTTATTGTTATCGATAACGCTTGTTGATGAGAGTCAGATTTTTGCTTTTCGCTTCATCCAACTGCTTGTTTCAAACCATGAATCAGCAGTCCGATCAGCCCGCCAACGATCGTGCCATTGATGCGGATGAACTGCAGGTCGCGCCCGATCGCGAGCTCGATGCGCTGTGTCATTTCCTCGCGGGTCCATTTGGCCAGCTGCTGCTCGATGAAGCGTCCGACCTCGCCCCGGTAGCGACGGACCAGCGTGACGCTGCCGTCCTCGATCGCCTGGTTCAGCCATTGCCGCAGCTCGGGCTTCTCGACCAGGATCTGGCCGAGCCTATGTATCCAGGTCTGGATCTGGTGTCGCAGCGCCGGCTGGTCCTGGCTCAGGTCATGCAGCAGCCGGTCCTTGAGTCCGTCCCACAGCCCCGACAGCAGCAGCTGCACCTGCTGGTCCTGCACCAGCTCGGCCTGATGGCGTCGGATCTTCTCTGCCCATTGCGGGTCGGCCTTGAGCCGCAGCGCGAAGTCGCCGATCCAGCCGTCGAACACGCGCCGGAAGCGGTGCGCCGGATCGCGCCTGACCTCGTCGAGCGTCCGGTGCAGCGAGTTGATTGACTTGGGTGCGTAGGCGTTGATCGCCATCTTCATCATCGAGTTCTCGACGCCCAGGCTGTCAATCAAGAACTGGCTGATGGTCGGCAACTTCTCGGCATCGCCCAGATAGGCGCTGGCGCCATCGAGCAGCGCGTCGAGCAGCTCCTGATGCCGGCCGCTCTGCATCAGCCGGTCCACCAGCTGGCCCGCCGTCCCCGACAGGTCAACCTCGGTCAGTTGCTGGCTGGCGACCGCGCGGATCTGATCCCGGATCTGTTCGTGGTCCAGCGCCTCGATCAGCTGTCTGGCGACGTTCGCCGCCGATTGGCCCAGCCCGGTCAGGTGCAGCGGGTTGAGCAGCCATTCGCCCACCCACCGGGCGGGGTCGGCCTGCCGGATCTTGCTGCCGATCGCTTCCTCGGTGATGAAATGGTTCTCGACGAAGGCGCCCAGGTTGCGGCCGATGTCGTCCTTGCTGTTCGGGATGATCGCCGTGTGCCAGATCGGCAGGCCCAGCGGATGCCGGAACAGCGCGACGACCGCGAACCAGTCGGCCATGGCGCCGATCAGCGCGGCTTCGGCGAAGGCCGTGACATAGCCCCAGGCGGGGTGCCCGTCGTTCAGAACATGGGCCAGAACGAGCAGACCCAGCGAGGCGAGCAGCAAGCCGGTCGCCGCATAACGCATCTTGCGCAGGCGCAACCTGCGCAACGTGTCTTGCGTGAGGTCGAGGTCGTGCTGGATTTCGGTGGAACTGCGCATTTGGCTGGGTTCGGCTTGCTTGAATCAGAACTGGATCTCGTCAGCCAGATCGGCGTACTTGAGCTTCTGGCGCAGGAATGCAATCTGAATGACGGCGGGAATCGTCACCCGGTACGCCGCGCCAGCCAGATCGACTGCGGTCCAGAGTCCGGTGATGACCCATCCGATCGGGCCGGTCATGACGGCTGCGACTCGTGTAAGAGCTGCGTTTCCTGCCAGAGTGAGACCACGGCCCATCAAGGCTTTCATGACCGCGTTGACGACGATCAAGGTGAGCTGGTAGGACTTGAATCCTCCCATCCTGAAGATGGTCTGGAATCCACCTACCAAGGCCTCGGGCGTGATCGTGTTCAAGTTTTTCACGCCCATCGACTCGGCTAGTTGCCGGACTTCGGCGGCCGACATCTTTTCGATCGAGTCCTTGAGTATCTTCATCAGCAGGTTCTGCTCAATGACTTCTACGTTGGAGTCCTTGTTGAAGTTGACCTTCATCTTTTCGCAGACATCCGTCAGGACTTCCTTGTACTGAACGCCCTTGCCGCCTCTGAAGAGGGTCGCGAAGCTGTTGGCACCAAAGCATTGGACTTCCGCCGCGATCAGTTCCCAGTACTGGTGATGGTCTGGGTTGTGCCGCTTGTACACGGCGGTGGCGGTCAACTCCTCGGTGATCCTGGCGCTGCCATCCTTGTCGTGCGTGATGCAGTAGACCAGGTCGTCCATATCCTTGGACGCGCATTGTTCGAGGAATTCGAGGTCGGGGTCGTAGCGGTATGCCATGTTGTTTTCCTTGGAGTTGGGATTTACTCAGCGCACCAGCCGAGTGATCTTGTTTGCCAGTTCAGCCAGCGCCGCCCGGGCCGTGCTGGTCACTTGTGTTTCCAGCAGGCGATGCCCGCAAGCCGGGCAGGCCGTGAAGTGACCGATGCCGAGCATTAGCACGTCGCTGCGCGGCGCCACGGTCTTGGAGCAGTCGCAGGCGGGGCAGGTTGTGGGTATTTCATTACACACATCTTCGTAAGCCGTTGATTTTATGGTCTAACTCAAAGCAATATCTCAATAAAATCAACAGCTTACAGACTTGAGTGTAACGGCATGAGGTATGGGCGGGAAATGAATGGGAGCTTGAATTAGATCGCAATATTTCGAAATTACTGCTTGTAGCAAGCGCAAAGAAATTTTATTTAAAGTTAATATTTCTTTTAAAAAACTTTGTAAATTTTTTTATCATTTTATGGAGCATGAATATTTTTTGATATATTCTTGAGTGTATTGCATACTTGAAGATTGATATCTACAAAGTTATTCCAGGTATATAGATTGGAGTAGTTTATTTTGTATTGCTTATCTACTCTGCAAATGTCAGGTCTTTTGTTGTAAATAAAGCATAATTTGTTTTCTGTATCGTAGTTTTTGCATGTTCCATCGCCTCGGTTGAGATATTCTGTTTTTTGGCTCAAGTGCACATTCTGACAACAAATGCCGCATTGTGTGCATGGAAAAGATTTCATTGAGGATTCTTGAAATGAAACCGCAGCGTTAGTGGCTGCGGTTTTTATAATTGATTATGCAGTGATTACTGCTTGAAGTTCTTCGATGCGCTTTTGCGTTGCCAAAATCATGTTTCCATTTTTATCAAGAATGGGGGTGTCTATCATGGCTTTAGCTAGCTGCGCAAATTTCACGGCGCGATGTACTGTTTCTTGTGAAGCTTGATTGAATGTTCGGTAGTCATTCCCGTAGGTTTCAATTACTTCAGTCAAGGCGTCGGTGGAGTGGCGTAATTGAATCGTAATTTGTTGGAAGGTTTGACTTGCCAATGAAGTGATTTTCTCAATCGCCTGCAACTTGCTGACGGTAAGAGTTGCTGCTGCACGAATGCTGAGCGCTTGTTCCATATTGCTACGTGCATTGTTCAGAGCCTCTTCTCCCTTGTTGCCCAAAATATGCCCGAAAATCGCAAGTGCAGGGCCTGCGACGATACCACCCAGTACCATGGTTCCTAAGGCCATTCCGCCTCCTCCTGCAGCCAAGGTGCCGCCACCGAGCCATGCAAGTGTTGCATTGGTTGCAGCTACGCCGCTGAGCGAAGAAATTGCTGTCCCTGTTCCGGCAGTAGCTAGTAGCATCGTGCCATTGTAGGCGCCGAAAGCGAGTGCCGCTCCACCACCCAGTCCAGCACCTAACCCCAAACCTGCGTCTTGAAGAGCTTGGTAATCATTGCTCAGCCCAGTGAGCGATTGGCTGGAAAAATCACCTATGCCCAATTTATCTAGCTCGTGAGTCTGGTTTATTTCGACGTTATTTAGTTTTTTATAAGATTTTAGGAAGTCAGCGATTACGCTTTCGAATGCACTAAGTTTACGCTTTCCATATTTTTCAAGTGCGTTGAAGGTGGTTTTCCGTTGTTCTTCTACCTTGTGGTTGGCTTCGTCAACTGTTGATTGTGCTTCAGTGTTGATGTTTTTTGCGTTGCTGTGGTCAATGGCTCCACTTACGCCTTTGATTGCACCATAAATTGCGGCTCCGCCTGCGATGACGCCAAAAATAATGGGGACTGGCATGATTATTCCTGTGGTTGGATGGTGAATTGATTAGAGTCTAAGGGGTTCGCCTGAGTTCATGAATTCATTAAATTCATTTAAATTATTAAATCGAAGATTTTTACCTAAAATAGTTGCATATTTGTTGATTGAGCTAGTTAGTTCGTCAATGTTGCATGTGGCGCTGTTGATTATGGAAAATAGCTGTTGTGTCTCGCTTTGAAGTTGTGGAAATTCCCGTTGTAAAAAATTATTGAAAGCGGTTTGCTCTTGCGAAATTTTTTCGCGGGCAGCAGCTTGAATTGCCTGTGTACGCTCCATAATTTCACGAGAAATTTCAACGCTGCGTGCCGAGTCTAATGCGGCTTGATAAAATATTGATGATAGAGTGTGGCCGATTATTCCGCCAATCGCGGCGCCCAAGAAAGGTATGGGGATTGCTATCTGCCCTAATGTAGCAATCATTCCGCTGGCGAGCATGCTTGTGCTTTTTTCCCCCACTTCCGCCAAAAGTTGAGATTCTGTAATTTCGCCCTGCACATAACGCTTAATCGAGCCGCTCAGGGATACGCAAACATTGACAGCCAACGCTGGAGCGCTGCTTCCTGCAAGGCTGCGCATGGTCTGATTGCTCGATTGCTGCATGCCGCTTTTTACTATTGAGCCGGCGAATGCGGTGCTGTAGCCAAGGGCTGCTGCTTTGGTGGTATCGATTGCGAAATCGGTGCTGGCATCACCTAAAGATTTTTCATTTTGAGCTAAAGCAAATATATTTTGAAGCAACGATATGCTGCCGCCAATTACCGAGCCATATTTTGCTCCTTCCAAGCCTGCTTTATGACTTGTACGAGCCATGTCTATTGCGGTGGCGATCTTGGGGTATTTGCGGTAAAAAATAGCTTGCTCGGTGGTTATACCACTGTCGCTTATATTATTCGCTAGCTCTTCGTAGTTGTTGGCCTCGCGCCGTAGCTTGGCAGAAATATCGGTCTTGCCGCTTTGTTCGGCACGATCGGCATTGAAGCGCAGCTGCTGAGCCTCTTCACGGCAATGCTGTGCCGCACCTTCGTATTGTTCTGAAGGTAGCTCGAGCTTGGTACCGCGATAGCGCTCAAATTTTTTACCTTCAAGTGCAATGTCCTTAAAAAGTTGATCGCGGTTTCCAACAAATTTCATCTGTGCTTGGCTGCCCTCGATGATTTGTCCGTCTAAAATTTGCACGCGGTCTACAATATTATGATTTCGGCCGTATTCCGTTATATCATCGCTGCGTATCGTCCGTACCTTGGATTTGGCGATAATTGCTTCTGAATTGTCTCGGCTTGTTGCTGCAACCTCAGCACTAAAACCAGCTTGTTGCTTGATATTTTTAGCTGCTTCCATAGGGTCTGAATTGACCTTGTGCTTGGCGATATCCGCCAGTCCCTTGGCGTACCGCTGTCCAGTTTCGTTGTCGGTGCCTGTGTAGCCTTTGATGAATTCTGCATTGGCGCTGCCGAAGCGACTGACGGTTTCACTTGCGGAAAGTGCTATGCCGGAGCGAAAAATCTCCCGATTGTCGTCATTTTTTTTTGAGGTATTTTTGGGGTTCATGGTATTAAATTTCTATTTTGAATTTTGTAATTGCTTGATTATTGATTCCGTTGCATCCACTTGTATCCCGCCCTCAGCGCCACAGTCGTAATAACACCGGCCGCGAAGGTAATCGCGAACGAGGCCAGGTATTCCAGCGGGGACGGGTTGTTGTTCATGATGGCTTCCTCTTTTGACGGCGGTTGGGTGATGGGGCGAATTTCAGACCGTGCCCAGATACGCCCGCAGCTGTTGCTCCAGCTCCGCCTGCATGCCCTCCGGGCTGATGATGCGCACGTTGGGCAGCCAATAGCGCACGATGGGCAGGATCTGGTTCGGGTGTGCGATCAGGCAGGACACCAGCAGGCCGCCGTCGGCCAGTTCCTTCTCGATCTTCTGGCCGTTGACGAGTTGCCGGCGCTGGAAGTAGCCCGCCACCTCGCGCCCGACCTTGAACACGACCTCGGTTTTCTTGACGTTGAACCAGATGCTGTCCTCGCGGGCGAGCTGGGCGACCACCGCCGGGTCGGGCTCGAACCGCTGCTGGTCGTCGATCAGCAGGCCGCTGATCTTGGTGAAGGTGTAGGACTTGAGCGTGCCGGCATCGGTCGCGGCCAGGTACCAGATGCCGCTGTGGTTGACCAGCTTGTAGGGCTGCGCGGCGGCCACGGTTTTTTCGCCCTCGGGCTTCTGGTAGCGAAAGCCGATGGCGCAGCGCTGCTCGATCGCCTGCTTGAGCTGGCGAAAGTTGTCCTCCCGGCCGCTCAGGTCTTCGTAGTGATGGCCGCGTATCTGCAGGCTTTGCAGGCGGCTGTCGAGCAGGTCCTTGAGCAGTTCGGTGCCCAGTTGGGGATGCATGCCCTGCAGGCCGGCCACCGAGGCGAAGCGCTCGATGTCTTGTTGCGTCAGCAAGCCCAGGCGCGGCCCGCTGACTCTGTAATGGCCGTGGTGCTTGTCCAGGTCCAGGAAGGCCAGCCTCTCGTTGAGGTCGCGCTGAATGGTTCGCAGGTTGACACTGAATTCCTGGGCCAGCGCATGGGGGTCGAGCTTCTGGCCCTCGTTCAGGCGGCGCAGCAGCTCGCTGAGCCGGTAGGCAATCGTTTCCTGCGGGTCGGTCTGGGCTGCCATGGGGTGGTTGTCGGAGTTGAATTGCTGGATTGCAAACATCGTTCAACTGCTGAAGATGTTCACCGAGGTAAATCCTAACCCGTGGCATTGACAAACCATGTCGTTTTTGCTTTCACTTTTGCTGTTGCAGCATTTTTTTTGCCCATGACGACGGCCTGAACGTGGTTTCGTTCCCGCTGCGACAATATCGGTCTTGCCTTTTCCCGCTTCTGCCATGACCCAAGACCTGCCCCAGACCCTGCCCGACTGGCTTGCCTACTGCGAGCGCATTCACCCCAAGACCATCGACATGGGGCTGGACCGGGTGCGCGAGGTGGCGCGGCGCCTTGATGACGGTCGCGGTCTGCAGCCGGCTTGCCCGGTCGTCATCGTTGGTGGCACCAATGGCAAGGGCTCGACCTGCGCGCTGCTGGAGACCATCTACGGCCAGGCCGGCTACCGCACCGGCCTCTACACCTCGCCGCACCTGGTGCATTTCGAGGAGCGCTGCCGCATCGACGGCCAGATCGTCGCGGCCGACGCGCTGCTGCCGGCCTTCGCCGACGTCGAGCTGGCGCGCCGTGGCGCTGCCGACCAGCCCGAGATCAGCCTGAGCTATTTCGAGTTCACCACGCTGGCGATCGTGCTGACGCTGGCGCGCGCGCGGCTCGACATCGTGATCCTGGAGGTCGGACTCGGTGGCCGGCTCGACGCGGTCAACATCGTCGAGCCGGCCTGCTCGATCATCACCAGCATCGACATCGACCATATCGAGTTCCTTGGCACCGACCGCGAGGCCATCGGCTACGAGAAGGCCGGCATCATGCGCACCGGCCGCCCGGTCATCGTGAGCGATCCGGTGCCGCCGCAGAGCGTGCTGGACCGCGCGCTCGAGATCGGCGCCGACCTGTACCGGGCCGGACGCGACTTCCATTGCGGTGGCGACCAGCAGCAGTGGAACTGGGCCGGTCGCAGCCGCCGCTACGCCGGGCTGGCCTACCCGGCGCTGCGCGGCGCCAACCAGCTCGTCAACGCCGCCGGCGTGCTGGCGGCGGTCGAGGCGCTGCACCCCGTGCTGCCGGTCACGGCGCAGGCGGTGCGCAACGGCCTGGCGCTGGTCGAGCTGCCGGGCCGCTTCCAGATCGTGCCGGGCCAGCCGGCGCTGGTGCTCGACGTCGCGCACAACCCGCATTCGGTCGCGGCGCTGACCGAGAACCTCGACGCGATGGGTTACTACCCGACCACGCACGCCGTGTTTGGCGCCATGGCCGACAAGGACCTGCCGCCGATGTTCCAGCGCATCAATCCGCTGATCGACCGCTGGTATTTCTGCGACCTGCCGCTGCCGCGTGCCGCCAGCGCGGCCGACCTGGCCGCGATCTGGCGCGGCACCCATCCGCGCCCCGGCGTCGAGTCCAGCCTGCACGCCGGCCCCCAGGCGGCGCTGGACGCGGCGATTGCCGCCGCCGACCCAGCTGATAGAATTGTCGTCTTTGGTTCATTCTTTACCGTGGGCGGCGTGCTGCAGAACGGGACCCCGAGGCTGGACGCCAAGCACCTCCCGGCCTGATTCCCTGTCACCGGCGGCCTCCGACGCGACGCGGCCCCTCAAATCACAGCACTGGCGAATGTTCAAATTCCGATTCGGCGGCCAGGGCAGCAGCAGCCCGATGCAGCCCTCCACCATCGAAACCGTGCGACGTCGCGCCCGGCACCGGCTGCTGGGCGCCAGCGTGCTGGTGCTGGCTGGAGTGATCGGGTTTCCGTTGCTGTTCGAGTCGCAACCGCGTCCGGTGCCGGTTGACTTCGAGATCGACATCCCGGCGCGCAACGCCGCCAAGTCCAAGACGGCGGCCCAGGACGCGGCGTCGCAGCCCGGCGCGCGCCTCGACGGGCTGGACGAGTCGGAAGAGCTCGTGCGCAGCGCCCAGGCGCCAGCCCAGGCCGCGCCCGCGCCAGTCACCGTCACGTCGCCGCCCCCCCCTGTGCCTGTGGTCGCGCCTGCCGCGCCGGTGGCGCAGGCCGTCGCGCCAGCCCAGCCACAGACCGTCCCCAAGCCTTGGGAAAAGATACCCGTGGTCGTCGACAAGCCGGCCGAAACCAAGCCGGCGGTCGACAGGAAGCCCGCCGAACCCAAGCCCGAGCCCAAGCCAGCCGACAAGCCCGCGGAGCGCAAGCCGGTCGAACCCAAGGTCGCCCCCAAGGCGCCCGACGACGCGGCCCGCGCCATGGCCCTGCTTGAGGGCAAGTCCGCGCCGCAGGACAAGCCCGCCGGCGAGGACAAGTCGGCCGCCAAGCGTCATGTCGTGCAGGTCGGCGCCTTCGTCGATCCCACGCTGGCGCAGGAGGCGCGCATGAAGCTGGAGCGCGGCGGCCTCACCACCTACACCCAGATCGGCAACACGCCCGACGGCCCGCGCACCCGCGTGCGCCTGGGGCCCTTCGCGACTCGCGACGAGGCCGCCAAGGCCGCCGCCAAGGCCCGGGCCTTGGGCCTGTCGGCCTCCATCCTCACGCTCTGATGGTGGCGGTCGACCTCTTCCTGCTGCTGCTGTTGCTGGCCTCCGTCCTGCTTGGCATGTGGCGAGGTCTGAGTTATGAACTGCTCTCGATCGCGGGCTGGATCGCCGCCTTCATGGTCGCGCAATGGCTGGCCGGCTGGGCGGCCGCGCAACTGCCCCTGAACGAATTTTCCGAGCCGCTGCGCTATGCGGCCGGTTTTGTCGTGGTTTTCGTCGTGGCCGCCTTTGGCGCCGGACTGCTGTCCTGGTTCATCAGCAAGCTGTTCGAGTCCGTCGGGTTGCGCCCGGTCGACCGCGTGCTGGGCGCGGCCTTCGGGCTGCTGCGCGGCGTGGCCACGCTGCTCGCGCTCGCGCTGGTGGTCAACATGACCCCGCTCAAACAACAAGAGGGCTGGCAGGCGTCGGCCGGAGCACGCGGTCTCGAACAGGGCCTGCGCCTGCTCAAGGCCGCCGTCCCGGACCGCCTCGCCCGCTACTTTCCCTGAAAATTACTAGAGGATCACGTCATGTGTGGAATCGTCGGCGTTGTCAGCAACGCACCCGTCAACCAATTGATCTATGACGCGCTGTTGCTGCTGCAGCATCGCGGCCAGGATGCCGCCGGCATCGCGACCCAGCTCGAACGCAAGGTCTTCATGCACAAGGCCAAGGGCATGGTCAAGGATGTGTTTCGCACCCGCAACATGCGCGCGCTGCCGGGCAACTGTGGCCTGGGCCAGGTGCGCTACCCGACCGCGGGCAATGCCTTCAGCGAGGAAGAAGCCCAGCCCTTCTACGTCAACGCGCCGTTCGGCATCGTGATGGCGCACAACGGCAACCTGACCAACGCCGCCGTGCTCAAGCAGGAGATGGTCCAGCTCGACCACCGCCACATCAACACCGAGAGCGACTCCGAGGTCCTGCTCAACGTGCTGGCGCACGAGCTGGCCAAGTCCACCGATCACGGCGCGCTGACGCAGGACGCGGTGTTCGCCGCCGTGCGCGAGGTGCACCGCCGCATCAAGGGCAGCTACGCGGTGGTGGCGATGATCGCCGGCCACGGCCTGCTGGCCTTCCGCGACCCCTACGGCATCCGCCCGCTCTGCGTCGGCCAGGGCAAGGACGGCACCGTGATGGTGGCCAGCGAATCGGTCGCGCTCGAAGGCACCGGCCATGATTTCCTGCGCGACGTCACGCCGGGCGAGGCGGTCTTCATCGGCCTCGACGGTTCGATGCGCTTCGAGCAGTGCGCGGCCAATCCGCAGCTCTATCCCTGCGTGTTCGAGTTCGTCTATCTGGCGCGCCCGGACTCGACCATCGACGGCATCTCGGTCTACCAGGCTCGCCTGAACATGGGCGAGACCCTGGCCCTGCGGGTCGCCGAGATGGTGCCGATCGACCAGATCGACGTCGTGATCCCGATCCCCGAGTCGAGCCGCCCGTCCGCGACCGAGCTGGCCGACCGCCTCGGCAAGCCCTACCGCGAAGGCTTCGTCAAGAACCGCTACGTCGGCCGCACCTTCATCATGCCGGGCCAGGCGGTGCGCAAGAAGAGCGTGCGCCAGAAGCTCAACGTGATCGCCAGCGAGTTCAAGGGCCGCAACGTGCTGCTGGTCGATGACTCGATCGTGCGCGGCACCACCTCGAAGGAAATCGTGCAGATGGCGCGCGACGCCGGCGCCAACAAGGTCTACATGGCCAGCGCCGCGCCGCCGGTGATCTACCCCAACGTCTACGGCATCGACATGCCGACCAAGGGCGAGCTGGTCGCGCACGGCCGCACGCTGGAGGAAATCCGCCAGATCATCGGCTGCGACGCGCTGATCTACCAGGATGTCGACGGCATGAAGCAGGCGGTGGGCAAGCTGCGCGCCGATCTCGACGGCTTCGAGGCGTCCTGCTTCGATGGCGTTTACTGCACTGGCGACGTCAGCCCCGAGGATGCCGTGCGTCTGAACGAGGAGCGCGTCGGCGGCGACGAGGAAGACGGCGGCAGCTCGCGCCTGGCCCTGCCCAACTCCTCGCAGGAGGGCTGAGCCATGGCTGACACGAAATGGGACGGACTGCAGCGCGAGACGCTCGCGGTGCGCCTGGCGGTCGAGCGCAGCCAGTACGGCGAGAACTCCGAGGCGCTCTACCTGACCAGCGGCTATGTCCAGCCCGGCGCCGAGATCTCGGCGCGCCGCTTCGCCGGCGAGGAGGAGGGCTACACCTACGGCCGCTCCAGCAACCCCACGGTCACCAGCTTCGAGCAGCGCCTGGCCGCGCTGGAGGGCGCGCAGGCCTGCCTGGCCACCGCCTCGGGCATGTCGGCCATCATGCTGATGTGCTTCAGCCTGCTCAAGGCGGGCGACCATGTGATCATCTCGCAGTCGATGTTCGGCTCGTCGCTCAAGCTGATCAGTTCGGAGTTCGGTCGCTTTGGCGTCGAGACCTCCATCGTGCCGCAGACCGACCTGGCGGCCTGGAAGGCGGCGATCCGGCCCGGCGTCACCCGGCTGCTGTTCGCCGAGACGCCGACCAATCCGCTCTCCGAGGTCTGCGATATCGCCGCGCTGGCCGAGCTGGCGCACAACGCCGGCGCGCTGCTGGCAGTCGACAACTGCTTCGCCTCGCCGGCGCTGCAGCGCCCGATCGAGTTCGGCGCCGACATCGTGATGCACTCGGGCACCAAGTACCTCGACGGTCAGGGCCGCGTGCTCGCCGGTGCCCTGTGCGCCAGCGAGCGGATGGTGGCGACCCAGTTCCTGCCGGTGCAGAAGAACTCGGGCATGGTGCTGTCGCCCTTCAACGCCTGGATCGTGCTCAAGGGCCTGGAGACGCTGGACCTGCGCATGAAGGCGCAAAGCGCCCTCACGCTGGAGCTGGCGCAATGGCTGGAGGCGCACCCGGCCGTGGCCCGCGTCTACTACCCCGGCCTGGCCAGCCATCCGCAGCACGCCCTGGCGATGAAGCAGATGAACGGCTGCGGCGGCGCGGTGCTGTCCTTCGATGTCAAGGCCGGCAACCCCGAGCAGGCGCGCGCGCGCGCCTTCCACGTGCTCGACTCGATGCGGGTGCTGTCGCTGTGCACCAACCTGGGCGACACCAAGACCCTGTGCGCGCACCCGGCCAGCACCTCGCACGGCAAGTTGTCCGAGGCGCAGCGCCAGGCTGCCGGTATCGGCCAGGGCCTGATTCGCGTCGCCGTCGGCCTCGAACACCCCAAGGACGTGCGGGATGACCTCGCACGCGGCCTCAACACCCTCGACTCGATATGACCCAACGCGTCCGCACCCGCTTCGCCCCGTCGCCGACTGGCTTCATCCACCTCGGCAACATCCGCTCCGCCCTCTATCCGTGGGCGTTCGCGCGCGCCAAGGGTGGCGACTTCATCCTGCGCATTGAGGACACCGACCAGGAGCGCTCGACCCAGGCCGCCGTCGACGTCATCATCGAAGGCATGAAGTGGCTCGGCCTCGACCATGACGAGGGTCCGTTCTACCAGATGCAGCGCATGGACCGCTACAAGGAGGTGCTGCGCCAGCTGATCGATGCCGGCCATGTCTACCCCTGCTACATGAGCATGGCCGAGCTCGACGCGCTGCGCGAGCGCCAGATGGCCAACAAGGAAAAGCCGCGCTACGACGGCACCTGGCGCCCGGAGCCCGGCAAGGTGCTGCCGGCTGTTCCCGAGGGCGTGCCGCCGGTGCTGCGCTTCAGAAACCCCAAGGAAGGCGTCGTGGCCTGGGACGACAAGGTCAAGGGCCGCATCGAGATCGCCAACGCCGAGCTCGACGACCTGGTGATCGCGCGTCCGGCCGCGCCCGGCGAGGCGGTTGGCGTGCCGACCTACAACTTCTGCGTGGTGGTCGATGACCTCGACATGGGCATCACCCATGTGATCCGGGGCGACGACCACATCAACAACACGCCGCGCCAGATCAACATCTTCCGCGCCCTGGGCCGCGAGGTGCCGGTCTACGCCCACCTGCCGACCGTGCTCAACGAGCAGGGCGAGAAGATGAGCAAGCGCAACGGCGCCAAGCCGGTGACGCAGTACCGTGACGAGGGCTACCTGCCCGAGGCCATGATCAACTACCTGGCGCGCCTGGGCTGGAGCCATGGCGACGACGAGATCTTCAGCCGCGCCCAGTTCCTCGAATGGTTCGACCTCGACCACCTGGGCCGCAGCGCCGCGCAGTTCGACGAGGCCAAGCTGCGCTGGGTCAACGGCCAGCACATGAAGACCACGCCCGACGCGCAGCTGGTGCCGCTGGTGGCCGAGCAGCTGGCCAGGCGCGGCATCACGGCCGACGCCCGCCTGGAGCCGATCTGCGCCCTGTTCAAGGACCGCTGCGACACCACGGTGGTGCTGGCCGACTGGGCCGCCGCCTTCTACGCCGAGGTCGCGCCGCAGCCCGAGGACCTGGCCAAGCACCTGACCGATGCCGTCAAGCCCGCCATCGCGGCCTTCGCCGCCAGGCTGACCGAGGGCGAGTGGAGCAAGGAAGCCATTGCCGCCGCCATGAAGGCGACGCTGGCCGAGTTCGGCCTCAAGATGCCCGCGCTGGCCATGCCGGTGCGCGTGCTGGTGATGGGCACGCCGCAGACGCCTTCGGTCGATGCGGTGCTGTTCTTGCAGGGCCGCGAAAAAGTTTCGAGCTGCTTGCGAAAGGCCTGAAAAGCACTATACAATGCGAGTCTTGCTGATGCAGATGACCAACGCGAAACGCGATAAAGATAAAAGTTCTAAAGACTGAAATCGATAAAGCAAAAAGTGATGTACAATCTGCAACGTTGCAAACCAGAGGGGGTATAGCTCAGCTGGGAGAGCGCTTGCATGGCATGCAAGAGGTCATCGGTTCGATCCCGTTTACCTCCACCATCAAGGTTTGCGACAAGTCAGTAGTCCAGGTTTTGACCCTATCGTCTAGAGGCCTAGGACATCACCCTTTCACGGTGAGTACCGGGGTTCGAATCCCCGTAGGGTCGCCAAGTTCGCAGCGCTTGGCTGCTTGATCGAAAGATCAGGTGGCGAAGCTGCACTACCAGGAGTGGTAGTTCAGTTGGTTAGAATACCGGCCTGTCACGCCGGGGGTCGCGGGTTCGAGTCCCGTCCACTCCGCCAAATTTGTTTGCTGTCGTGGCAACCATGGGGGTATAGCTCAGCTGGGAGAGCGCTTGCATGGCATGCAAGAGGTCATCGGTTCGATCCCGTTTACCTCCACCATCTGGTTACACGACTCAAGTCCTCGTACGACCCTATCGTCTAGAGGCCTAGGACATCACCCTTTCACGGTGAGTACCGGGGTTCGAATCCCCGTAGGGTCGCCAAGTTGTAGCGCTTGGCAAGTCAGCTGAAAAGCTGGTTCGCGAAAGCTGCCTGCCAGGAGTGGTAGTTCAGTTGGTTAGAATACCGGCCTGTCACGCCGGGGGTCGCGGGTTCGAGTCCCGTCCACTCCGCCAGATTTCAAGTCCTCACACGACCCTATCGTCTAGAGGCCTAGGACATCACCCTTTCACGGTGAGTACCGGGGTTCGAATCCCCGTAGGGTCGCCAAGTTGTAGCGCTTGGCAAGTCAGCTGAAAAGCTGGTTCGCAAAAGCTGCCTGCCAGGAGTGGTAGTTCAGTTGGTTAGAATACCGGCCTGTCACGCCGGGGGTCGCGGGTTCGAGTCCCGTCCACTCCGCCAGATCGCAAACCCTTGCAAGTCATGCTTGCAGGGGTTTTTTGCTTTGGGGCTGCTGATTGGGCTGCCGATCCTGCCGCGCGGGCAAGGTCTAGAATGAGCCCAACCCTTGTGGAGGCTTTTTCCCTTGAACGACATCCCATCCTACTCTCCCCAGGCACCCGAGCGCGCCGAGGTCGACGCGCTGCCCGGTTTGACCCTGCTGCAGTTTGGTGCCAACTGGTGCGGCCATTGCCAGGCAGCCGCGCCGGCGGTGGCGGAGGCGCTGCAGGCTGCTCCCGCTGCCCCCGCCATACGCCGCCTGCTGGTCGAGGACGGCCCCGGGCGACCGCTGGGCCGCAGCTTCCGGGTCAAGCTCTGGCCCACGCTGATCCTGTTGCGCGACGGGCAGGAAGTCGCCCGTCTGGTGCGTCCGACCGAGGCTGCCGCTGTCGTGCAGTGGCTCGCTGAGGCTGCGTCGGCAGCCTGAGCCTTGTTCAGGCTCTGCTCATAGGCTGTTCGCGCGGGAAAGGTCTGTGTTCCAGCTCTTGTCCCGGATCGCGGCGCGACTGCTGCAGCTCAGCCAGTGGCCAGTCGTTGGCGCAGCGCAGCGTTTTCCCGCGCGAGTTCGGCGCTGTGCCGCAGGGCCGCGTCGAGTTGTCGGCGCAGTTCATCGCGCTCCTGCCGCAGCGCGGCGCGGCTGGCTTCGTCCAGCGATGCAACGGGGCCGGTTTCGAGCCGTGCCATGTCGCGCGCCTGGATCAGCCGCGCATTGATCGCATCGCACCAGCTCATCACCTCGACCCGGGTCGCGTCCTTGTGCACCGGGTTCTGCAGCGTGGCCTTCTTGACGTCGGCGCGCCGGCACAGCTCGGACTGCGTCATGCGGCCGTGGTTGTAGGGGTAGCTGCCGCCATGGGCCTCGATCTCGGCCTCGACGGTGGCCATGGCCTGGCGCAGGCGCTGCAGCGCGGCTTCGGTGCGGGGGTGGCTGTGGCTCGCTTCGACTTTGCGCGCGAGGCATGAGGCTGGGGACTGGCTGTTCATCGCTGCGCCCGGCGCTGCTCGCGCAGCATGAAGAGATAGAGGCTCTCGACCTTCTCGCGCGCCCAGGGCGTCTTGCGCAGGAACCTGAGGCTGGAATTGACGCTGGGATCGACGTTGAAGCAGCGGATCGGGATCTGCTCGCCGAGCCCGTCCCAGCCGTAATGCGCCTGTAGCGCGGTCACGATGGCTTCGAGCGTCAGGCCGTGCAGCGGGTTGTGCCGCTGTTGCGGGGCGGGCGGCGGGGCGTCCGTTTCGGGTGTGGAGGTCATGCTCGGGATTGTGCCGCCAAAGCGGGGGCGCCAGCCGTTGCCAGTGCTTCAGTGTCGCAGCCGGCGATGCGCTGGGCCTGCCGGTTCCGATCGCGCGCAGCGAAACGCCCTGTATCGCCGTGATGCAGGCCACCGCCACCCAGTGGTGGCCGCTCCAGCTGCAAGGCCAGCGCCAGCAGCAGCGAGCCTCCCAGGACCAGCCCGGTCACCATGCTGTCGGACTGGGTCGGGACGGGGTGTACGCCGCACGCCAGCAGCCGTTCAAGAATATTTGGCGGAAACGGTGAGATTCGAACTCACGGAGGGGTATAAGCCCTCGGCAGTTTTCAAGACTGCTGCCTTAAACCACTCGGCCACGTTTCCATTCACGACGGTCGCATCGGTTGCCGTGTCGCTCATTGTAAGGCCAGTCCGGGCGGTTTTCATGCCACACTTGCGCCCCATATGTCCAAGGTAGAAATGGCGCGAGCGGCGCTGCAGGTGTTCGACGAGGTGGTGGCTGGCATCGGGCTGCGCGCGCGCGCCGGCCAGCGGCTGATGGCCGAGCAGGTGGCGCAGACCTTCAGCGAGGCGGACCTCGGCAAGCCGCCCGAGGACGAGGACGGCCCGATCGAGGCGCTCGAGCCGCAGCGCTCGATCGCGGTGATCCAGGCCGGCACCGGGGTCGGCAAGTCGCTGGCCTACAGCGTGCCCGCGATCGCGCTGGCGCTGGCGCGCAACACGCGCGTGATGATCTCCACCGCCACCGTCGCCTTGCAGGAGCAGCTGGTGGCCAAGGACCTGCCGGCGCTGGCCAACAGCCTGCCGCAACCTTTTCGCTTTGCGCTGGCCAAGGGGCGCGGGCGCTATGTCTGCAAGCTCAAGCTCGACCGCTGGGCGCAGGGGGCCGACGCGGGCGATGGCGACGCGGCCTGGGATGCCGAGGACGATCTGTTCGCCGAGGAGGCGCGTCCGACCAGCGCGGGCCGCAGCCTGAGCCTAGCGCAGGAACAGGTCGAGCGTCAGACCTTCTATCAGGACTTGCAGCGCCAGCTCGATCGCGGGCGCTGGGACGGCGACCGCGACCAGCTGGAGCAGCCGCCCGAAGGCGCCTGGTGGGCCGCGGTGGCCGCCGAGGGCAGCTCCTGCACCGCGCGCCATTGCCCGGCCTATGACCAGTGCAGCTACTACGCGGCGCGCAAGAGCCTGATCGGCGCGCAGGTGATCGTGGTCAATCACGACCTGCTGCTGTCCTCGCTCGGGTCGCGCATGCTGCCCGAGCTCGACAACTGCCTGCTGGTGCTCGACGAGGCACACCACCTGCCGGGGATCGCGCTCGACCAGTTCGCCAGCAGCATGGACCTGAGCCGGCTCAAGTGGATCGACAAGCTCGCGAGCCAGGCCGTGCGCACCGGCGGCCAGCTCGCGGTGTCCGAGGTGGCCGGTATTCCGCAGATCGCGGCCCGGTTGCGCCAGCTGATGCAGGAGCTGGCGCGCCTGGTGATGCACCACCATGGTTCCGCCCTGAGAGGCGAGGATACGCCGGCCTGGGGTGGTCGGCGCGCCGCGCCGGCTGGCACGGGGCAGGCCAGCCAGAGCGGGCGCTACCGCGTACCGCGCGGCCAGTTGCACCCCGAGCTGATCGAGCCGCTGGCCCAGCTTTCGCTCCAGGCGCAGGAATTTCTCGATGCGTTGCGCGCGGTCAGCCAGGCGTTGAAGGCCGAGATCAAGGCCCAGCCCGACGAGGCCCGGCGCCTGTCGCAGCAATACGCCCAGCTCGGCACGCTGGCCCCAAGGCTGGAGGCGGTCGCCAGCACGACCCAGCTGCTGCTGCAGGAGCCCGACGAAGGGACTGCGCCGTCGGCCAAGTGGTTCACGCTGGTGACCCAGGGCGACTACCTCGTGCTGCAGGCGCATGCGAGCCCGACGCTGCCGGGCGCGACGCTACGGCATCAGTTGTGGAACGCGGTGCGTGGCGCGGTGCTGACCTCGGCCACGCTGACGAGCCTGGGCCGCTTCGACTTCTTCCTCAAGGAGGTCGGCCTGTTCGGTGACCCTTGCACGCTGGCGCTGGAAGTCCAGAGTCCGTTCGACTTCGCGCGCCAGGGCCGGCTGGTGCTGGTCGACGATCTGCCCGACCCCAAGGAGGTGACCGCCTACAACGCGGCCATGGTGCAGGCGCTGCTGCGCGACCTCAAGCGGGTCGAGCATGGCGCGCTGGTGCTGTTCACCTCGCGCGCGCAGCTCAGGCTGGCCGAGGAATCCTTGCCCGACGAGCTGCGCGAGATCGTGCTGGCGCAGACCGCGCTGCCGCGCTGGCAGCTGCTGAGCCGCCACCGCGAGCGGGTCGCCGCCGGCCAGCCCTCGGTGATCTTCGGCATGCAGTCCTTTGGCGAGGGGCTGGACCTGCCGGGCCAGCTGTGCGAGGACCTGTTCATCACCAAGCTGCCGTTCGCGCCGCCCGACGATCCGGTCGGCGAGTCGCGCGCCGAGTGGCTGCGCCAGGTCGGGCGCGACCCGTTCACCGAACTGGTGGTGCCGGCGACCGCGATCCGGCTCGCGCAGTGGGTGGGCCGCGCGATCCGCACCGAGGAGGACGAGGCCCATGTGACCTGCTACGACCGCCGGCTGACGCGCACCAGCTACGGCCAGCGTCTGCTGCAGGGCTTGCCGCCGTTCACTCGGGTGACGCCGGCCGAGCTGGCGCGCGGGGGCTGATTCCGTCCAGTCCGCCCAGTGCCCGCAGCAGCCGCTCGGGCGTGGCGGGCGCGTCGAGCCGGACCGGCAGCCCGTCGCCACGCGCCTGCGCTACCGCATCGCGCAGCGCCTCCCAGACGCTGGCCGCCAGCAGCAGGGGGGGCTCGCCGACCGCCTTGCTGCCGAAGACATTGTCCTCGCGGTTGGGCTCGGGCCAGAGCTCGACCCTGAAATGCGCCGGCAGGTCACCGGCGGTCGGTATCTTGTAGCTGCCGGGGCCGTGCGTCAGCAACCGGCCCGCATCGTCCCAGACCAGCTGCTCGCTGGTCAGCCAGCCCAGGCCCTGGATGAAGCCGCCCTCGATCTGGCCGATATCGAGCGCCGGATTCAGGCTGCGTCCGACGTCGTGCAGGATGTCGACCGCCAGCAGGCGCTGCTCGCCGGTCAGGGTGTCGAGCGCGATCTCGGTGCAGGCCGCGCCATAGGCGAAGTAGTGGAAGGGCCGGCCGGTCAGCGTGTCCTTGTCGTAGTGAATTTTTGGTGTGCGGTAGAAGCCGTCGCTCCAGAGCGGGATGCGGTTGGCGTAGGCCTGGGCCACCACCTCGGCCCAGGCGCGTGTCGCCTTCGGGCTTTCGACTCGGCCGCCAGCAAAGCGCACCGCGCCGGCGCCGCAGCTGTCGAGTCCGGCGATGAAGGTCGCGAGGTTGACGCGGATCTGGCGCGCGGCGTACTGGGCGGCGCGGCCGTTGAGATCGGTGCCGGTCGACGCGGCGGTGGCCGAGGCGTTGGGTACCCTGGCCGTGTCGCTGGCGCTGACGCGTACCCACTCGAAGGGCACGCCGAGCTCGTCGGCGACGATCTGCGCGACCTTGGTGTGCAGGCCCTGGCCCATCTCGGTACCGCCATGATTCAGCAGCACGCTGCCGTCGGTGTAGACATGGACCAGCGCGCCAGCCTGGTTCAGCAGGGTGGCGGTGAAGCTGATGCCGAACTTGACCGGCGTCAGCGCCAGCCCGCGCTTGATCACGGGGCTGGCAGCGTTCCAGGCCGTGATCGCGGCACGCCGTTCGCGGTAGCGCGCGCTGGCGGTCAGCCGCCCGATCAGCGGCGCCAGGATGTTGTCCTCCACCGTCATGCCATAGGGCGTGACATTGCGCTCCTGCAAGCTGTAGAGGTTGGCCAGCCGCACATCGAGCGGGTCGAGCCTGAGATGGCGCGCGACCTCGCCCAGGATGGTCTCGATCGCGAGTACGCCCTGCGGCCCGCCGAAGCCACGGAAGGCCGTGCTGCTCTGGCGGTGGGTGCGGCAGCGCCAGCTGTGGATCGCGACATTTTCCAGGAAGTAGGCGTTGTCGCTGTGGAAGACCGCGCGGTCGCAGATCGGTCCCGACAGGTCGGCCGAGAAGCCGCAGTCGGCCAGCTGGGTCAGATCGAGCGCGAGCAGCCGGCCGCTGTCGTCGAAGCCTGCCTCCCAGTCGAAGGTGAAGGCATGGCGCTTGCCGGTGATCAGGAAGTCGTCATCGCGGTCCAGCCGCAGCTTGACCGGGCGGGCGAACTTGTGTGCCGCCAGCGCGGCCCAGACCGCGATCTGGCCGGCCTGGGTCTCCTTGCCGCCGAAGCCGCCGCCCATGCGCCGGCAGACCACCTGCACAGCGTGGCTGGCCAGGCCCAGCGCGCTCGCGATCCAGTGCTGCACCTCGCCGGGATGCTGGGTGCTGGCCTGCACCAGCCACTGGCCCTGTTCCTGCGGCAGGGCGTAGGCGACCTGGCCTTCCAGGTAGAGATGTTCCTGTGCGCCGGTCTCGAAGCTGCCGCGCAGGCGGTGCGGCGCGCGCGCCAGTGCGGCCTGGGCGTCGCCGCGCGCCAGCCGCACGGGTGGCGTCACGTACTGGCCGGCGGCATGAGCGGCGCGCGCCGACAGCAGCGCCGGCAGCGGCTCGGCCAGCACCTGCACCCGTCGCGCCGCGCGGCGGGCTGTTTCGCGGTCTGTCGCCACGGCCAGTCCGATCACCTGGCCGGCGTAATGCAGCTCGTCCAGCGCCAACACCGGCTCGTCGCGCACCTGCGCCGCCAGCATGGCGTCGCCCGGGATGTCGGCCACCAGCACCAGTCCGACCATGCCGGGCAGCGCCAGCGCCGCCGCCGCGTCGAGACCCAGCAGGCGCCCATGCGCCAGCGGCGACAGGATGGGAGCGGCGTGCAGGGTGCCGGCCAGCTCGGGCAGATCGTCGACATAGGCGGCTTCGCCCGTGACATGGGCGCGTGCGCTCTCGTGCGGCAGCGGCTGGCCGCGGGCACTGGCAGAGGGCCTGTCTTGCGGTGCGCCGGTGTTCGACCCTGGCGGCGGTGGACGGTCTGGGCGGGCGGCAGGGGTTGCGTTCATGGCGGGCTCATGGCTGGCGGTTTGCGGCGGAGTCGGTCCCGGCGGCCATCGGCTGCAGCCCGGCCAGTCCGACCGGATAGGGCAGGGTATGGCCCTGGCTTTCCAGCCAGCTGCGCCAGAGCAGATTGGCCAGCACCCGGCGCCGGTAGCCGGCGCTCGCGCGCAGGTCGGACAGCGGCTCGAACTCCTGCTCCAGCACGGCCATCGCAGCGCGCACGGTTGCGGCGTTCCAGACCTGGCCAGCCAGGGCGGCCTCGGTGCGGCGGGCCCGCAGGGGTGTTGCGGCCATGCCCCCAGCGGCCATGGATGCCGTCAGTACCCGCCCGTCTTCGATCCGCAGCGCGAGCGCGAGGCTGAGCGTGGCGATGTCGTCCTCGAAGCGCCGGGAGACCTTGTAGGCGCGGGTCCAGTGGCCGCCGATGCGACCCGAGAGTCCGGTCACCGTGGAGTCATCCAACGCCGGCTGCAGCGGCAAGGGGATCTCGATCGCCGCGAGCAGTTCGTCCGGCTCCAGCAGGTTGCGGCGGTAGCCGGTATGAAAATCCTCCAGCGCGATGCGGCGACCGGCGACTGCCTGCGCCACGGGATCCCAGCGCGCCAGCAGCAGTTGGGCGCGCAGCGCGATCAGCAGCGGCATCGAGTCGCCCACCGGCGAGCCGTTGGCGATGTTGCCGCCCAGCGTGCCGGTCTGGCGCACCTGCGCGCCAGCGAAGCGGGACAGGTACTCGCCCAGGCCTGGCCAGTGCTGCCGCAAGGCGGCGAAGGCGTCTTCCAGGGGGACCGCCGCGCCCACCGAGAGCCTCCCGTCCGCGCGCTCGATGCGCAGCAGCTCGGCGGCGCGCGTCAGGTCGATCAGCTGTGGCTGGCGCTGCAAGCCTTTGTTGAGATCCAGCATCAGGTCGGTGCCGCCGGCCACCAGGCGGGCGTCGGGCCAGCGCGCGCGGGCCTGCAGCACCAGCGCCAATGTGGTCGGTGCGAGGTAGAAAGGCGGCGTGTCCTGTGCAGGCGGGCCCGCCTCTTCATAGGGTGGGTTTTCGATTGCGTCGCCGGGCGGCCGGGCGATTGCGCGCAGCAGCGTCAGCAGACCGGCCTCATCCAGCCTGGCCGGTGGCAGTGCAGCCATGGCCTGCGCCGCGTCTAGCACTGGCCGGTAGCCGGTACAGCGGCAGAGGTTGCCCGACAGGGCCGCCTGCGCTTGCTGCCGCGTGAGCGTGATGCCGGTTTGGCCACCTTGCCGCTCCAGCGCGAACAGGCTGGCGACGATGCCCGGCGTGCAGAAGCCGCATTGCGAGCCATGACAATCGACCAGGGCCTGCTGCACCGGATGCAGTGCGGCGCCATCCAATGCGATCAGGGGGTCGCGCGTGAGGTCGCCCGCCGTCCACAGCGCCATGCCGTCGATCGAATGCGCCAGCCGCAGGCAGCTGTTGCTGGCCTGCCAGCGCAGCGCGTCGCCCTTGGCCTCGGTCAGCACCACGGTGCAGGCGCCACAGTCGCCCGAGTTGCAGCCCTCCTTGACCGAGACCAGTCCGAGCTCCTCGCGCAGCAGCGCGAGCAGGGTGCGGTCGGGTGGCACGTCGGGCAGGCGGACGACGGCCCCGCGCTGGATGAAGCGGATGCCCTGGCGGCTGGGGGGTGGCGTTTGCATGTGGTTTCCGGTTCGGGCCTCCAGGCCCGGTGTGGCCTATGAGCGCCATCCTATCCCGGGCGGCTCCAAGGGGTTTGTCCTATAGAAAATACTCAAACCTCATTATTCTTACTCATACTTGAATGAGCAAGTCTGACAGGCAAGTCTGACAGAACGGTGGCGTGGACAAGCAATGCCAGACCACCGCTGGACACGGCACCCTGGTCATCGTCGCCAAGGCCGAACATGCGCAAGGCGCGCTCAACCAGGCGCTGCAGCGCGCCACCCATACCCTGGCCCGCCTGTGGCAGCGCAAGCGTCGGCCGCTGCGCCAGCCTGAGATGTGGTTGGCCGCAGGCGAGGAGGCCGACCTGTAGGACAACCCCGCGCTCAAGCTGTTGCACCGTGTCCTGCCGGTGAGCCGCCACTACGACGGCGAGGGCTTCTGGACGCTGGAGAACGGCAAGCGCATCGCCACCCCGCTGTTCATCGTGCTGGGCATCCTGGTCATCACCATGGTCTGGAGCGTGAAGACCACGCCGCGCTTGAACCGCTCGGACGAGTGACCAGAGTTTTCAATCGGCTGGCGGGTGCAAATCGCCCCCTTTCTGCTACGCTGAATCCTGAATAGGTACTGGCCGGCACAAGGAGGAGTTCACATGTTCAAGATCCCGCATATCACCCCAAGGCGCCTGCCCAGCGTGCTGCGCCGCATGCCCAAGGCGGAGCTGCATATCCACATCGAGGGCTCGCTCGAACCCGAGCTGATCTTCAGATTGGCCGAGCGCAACCAGGTCAAGCTGCCCCATGCCAGCGTCGAGGCGCTGCGCGCGGCCTACGATTTCCAGGATCTGCAGAGCTTTCTCGACCTCTACTACGCGGGCGCCAGCGTGCTGCTGCACGAGCAGGACTTCTTCGACCTGGCCTGGGCCTATCTGCAGAAGGCGGCGGCCGACAACGTGGTGCACGCCGAGATCTTCTTCGACCCGCAGACGCACACCGCGCGCGGCGTGCCGTTCGAGACCGTGATCAAGGGCCTGCACCATGCCTGCCAGCGCGCGCACCAGGAGTTCGGCCTGAGCGCCAAGCTGATCCCGTGCTTCCTGCGCCACCTGAGCGAGGAGGATGCCTTCGCGATGCTGGAGGCGGCCATGCCGTTTCGCCACCATTTCATCGGCGTCGGGCTCGATTCGAGCGAGCTCGGCCATCCGCCGGCCAAGTTCGAGCGCGTGTTCGCCCATTGCCGCGAGCTCGGCCTGCATGTGGTCGCGCACGCGGGCGAGGAGGGGCCGCCCGAGTACATCCGCGAGGCGCTCGACCTGCTCAAGGCCGAGCGCATCGACCATGGCGTGCAGGCGGTGCATGACCCCGCGCTGATGCGGCGGCTGGCAGAGCAGCGCGTGCCGCTGACGGTCTGCCCGCTGTCGAATATCAAGCTGCGCGTGTTCCCGACGCTGGCGCGGCACAACCTGAAAAGCCTGCTCGACGCCGGCCTGTGCGTGACGGTGAATTCGGACGACCCGGCCTATTTCGGCGGCTACGTCAACGACAACTATGTCGAGCTGTTCGCGGCGCTCGGGCTCGATGCCCGCCAGGCCTACCAGCTCGCGTTCAACAGCTTCGAGGCCAGCTTCGCCGATGCCGCGACCAAGCGGGCCTGGCAGCATGGGCTCAAGGCCTTCTTCGAGGGGCTGCGCGAGCACGACTGAGGCGGGTCCGCAGGGGCGGCGATACAATGACGGGCTCAGTCGGCCCGGCCGGCCCCTTGCAATCCCTGGAGATGTCCCCCATGACCCTGACCCCGTTCAAGACCTCCTTGCTGGCCGTCGCGGCGGCCTTTGCCTGCACGGCGCAAGCCGCCGACCTCAAGATCGGTGTCGCCGAGGCCCTGTCGGGCGGCGCGGCCCAGTACGGCGCGGCGATCCGCAACGGCTTCCAGCTGGCGGCCGAGCAGATCAACGCCGCCGGCGGCATCAACGGCAACAAGATCCAGCTGGTGATCGAGGACGAGCAGGGCAAGAAGGAAGAGGCGATCAACGTCTTCAAGAAGCTGGTGTTCCAGGACAAGGTGCTGATGATCTTCGGCCCGACGCTGTCGAACTCGGCCCAGGCCGCCAACCCGATCGCGCAGGCGTCCAAGACCGTGGTGTTCGGCACCTCGAACACGGCCGACGGCATCACCTCGATCGGCGACTATGTGTTCCGCAACTCGGTGACCGAGGCCGACGTGCTGCCCGAGACGCTCAAGATGGCGATCAAGAAGGGCAACATCAAGAAGGTCGCCGTGCTCTACGGCAACGACGATGTCTTCACCAAGAGCGGCTACGACAACTTCAAGAAGGCGCTGGCCGACCTGAACCTGCCGGTCACGACCACCGAGACCTTCGCCAAGGGCGATGTCGACTTCAAGGCCCAGCTGACCAAGATCAAGGCCGGCAACCCCGACGCGATCGTGCTGTCGGCGCTGATCGCCGAGGGCGGCCCGATCATGGTGCAGGCGCGCCAGCTCGGCCTCAACCAGCCCTTCATCGGCGGCAACGGCATGAACTCGGTCAAGGTGTTCGACCTGGCCAAGGACAAGTCCGACGGCCTCTATGTCGGCAGCCCCTGGTCGATCGAGAACCAGACCGAGACCAACCGCAAGTTCGTCGTCGCCTACACGGCCAAGTACAAGATGGCGCCCGACCAGTTCGCGGCCCAGGCCTATGACGGGCTCCATATCGCGAGCCAGGCCTTGAAGACCGTCAAGCTCAGCGGCAACGTCGCCGCCGACCGCACCGCCTTGCGCGACGCGCTGCCGGCGGTCAAGTGGAACGGCGTCACCGGCGCCTTCCAGTTCCGCCGCGCCAGCGACAAGGCCGGTAAGCCCGCTGGCTACGATGCCCAGCAGGCCGCCATCGTCAGCGCGACCCAGGGTGGCCGCTTCGTGATCCAGAAGTAATCCGCCGGATTCCCCGGACGGCGTGGCCCCTGGGCCCCGCCGTCCTTTTGCTTTTTCAAGGAGGCTTTTCCCGTGCTGGAACAGCAACTCGTCAATGCCTTGTCGCTGGGCAGCGTCTACGCGCTGTTCGCGCTTGGCTTCACTTTGATCTTCGGCGTGCTCGGCGTCGTCAACCTGTCGCATGGCGCCGTCTTCATGGTCGGCGCCTACGCGGCGCTGCAGGTCATCAACCATTTCGGTTTTCCGCTCTGGGCCGGCCTGCTGTTTGCCTTCCTGCTTTGCGGCCTGCTCGGGCTGGCGATCGACTTCCTGGTGCTCAAGCCGCTGCGCGCGCGCGGCGCGCCGCACCTGATCCCGATGATCGCCACCATCGGGGTCGGCATCGCGATCAACAGCGCGATGCAGGGCCTCTTCGGCGCCGAGAACCTGCGCTTTCCGGCCGGCACGGTGTCGGAGGAGTCGCTCACGCTTGGCGGCCTGCACCTGACCGCGCTCGAGCTCGGCATCGTGCTGCTGTCCTTCGTGCTGATGGGTGCGCTGATGCTGTCGCTCAAGCGCACCCAGCTTGGCCGCGCCATGCGCGCGATCGCCGAGTCGCCCAAGGCGGCCTACCTGCTGGGCATCAACGTCGAGGGGCTGTTCTACCTGACCTCGTTCGCCGCCGCCGGCCTCGGTGGCCTGGCCGGCGTGCTGATCGGGCTCTACTCGAACGCGCTGTTTCCGCTGATGGGCCAGCCGATGCTGCACAAGGGGATCGCGGCCATCATCCTGGGCGGCCTGGGTGACGTGCGCGGCGCCATGCTGGGCGGCCTGTTCCTGGGCTTTGCCGAGGTGCTGTCGATTGCCTATATCGGCTCCGACATGCGCGACGCGGTCGCCTTCGGTTTCCTGTTCCTGGTGCTGCTGCTGCGGCCCAAGGGTTTGTTCGGTTCACTGCAGGAGCGCAAGGTCTGATGGAAGCGTTCGACAATTTCTGGGCGGTCTACAGCAACCTGGTGCTCACGCTGGGCACCAACGCGCTGCTGGCGCTCTCGATCTACCTCACCCTGTCTTGCGGCATGCTCGCGATGGCCAACGCCGCCTTCATGGGCATCGGGGCCTATGCGGCGGCGCTGCTGACGATGAACTTTGATGCGCCGTTCGCGCTCGCGCTGGCGGGCGGCATGGCCGCGCCGGCGCTGGCCGCGTTCGCGATCGGCCAGCCGACGCTGCGGCTGTCGGGGGTCTACCTCGCGATGGCCACGCTGGCCTTCGGCGAGGTGGTGCGCATCGCGATCCTCAACACCGAGAGCGTCACGGGCGGCGCGCTCGGCCTCAACGGCATCCCGCCCTCGACCCAGTGGTGGCATGTGGCGCTGGGGCTGGCGCTGGTGCTGCTGGGCCTGTGGCGCCTGAACCGCTCGCGCATCGGGCGCGCCTTCGAGGCGATCAAGGAGGACGACACCGCCGCCGGCCTGATGGGCATCGACGTCGCCGGCCACAAGCTGCTGGCCTTCGTGCTCGGCGCGATGATCGCCGGCCTGGCCGGGGCGCTCAACGCGCACCTGACCTTCTTCATCGGCCCCAACGAGTACGGCTTCGACCGCGGGGTCGAGATCCTGACCATGGCGATCCTGGGCGGCATCAATGGCCTGCTCGGTCCGGTGCTGGGCGCCGTGACGCTGACGCTGTTGCCCGAGCTGCTGCGTTCGCTCAACGATTTCCGGCTGGTGATCAACGGCCTGATCCTGGTGCTGATCGTGCTGTTCCTGCCCCAGGGCGTCTGGGACCCGGTGCGGCTGCGTCAATGGTTCAAGCGCCAGGGAGGCCGGGCATGACTACCTTGCTCGAACTCAGCGGCGTGGAGCGCCATTTCGGCGGCCTCAAGGTGCTGCGGGGCGTCAACCTCGCGATCCCGCAGGGGGGCGTGTTCGGCCTGATCGGCCCCAACGGCGCCGGCAAGACCACGGTGTTCAACCTGATCACGGGTCTGCAGCAGCCCGACGGCGGCGCGATCCGCTTCGACGGCCGCGACCTGTCCGGCCTCAAGCCGCACCAGGTGACCCGGCTCGGCCTGGCGCGCACTTTCCAGAACATCCGCATCTTCAAGGGCATGTCGCTGCTGGAGAACGTGATGGTCGGCCAGCATTCCCATCTGCGCTACGGCGCCCTGGGCCTGCTGCTGGCGAGCGCGGGTTTCCGCGCCCAGGAGCGGCGGGCGCGCGAACGGGCGCGCGAGCTGCTGTCCTGGGTCGGTCTGGAGTCGCAGGCCGACGAGGTGGCCGACAAGCTGTCCTATGGCGAGCAGCGCAAGCTGGAGCTCGCGCGCGCGCTGGCGACCGAGCCGCGCCTGCTGCTGCTCGACGAGCCGGTGGCCGGCATGAACAGCGCCGAGAAGGTCGAGATCATGGCGGTGATCCGCGCCATTGCGGCGCGCGGCTTCACCGTGTTCATGATCGAGCACGACATGAAGTTCGTCATGGGCCTGTGCGAGCAGATCGCGGTGCTGAACTTCGGCCAGATCATCGCGCTCGGCCAGCCCGACGAGATCCGCAACAACCCGCAGGTGATCGAGGCCTATCTGGGCCGCGAGGACGATGAAGTCGGCGCCACCGTCAGCCAAGGAGAGCGCGCATGAGCACGCCGCGACAAGATCAGATGCAGTTCAGCGACGACCTGGCCGTGGCCGCCGGCGCCAGCCCGCACCACGAGGCGCCCGCGCACGCGAGCCAGCTGGGCCAGCCGCTGCTGCGGGTGCGCGATCTGCAGGTCGCCTACGGCCAGATCGAGGCGGTCAAGGGCATCAGCTTCGACCTGCCGCTGGGCCGGATCACGACCCTGGTCGGCGCCAACGGCGCCGGCAAGTCGACCACGCTGCTGGCGCTCTCGGGGCTGGTCAGGAAGGCCGGCGGCAGCGTCGATTTCGACGGCCAGGACCTGAGCGCCATGGCGCCGCACCGCATCGTGCAAAGTGGCGTGGTACAGGTGGCCGAAGGCCGCGCCACGCTGACCACGCTGACGGTGCACGAGAACCTCGAACTCGGCGCCTACACCCGGCGCATCGGCAAGGCCGAGCGCGAGGCCGAGATCGAGCGCATCTACCAGCTGTTCCCGCGCCTGAAGGAGCGCGCGCGCGGCCTGGCCGGCAACCTGTCGGGCGGCGAGCAGCAGATGCTGGCGATCGGTCGCGCGCTGATGGCCAAGCCGCGCCTGCTGCTGCTCGACGAGCCCTCGATGGGGCTGGCGCCGATCATCGTGCAGGACATCTTTCGCACCCTGCGCGAGATCAACCGTGGCGGCCTGACCATCTTCCTGGTCGAGCAGAACGTGCGCCAGGCGCTCAAGATCGCCGACCGGGCCTATGTGCTGGAGACCGGCCGCATCGTGCTCGAAGGCAGCGGCCGCGACCTGCTCGGCGACCCCAAGGTGCAGGAAGCCTACCTGGGCCATTGACCGCATCGAGCGGGTCGCTGCGCTAAAATAATGTCCTCAAGCCCGCTGCCCCGGCGGGCTTGTTCTTTTTCAAGCCGGGGCCATGTCGAGGAACACCATGTTCAAAACCTCGCTGCCGCGTTCGCGGCCGCCAGCCCTTGTCCTCCTGATTCATTCCTGCGCTTGGCATTTCGCCGTTGCCGGATCTGGCCGCCAGCTGTGTGAGCCGGCAGGGGAGCGGGCATGACTTATTCGGTCAAGGAAATCTTCTACACCCTGCAGGGCGAAGGCCTGCGCGCCGGCCGCCCGGCGGTGTTCTGCCGCTTCGCCGGCTGCAACCTCTGGAGCGGCCGCGAGCAGGACCGCGCCAGCGCCATCTGCCGCTTCTGCGACACCGATTTCGTCGGTACCGACGGCACGCTGGGCGGCAAGTTCGCCGATGCGGCCGAACTCGCCGCGCGCATCGCCGGGCAGTGGCCGCAGGGGCAGGGCCATCGCTATGTCGTGCTGACCGGCGGCGAGCCGCTGCTGCAGGTCGACTCCGCCCTGCTCGATGCGCTGCACGCGCTGGGCTTCGAGGTCGCGGTCGAGACCAATGGCTCGATCGCCGCGCCGGCCGGCATCGACTGGATCTGTGTCAGCCCCAAGGCCGGCGCGCCGCTGTTGCAGACCTCGGGCCAGGAGCTCAAGCTGGTCTGGCCCCAGCCGGGACTCGATCCGGCCGAATTGGGTCGGCTCGACTTCGCGCATTTCCTGCTGCAGCCGATGGACAACCCGGCCCAGGCCGCCAACACCCAGGCTTGCGTCGCCCACTGCCAGGCGCATCCGCAATGGCGGCTGTCGCTGCAGACCCACAAGATCCTGGAGATCCGCTGATGAGCGATAGCCATACCCCGCGCCCGGCGCGCTGCGAGCTGTCGCAGCGCTTCTATTTCGAGGCCGCCCACACGCTGGAGCGCAGCATCGACGCCGAGGGCAGCCGCCGCATCCACGGCCATACCTACCACGCCGAGGTCACGCTGCTCGGCAACCCCGACCCGGCCAGCGGCATGCTGGTCGATCTGGCCTACCTGCGGCGCGAGGTCGAGCGGCTGCGCGACCGGCTCGACCACCGCTTCCTCGACGAGGTGGCGGGGCTGGGCCCGGCGACGCTGGAGAACCTGTGCGCCTTCATCCGCGCCGACCTCGAGCCGGCTTTCCCGCAGCTGTGCGCGGTCAGCGTCGAGCGCCAGGCCAGCGGCGACCGCTGCCGGCTGAGCTGGTGAGCCAGTCCTTCCAGGCCGCTGGAGCCGCGGTTATGATCATCGGCTGACCATGGCTGAACCTCATTCGCACGCCCATCCCGATTCGCCGGATCACGGCCATGCTGGCAGCCCCATGCCCGCCAGTGCCGCCATCGAGCCGCGGCCGTCCTGGTTGCTGCATTCGGTCGCGCAGCGCCTGCTGGGCGCCGCGCTGGTCTGCGTCGCGCTGGTCGCGGCCATGCTGTGGGCCACTTCCGCGCAAGGCTGACTTGACATCCTCCCCTGCCTAAAGGCAGGGGATTCCCTCTGCAGGCGCTCGATGCCCCGAGCGGGCGCTTGACTTGTTCAGGATATTTTTCGCGGCATTCACATCACGATCATGCTCACAACCACATGCCGAACAGGTCCAGCACCTTATTCCAAGGTCTGCGATACCTTTCGGCCTCGAATCGGGCAGAGCGCCACAGTTCGAGCAGACTTGGGAAGAAAACGCTTCATTCACTTCTTCGTACCACGCGCCATTCGCAACCGACTTGTACGCGAGCATCTGCTTGAAGGAATGCCAGGAGGCGTCATGGACGCTTTTGGCCATCCTGGTCCTGGCCAGTTTGCTGCTGCTGACGTTGCCCACAGCGATGTAGTCGAAGCGGCGCACGATGTCCGTGCTGGCCTTGTGCAGGAAGTCCATCCGGCAGTTGGCTATTTTGGCGTGAATGTTCGTCGCTTGCCGCTTCTTGCGCGCCCGCTGGGCCTGGGCGAGCTGGGTCTCCAGCTCTCGGAAGCAGCGCGGGTGCTCGATCTTCTCCCCAGTCGACAGCGTGGCCAGATCCTTCAGGCCGAGGTCGATGCCGACGCCGCGCTCGGGCGTGCGAACCGGCACATCGGCCGCTTCCACCACGATGTTGAGGAACCAGTTGCCGCACCGATCCTGCGAGAAGCAGGTGCCGTCCTTGATCTTGCCTTCGGGCAGCGGGCGACTGTTGAACACGCGGAAGGTGTTGCCTGCAAACCGGAAGGCATCGCCCTCGCGCTTCAAGTCACGTCCCTTGAGCGGCACCCAGCCCAGCGTGCGCCGGCCGCGATAGCGCAGGTACGGACGGTTGAACTGCTGGCGCGACTTGGCGTACTGCTCACAGACCGCATTCACAGCGCCCGAGTGCAGCCCGAGTTCCTTGCTGCTGCCGCTGGTCAGCTTGTTCAGGTCAAAGCCCGTGGGCCAAGGCTTGCGCCACTTGAGCGCGTGCTTCTGCGTGTCATTGCAGAAGTTCCAGACGTAGTTCACCGCGCGCGCCTGCTGGTTGAGCAGCCCGTTGAGGGACTTCACGCGGTAGCGGTAAACCTGGGTGGTCATTGGCGCTTGAGGTACTCGTCGATGGCGCGGCGGATCAGTTCGGCCACGGACAGCCCGGTCTTGTCGGACAGGGCGCGAAGAGCCAGCAGATCTGGCTCTGGCAAGAAAAGATGTGTGCGTTTCATGCACACACTATATCAACAATCTCAACCCCATGTGCAGCCTGTCGGCTGCGCTCCTTTCCTCCTCCCCCTGTAGGGGGAGGTTTCACGGAGCTACTGATGAAATCCAGACCAGCCGCGATCGAGCTGCGCAACCTGACCCTGGGCTACGACAAGCACCCGGCGGTGCACCATGTCTCGCTGCGGCTGGAGCCGGGCGCGCTGGTCGCGATCGTCGGCCCCAACGGCGCTGGCAAGTCGACGCTGATCAAGGCGCTGGCTGGCCAGCTGCGCCCGCTGCAGGGGACGCTCGATGGCCTGCGCGGCCAGCGCATCGCCTACCTGCCGCAGCAGGCCGGCATGGACCGCAGCTTCCCGGTCAGCGTGCGGGACATGGTCGCGATGGGACTGTGGCACGAGGTCGGCGCGCTCGGGCGCTTCAGCGCGGCCCAGGTGCGGCGCTGCCGCGAGGCGCTGGCACAGGTCGGCCTGGCCGGCTTCGAGAAACGCGCGCTCGACACGCTCTCGGGCGGCCAGTTCCAGCGCGCGCTGTTCGCGCGACTGATGCTGCAGGACGCGCCGGTGGTGCTGCTCGACGAGCCCTTCTCGGCGGTCGACGCGCGCACCACGGCCGATCTGGTCGCGCTGCTGCACCGCTGGCACCAGGCCGGCAAGACCGTGATCGCGGTGCTGCACGACCTGCCGCAGGTGCGCGAGCATTTTCCGCTGACCATGATGATCGCGCGCGAACTGGTGGCCTGGGGATCGACCGCCAAGGTGCTGACCGACAGGAACTGGCAGCGCGCGCAGGCCATGCACGAGGCCTTCGACGAGCAGGCGCCGGTCTGCCGGGCCGACGAGCCCGCTGGAGTGTTCCCCCGATGAGTGCTTCCCTGTCGGAGATCCTGCTCCAGCTCGACCTGTGGGCGCTGCTGGTCGAGCCCTTCGCCGAGTTCGGCTTCATGCGCCGCGCGCTGGCCGGTTGCCTGGCGCTGTCGGTCAGCGCCGCGCCGATGGGCGTGTTCCTGATGCTGCGCCGCATGAGCATGACCGGCGACGCGATGGCGCATGCCATCCTGCCCGGCGCCGCGATCGGCTATCTGTTCGCCGGCCTGTCGCTGGGTGCCATGACGGTGGGCGGCATCGTCGCGGGGCTGGTGGTCGCGGTGGCGTCGGGCCTGGTCGCGCGCGGCACCGTGCTGCGCGAGGACGCGAGCATGGCGGCCTTCTACCTGATCTCGCTCGCCTTGGGCGTGCTGATCGTCTCGACCCGTGGCAACAACGTCGATCTGCTGCATGTGCTGTTCGGCACCGTGCTCTCGCTCGATGACCCGGCGCTGTGGCTGCTGGTCGGCATCGCGGGCTTCACGCTGCTGGGGCTGGCGGTGCTGTACCGGCCGCTGGTGCTCGAATGTCTGGATCCGGCCTTCCTGCGCTCGGTCAGCCGCTGGAGCCCGGTCAGCCACTATGGCTTCCTGGCGCTGCTGGTGATCAACCTGGTGGCCGGCTTCCATGCGCTGGGCACCCTGATGTCGGTCGGCCTGATGGTGCTGCCAGCGGCCGGTGCGCGCTTCTGGACCCGCGCCATCGGCCCGATGCTGGTCCTCGCGAGCGGCTTCGCGCTGCTGGCCTGCGCCGTCGGGCTGCTGGTGTCCTACCATGCCGACTGGCCCACCAGCCCGGTGATCGTGATGGTGCTGGGCCTGCTTTATCTGCTGTCGATGTTGTTTGGACGCCAGGGCCTGCTGGGCAGCTACTGGCGCTCGCCCGTCCATTTGAAAGCCTGATCGCCATGAAGCCTGTCGTCCGATCCCCGCGCCTTGCCGCCGTCTCGCTGGCCCTTGCGCTCGCGACAGGCGGGTCGGCTCTTGCCGCCGAACCCGCCTTGCAGGCCGTGGCCAGCTTCAGCATCCTGGGTGACCTGGTGCGCCAGGTCGGCGGCGAGCGGGTCGCGGTCGAGGTGCTGGTCGGTCCGGGCAGCGACGCCCATGTCTACAGCCCCAAGCCGGCGCAGGCCAGGCAGGTCGGGCAGGCGCAGCTGGTGTTTTCCAACGGCATGGGCTTCGATGGCTGGATGGGCCGCCTGCTCAAGTCGGCCGGCTTCAAGGGCCGCCATGTGGTCGCGAGCGAGGGCGTCAAGCCGCTCCAGTCCGCGCCCGGTCACGACGGGCATGGCCATGGCCACGCGGCGGCCGATCCGCATGCCTGGCAGGATGCCGCGCGCGTCCAGACCTATGTGGCCAACATCGCCCGGGGGCTCTGTGCGGCCGATGCGGCGGGCTGCGACGGTTACCGCCGCAACGCCGAGTCCTACACCGCACAGGTCAAGGCGCTGGATCAGGAGATCCGCTCGGCCTGGGGCGTGATTGCCGCGCCGCAGCGGCTGGTGATCAGCTCGCATGACGCCTTCGGTTATTACGCCAGCGCCTACGGCGTGCGCTTCCTGGCGCCGCAGGGCGTGAGCACCGACTCCGAGGCCTCGGCGCAGGGCGTCGCGCGCCTGGTGCGCCAGATCCGCCAGGAGGGCGCCCGGGCGCTGTTCGTCGAGAGCATCGCCGACCCGCGCCTGATCGAGCAGATCGCGCGCGAGACCGGGCTCAAGGCATCGACCGCCGGGCTCTATTCGGACTCGCTGGCGCCCGTGGGCGAGGCCGCCAGCTACCTCGGCATGATGCGCTACAACACGCGCGTGCTGACGGCCGCGGTCCAGCGACGCTGAACCCTCGTTCTTCTGTCTGACAGCTCCGCCGCCTGGTACCAGGCGAGGAGCGGTTCGCCATCTGGCTGGCGCATCGGCATGCCTTGGTCTAAAACTTATCAAATTAAATTATAGGTTGGCATGCGGTTGACAAGCACGAGTTCCTGGAAAAAGTCAATGCGCCAGGTCAAGTCGACTGCCAATTTTTATTTAGGTACTTATGATTTTAATGATGAATATAGTATATATTTGCTTGTTTTTTTCAGATTGTTGATCATAAAAATATGTATAGATTGGTTTCGCGTCTCAAGCTTTGGCAAAAATTCACACTGGTCTGTTCCATCGCGCTGTTGCTGGCGGGGGGCGTCTCGTTGTTGCTGATGCAGGACTATTACCAGCGCATGCGCACGGTGCAGTCCGAGTTGTCGGGTCTTCAGCCCATGCGCGATGTGGTGGCGCTGGTCAAGTTGACGCAACAGCATCGCGGCCTGCCGGCGGGCTTGCTGTCCGGTAACGCGCAATCGCAGGCCGACCAACAGGCCAAGCAGGCCGAGGTCAGCCAGGCGCTCAAGCAGGCCAGCGCTTCGGTGCAGGCATTGGCGCGGGACAGCGGTGAGCAGAATATGACCGAGTTGGCACGCCGCATCGAGCAGGACTGGCAAGCGCTCGCCACCGCGGTGCAGACACGAAGCATTGCCGGCCCGGCCAGTTTCCAGGCCCACACCGCCTTGATCAACCAGCAGCTGGCGCTTTCTTCCAAGGTGCTCGAGGTGTCCGGCCTGATCCTGGAGCCAGAGGCCGTCAGTTTTTATCTGATCTCCAGCCTGTTTGATCAGTTGCCGAACCAGATCGAATCGATGGGCCAGCTCCGCGCACTGGGCTCGGCGATCCTGGCACGCCAGACGATCACGACCGACGAGCGGCTCCAATTGCAGATCCTGCTGGCGCAGGCCAATGAGCAGAGCCAGAAGATGAAGGCCCATGCCAGCAAGGCGCTGCAAGCCGATCGGACCCTGCAAGCCAGCCTGGGGCCGGCGTTGAATCAATCGATGGCGGGATACGATCAGGCGCGGCAGCTGGTGCAAGACAAGATCCTGCAGGCCAGCGCGCTCGAGCTGTCACCCAAGGACTATTTCGCGGGCATGACGCAGGCGATCGATGCGCCCTATGCCTTGATCGAGACCGGCCACGCCACGCTGACCACGCGACTCGGGGCTCATCTGGCGCAAGCCCAGCGGCAGTTGTCGTTGCTCGTCGGCAGTCTGTTGGCCGTCGTCGCGTTGAGCGCCTGGGTGGTTCATGCCACCGTGCGGCAGGCGGGGCAGGCGGTGCGCGAAACGCTGGCCGCGACCCAGGCGCTGGCACAGGGCGATCTGGGGCACCGGATCCAGGTCGATTCGCATGATGAGTTTGGCGCCATCGCCCAGACGCTGGATCAATCGATGCATACCCTGGCCACCACCATGCAGGAGATCAAGCAGGTCGTCCTGTCGGTGAACACCGCTTCGAGCGAGATCGCGTCCAGTTCGCAGGATCTGAGCGATCGCACCGAGGAACAGGCCAGCGCCCTGGAGCAAACCTCGGCCTCGATGAAAACGCTCAGCGATCATGTGCAGCAGAACTCCAAGGACGCGCAGCAGGCTTGCGACATGGCACAGCAGGCTTGCGACGTGGCGCGTCAAGGGGGCGACACGGTGCATGACGTGGTGGAGTTGATGCAAAAGATCAACGAGAGCTCGAACCGGATCAACGACATCATTGGCGTGATCGACAGCATCGCCTTCCAGACCAATATCCTGGCGCTCAATGCCGCGGTCGAAGCCGCGCGCGCGGGCGAGCAGGGACGCGGTTTCGCGGTGGTGGCCAATGAGGTGCGGGTCCTGGCCCAGCGCGCGTCGGAGGCCGCGCGCGAGATCAAGTCGCTGATCACCGCGTCGGTCGAGCAGGTCGCGGTCGGCACGCAGAAGGCGAATCAGGCCGGTGATGCCGTGCATGGCATCGTGGATGCCATCATGCGCGTCACCGACATCACGACCAGCATCAGCCACGCCAGCGCCGATCAGACGCAAGGCATCTTGCAGGTGCTCGCGGCGGTGACCCAGATGGACGACATGACCCAGCAGAATGCGGCCATGGTCGAGGAAACGGCGGCCGCGTCGAGAAACCTGCAGGCGCAAGCCGATCAGGTCGCGCAGGCGATGGAGCGTTTCCAGTTCTGAAATGAAAGCCTACCGCGCCGCCCTCCTGTCCTTCGACCCCGAGTCCGGCGCGCCTTGCTACTGGTCCGACGGCCTGCTGGTCACCGGGCCGGGGGAGGGCGGCCCGGCTGCGCCACGCGTCGTGCGGGCGCTGGGGCCTTTCCATGAGCTGGTTCGCTGCTATCCCGGCCTGAGCGTCGAGCAGTGGCCGGACCATCTGATCGCGCCCGGCTTCATCGACCTGCATGTCCACTATCCGCAGCTCGATGTGATCGGCTCTCCCGCTGACGGCCTGCTGCCCTGGCTGGAGCGCCACACCTTCCCGCAGGAGGCGCGCTTTGCCGACCCGGTCCACGCGGCCGAGGTAGCCGGGTTCTTCCTCGACGAGCTCGACCGCCATGGCGTCACGACCGCGCTGACCTTCTGCACCTCGCACCCGCAATCGGTCGATGCGCTGCTGGGGACCGCGCAGCCGCGTGGCCTGCGCCTGATCGCGGGCAAATGCCTGCAGGACCGCCATTGCCCGGCTGGCGTGCGCGATGCCACCGAGCAGAGCCTGCTCGACACCGAGGCGCTGATCGGGCGTTGGCATGGCGTCGGGCGGCTGGGTTACGCGATCACGCCGCGCTTCGCGCCGAGCTGCTCGGATGCGCAGCTGCGCGGCGCGGGCGAAATTGCCGCCCGTCATCCCGGGGTCTGGATCCAGTCGCATGTGGCCGAGAACCTCGACGAGCTGGCCTGGGTGCGCGCGCTCTATCCCGCTGACCGCAGTTACCTGTCGGTCTATGCGCGCTTTGGCCTGCTGCGCGAGCGCGCCGTCTACGCGCATTGTCTGCATGTCGACGAGGCCGACCGCGCGCTGCTGCGCGAGAGCGGTAGCGCGGCGGCGGTCTGTCCGACCAGCAACTTCTTTCTGGGCAGCGGCTGCTTTGATTTCGAGCGCGCCGACCGGGCGGGCTTGCGCTACGGGCTGGCCAGCGACGTCGGCGGCGGCACCAGCTTCAGCCCCTTTCGCACCATGCTGGCGGCCTACGAGGCCGGGCGTGCATCGTTCACGGGCGGCGGTTCGGCCAAGGTCGGCGTGAGCCTGGCGCCGAGCCGGCTCTGGTGGCGGCACACGGCGGGCGCCGCGCGCGCGCTCGGGCTCGACGGCGTGGTCGGCAATCTCGTGCCGGGCGCAGAGGCCGACTTCGTCTTGCTCGATCCCCGCGCCACGCCGCTGCTGGCGCGCCGCACGGCGCAGGCGAGCGATCTGGAGGAATTGCTGTTCGCGCTGATCGTGCTGGGCGACGAGCGGGCCGTCGCGCGCACCGTCAAGGCCGGATCACTCGTCGATTGACGCGCTCCAGCGTTCGTTCCAGTCCGGCGGCGCGCCGCGCAGGTCCTGCAGCTGGCGCCGGTCGCGCTTGGTCGGGCGCCCCTGGGTCAGGCTCTGCGAGGGTTCGGGCGCGATGCGGCGCTGTTCGGCGGCGTGGCTGCGCGCCAGCAGCGAGGCGGCGGTCTCCTCGTAGAGCAGGGCGGCTTGTGGCGCCGGACCGCGCACCGAACTCAGGCCCTTGACGCACACGGTCCGGTGGTCGAAGCCGGCGCGCAGCTCGATCGCGTCGCCGATCCGGGGCTCGCGCGAGGCCTTGGCCACCTGGCCGTTGACCTTGACCCGGCCCTTGTCGATCTCGTCGGCCGCCAGGCTGCGGGTCTTGTAGAAGCGCGCCGCCCAGAGCCATTTGTCGAGGCGCACCTTGTCGCCTGTCGTCTTGTCGGTATGGGCCATGGTTCAGACCTTCGCACCCAGCTCGATCGCGCGCCGGCGCGTGGCCTCGGCCGCTGCCGCGTCATGCGGTTCGCGCGTCGGCCAGCCGCCCAGGTGCTGCTCGCACAGGTCGGCCAGCCCGTGGATCCAGGGCGCGCTGTCGTTGAGGCAGTGGATGTAGTGGAACGCCTGGCCACCGGCATGCAGGAAGGTCTCGCGCGCCTCCTGCGCGATCTCCTCCAGCGTCTCCAGGCAGTCGCTGGTGAAGCCGGGACAGATCACGTCGACCCGTTTCACGCCCTTGCCGGCCAGCGCCTTGAGCGTGGGCTCGGTGTAGGGCTCCAGCCACTTGGCCTTGCCAAAGCGCGACTGGAAGGTCACGACATATTCGTCCTTCTTCAGCCCCAGCGCCTCGGCCAGCAGGCGGCCGGTCTTGTGGCATTCGCAGTGGTAGGGGTCGCCCATCTCCAGCGTGCGCTGCGGCACGCCGTGGAAGCTCATCAGCAGCTGGTCGGGCCGGCCATGGGCCAGCCAATGCTGCTGCACCTTCTGCCTGAGCGCCTCGATGTAGCCGGCCTGGTCGTGGTAGCGGTTGATGAAGCGCAGTTCGGGGATCAGACGTATCTTCGACGCCCAGCCGTAGACCGCATCGAACACGCTGGCCGTCGTGGTGCCGCTGTACTGCGGATAGGCCGGCACGATCAGCACGCGGGTGCAGCCATCGGCCTTCATCGCGTCGAGCTGGGCCGCGACCGAGGGCTGGCCGTAGCGCATCGCATGGCGCACCTCGACGCGGTGGCCGCGCTCGCCCAAGGCGCCGAGCAACAGCTTGGCCTGCTTCTCGGTCCAGGCCTTGAGCGGCGAGCCCTCGGGGGTCCAGATGCTGGCGTACTTGGCGGCCGACTTCTTGGGCCGCACGCGCAGGATGATGCCGTGCAGGATCAGCCACCAGATCGGGCGCGGGATCTCGACCACGCGCGCGTCGCCGAGGAATTCGGCCAGGTAGCGGCGCAGCGCGGGCGCGGTCGGCGCCTCGGGCGTGCCGAGGTTGCACAGCAGAATGCCCGTCTTGGCCGGCTGGCCATGGGTGTAGGAGGGTTCTTTGCGGAAAGACATGCGTTATTCTCGCCCAGTCATGTTGAACCTTGCACGAATAAGAGCTATCACGCTGGATCTGGACGACACGCTCTGGCCGATCGCGCCCACCCTGGAGCGCGCCGAGGCGCGGCTGCAGTCCTGGCTCGACGCCGAGGCGCCCGCCACCGCCGGCCAGTGGCGCCTGCCCGAGCAGCGGCGCGCGCTGCGCGCCGAGGTCGCGCGCGAGCACGCCGCCCAGGCCCACGATCTGAGCCACCTGCGGCGCGAGATGATCGCGCTGGCGCTGCGGCGCGCTGGCGATGACCCGCTGCTGGCCGAGCCGGCCTTCGAGCTTTTCTTCGCCGAGCGCCAGCGCGTCGAGTGCTACGCCGATGCCCTGCCAGCGCTTGAGTGCCTGGCCGCGCGCTACCCGCTGGTCTCGCTCTCCAACGGCAACGCCGACCTGCACCGGGTCGGTCTGGGTATGCATTTCAAGGCCCAGGTCAGCGCGCGCGAGGCGGGTGTCGCCAAGCCCGATCCGCGCATCTTCGGGTTCGCCGCCGAGGCCGCCGGCGTGGCGCCGCACCAGGTGCTGCATATCGGCGACGACGCCTTGCTCGACGTGCTGGGCGCGCTCGACGCCGGCATGCAGACGGTCTGGATCAACCGCGAGCGGCGGGACTGGGCGCACGCGCCGCGCCGTCCGCACCTGGATGCCGCCGATCTGCAGACGGTCTGCGCCGTGCTGGGTCTGGCGGGCTGAACCGGCCCTTCGGTTCTCTTTCCGGGAGGGCCAGGGCAGGGGCCTGCCTTGCCTGATAATTGGGAAAAAGTTTCCAACGATCAGAGGATGACCTGAATGAAAACCCCCACCCCCCTGCTGGAGCAGTTTGGCCCGCGCGAGGCGATGGAATACGACGTGGTGGTCGTGGGCGCGGGCCCGGCCGGCCTGGCGACCGCGATCCGCCTGAAGCAGCTCGCCGCCGAAAAGGGCAGCGAAGTCGG
>NZ_JAQTZS010000008.1 GCF_028687635.1 Malikia sp. | reverse complement strand
CGCCGACGGTGACGACCACGATCGAGGACGACGATCCGTTGTCGCTCACGCTGACGGGGCCGGCGACGGTGGCCGAGGGCGCCACGACCACGGACTACGCGGTCACCCTGGGCGCGACGGGACTGGGCGCCGGCCAGAGCGTGACCTTCACGCTCGACAGTGCCTCGGGCCAGGCGACGGAGGGGATCGACTTCACGGCGCTGCTCCAGGCGGCCCTGGTGGCGGGCGCGGGCGTGAGCCTGGTCAGCGGCGCGGCGGACGCCAACGGCGTCATCACCGTGACGGCCACCGCGGGCGCGGCCGACCTGGCCGCCGGCGCCACGCTGGCGAGCTTCGGCCTGGCCACGCTGGAGGACCTGCTGGTCGAGGGGCCCGAAGCCTTCACGCTCCAGCTGGCCAGCGGCATGGCGACGGTGAGCACGCCGACGGTGACGACCACGATCACAGACAACGACGTGAGCCCGCTCATAAGCGATGGTCAATCCCATGTCTCCGAAGAGGGCCTGCCCGGAGGTCTCCCGGATGCTTCTGGTTCGCAACTCTTGCCGAGCAATGACAGCACGGATTTAGCCACAAGGGATCCGGCGGGCACCTTGGACATCACTCGCAACGGTGTCGCGCCCCTGACGGTCGAGCTGATCAATCCTGGTCTCTCGACGGTGGGCGAAACCAGCCTCTCCTGGGCTTATGACGGCACCAACCATGCCGTGCTGATCGGCTCTGACGCCACCAGTGGTGAAGCGGTCATCCGTGTGACGCTGAACAATGGATCGATTGACGTCGGCAGTTCCGGAGTCACTGTTCCCTATGGCGTCGAACTGCTGCGACCTATTCGGCACTCGATAGCGGATCTGGGGACCGCTGGAGAGGATACCGCCAGCCTGAGCCTGACGGTGAGAATCTCGGATGGTGTGAATCCCGTCGATGAGGGCACGCTCACTGTCACGGTCGAGGACGACGGCCCGAGCATCACGGTCAGCGCGAGCGCGCCGGCGGTGGCCTCGCTGGTGGTGGACGAGACGGACCTGGCGAGCGACGCCACGGTCAGCTTCGCCAGCAGCTTTGGCAACCTGCCGCTGTACGGCGCTGACGGCGCGGGCACGGTGGTGAGCTCGACCTTCGCGCTGGGCATCCAGAGCGTGGGCGTGGACAGTGGACTGGTGGACATGGCCACGGGCAATCACATCTACCTGTACCTGTCGGGCAACGACGTGGTGGGCCGCGTGGGCAGCGCCACGAACACGCCCGATGCGGCCGGCGTGGTGGCGTTCCAGGTGAGCCACAGCGATGCCTCGCTGACGCTGGACCAGGTGCGCGCCATCGTGCACCCGACGACCGATCCGAACGAAGGCCGGTCGCTGGGCGCGGATGAGCTGATCACGCTGACGCGCACCGACACCATCACGGACCAGGATGGCGACACCAACACGGGCTCGAACTCGATCAATCTGGGCTACGCCATCAGCTTCAAGGACGATGGCCCGAGCATCACGGTCAGCGCGAGCGCGCCGGCGGTGGCCTCGCTGGTGGTGGACGAGACGAACCTGGCGAGCAACGCCACGGTCAGCTTCGCCAGCAGCTTTGGCAACCTGCCGCTGTACGGCGCTGACGGCGCGGGCACGGTGAGCTCGACCTTCGCGCTGGGCATCCAGAGCGTGGGCGTGGACAGTGGACTGGTGGACATGGCCACGGGCAATCACATCTACCTGTACCTGTCGGGCAACGACGTGGTGGGCCGCGTGGGCAGCGCCACGAACACGCCCGATGCGGCCGGCGCGGTGGCGTTCCGGGTGAGCCACAGCGGCGCCTCGCTGACGCTGGACCAGGTGCGCGCCATCGTGCACCCGACGACCGATCCGGACGAAGGCCGGTCGCTGAGCGCGGATGAGCTGATCACGCTGACGCGCACCGACACCATCACGGACAAGGATGGCGACACCAACACGGGCTCGAACTCGATCAATCTGGGCCACGCCATCAGCTTCAAGGACGACGGCCCGAGCATCACCAACGTGCTGAATGCCGATAGCCTGACGGTGAACGAAGCGAATCTGCCCAACATTGCCACGGCCAATTTAGTGGACAACTTCAGCTCGTCCATCAGCTATGGTGCCGACGTTGCGGGTACGACGGCTTACGCCCTGGCGCTCAACGGCAGCAATGTCGGCTCCGGGCTGTACGCCCTGGGCGTGGGTGGCGCACGGGGCAGCCAGATCTTGCTCAACCAAGCGGGTAACGTGGTCACAGGCAGCGTTGGCGGCACCAGCTACTTCACCATCACGTTCGACAACTTGACCGGTGAGGTGAAGTTTGAGCAGAAGGCAGCCATCTACCACAGCGGAACGGGCAACGACACCTCCACGCTCACCACGGCGGCAGGCGCCCTGGTGCTGCGCGCCACGGCGACCGATGCGGACGGCGACTCGGCGACGCACAACCTGGACCTGAGGGGGGCCTTCAATATCGTGGACGACCGCCCTTTCTCGACTGGGGACGACAAGAATGCCTTCATGCCGCAGGTCAACTTGGATGAGACCGTTGGCGTCGACCGCTATGCCCCTGCCGAGGTGTCAATGTACCCCGGTAATACCGATGACGGCAGTGGCTGGCTGGCGCGCGTCGAAACCCAGATCAGCGGAGGGTTTGCCAGTCTGTTTAGCTTGTCGGGCTCCTATGGCTCGGACGGGCCTGGCAGCACCACTTACCAGCCGAGCTTTACAGGCTTTACCGCCGATGGCCTGGCGACCAATCTGTCGTCCACGGCGGGCGGCCAGATCACGCTTTTCCTGGAAGGAGGCGTCATCGTCGGCCGTGACGCTGATGGAGGCAGCCCGGTGTTCAAGATCGAGATCGTGAACACCGCTTCGAGCGGTGATCCGGTCCATCAGCTGCGCACCACCTTGTACGAGGCGATCCGTCACGGCGATACCACTTTGCACGACGAATCTTCCCCTTTGTTGACGACAAATGGTGATGAGGTGTGGCTGACGTATCGAGTCGTGCGCAAGGATGCCGATGGCGATGCCAGCCCGATTACCCTTGAGACCGCGCTCATCACCACGAGCTCATCGTTCTTGACTTTCGACGATGACGGTCCCGTGGCCAACTCCTTCGCCAGCGGGCAAGCAGTCGATACGAGCGGATACCTGTCGCTCGTCAACGGCAACGGGTTCGGGACCGACGGTGGCCATGTCCACTCGATTGTCCTGGAGGGCACGACCTATACCTGGAACACCAGCACGAACACCATTGATTTCACCGGAGGCGTGGACCGCCAAAGTGTCTCCTTCACCACGGATCACCGCTTGGTGGTGAACTTCGCCGCGGGGGAGGGGCAGTTCGCCGTTGACATGGACGACGGCCGTTACGATCTCTCGTTCAATAGCTCCGGGAATGTTGGTGTCGATGTCGGCTACACGTTGATCGACAACGACTCTGACCTTGCGAGCTCGACCCTGCCCATCGACTTGCATGTGTTGCTCGGTGATGCTACCGACAACAGCCTGACAGGCTCCAGCAGCAATGAGATCCTGATTGGCGGTCAGGGCAATGACACATTGACCGGTGATCTCGGTGCCGACGTGTTCAAGTGGCAACTGGGCGATCAGGCGACGATTGCAACTCCAGCCGTCGACCATGTCGTCGACTTCGATCCCACCGAGCAAGACGCCCTGGACCTGCGCGACCTCCTGACCGGAGAGCATGGGACCGAGGGCGCGGATTGGAACCTCGGCGCCTACCTGAATTTCGGCACCGAAGGCGGCAAGCTGGCCCTGCTCGTTGACCCCGACGGGGCTGGCTCGGGAGGCGTCACGCAGAAGATCGTGTTCGATAATTTCTCCAGCACGACGGACTTGGGCCTGGTTCTGTCGGGCTACTCGGGCGCGACCGATGCCGATCTCATCAAGAAGCTGGTCGAGCAGGGCAATCTGAAGCTCGATCCCTGATGGCAAGTTCACGAGAGTCCGATCGCCTTGACCGCGGGCTTTCCGTCGTCATGTTTGTCAAATGGAAAAGATATGCGTGCTGCTATAGTGTTCTGCCGTTTGAGGAGGCTTGGCATGCCGGGGATGTGGCGCGCCATGTCATAACAGGGTGGTGTATGAAGCAACGTCTGATTTTGAATGCCGGGGCCGGCGCGGTTCTGGCCCTGACAGGTAGCGCTGTCCTGGCGCAGGCCTTGCCGACCCTGTTGGTGGCGGCGGCGCAGAAGGCCGTCGTCAGCAATCCCGAGGTGCAGGCGCGTTGGCGTGAGTTCAATGGAGCGGGGGCCGATCGCGAGGCAGGCACCGCCGGCTACAAGCCCCAGGTCGACATGACGCTGGGCGTGGGCCTTGAGCGCAAGGATGCCTCCTCGGCCGGCAGCGAGACCGACTACACGCGCGCCGGCGGCGAGTTGAGACTGACGCAGATGCTGTTCGATGGCATGTACACCCGCAGCGAGCTCAAGCGTCTGGGCTACGCCAAGCTGGTGCGCTACTACGAACTGATCGAGACCTCGGAGAACATCAGCCTGGAGGCGCTCCGCGCCTACGCTGACGTCGCGCGCCATACCGAACTGGTCGAGGAAGCGCGCAGCAACTATCTCGAGCACAAGAGCACCGCCTTGCAGATTTGGCAGAAGGCCTCTGCTGGCGTCGGCCGGCGGGTTGACCTCGAGCAGGCCAACGGGCGGATCGCGCTGGCCGAGTCCAACCTGCTGACCGAGCAATCCAATCTGCATGACGTCAGCGCGCGTTACCTCCGCATCATGGGTGAGAAGCCCTTGCTCAAGATCGCCCGCCTGCCCGATGGACTCAAGCTGCAGGGCCTTCCTACTTCCGCGATCGATGCGCTGCAGCGGGGCCTGCCGAGCAGTCCGACCATCAACGCCGCCTACGAGAACGTGCGCGCCAGCCGCGCTCAGGTCGAGTCCCGCCAGTCGGCCTACTGGCCCCGGGTGGACTTCCGCATCCGCGAGAGCTGGGGCCGTAGCACGGACAGCGTGGCTGGCCGGCAGCGCGACCAGGTGGCCGAGGTCCTGCTGAACTACAACCTCTACCGCGGCGGTTATGACCAGGCGCGCGAAAAGCGGGCGGTCGAATACCAGTTCCAGGCCCGCGACCTGCAGGAAAAGGCCTGCCGCGACGTGCGACAGACCCTGTCCATCGCCTACCAGGACATGGTCAAGCTCAAGGAGCAGCTCGGCTACCTCGACACGCATCGGCTCTCGACCGAAAAAGCGCTGCAGGCCTACCGCCAGCAGTTCGAGATCGGTCAGCGCAGCTTGCTCGACCTGCTCGACACGCAAAATGAGCTGTTCGAGGCCAACCGCGCCCATATCAACGCGCGCTATGACCAGATCATCGCGCAAGCACGCACCTTGTCCGGCATGGGCAAGCTGACCGCGGCGCTCGGCATCGGGCGCCCCGGCCAGCCCAGCCTGCAGGACGCCGGCCAGGACCGCCACCCGCAGCTGCCGCTTGAGGAGCTTTGCCCCTTGGAGGCGCCCGAGACCGTTCAGTTGGAAAAAAAGATCGCGGAGTCGCGTTCCCAGCCCGTTTCGCAGCCGGCGCAGATCTCCCGCACGGCTCCGACCCGTGTGACCTTTCTGGCGGATGCGCTGTTCGATTTCGACAAGGCCGTCCTCAAGCCGGCAGGTCAGTCGCAACTCAACAACATGATCGGCCAGATCAAGGGCCTGGACATCGAGATCATCATCGTGATCGGTCATACCGATTCGATCGGCACCGATGCCTACAACCAGAAATTGTCGGAGCGGCGCGCCAACGCCGTCAAGACCTACCTCGTCAACCAGGGGATATCCGCAGGCAAGGTGAGTGCCGAGGGTCGCGGCAAGTCCACGCCGCTCGTCAGCAACTCAACGGCCGAAGGTCGCGCCAAGAACCGCCGGATCGAGATGAGGATCATTCCGGCGGGCTACCAGGCGACCCAGCCCAAGGACAGCGACCCCGTCAAGACTCCCGTCACATCCGACGCCGGCAAGAGCCGCCAGCCTGGCGGCCGCTGATCCCGGCGTCAGACGCCGGCGGCTTGTGCCTGCTGGTCGGCGTGGTAGCTGGAGCGCACCATGGCACCCACCGCCGCGTGCGAGAAGCCCATCTCGTAGGCCTTCTGCTCGAACATCTTGAAGGTGTCGGGGTGCACGTAGCGGCGCACCGGCAGGTGGTGGCCGCTCGGCGCCAGATACTGGCCGATGGTCAGCATGTCGATGTCGTGCGCGCGCATGTCGCGCATGACCTCGAGGATTTCCTCGTCGGTCTCGCCCAGGCCGACCATCAGGCCGCTCTTGGTCGGGATGTTCGGGAAGCGGGCCTTGAAGTCCCTCAGCAGCTTGAGCGAGTGCGCGTAGTCGGCGCCGGGGCGCGCTTCCTTGTAGAGGCGCGGCACCGTCTCCATGTTGTGGTTCATCACGTCCGGCGGGCCCTCGGCCAGGATGTCGAGCGCCTTGTCCAGCCGGCCGCGGAAGTCGGGCACCAGCACCTCGATCTGGGTCCTGGGCGAGAGCGCGCGCGTCTGCTGGATGCAGGCGACATAGTGGCCGGCGCCGCCGTCGCGCAGGTCGTCGCGGTCCACGCTGGTGATCACGACATAGTTGAGCTTCATGGCCGCGATCGTCTTGGCCAGGTTCCCGGGCTCGTCGGCGTCCAGCGGATCCGGGCGGCCGTGGCCGACGTCGCAGAAGGGGCAGCGCCGCGTGCACTTGTCGCCCATGATCATGAAGGTCGCCGTGCCCTTGCCGAAGCATTCGCCGATGTTGGGGCAGGAGGCTTCCTCGCACACCGTCACCAGCTTGTTCTGGCGCAGGATGTCCTTGATCTCGTAGAAGCGGGTGCTCGGGCTGCCGGCCTTGACGCGGATCCAGTCCGGTTTCCTGAGCGTTTCCTCCACCGGCACGATCTTGATCGGAATGCGCGCGGTCTTGGCGTGGCTCTTTTGCTTGGCGCTGGCGTTGTAGTTCTCGGCGTCTTGGGCCTGGTGAACGACGGGATTGCTCGACATCTGGATGTTCCGGCTGGGGATAAGAGAAAGCCCGTCAGGCGGGCAGCAGGGCGCGGAGCTGCTGGCCCAGCACCTCGGCCACGTCGTCGAACGCGGCCTGGACACCGATTGTAAGGAGATCGACAGTTTTCAGGCCCGCATAGCCGCAGGGGTTGATGCGGTCGTAGGGTTCCAGGTCCATCGCGACGTTGAGCGCCAGACCGTGGTAGGTGCGGTGGCGATGCACCTTGATGCCCAGCGCGCTGATCTTGCCCAGGCCGCGGAAGGGATCGCCGCCCGGTGCCGGGCCGGTCAGCGCCGCGTGCGAGAACGGGTCGTCGAGCCGCACATAGATGCCGGGCGCGCTGGCGACCCGGTGCCCGGTCACGTTCCAGTGCGCGAGCGTGCGGATCACCGCTTCCTCCAGCCGGTAGACATATTCCTTGACGTAGTAGCCGGCGCGCTGCAGGTCGATCAGCGGATAGGCCATCACCTGGCCGGGGCCATGGTAGGTCACCTGGCCGCCGCGGTTGGTCTGCACCACCGGGATGTCGCCCGCGGCCAGCACATGCTCGGCCTTGCCGGCCAGTCCCTGGGTGAAGACCGGCGGATGCTCGCACAGCCACAGCTGGTCCGGGCTGCCGGGGCCGCGCTCGGCGGTGTAGCGCTGCATGGCTTCGACCGTGGGCAGGTAGTCGACCCGGCCGAGTCGGCTGATTTCGAGGCCCGGCATGTTCACAGCACGATCTTGACCATCGGGTGCGTGGTCAAGGTGCGGTAGAGCTCGTCGAGCTGCTCGCGGCTGGTGACATGGACGCTGATCGTCAGGCCCAGGTAGTTGCCGCCCTTGCTCGGGCGGTGCTCCATCGTGCCGGCGTCGAAGTCCGGTTCGAACTGGGTGGCGACCTGCGCGATCGCGGACGCGAAGCCCTCGACATGCGCGCCCATCACCTTGATGGGGAAGCGGCAGGGGTACTCGATCAGGGATTGCTCGGGCGGAATGGGATGGCTGATGTCCATGGTTGTCACGTATGTGTAAGCAGGAGTCACTAAAAATAGATTATCCTCACTCGGTAGAATGTTGCAGTGCAGCAAACGTAAGGCGCGTCCAACCCAAGTCTTACAAAAGACTTGACTCGGACCTAGGGTTGCTACGTATAATGGGAGGCTTTGCGGGGACGGGCTGGGCCTGACTTGCGTGGAGCACGCGTGATGAAGAACGAGCCGGAAAACCGCCGCCCTGTCTACGATGATGAAGTAGATGAGGTGCCTGAGCCAGAATTCAAGCGTCTGACCGCCGATGAAGCCGCCGAGTGGCGCCAGCGTCAGCCGCGCGAGTCGGTTTGGAGCCTGGTCCTGTGGCAACTGCTGCTCGGGCTGCTGCTGGCTCCCTTGGCGTGGCTGTTGACGCGCCGGACTGAAGTCGTCGGATCTGCTGTCTACGGTGTCTTGTGCATCCTGTTGCCCACCGCCCTGATGGCTTACGGCCTGACTTCGAGCGGGCTGGCCAGGATGGTGCGGCGGCTGTTTCCCGGAGCGTCCGGACTGTCGCTGGCAGGATTGTTCTTTTGGGAAGGGGTCAAGCTGTTGTTGGCGCTTGCCATGATGTGGCAGGCCCCCAGGCTGGTCCCCGGACTGAGCTGGCTGGCCCTGGTGGCCGGGCTGGTGGTGGCGCTCAAGGCGTATTGGCTGGAACTCTGGATGCGTTCCCGTCGAGCGTCTCGGACGTCGAAAATTTTGTGACTATTAATGGCTGAATCAAACATGGCGATTGAAGGCGTGGGCCCAACCCCGGGCGAATACATCAAGCACCACCTGACGCACCTGACTAATCACGGTGACAAGCAGTCGGGCATCGTTGACTTCAGCTACCTGAACCTCGACTCGATCGTGGTCGCGGCGCTGCTGGGCCTGCTGTCGGTCTTCGTGCTGTGGCTGGGCGCGCGCAAGGCCACCGCCGGCGTGCCGGGCCGGTTCCAGGCCGCGATCGAGATCCTGGTCGAAATGGTGGAAAACCAGGCCAAGGGTCTGATCCACAACGAACAAAGCCGCAAGCTGGTGTCGCCGCTGGCGCTGACCGTGTTCGTCTGGATCTTCATGATGAACTTCATGGACATGCTGCCGCTGGACCTGCTGCCCAAGCTCTGGGAAGGCGTCTACGCCGCGCAGGGTCATGATCCGCATCACGCCTTCCTGCGCGTCGTCCCGACCGCCGACCTGTCCACCACCCTGGGTCTGTCGGTGTCGGTGCTGCTGATGTGCCTGTTCTACAACGTCAAGATCAAGGGTCTGGGCGGCTGGAGCCACGAACTGGTGAGCGCGCCGTTCGGTACCAGCAAGAATCCTCTGTTTGCCATTCCGCTGGGTCTGGTGAACTTCCTGATGCAAATGATCGAATTCCTGGCGAAGACTGTTTCGCACGGCATGCGGTTGTTTGGCAACATGTTCGCGGGTGAACTGGTCTTCATGCTGATCGCGCTGCTGGGTGGCTATGCCACGCTCTCGCTCGGCGGTGGCCTGTTATTCGTCGGGCACCTGGTCGCCGGTACGGTGTGGACCCTGTTCCATATCTTGGTCATCACCCTGCAGGCGTTCATCTTCATGATGCTGGCTCTGATTTATCTGGGTCAAGCGCATGATGCGCACTGAGTTCGCGTAACCCGCGCACTGTGTTTCTCGTAGCTTTTCTTTCTTAACCTTCCTCTCATTTCAAAGGATTCATCATGGAAAACGTTCTGGGTCTGGTTGCTCTGGCTTGTGGTCTCATCGTCGCTCTGGGTGCCGTCGGCGCTTCTATCGGCATCGCGATCATGGGCGGCAAATTCCTCGAGTCTTCGGCTCGTCAGCCTGAAATGATGAACGACTTGCAAACCAAGATGTTCATTCTGGCTGGTCTGATCGACGCCGCCTTCCTGATCGGTGTCGCAGTTGCCCTGCTGTTCGCCTTCGCGAACCCCTTCGTCATCGCCGCCTGATAGTTTGCTGTGAGGAAGGACGTGCTCCGGCCCTGAAGCCGGGGCGCGCGTCACAGCCAATGCGTTTCAACTCCCGATAACACACAGAAAGGCGTTGCGATGAACATCAATGCAACCCTCTTTGCGCAAGCGATCGTCTTTGCGGTTCTGGTGTGGTTCACGATGCATTTCGTGTGGCCACCGATTGCCAAGGCCCTGGATGAGCGCGCGCAGAAGATTTCCGAAGGTCTGGCTGCATCCGACAAAGCCAAGACCGAGCTGGCCGTCGCCAACAAGCGTGTCGAGGCAGAGTTGAGCAAGTCGCGCAACGAATCCGCCTCCCGCCTCGCCGACGCCGAGCAGCGTGCCCAGGCCACGATCGACGAAGCCAAGGCCCGCGCCAATGACGAAGCCGCCAAGATCATTGCCGCCGCCAAGGCCGATGCCGAGCAGCAGGTGGTCAAGGCCCGCGAAGTCCTGCGCGAGCAGGTCGCCAGCCTGGCCGTCAAGGGCGCAGAGCAGATTCTGCAGCGCGAAGTCAACGCCGGCGTGCATGCCGAGCTGTTGAACCGCCTGAAGACCGAACTTTGACCAGCGCATAAAGGTTGACCATGGCTGAACTTGCCACCATTGCCCGCCCCTACGCTGAAGCGCTGTTCAAGGCCGCCAAGGCCGACGCCGCTGCCACCGCGCAGTGGGTCGAAGAGCTGGCTGCCATTGCTGGCAATGAGCAGCTGCTGCAATTTGCCGATAACCCCAAGGTCAGCGCCCAGCAGGTGTTCGACCTCGTCTCGGGTGTCTGCAAGCAGACGCTGCCCGAAATCGGCCGCAACTTCCTGCTGACCGTGATCGAGAACGGCCGCGTGGCCGTGTTGCCCGAGATTGCCCGCCAGTTCCGCGCTCTCGCGAATGCGCAGCTGGGCACTTCGGATGCCGTGGTCTATAGCGCCTATGACATCGACAGCGCGGCCCTGGCCGATCTGGCCGGCGTCCTTGAAAAGCGTTTCGCCCGCAAGCTCAAGCTGCAGCTCGTGCTGCAGCCCGAGCTGATTGGCGGTGTTCGCGTGGTCGTGGGCGACGAGGTGCTGGACCTGACGGTCAAAGCCCGCCTGGAACAAATGAAAGCGGCCCTGACGGCGTGAGCCGCGGTGTGTCCCGAAGCGCAAACCTATACGAAAGAAGGAAAGAGTCATGCAACTCAATCCCGCAGAAATTTCTGAACTGATCAAGTCCCGCATCGAAGGCTTGGCCCCCGCTGCCGACGTGCGCAATCAGGGTACCGTGGTGTCCGTGACTGACGGTATCGTCCGCGTCCACGGCCTGTCCGACGTCATGCAGGGCGAGATGCTTGAGTTCCCGGTCACCCCGGACGGTCAGCAGACCTTCGGCCTGGCGCTGAACCTCGAGCGCGACTCCGTCGGCGCCGTGATCCTGGGCGAGTACGAGCATATCTCCGAAGGCGACACGGTCAAGTGCACCGGCCGCATCCTGGAAGTGCCGGTCGGCCCCGAGCTGATCGGCCGCGTGGTCAACGCGCTGGGCGCACCGATCGACGGCAAGGGCCCGATCAACGCCAAGATGACCGACGTGATCGAGAAGGTCGCCCCGGGCGTGATCGCTCGTCAGTCCGTCGACCAGCCGCTGCAGACCGGCCTGAAGTCGATCGACTCGATGGTTCCCGTCGGCCGTGGCCAGCGCGAACTGATCATCGGCGACCGCCAGACCGGCAAGACCGCCGTCGCGATCGACGCCATCATCAACCAGAAGGGCCAGGGCGTCACCTGTATCTACGTCGCGATCGGCCAGAAGGCTTCCTCGATCAAGAACGTGGTGCGTGCGCTCGAGCAGGCTGGCGCGATGGAGTACACCATCGTTGTCGCCGCTTCGGCTTCCGAATCCGCTGCGATGCAGTACCTGTCGGCCTACGCCGGCTGCACCATGGGCGAGTACTTCCGCGACCGCGGTGAAGACGCGCTGATCGTGTATGACGACCTGTCCAAGCAGGCCGTGGCCTACCGTCAAGTCTCGCTGCTGCTGCGCCGCCCGCCGGGCCGCGAAGCCTACCCGGGCGACGTGTTCTATCTCCACAGCCGCCTGCTCGAGCGCGCCGCTCGCGTCAACGCCGACTACGTCGAAGCCTTCACCAAGGGCGCCGTCAAGGGCAAGACCGGTTCGCTGACCGCGCTGCCGATCATCGAAACGCAAGCCGGTGACGTGTCCGCCTTCGTTCCGACCAACGTGATCTCGATCACCGACGGCCAGATCTTCCTGGAAACCAACCTGTTCAACGCCGGTATCCGTCCCGCGATCAACGCCGGTATCTCGGTGTCGCGCGTCGGTGGCGCGGCCCAGACCAAGCTGGTCAAGGGCCTGTCCGGCGGTATCCGTACCGACCTGGCCCAGTACCGTGAACTGGCTGCCTTCGCGCAGTTCGCTTCCGATCTGGACGAGGCCACCCGCAAGCAGCTGGACCGCGGCGCTCGCGTGACCGAGCTGCTCAAGCAGGCCCAGTACGCACCGCTGTCGATCAGCCTGATGGGCGCGACCCTGTTCGCGGTCAACAAGGGCTACATGGACGACATCGCTGTCAACCAGGTGCTGCCTTTCGAAGCGGGTCTGCACGCCCACCTCAAGCACAAGCACGCTGCCCTGCTGGCCAAGCTGGAAGCGGCAAAGGCCATGGACAAGGACGCCGAAGCTGAAATGAACTCCGCGATCGCCGAGTTCAAGAAGACCGGCACTTACTGAGCGGCGCGTCAAGCGACCGTTTAAGGAGCATCAATGGCAGCAGGCAAGGAAATACGCGGCAAGATCAAATCGGTGGAAAACACCAAGAAGATCACCAAAGCCATGGAAATGGTGGCCGCCTCCAAAATGCGCAAGGCGCAGGATCGCATGCGCCAGGCTCGGCCTTACAGCGAGAAGGTGCGCCAGATCGCCGGTAACCTGAGTCAGGCCAACCCGGAGTATCAGCATCCGTTCATGCAGGTCAACGCCGATGCGAAGACCGCCGGCATGATCGTCGTGACGACCGACAAGGGGCTGTGCGGCGGCATGAACACCAACGTGCTGCGTCTGGTCACGAACCAGCTCAGGGACTTCCAGACCAAGGGCCAGGCCGCGGAAGCGGTCGCCATCGGCAACAAGGGCCTGGCTTTCCTGAACCGCATCGGCGCCAAGGTCGTTTCGCATGTCACCGGTCTGGGCGATACCCCCCATCTGGAAAAGCTGATCGGCCCGGTCAAGGTGCTGCTCGATGCTTATGCCGAAGGTCGCGTGAACGCGGTGTACCTGTGCTACACCCGCTTCATCAACACCATGAAGCAGGAGGCCGTGGTGCAGCAGTTGCTGCCGCTGACCGCTTCCGAGCTGCAGCAGGGCAAGCAGGGCCACGACTGGGATTACATCTACGAACCCGACGCCGCCACGGTGATCGACGAGCTGCTGGTGCGCTACCTGGAGTCTCAGGTCTACCAGGCGGTGGCCGAGAACATGGCGTCCGAGCAGTCGGCGCGCATGGTGGCCATGAAGGCCGCGACCGACAACGCCGGTAGCGTGATCAACGAGCTCAAGCTGGTCTACAACAAGACCCGCCAGGCCGCGATCACCAAGGAACTGTCGGAAATCGTGGCAGGCGCCGCGGCCGTTTGAGGCCGGGTTCACAGAATCTAGAGAATATTTAAGGTTTCAATCATGGCTCAAGTTCAAGGCAAGATTGTTCAGTGTATCGGCGCCGTGGTGGACGTGGAGTTTCCGCGCAACCAGATGCCGCGCGTCTATGACGCACTGAAGATGGAAGGTTCTGCACTGACCCTGGAAGTGCAACAGCAGCTCGGCGACGGCGTGGTCCGTACCATTGCTCTGGGTTCGTCCGATGGTCTGCGTCGCGGCATGCTGGTGACCAACACCCACGCTCCGATCACTGTTCCGGTTGGCAAGGCCACCCTGGGCCGCATCATGGACGTGCTGGGCAACCCGATCGACGAGCGCGGCGAAGTCTCGCAAGAGCTGACCGCTTCGATCCACCGCAAGGCCCCGGCTTATGACGAGCTGTCGCCCTCGCAGGAACTGCTCGAGACCGGCATCAAGGTGATCGACCTGGTCTGCCCGTTCGCCAAGGGCGGCAAGGTGGGTCTGTTCGGTGGCGCCGGCGTCGGCAAGACCGTGAACATGATGGAGCTCATCAACAACATCGCCAAGGCGCACAGCGGTCTGTCCGTGTTCGCCGGCGTGGGTGAGCGTACCCGTGAAGGTAACGACTTCTATCACGAGATGGCCGATTCGGGCGTCGTGAACCTGGACAACCTGGGCGAGTCCAAGGTCGCCATGGTCTACGGCCAGATGAACGAGCCGCCGGGCAACCGTCTGCGCGTCGCGCTGACCGGCCTGACCATCGCCGAGTCCTTCCGTGACGAAGGCAAGGACGTGCTGTTCTTCGTGGACAACATCTACCGCTACACCCTGGCCGGTACCGAAGTGTCCGCGCTGCTGGGCCGCATGCCTTCCGCCGTGGGCTACCAGCCGACGCTGGCCGAGGAAATGGGCCGCCTGCAGGAGCGCATCACCTCGACCAAGGTCGGCTCGATCACCTCGATCCAGGCCGTGTACGTGCCGGCCGATGACTTGACCGACCCGTCGCCCGCCACCACCTTCGCCCACCTGGATTCGACCGTGGTGCTGTCGCGTGACATCGCGTCGCTGGGTATCTACCCGGCCGTCGATCCGCTCGACTCCACCAGCCGCCAGCTCGACCCGCTGGTCGTGGGCGAGGATCACTACGCGACCGCCCGTTCGGTGCAGGGCACCCTGCAGCGCTACAAGGAACTGCGCGACATCATCGCGATCCTGGGCATGGACGAACTGGCGCCGGAAGACAAGCTCGCCGTGGCGCGCGCTCGCAAGATCCAGCGCTTCCTGTCCCAGCCGTTCCACGTCGCCGAAGTCTTCACCGGCTCGCCGGGCAAGTATGTGCCGCTGTCGGAAACCATCCGTGGTTTCAAGATGATCACCGCCGGTGAGTGCGATCATCTGCCGGAGCAGGCCTTCTACATGGTCGGTACCATCGACGAAGCCTTCGAAAAGGCCAAGAAGCTGGCGTAAAGCTTCGTATTCGGGCGCCTGGCGTCGTTGCCGTGCTTGCCGTACCCCTCAGTACGGTGGCGCGCGGCGCCTACCAGACACCCGACTACTTGCTTTAAGTCGGATTCAACAAGGAGTAATGATGAGCACGATACAAGTCGAGGTAGTGAGCGCCGAAGAGGCTATCTTCAGCGGTCGCGCCAAGTTTGTGGCGCTGCCGGGCGAGGCAGGCGAACTGGGCATCCTGCCCGGTCACATCCCGCTGATCACGCGCATCAAGCCCGGTGCGGTGCGGATCGAGAAGGAAGACGGCAGCGAGGAATTCGTGTTCGTCGCCGGCGGCATCCTGGAAGTCCAGCCCAAGTGCATCACGGTGTTGAGTGACACCGCGATTCGCGGCCATGACCTCGACGAGGCCAAGGCCAACGAGGCGCGCAAGGCGGCCGAGGAAGCGCTCAAGAACGCCAAGAGCGATGTCGACCTGGCCAAGGCCCAGTCCGAACTCACCGTCATGGCGGCCCAGATCGCCGCGCTGCGCCGGTTCCGCCAGAAGAAGTAAGTCTTCGACTGCTTCCCGCTACGCAAGAACCGCCTTCGGGCGGTTCTTGCATTTCCGCGGAGGCGCCGCGCTCGGGCACAATCGGCGCCATGCGCAGCCTCACGCCCCACGATCCCGAAGTCGACGAACTCGAGCAAGCTTTCTACGCGGCCTGGCGGTCGGGTGACCTCGAACGCCTGATGTCCTGCTGGGCCGATGACGAGGAGGTGGTCTGCATCCACCCGGGTGGCGTCCGCCTGGTGGGGCTGCGAGCGGTGCGCGAGTCGTTCCGTGAATTGCTGGGCGAGGGGGGGGTGCGCATGCATGTCCAGCAGGTGCAACGCAACAGCGGCCCCGGTTGCAGCGTGCACAGCGTGGTCGAGCGGCTGGAGGTCATGACAGGCGAGGGCCTGCGTCATGCCTATCTGCTGGCCTCCAATGTCTACGTCAGGACTGGCCAGGGCTGGCGCCTGCTGGTGCATCACTCCAGCCCCGCCAATGTCGAGGCCTTGGCCGAGATCACCGAGCAAGGTCATACCCTGCATTGAGGAGCGTGAACGATGGATGAGATTGTCAAGGCCGCACTGGTCAAATGGCCCAATGTGCCCGACTGCTACGGCTGGCTGGGGCTGGATGCCCGCGGGCATTGGCATATGCGCGATGACGCGGTGCAGCGGGCCGGGGCCTTTGCCGGGCCAGATCCCGCCGGGCGCGGTCAGCGCCTGGAGCACGAGAAGCTGATCGGCTTCATCGGCCGCAATTACGAGCATGACGAGCGTGGCCGCTGGTTCTTCCAGAACGGCCCGCAGCGGGTCTACGTCGAGCTCGACGCGGCGCCCTGGGTCTGGCGGCTGCAGCCCGACGGGTCGCTGCTCAGCCATACGGGCCTGCCGGCGAGCTACCTCGACAGCTGGCTCGATGAGCGGGGTCGGCTCTATGTCCGGACCGAGCTGGGGCTGGGACTGGTGCAGAGCCAGGACATGCACCTGGCGGCCGACTGGGTGGAGCAGGGGCGCTGGCAGCCGCAGGACTGCCTGGCGCTGGAACTGCCGGATCGCTTCGGCTTCGTGCTCAGCCCGCAAGCCGAAGCCGCGCAGGGCCAGGCCCTGTAACCGAACCCAGGCAAAAGAAAAGCCGGCAGGACAGCCGGCTGTTTCTGGCAAGCCATGGCGGCCGCTGCCGGTTTATTCGCCCTTGGGCTCGGCGAACTTGGCGCCGCCGGCGTTGGCCATGTAGGCCACGGCGCGCGAGACTTCGAGGTCGCTCAGGGCGCCGCCAGCCTGCGGCGGCATGGCGTTCTTGCCCTTGAGCGCCGAGTTGGTCAGCGCGGCCTGGCCGGTGGCAATGCGCGGTGCCCAGGCGGCGGCATCGCCGAACTTCGGGGAGCCCAGCGCGCCAGTCGCGTGGCAAGCGGCGCATTGTGCCTGGAAAGCCTGCTCGCCGGTCTTGGGCGCGCCACCCGCCGTGGCGACTTGCAGTTCGACCGTGCCCACGCGCTGCAGGCGCTGGGCCATCGCGGCGTCTTCCTCGATGCTGTTGCTGGCGGTCTTGCCGCAGCCGCCGAGCAGCAGCGCCAAGCCGACCGCTCCGATCATGGGCAGGGTCCAGCCGTGGCGGGCGTTGGGGTGGCCGGTCTGAAGCGCGTTCGCGAAATCGCTCATGTTGTCCTCGGTGGGCTTGTGCCGTTTAAGTGTGGAAAACGTCTTCCCGACAGGCGGGAATGCTGATCAAATTATAGCCAAGCAAGGCCCGCCAGCCCTCATCAGGACTGCTAGAATGGACAGTTAGCGTTCACCGCAAGCGGCTGTAGCTCAGTGGATAGAGTATCGGCCTCCGAAGCCGAGGGTCGTGGGTTCGATCCCCGCCAGCCGCGCCACCATTACATGCGCCACCCTTCGCGGTGGCGTTTTTGTTGCATGACAGACGACAGCCCCGACATCATCCAGGAAGCGCGCTTGTGGAGCGACGGGCGCTGGACCGCGCGCGTCATCAAGAACGAGGACGACGACGGCTGGGCCGTGGCCATGTTGCTGCGCGGCGAGGACGAGCCCGCGCTGGTGGGACCCTGGACCATGGGCCGCGACAAGAGGAATCCCAAGCCCCTCGATACGGCGGCGTTCAACACGCTGGTCAAGACCGCGACCGAGGTGTTGCGTCGCCACGAGCAGCAGTTGCATGCCCAGCTCAACAAGAACGTGATGGTCACGGCCGATGGGCATCGCGTCCGGGTCGCGCTGTGCATCGTGCCGGACGAGGAGGGCGCCAGCGCCACGCTGAGCGCCCAGGACGAGTTCGGCGAGGAACTGGCCCGGGTGCCGGTGTCGCCGGCTTTCAAGCTGAATGTCACCAGCGCGCAGGCCTGGGTGGATTCCGGCTTCGAGCGGCCGCGCTGAAGCACCACGCCCAGGCCCGCAGGCTCAGGGCGCTTGGCATTCCAGGTAGCCGTCCTTGCGCGCCGGGTCCGGGCACCAGCTGGACATGTCGACCAGGTAGGCATCGGCTCGCCGCTCCTGCGCCTTCCTGAGCATCTGCGCGGCCTGCAGCCGGTCGGTGCTGGTGGCGACGCTGCGGTAGCTGCCCTGGCGCAGGTAGGCCTCGGCGTTGGCCAGGCCCAGTTTCGAGGCGATGGTCTCGACCTCGTAGCGGGCGTCGGCCAGCGTGCGGTCGCCGCCATAGACCACGCCCCAGGTCGTGCTCTGGCCGGCTTGCGATTGCGCCTGCTGCACCAGGGCCGAGTTGGCCGAGACGCTGGTTGACAGCGCCGACTGGACCCGGTCGGTCTTGGCCGCGAGGGCCTGGTTGAGCCGCTCCAGGCTGGCGCCTTCGTTTGATGGGGTGGCGCCCGGTGTGCGGGCCTGTGACAGCGCCTGGTTCAGGCGCTCGTTCTGGTCCTTGAGGTCGGCGATCAGCGCCTGGGCCTTGAGCAGACTGACATCGGACTGCGTGAGCCTGGCCTTCCACTGCAGGCCGGCGACGCTGCCCTCCTGGAAGCCCGCGGTTACCAGCATGTCGTTGATCGCCGCTGGCCAGAGGATCAGCAGCACGCCGAGCAGCAACAGCAGGGCGTCGCGCAGCAGCGCCACCAGGTCCTTGCCGGTCGCGATCAGCCCGGCCAGCGGATTCCCGTTTTCGGTCTTGTCCGGCATCTGCCTCTCCCTGTTTTTTCCGCAGCATCAGCGGGTGGGTGCCGGGCGTCCAGCGGCGGGTCGTGACAGAATGATCGGCCCCGGCCCTTGCGGCTGATCTCTGGATAAATCGATGACTTCAGCCCCTGCGGCCCCTGGCCGCGCGCAGGCCATGGTGCTGGCCGCCGGTCGCGGCGAGCGCATGCGCCCGCTGACCGACCATACCCCCAAGCCCCTGCTGGAAGTGCAGGGCAAGCCGCTGCTGCAGTGGCATCTGGACGCGCTGGCGCGGGCTGGCTGGCGCCAGGCGCTGGTCAACACGGCCTGGCTGGGCGAGCAGATCCCGGCGCGCTTCGGCACCCGCTGGCCGTCGCAGGCTGCAGGCGAGTCGCCAACGGGCCTGGAGCTGCGGTATTCGATGGAGGCGCGCGACTTCGGTGGTGCGCTTGAGACCGCTGGCGGCATCGCGCGCGCGCTGCCCGCGTTGGCCGATTGCTTCTGGGTCGTCGCGGGTGATGTCCATGTGCCGGGTTTCGATTTCGCGCCCGAGGCGATGCGGCGTTTCGCCGCCAGCGGCCGGCTGGCGCACCTCTGGCTGGTGCCGAATCCGGCGCACAACCTTAAAGGGGACTTCGGCCTGTCGTGCGAGGGGCTGGCGCTGAACCTGCCGCCCGATCACCCGGGGCCGCGCCATACCTACAGCACCATCGGCCTGTACCGGCGCGAGTTCTTCGAGATGCCGCATTGCGACATCCCGGCCGGCAATCCGCAGGGCATTGCCGCCCCGCTGGCGCCGCTGCTGCGCGCCGCGATGGATGCCGGCCAGGTCAGCGCCGAGCTCTGGCGCGGCGACTGGACCGACGTGGGCACGCCCGAGCGGCTGGCCCGACTCAACGAAGAGGTGATTTCATGACTGCCATTCCCCATCAATCCGTTTACGTCGAACGCCGTGCCCGCCTGGCCGCCCAGCTTGGCGCAGGCGGCGTCGCGATCGTCCCGACCGCGCCCGAGCGCCAGCGCAACCGCGACAGCGAGTACCTGTTCCGCTTCGACAGCTATTTCCACTACCTGAGCGGCTTCACCGAGCCGCGCGGCTGGCTGGTGATCACGGCCGAGGGCCACACCACGCTGTTCTGCCAGCCCAAGGATCTGGAGCGCGAGATCTGGGACGGCTACCGGCTCGGGCCGCAAGCGGCGCCATCCGCGCTGGGTGTCGACGAGGCGTACTCGGTGCATGAGCTCGACGAGCGGCTGCCCAAGCTGCTGGAGAACCGCCAGCAGCTCTGGTATCCGTTCGCGACCCATGCCGGGCTGGAGACCCGGATCGACGGCTGGTTGCAGAAGGTCAGGGCGCGCGCGCGCTTCGGTGTCTTCTGCCCGGACGCGCAGCGCGACCTCTGCGTGCCGCTCGACGAGATGCGGCTGTTCAAGGACGCGCACGAGATCGACGTGATGAGACGCGCGGCGCAGATCAGCGCCCAGGCCCATGTGCGCGCGATGCAGCGCAGCGCGGCGATGATCCGCGCCGGCCAGGAGGTGCGCGAGTACCACCTCGATGCCGAGCTGCTGCACGAGTTCCGCCAGCAGGGCTCGCAATACCCGGCCTACGGCAGCATCGTCGCGGCCGGCGCCAACGCCTGCGTGCTGCATTACCGCGCCGACGTCGCGCCGGTGCGCCCGGGCGAGCTGGTGCTGATCGATGCCGGCTGCGAGCTCGACGGCTATGCCTCGGACATCACGCGCACCTTCCCGGCCGACGGGCGCTTTTCCGGGCCGCAGCGCGCGCTCTACGATCTGGTGCTGGCGGCACAGGAAGCCGCCATCGCGGCGACCCGGCCCGGCATGCGCTTCCAGGACGGACACGACGCCTCGGTGCGGGTGCTGGCGCAGGGCATGCTCGACCTCGGCTTGCTGAAAAGGGATGACGTCGGTCACCTCGACGACGTGATCGAGCAGCGGCATTATTTCCGCCACTACATGCACCGCACCGGCCACTGGCTGGGGCTGGACGTGCACGACGTCGGCAGCTATGTCGAGCCGGGATCGGTCGCCAGCATCGAGCGGCGCGATCCGCTCAGCGGCGAGCTGATCAAGGACCGACCGAGCCGCGTCCTGCGCCCCGGCATGGCGCTGACCATCGAGCCCGGCCTCTACGTCAGCCCGGCGGCCGATGTACCGAAGGAGTTCTGGAACATCGGCATCCGGATCGAGGACGATGCCATCGTCACCGAGTCCGGCTGCGAGCTGATCACGCGCGGCGTGCCGGTGGACGGCGACGAGATCGAGGCGTTGATGCGGGGGTGATCAGACCTTCTCGATGATCAGCGCGATGCCCTGACCGACACCGATGCACATGGTGCACAGCGCGTACTGGCCGCCGACGTTGTGCAGGCGGTTGATGGCGGTGGTCACCAGGCGGGCGCCCGAGGCGCCGAGCGGGTGACCCAGTGCGATCGCGCCGCCCCAGGCGTTGACGCGCGCGTCGTCGTCGGCCAGACCCAGGCCGCGCAGCACGGCCAGGCCCTGGGCCGCGAAGGCTTCGTTGAGCTCGATCACGTCGATCTGGTCCAGCGTCATGCCGGTCTGGGCCAGCAGCTTCTGCACCGCCGGGGTCGGGCCGTAACCCATGATGCGCGGTGCCAGGCCGGCGGTGGCCATGCCGACCACGCGCGCCTTGGGCGTCAGGCCGTATTGCTGGGCGGCTTCGGCGTTGGCCAGCAGCAGGGCGCAGGCGCCGTCGTTGACGCCCGAGGCGTTGCCGGCGGTCACGCTGCCGTCAGGGCGCACGACGCCCTTGAGCTTGGCCAGCGCTTCCAGCGTGGTGGCGCGCGGGTGCTCGTCGGTATCGACCACGACCGGGTCGCCCTTCTTCTGCGGGATGATCACCGGGCAGATCTCGCGGGCCAGGTGGCCGGCCTTGATGGCGGCGGCGGCGCGCAGCTGGCTGGTGTAGGCCATCAGGTCCTGTGCCTCGCGCTCGATCTTGAAATCGACCGCGACGTTCTCGGCGGTCTCGGGCATGGAGTCGACGCCGAACTGGGCCTTCATCTGCTTGTTGACGAAGCGCCAGCCGATGGTGGTGTCATGGACCGCGTTGGAGCGGCTGAAGGCGGACTCGGCCTTGGGCATGACGAAGGGCGCGCGGCTCATGCTTTCGACGCCGCCGGCGATCATCAGGCGGGCTTCGCCGGACTTGATGGCGCGCGCGGCCGAGCCGACTGCATCAAGGGCCGAGCCGCACAGGCGGTTGACGGTGGAGCCGGGGACCTCGACCGGCAGGCCGGCCAGCAGGGCGGACATGCGGGCGACGTTGCGGTTGTCCTCGCCGGCCTGGTTGGCGCAGCCGTAGATCACGTCGTCGATGGCCTTCCAGTCGACCTGCGGGTTGCGCTCCATCAGGGCCTTGATCGGCACGGCGCCGAGGTCATCGGCGCGCACGCCGGACAGGGCACCGCCGTAGCGGCCGAAGGGGGTGCGGATCGCGTCGCAGATATAGGCTTCGTTCATAGTCTCTTCTCTAGGGTGGTGGTTGGGTGTCAGACTGACATCATGCCTGAATCGGCAGGCCGATCAGGCGTTCGAGCTCGGCGTGCTCCAGGCCGTCGACCTTGTCGATCAGCTTGAGGCCGTCTGGGGTGCATTCCAGCGTGGCCAGGTCGGAGTAGATGCGCTTGACGCAGCCGATGCCGGTCAGCGGGTAGCCGCAGGCCTGGACGACCTTGCTTTCGCCCTTCTTGGTCAGCAGGTCCATCATGACCCAGGTCTGCTTGGCGCCGACGGCCAGGTCCATCGCGCCGCCGACGGCGGGGATGGCGCCTGCCTCGCCGGTGCTCCAGTTGGCCAGGTCGCCGGTGGCCGAGACCTGGAAGGCGCCCAGCACACTGATGTCGAGATGACCGCCGCGCATCATGGCAAAGCTGTCGGCATGGTGAAAGAAGCTGCCGCCCGGCAGCAGCGTCACGGGCTGCTTGCCGGCGTTGATCAGGTCGTAGTCCTCGGCGCCGGCGGCCGGTGCCGCGCCCATGCCCAGGATGCCGTTCTCGCTGTGCAGCACGACTTCCATGCCTTCGGGCAGGTAGTTGGCCACCAGGGTGGGCTGGCCGATGCCGAGGTTGACGTAGGCGCCGTCGAAGATGTCCAGGGCGACGCGCTGGGCCAGTTCCTGCTTGCTGCGCTTGGTGTAGTTGCTCATTGTTCTAGTCTCCGATTCAGGCTTGCTTGAAACCGCCGGCCTGGGTGGCCACGCGCTCGATCTTCACGATCTGGGACACGAAGATGCCCGGGGTCACGATGTTCTCGGGGTCCATCTGGCCCAGCTCGACGATCTCGTGCACGGTCGCGATGGTGCGCTTGGCGGCGGTGGCCATGACCGGCCCGAAGTTGCGCGCGGCCATGCGGTAGACCAGGTTGCCCCAGCGGTCGCCGGCCTCGGCCTTGATCAGCGCGACGTCACCGTGGATCGGGTACTCGAGCACGTAGTCCTTGCCGTTGATGTGGCGGGTTTCCTTCGGCGTGCCGTCGGCGTGCTTGGCCAGCTCGGTGCCGAAGCCGGTCGGGGTGAAGAAGGCACCGACGCCGGCGCCCGCGGCGCGCAGGCGCTCGGCCAGGTTGCCCTGGGGCACCAGTTCGAGCTCGATCTTGCCGGCGCGGTACAGCTCGTCGAAGACCCAGGAGTCAGCCTGACGCGGGAAGCTGCAGATGATCTTGCGCACGCGGCCGGTCTTGAGCAGCGCGGCCAGTCCGGTGTCGGCGTTGCCGGCGTTGTTGTTGACCACGGTCAGGTCGCGCGCGCCCTGCTCGATCAGGCCGTCGATCAGTTCGTTGGGGATGCCGGCGGTGCCGAAGCCGCCGACCAGCACGGTCGCGCCGTCCTGGATGCCCGACATGGCCTCGGCGACCGAGGCGGAAATCTTGTTGATCACTGGAATGCTCCTGTTGTGTGTCCCGCTGGCGCGGGTCTTGTACCGATAAATTTGTTCTACATAAGAACAAGTGTTCGTATAATGAATTCTAGAACTTTTTTTTGATCATGGCAAATATCGCAACAAGATCTGACGCGGCCCCGCAACCGGGCGACAGCTATGTGCAGTCCTTCGCCCGTGGATTGCAGGTGATCCGGACCTTCAGCGCCGCCACGCCCGAGCAGACGCTCAGCGAGGTGGCGGCGCGCGGCGGGCTGACCCGCGCGGGCGCCAGGCGCATCCTGCTGACGCTGCAGACGCTGGGCTATGTGCACAGCGATGGCAAGCTGTTCCGGCTCACGCCGCGCATCCTCGACCTGGGCTTCGCCTACCTGTCGTCGATGCCGATCTGGAACATCGCCGAGCCGGTCATGGAGCGCCTGGCTGACCAGACCGGCGAGTCCTGCTCGGCGGCGGTGCTCGACGGCCACGAGATCGTCTACGTGATGCGGGTGCACACGCACAAGATCCTGTCGCTCAACCTCGGCGTCGGCTCGCGCCTGCCGGCCTACTGCACCTCGATGGGCCGCCTGCTGCTGGCGGGCCTGCCCGATGCCGAGGCCGAGAGCCGGCTGCGCGCGAGCGAGCTCAAGGCCCGCACCCGCCACACGCTGACCGGCCCCGACGCGCTGATGCGCGAGATCCGGCGCGCGCGCGAGCAGGGCTGGTGCCTGGTGGACCAGGAGCTGGAGGAGGGCCTGATCTCGATGGCGGCGCCGGTCTTCAGCGCTGCGGGCGAGATCGTCGCGGCACTCAATATCTCGGGCCAGGCCAATCGCACCGACCCCGCCGCCATGCAGCGCGAGATGCTGCCGGCGCTGCGCGAGGCGGCGCAGACCATCTCGCGTCTGCTGCGCGCGCGCGGGACGCGCTGAGCGCACCATCACGACGGTTGCAAGAGCGCTCCCTGTGTCGACATCTTGAGTTGACATCCTCCCCGCCCTAAAGGACGGGGATTCCTCCTGCGAGACGGCCATGCCCGGCCGCGAGAATGTTCCTGGCCGCGTTCACGTCCCGGTCGTGGACCGTGGCGCAGGCGCTGCAGGCCCATTCTCTTATTCGCAAACCAGCCCTACCTTTCGGACTGCTGGGGGGAATGATCCCGCAGCACGAGCAAGTCTGGGTTGAATAGGCTTCGTTGACTACCTCGAAGACGATACCGGCCTGATGGCTCTTGTACTCCAACATCGTCTTCAACATGGTCCAGCCCGCGTCGAGCGTGGATTGCCTTGACGCGCCGTTTCTTTCTCGCCCGCTGGGCGGTGGCGAGCTTGTACTCCTGCGCCCTGAACCAGCGACCTTCGAGTCTCTGTCCGTCCGAGGTGGTGGCGCAGTCCTTGAGCCCGAGGTCGATGCCGACGCAGGCGGTCGGGCCGGGCAGGCGCGGACCGACGAGTTCCGGGATCTCGACGGCGACATTCAAGTACCAGCGGCCCCGGCTGTCCTCGCTGAACGAGCCGCTGCGGAGTTCGTGGTCCGCCAGACCGTAGCTGTCCCACAGACTGAAATGCTGGCCGGCGAACTGGATCTGGCCGGCCTTGTAGCGGGCGTGACCGATCTTGAACGGAATCCAGCCCAGCGAGTATTTCGATGATTTAGGGTTCGACACCCGCCAGTGCAAGCGTGAGCGTTTGAACTGCTTGCGCCGAGTGGCGTATTCCGCACAGACCACCTGCACGGTGCCACTGCCGACCGAGATGCCCTCACACTGGCTGAAGCCGGCCGTGAGCTTTTGCAGGTCGTAGCCCGAGAGGTAGCGCGGCTGGCCCGAGAAAGGGCGTGCGGCCCGGGCGGAGATTTCGTTGATGTGGTTCCAGACCTGATTGACCTCGCGCGCCATCTGACGCAGCACGCGGGCGTGCTTGTCCTTCAGGCGCAGCCGGAGGGTCTTGGTCGTGTTCACGGCGAATATCATAGGGCATGGAACCGCGCAGCGGACCACGGGCCGTGCCGGCCTGATCGCTCGAACCTCGGGCTGAACCCCGAGGCTTGCCGCTCAGTTCTGGTCAGCCATCTGGTTGAACACCTGGGTTGCCAAGTCCAGACCTGTCATCTGAATCCGTAGCGTTTCGACCGCCGCCGTCATGTCATGCACCATCGAGGCGTTTTGCTGCGTCACGCGCTCCATCTGCATGATGGCGGTGCTCACCTGCGCCACCCCACCACTCTGCTCATCGGTCGCGATGCTGATATCGCGGATGATCTGCGTCACGCGCCGGATACCGCCAACCACCTCGGTCATGGTCGCACCCGCCCGTTTGGCCTGCTCGGCCCCCCGCCCCACGCGCCCAACGCTGTCGGTGATCAATGCCTTGATTTCCTTGGCCGCCTCCGCGCTGCGTGCTGCCAATACACGCACCTCGCTGGCGACAACCGAGAAGCTCCTGCCCTGTTCGCCCGCCCGTGCCGCTTCCACTGCGGCATTGAGCGCAAGGATATTGGTCTGAAACGCTATCCCGTCGATCAGACCGATGATGTCAGCGATTCGCCGGGAACTTTCGTTGATCCCCTGCATGGTCTCCACCACCTGAGCCACCGCATCGCCGCCGCGAGTCGCGACTTCACTGACTGTATGCGCCAGTTCGGTTGCCTGTCTGGTGTTGTCCGCGTTATGGCGCACGGCCGATGACAGTTCCTCCATCGATGCGCCCGTTTGTTCAAGCGCACTGGCCTGGCTCTCGGTACGAAGCGAAAGATCAGCGCTCGCCAGCGCAATCGCCGTCCCGCTGCTGCCGACAGCTTCCGAACGGAGCGTCACGTCCTTGATCAGCGACTGCAGATTGAGATTGGCCTGATGGACGTTGCGCATCAGCATGCCGATCTCGTCGACACGGTTCAAGCCCTCGGCTCTGCAGGGCTGTCCACATGCCGCACGCCTGGCCTCCTCCAGGATCTTGCCCAGCGGCAGGGCGATCTGACGCTCAAGCCAGAAGCACCCCGTCAAACCGCCCAGGACCATTGCCAAGCCTCCGTCAAGGGAAAACCTTCCCGCCGCCAATGACACCCCGAGCGCCGCTATCATCAGGGCGCCTCCCATCGCAAGGCGTATGCGCCAGCGTACCGGCATCATCTGCCTCCAGGACAGCCATCCCAGCAACCCGCGTCGCACCACCAACCCCTTGTGGAACGCCAACTGGCCAGTACGGCCCTCGCTCACCTTCCGGTACAGCGCTTCAGCCGCTTCCACCTCTGCCCTCGTCGGCTTGACCCTGACCGAGGTGTAACCCGTTATCGTGCCGTCCTGTCCTATGGGCGTCGCGTTCGCGCGCACCCAATAATGGTCCCCGTTCTTGCGCCGGTTCTTCACCACCCCGACCCACGACTCCCCACTCGCGATCGTGCGCCACATGTCCGCGAACGCCTGCGGTGGCATGTCCGGATGGCGCACCAGATTGTGCGGCTGGCCGGCAAGCTCCGCGTGCTCGAATCCGCTCGCCGCAACAAAGTCCGGATTCACGTAAACGATGTGGCTCTCCGGGTCCGTGATCGACATGATGAGCGTGTCATCGGCAAGCGGATACTCGCGCTGTGTCACCGGTTGATTATTCTTCATGCCAAACTTCCTACAACTATTGAAATATTTATTTAAAAAAATTTGAATATGTAAATCGATAGTTTTTGACCAAACCAGCACAAGGGGACTGCATTTACTCCTGGAGCTGCAACCCGGGCAGAGACGCTCGGTAGCTGGCGTTACTCAGCCGTTGCATGCCTCATGTCCTTACCCTAGGCAAGAAAAAACGCCAGCCCGCAATCAAGCGGAGCCGGCGTTTCGGTTTTCATCGAACCCGGAACCAGTTCCGGGCGCTTCGATTACTTGTTCAGGGCCTTGGCCATGCGGGTGCGCGGGTCGGTGTCGTCAGAGGCGACAGCCTTCTGCATCTTGAAGTCGAAGCGGGCGCGCTCGCAAGGAGCGGTGATGCCCAGCGACTCGTAGCCAGCGGGGTTGACGTCGTGCTCGATGTCCAGCACCAGGCCGTCGCGGGTGGCGAAGGCGAAGTCGTCGTCGATGAAGGTGTCACCCGGGATGTTGACCTGGGTGGTCAGGGTGCGATTGCCCGGCTTGACCACGTGGAAGTGGATGTGAGCCGGACGGTTGCCGTGGCGACCCAGGGCGGTGAACAGCTCGCGGACCGGACCGTTCGGCGGGATTTCGTAGCCCGGAGCGATGGTGGTGCGGAAGCGGTACTGGCCTTGCTCGTTGGCGACGATCTTGCGGCGCAGTTCGTGCTCCTTCATGCCCGGGAAGAAATGCGAGTAGCCGCCCACTTCGTTGCAATGCCAGGCGTCGATCACGGCGTTCGGGACCGGCTTGCCTTCGAAGTCGAACACGGTGCCTTCGACGACCATGACCTTGCCCTTGCCGCGCAGGGTGGAGTCATCGTCGAGCTGGGCTTCGTAGTTGGACTGCGGAGCGCCCGGAACGAACAGCGGGCCTTCGATGGCGCGCGGGGTGCCGGCGGCGAGACCAGCGGCTTCGTCGGCCTCGTCCATCATGATGTCGAGCAGGCGGTCGAAGCCCAGGCCGGCGGTGATCAGGCCGATCTGGCCCAGGGCGCCCAGACGGGCCAGCCAGTCGGTGGCCGCCCAGAACTCATCGGGGGTGACCTTGAATTCGTCGATGGTCTTGAACAGGTCGGCGGTGATGCGACCGACGATGGCGCGCACGCGCTCGTCGCCTTCAGCGATCTTGACGGTGTTGACGAGCTCGAGCAGGCTTTCTTTGGTGTATTCGTTCTTGGTCATGGTTATCTCCTGATGGTTGGGGCGTCACAAGACGGTGGGGCTTCAGGCAATCGCTTTTGCTGTTGCTTCGGTCGATTGGTCTGCGGAATCAATTCTGGGTCAGGACGAGGGCGAAATCAAAGACTGTTTCAGACTTGATCTATACCCAAAAAGCATGATGATCGTCGTCTGGCTTGCAATCTTCAGCGGCTTAGGGTTAACCCTTATGGCTAAAGCCCGGAAACATCACGGAGGACGCATTCGGATCAAGACCTCAAAGGCATGGGCTTGTCCGGGCATGAGCAGCCAGCGGGCGCTGGCCTGTGCACCATCTGCCCAGGCTGGAAAGCGATACGCCGGCCGGGATTGCTCCGGGCCGGCGTATTGCCTGCTGCCTGTTTGGCGAACGGCTCAGTCGGATCGGATGCCGCGCTCGGTGATCAGCTTGCCCCAGCGCGCGCTTTCGCGCGCCAGATGGCTGGCGAGTTGCTCCGGGCTGGAGCCGACGGCTTCGACGCCCATGCTTTCGAAGCGCGCCGCCACGTCGGGCTGCTTCATGGCGTCGCGCAGGGCACGGTTGAGCTTGTCGATGACCGGCTTGGGCGTGCCGGCAGGGGCAAACACCGCGAACCAGGGCGACAGCTCGTAGCCCGCCACGCCAGCTTCGGCCATGGTGGGCACGTTGGGCAGCGCCGGGGAGCGCTTGGCCGTCGTCACCGCCAGCGCGCGCAGCTTGCCCGACTGCAGGTGCGACCGCGCCGAGGTGATGCTGTCGAACATGTAGTTGACCTGTCCGCCGAGCAGGTCGGCCACCGCCGGACCGCTGCCCTTGTAGGGGACATGCAGCATGTCGGTGCCGGTCAGCGAGGTGAACAGCTCGCCCGCGAGGTGGATCGAGGTGCCGTTGCCGGCCGAGGCATAGCTCAGCTGGCCGGGCGCCTTGCGTGCTGCAGTCACCAGGTCGGCGACGGTCTTGACGTTGGGCTGGGTGGCGTTGGTGACCAGCACGTTGGGCACCACGGCCAGCAGGCTGACCGGGGCGAAGTCCTTGACCGGGTCGTAGCTCAGCTTGCCGTAGAGCGGCTTGTTGGTCGCCATGCCGATCGAGGTGATCATGATGGTGTGGCCATCGGCTGGCGCCTTGGCCACCAGGTCGGCGCCGATATTGCCACCGGCGCCGGCCTTGTTCTCGATCACGAAGGACTGGCCCAGCGCCTTGCCGGCCTTGTCACCCAGCGCGCGGGCGATCGCATCCATGGCGCCGCCGGGCGGAAAGGGTACGACCCAGCGCACCGGCTTGGTCGGCCAGTCGCTGGCGGCGGGGGCCTGCGCCCAGGCATTGACACCGAGCACGAGGCTGGCGGCGAGCAGGATGCGGTTCCATTTCATGTGCTTGCTCTCCGGCGCGGGATCAGGCGATCGCCGACGGATGCTTGGCCAGCGGCGTGACCTGGATCTTCATGAACGGGAACAGCGGCAGCTGCGACAGCAGGGTGTGCAGTTCGTCGTTGCTCTCGACGTCGAACAGGCTGTAGTTGGCGTATTCGCCGACCACGCGCCACAGGTTCTTCCAGCGGCCGTCGCGTTGCAGCTCCTGGGAGTAGGCCTTTTCGCGGGCCTTGATCTCGTTGGCCTGTTCGACCGGCAGGTCGTTGGGGATATTCACATCCATGCGAACCAGATACAGCATCGTTTTTTCCTTGTTTGAAATGGGGGGGATCAGGCGGCGACCTTCTGGCCCAGGTCGATGTGGGTGGCGGTCAGGCCGGCGCGGGCGCGGTCGAAGCGATCGAGCTTGGCCGGATCGATCTCGACGCCGATGCCGGGGCCGTCGGGCAGTTGCAGCTCGAAGTCGACGATCGGCATCAGCTCGGTCACGATGTCGTCGACCAGCAGCTGCGGGCCGAACAGCTCACAGCCGTGGTGCTTGTTGCCCAGGGTCGAGAACACATGGGCCGAGGCGGCGCTGCCGATCGAGGTTTCGAGCATGGTGCCGCCGTACCAGGCGATGTCGGCGGCCTCGGCGACCGCGGCGACTTCCTTGGTGCGCAGCAGGCCGCCGTGCTTGGCGACCTTGAGCGAGAACACCTGGCTGGCCTGGGCACGCGCGAGCATCATCGCGTCCTGCGGGCTGCAGACGGTCTCGTCGGCCATGATGCTGGCGCGGTGGCCCAGCGTCTCGCTCAGGGTCTTGAGCGCCTCGACGTTCCACTTGGCCACCGGCTGCTCGATCAGCGTGACGCCGGCATCGATCATCTGCGGCAGGAAGCGGCGCGCGGTGCTGCCGTCCCAGGCCTGGTTGACGTCGACCGTCAGCGTGGCCTTGCCTTGCAGGCCGCGCGCGATCTGCGACACATGGGCCACGTCCTGCTCGGGGGTGCGGGCACCGATCTTCATCTTGAAGATGCGGTGACGCTTCTGCTCCAGGCGCAGCTGGGCTTCCTCCAGGTCCTTGTTGACGTCGCCGCTGGCCAGGGTCCAGGCCAGCGGCAGGCTCTTGATGCGCTTGCCGCCGAGCAGCTGGTAGGCCGGCAGGCCGAGCGTGCGCGAATAGGCGTCGATCAGTGCCATCTCGACCGCGCTCTTGGCGAAGTAGTTGCCCTTGCAGAAGGCGTCCATGCGCGCCAGCGCGCCACCGAAGCTGGCGCCGTCCAGGCCGATCAGCGCCGGTGCCAGGTAGCCGTCGATCGCGTGCTTGATCGACTCGGGCGACTCCTCGTTCCAGGACGGGCCGCCGATGGTGGCGGCCTCGCCGAAGCCGCAGGCGCCGTTGGCCAGCCAGAGCTGGACGATCACCGGGCTCTGGCGGCTGATGGCGCCGAACGACAGCTTGTGCGGGCGGATGGTGGGGATGTCGAGGATGCGCGCTTCGATGCGCTCGATGGGGTAGCGGGCGGTCATGTCAGAGGTCTTGTCGGTAGGTGGTTCAAGAATCTCCGAAGCGTAAGTCGAGTGACTGCTGTGGACAAATGATTTATTTCCATGAAATCATTCGATACCATCGAACGATATTCGGAAGATATCAATCCTGGCATGGAAATAAGACAACTTCGCTACTTCCTCGACATCGCCGACACCGAGCACCTGACGCAGTCGGCGCAGAACCTGTTCGTGACGCAGAGCACCCTCTCGCACGGGCTGCGCCAGCTGGAGCAGGAGCTCGGCGTCGCGCTGTTCGACCGCCTGGGGCGCGGGCTCAAGCTGTCGCAGGCGGGGGCGGAGTTCCGCGTCTATGCGCGCCGCGCGCTGCAGGAGATCGAGGCCGGGCGCATGGCGCTGGCCGACCTCGGCGGGCTGCAGTCGGGCCAGCTCAAGGTCGGCGCCTTCCCGACTTTCCTCAACACCGTGGTGCCGGCGACGGTGGCGGCCTTCAGCCGCGCCTATCCCAAGGTCAAGGTCGAGGTGCAGGACCTGCGCGCGGGCGCGATCGAGCAGCAGCTGCTCGATGGCGAGCTCGACCTCGGCATCGCCTTTCACCCGGCGCAGAGCGACGATATCGAGGCCGAGGTGCTGTTCGACGAGCGCCTGCTGCTGGTCGTCGGGCCGCGGCACCCGCTGGCCGGTCGCGCCGGGCTGGAGCTGGCCGGGCTTGCCGGCGTGCCGCTGGCGCTGTTGCCGCGCAATTTCGCGACCCGGCGCCTGATCGACGACCGGCTGCGCCAGGCCGGCGTGGCGCCGCTGGTGCGGGTCGAGCTGGATTCGGTCGAGTCGCTGCTGGGCGTCTGCCGTTACGGCGACCTGGCCAGCATCGTGCCCGAGCGCGCGGCACGCCAGGCCCCCGACCTCCACGCGATCGCGTTGAGTGGACCCGAGATCTTGCGCCACGCCGGCATCCTGTGGCGGCGCGGCGCCTCGCGCAGCGCGGCGGCGCGCGAGTTCGCGGCGCTGCTGCGCGCGACGCCGCTGGATTGAGCAATATCGGTGGCGATTTCCTTGCCTGCTCGGAATGTTGATCAATAATCCAAGTCAAATTCCGGCACGGGTTCAAGGCATGAACAAGAAACAACTCTCCGAAAGCGACATCTGCGACAAGTTCATCCGGCCCGCGATGGTGGCGGCCGGCTGGAACGGCATGGATCAGTTGTACCGCGAGTTCCCGCTGCGTGCCGGTTGCGTGGTGGTGCGCGGCCACAAGGCCCAGCGCGACAAGTCCACCGTGCTGCGCGCCGACTATGCGCTGTTCCACAAGCCCGACATCCCGCTGGCGGTGCTGGAAGCCAAGGACAACAAACACGCTGTTGGAGCAGGCATGTGGCAGGCCATCAACTACGCCGAGCTGCTCGACGTGCCCTTTGCCTTCACCAGCAACGGCGACGGCTTCGTCTTCCGCGATGCCACGCTGGCCGATGGCGTGCTGGAGCGCAACCTGGCGCTGGACGAGTTTCCCTCGCCGCAAGAGCTGTGGCAGCGCTACTGCGCCTGGAAAGGCTGGACCGACGAGGTGCAGCGTGTGGCGGCGTTCGACTACTCGCCCAGCAAGACCCCGCGCTACTACCAGCTCAACGCCATCAACCGCACCGTGGAGGCGATTGCCAGCGGCCAGAACCGCGCGCTGCTGGTCATGGCCACCGGCACCGGCAAGACCTACACCGCCTTCCAGATCATCTGGCGCCTCTGGAAAAGCAAGACCAAGAAGCGCATCCTGTACCTGGCGGACCGCAACATCCTGATTGACCAGACCATGGTCAACTTCCCGTTCGTTCGGCGAACCGGCCAGCAAATTGACCGCATCATCAAGCCTCTGTACCTGGCACAGGACGATCCGACCCGCATCCATGACTCATGGCGGTCAGTGGGTGGACAAGGTGAAGCGACTGCGCAAGCGCTGCGCATTGCCTTCGCATGTGCTGTTCCCGATTGCCCCCCCTTGGAAGGGTCAAAGGCGTATCCTGCCTATCAGGAAATCCGTGACGATCTCCTGAGTGCGGGCGTTGAGGTTGTCCTGGCGAATGACGAAGCCAGCGTCGTCGCGTTTGCTGGCGCAATTGATCGAGATGCGCGTCAAACCCCGTCCTTCAGGGCGGGGAAGGAAAGCGCGGACGCCGCAGGTGTCCTTGGGGCCGTCAGTGCTGCATCTGCTGCTGCTCGATGTACGGCTGGATGACGGCGATGTGCGCGCCTGCCTCGAAGTTCTTGCACAACTTGGCCATCAAACTATACTTTTGTCATGCAACGCCTCCAGGCTTTCAAGTACGAACTGATGCCGGACGGGCAGCAGGAGCGGCAGATGCGCCGCTTCGTTGGGGCGTGCCGGTTCGTCTTCAATCAGGCGCTGGCGTTGCAGAAGGCCAATCACGAGGCGGGCGGCCAGTTCATCGGCTATGTGGCGATGGCCAAGCACCTGACTGCGTGGCGCAACGCAGCAGAAACCCCGTGGCTCAAGGAGGCGCCTGTTCACCCGCTGCAACATGCGCTCAAGGACTTGGAGCGGGCGTACAAGAACTTCTTCGCCAAGCGTGCGGCCTTCCCCAGGTTCAAGAAGAAGTGCCAGCGTGACAGCTTTCGCTACCCGGACGCCAAGCAATTCAAGCTCGATGCAGCCAACGCCCGGATCTTCCTGCCCAAGCTGGGCTGGATGCGATTGCGCCTGTCGCGTCCGCTGCTGGGGGCGCCGTGCAACTCGACGGTGAGCCTGTCGGGTGGCAAATGGTTCGTGTCGATCCAGACCGAGCGCGAAGTCGATCAACCTGTCCCGAAGTCCAGCAGCGCCATCGGCATCGACGTGGGGATTGCCCGCTTCGCTACGTTCAGCGATGGTTCGTTCCTGGCCTCGCTCAACAGCTTCAAGAAGCACGAGGCACGCTTGCGCCGCTACCAGCGGGCGATGAGCCGAAAAGTCAAATTCAGCAGCAACTGGAAGAAGGCCAAGGCCCGAGTCCAGCGCATCAACGCCCGCATCGGCAACGCCCGCCGCGATTACCTGCACAAGGCCACGAGTGCCATCAGCCAGAACCACGCGATGGTGTGCATCGAGGATTTGCAAGTAAGGAACATGTCCAGGTCGGCGGCAGGCAGCACCGAGCAGCCGGGCAAGAACGTGAGGGCCAAGTCCGGCCTGAACAAGGCCATCCTGGATCAGGGCTGGTTCGAGTTCCGTCGCCAACTCGACTACAAGCTGGCTTGGAATGGCGGCCTGCTCATCGTCGTGCCAGCGCAGAACACGAGCCGCACCTGTCCGCTTTGCAGCTGTGTCAGCGCGGACAACCGCAAGACCCAGGCGGTTTTCCGGTGTGTGCAGTGCGGGCACGAGGGCCATGCCGATCACATCGGCGCGATCAACATACTGGCGCGGGGACACCGCGTTACAGCCTGTGGAGAGGAAGTCAGCCGCGCCAAGCCCGCAAGGGCAAGGCGTGCTGCCTCGGTGAAGCAGGAACCCACCGAAGCGACTTGTTCAGGCGCAGCGCCTGCAATGGGCGCCGTAGGAATCCTCCGCCTTTAGGCGGGGGAGGATGTCAACAAGCAGCAGCGTAAGCTGGGCGTCGTAGCGACCACTCACGCAAAAGGACAAGCCCGCACCAAGCGGGCTCGTCATGTTGGCCTAGGCCGGCTTACAGTCCGGCCCAGAACCCGGTCAGCAGGGCCGCGAAGGCCTCCGGCTGCTCGACCGCGCTGAGGTGGGCGGCGTCCAGGCTGGCCAGCCGGGCGCCCGGGATGCGGGCGGCGATGGCCTGCGACATGGCGGGCGGGGTCGCCTCGTCGCGGCTGCCGGCGATCACCAGCGTCGGGCAGGCGATGCGTGCGTTGCCTTCGTCGAGCGCGATGGCCGCGACGGCCGCGCAGGCGGCGGCATAGGGCCGGGCCGGGGTGGCTTCCAGCACGGCGCGCAGCTTGGCGACGCGGGCGGCACCGCCGCCCGCTTCATCGGCGCGGAATTCGGGCGTGAACCAGCGCTGCAGCGCGCCGTCGGCGATCGGCGGCACGCCGTTGGCCAGCACGGTGTCGATGCGGGCCTGCCACATGGCGCGCGCGGCCTCGTCGTAGCTGGCGGCCGAGTTGGCGATCACGATGCTGCGCACCAGCTCGGGGTGGCGCGCGGCCAGCGCCTGCGCGGTCATGCCGCCCATCGACAGGCCGACGAAATGCACCGGGCCGGCGCCCTGGGCGCGGATCAGTTCGGCCGCGTCATCGGCCAGGTCGTCCATGCTGTAGGGGCCTTCGGTGGCGGGCGTCTGGCCATGGCCGCGCTGGTCGTAGCGCAGCACGGTGTAGCGGTCCTGCAGCGCGGCGGCGACGCCGTCCCACATGGTCAGGTCGCAGCCGAGGGCGTGGCTCAGGACGACCAGGGGACCCTGGCCTTGGCGGACGGTGTTGAGTTGAGGCATGGCGATAGGGGAAAAGATGAGGAAAACGCCTTATGTTACGGCCCATCCCGGCTGGATGGATTGGCGATGGAATACCTTTTTGGACTGTATATATACTTATAAAGTATTGCTTTGAGGTGGGAATTAGGTCGAAAAACGCCTGTTTTGGCTGAATTTTCCTGATCTATGTCAAATAATCCGGGTTTTTACTTATACCTAATTGGTATTGGTCGACCTTAAACTCAGCCACGTTTTTTCCAACTGGATACCTCATGGCAACTCCTGACCCATCCGCGCAAGAAGCCCGCCGCCTGCGCACCATCCTCTGGGTGGTATCGCTGGCCACCGTCGGCCTGATCTTTGATGGCTACGACCTCGTCGTCTATGGCGCCGTCGTGTCGCAATTCCTGCGTGACCCCTCGCAGATCGGCAACGTGACCCCCGCGCTCGCCGGCCAGCTCGGCAGCTACGCGCTGTTCGGCGTGCTGGTCGGCGCGCTGATGGCCGGCACCGTTGGCGACATCATCGGCCGCCGCAAGGTGATGCTGGGCTCCTACGCCTGGTTCTCGATCGGCATGGCCATCACCGCGATGATGGAGACCACTTCGGGCTTCGGCTTGCTGCGCTTCATCACCGGCCTGGGCGTCGGCGCCCTGGTCGCGACCACCGGCGCGCTGGTCGCCGAATACGCGCCCAAGGACAAGAAGAACCTGTGCAACGCGATCGTCTATTCGGGCATCCCGCTGGGCAGCCTGCTGGCCGCGCTGCTGGCGATCATGCTGCTGGAGCACATCGGCTGGCGCGGCATGTTCTGGCTCGGCGCGCTGCCCTTCGTGACGCTGCTGCCGCTGGCCTACTTCAAGATGCCCGAATCGGTCGCCTGGCTGGCTTCGCACGGCCACATGGAAGAAGCGCGCGCGCTGTCCGAGCGCACCGGCATTCCGCTGCCCGAGGCGCATCCGGTTCATGCCGATGCGCCGGCCGCCACCGGCAGCCGCAAGGGCTTCGTCGGCCTGTTCGCAGACTACCTGGCCCCCACCGTGCTGCTCGGCCTGATGAGCGCGCTCGGCCTGCTGCTGGTCTACTCGCTCAACACCTGGCTGCCCGTGCTGATGAGCAAGTCCGGCTTCAACACCAAGGGTTCGCTGCAGTTCCTGCTCATTCTCAACGGCGGCGCGGTGCTCGGCGCGCTGCTGGCGTCGAAGGTCGCTGACCGCTTCGGCGCCAAGTCGGTGGTCGTCGCCTGCTTCGCGATCGGTGCCGCAGCCATCTTCCTGATGACGATGGGCTTCCCGGTTGCTGGCCTGCTCGCGATCGTCGCGGTCGTCGGCCTCGGCACCAGCGGCACCCAGGTGCTGATCTACGGCCTGGTTTCCAACTACTACCGCACCAACGTGCGCGGCGCTGGCGTGGCCTGGTGCGCGGGCTTCGGCCGCCTCGGTGGCGTTGTCGGCCCGGTCTTCATCGGCTACATGCAGCAGGCCGAACTGCCGATCGACACCACCTTCCAGATCCTGGCCGGCGTCGCGGCGGTCGGCGCGGTGCTGACGCTGGTGCTGCCTATGGCGCGCAACGCCTCGGCCAAGCCGGTTGCCAAGCTCGCCACAGCGAACGCCTGATCTCGCCGAAGGCCGGCTCAGCCGGCCTGGAAAAAAACCGTCCGTTCGCCTGGGCGGTTTTTTTTCGTCTGTCGCCCGCCCGCTGGCATCGCAGCGGACGAAAAAAGGACCGGGCGGTTTCCCGCGCCGGTCCTTTCGCTTGGGTGCCTGGGCTGGATCAGCCGAGGTCGCCGCCACCGACCGGCATCGTGATGCCGGTGATGTAGGAAGCCTCGTCCGAGGCCAGGAAGCAGATCGCGCCGACCTGCTCGTCGATGGTGCCGTAGCGCTTCATCAGGCTGGAGTTGATGGTCTGGTCGACGATCATCTGGTACCAGACCTTTTCCTGCGCGGTCTGCTCGGCGGCGTTGCGCGGGATGCGACGCGGCGGCGCCTCGGTGCCGCCGGTGGCGATGGCGTTGACGCGGATGCCGCGCTCGGCGGTCTCCAGCGCCAGGCAGGCCGTCAGCGCGTTGACGCCGCCCTTGGCCGCGCCGTAGGGCACGCGGTTGACGCCACGGGTGGCGATTGACGAGACGTTGACGATGGCGCCGCTCTGCTGCTTGAGCATGTGGGGCAGCACCGCGTGGCAGCACCACAGGGTGGGAAAGAGCGAGCGACGCACCTCGGCCTCGATTTCGTCTTCCTGGTAATGCTCGAACGGCTTGGCCCAGATCGTGCCGCCGACGTTGTTGACCAGCACGTCGATGCGGCCGAACTTCTCGACCGCCTCTTTCATGACCCGGTTGCAGTCGCCGGACTTTTCCATGTCGGCGGTCAGCGCCAGCACGTCGACCTTCTTCTTCTCGAGCTGGTCGCGCAGTTCGAACACCAGTTCGGAGCGGTCGACCAGCACCAGCTTGGCGCCTTCCTTGGCCATGCGCAGCGCGACGCCCTGGCCGATGCCCTGTGCCGCGCCGGTGATCACGGCGACCTTGTTCTTGAATCGTTTGCTCATTGGGGTTCCGCAAGAAAAAAGCCCGTTGGCACGGGCTGTTGGGGGGGTGGTCAGCGATCAGGCGCTGGCCGCGAACTTCTCGTAGTGGAAGCTGACGGGCTTGATGCCCTGGTCGCGCAGGTACTGGTTGACGGCCTCGACCATGGGCGGCGGGCCGCACAGGTACATGTCGAGCTCGCCGTCGTGCAGCTGACCGGCTTCGAGGTGGTTGGTGACATAGCCCTTCTTCGGCTGCGCGCTGTTGGGGTCGACCACGACCAGCGCGTAGCTGAAATTGGGCATCGCCTGGGCGAAGGCTTGCAGCTTGTCGATGTCGACCAGGTCGGTGTCGGTGTTGACGCCGTAGACTAGGTGCACCGGGAACGGGCTGCCGCCGGCCGCCGCGATCTTGTCGAGCATGGCGGTGAAGGGCGCCAGGCCGGTGCCACCGGCCAGCATCATGACCGGGCGGGTGATGTCGCGCAGGTAGAAGCTGCCCTTGGGGCCGTTCAGCACCAGCGTGTCGCCCGGCTTGGCCGATCCGGTCAGGTAGCTGCTCATCAGGCCGCCCGGCACGTTGCGGATCAGGAACGAGACCTCCTTGTCCTTGGGCATCGAGCTGAAGGAGTAGGCGCGGTGCGCGTCGGTGCCCGGCACCTGCAGGTTGGCGTACTGGCCCGGCAGGAAGGACAGCTTGGCGATGTCGTCGCCGGCCACGGTCAGCGCGATGGTGCTGTCGGAGACCAGTCGCACCTCCTTGATGGTCGTGGTCAGGCTGGTCTGGGCGGTCTTGCAGACGGCCGAGGACGCGGGGATGCTCACCACGCAGTCGCTCTTGGGCCGCATCTGGCAGGTCAGCACGAAGCCTTGCTGGAGTTCTTCCTCGGTCAGCGCGTCGTCGATGTAGTTGCTGCCCATGTCGAACGAGCCCGATTCGCAGCTCGACTTGCACGCACCGCAGGCGCCGTCGCGGCAGTCGATGGGGACGTTGATCTTCTGGCGATAGGCGGCGTCGGCCACGGTCTCGCTGTCTTTGCAGTCGATGAAGCGCGTGACCCCATCCTCGAAGTTGAGGGCGATCTTGAAAGTCGACATGATCAGAGGTGGTAGACGTCGAGGACGTGACGGATGTAGTCGTTCTTGAGCACGACCTTCTTGGACTTGATCACCGGCTTGGCGCCCGAGAAGTCGATCGTCAGGAAGCTGGTGCCGGCGAAGGTGTCGGTCACGTTATAGCGCACGCTCAGCGTGAACCAGTTGTGGCGGACCTTCACGACGTCGCCATTGCGCTCGACGATCTCGACGTTGCTGATGTTGTGCGAGGTGCGGGTGTCGGGAATGGTCGCGCTCGAACGCTCGGTGCGGATGCGGAAGACGCGGTCTTCCAGGCCGCCACGGCTCGGGTAGTAGATCAGCGAGATCTCGGTCTGCGGATTGGTGGTCAGCTCGCCGTCATCGGCCCAGGAGGGCATCCAGAACTCCGCCTGCGGATCGTACATCTCGATCCAGGCGTCCCATTCGCGGTCGTCGAGCAGGCGGGCTTCCTGGTACAGGAAGGCGCAGACATTTTCGTAAGAGGTGGTCATGCTGTTGCTCTCCAGTTCTTATTTCGCGTTGGCTTGGGCAGCTTCTTCGGCGTCGACCGCCTTGCGCATCTGCTCCATCCAGTAGGTGTGCTGGGCGACGTAGAGGCCCTCGTCCTCGGTCTTGACCCCGGACAGGATGGGCTTGAGGCCGATCTTGTCGGCTTCGGCATCGGGACCGCGCACCCAGTGCTCGGCACCGCGCGACATGTCGTTCCACTCGGCGGCGGCGCCGTTGTAGCCTTGCTGGCAGGAGCGGAACTCCTCCAGGTCGTCAGGCGTGGCCATGCCGGTGGCGTTGAAGAAGTCCTCGTACTGGCGGATGCGGCGGGCACGGGCCTCGGCGCTCTCGCCCTTGGGCGCGATGCAGTAGATGGTGACTTCGGTCTTGTCGACCGAGATCGGGCGCAGCACGCGGATCTGCGAGCTGAACTGGTCCATCAGGTAGACGTTCGGGTACAGGCACAGGTTGCGCGAGTTGTTGATCATCCACTCGGCGGTGTTGGCGCCGACGCGCTCGGCCAGCTGCTCGCGCTGCGGGTAGAGCGGACGGTCTTCCGGGTTGTCCCAGCGCGTCCACAGCAGCAGGTGGCCGTTGTCGAACGAGTAGGAGCCGCCGCCCTTCTTGGCCCAGCCGCCGGCGCTCATGGCCTTGATCTGGTCGTTGCCGGCTTCGCGTTCCTTGCGGGCGGCCTGGGTCGCGGCGTAGTTCCAGTGCACGGCGGTCACGTGGTAGCCGTCGGCGCCGTTCTCAGCCTGCAGCTTCCAGTTGCCCTCGAACCAGTAGGTCGAGGCGCCGCGCAGCACTTCCAGGCCCTGCTCGGACTGGTCGACGATCATGTCGATGATCTTGCGCGATTCACCCAGGTGCTCTTCCAGCGGCTGGACGTCGGCGTTCAGCGAGCCGAACAGGAAGCCGCGGTAGGACTGGAACTTGGCGATCTTGGTCAGATCGTGGCTGCCTTCCTTGTTGAAGGTCTCGGGGTAGCCGGTGTTGTCCGGGTCCTTGATCTTGAGCAGCTTGCCGGAGTTGTTGAAGGTCCAGCCGTGGAAGGGGCAGGTGAAGGTGCCCTTGTTGCCGGTCTTGAAGCGGGCCAGCTGCGCGCCACGGTGGGCACAGGCGTTGATGAAGCAGTTCAGCTCGCCGGCGCGGTTGCGGGTGATCATCACCGGCTGGCGGCCGATGGTGGTGGTGAAGTAGTCGTTGTTGTTCGGGATCTGGCTTTCATGAGCCAGGTAGATCCAGTTGCCTTCGAAGATGTGCTTCATCTCGAGGTCGAACAGTTCCGGATCGTTGAAGACGGAACGCTTGACGCGGTGCAGGCCTTTGTCGTGGTCATCGACCAGCATGCCTTCCAGGCGCTCGCGCAGATTTTCTTGGCTCATAAATATCTCCTGTTGGACTTGTGGCTCTGGCCCGCTGCGGCATGGACCGCAACGGCTGGGGTGGCAGGCAGGTCTGGCAGGAGGGGGATCCCTGCCGGACAGTGCGGGCGGCACGCTTCGCGGCTGGCAGGTGACGGTGCGACGCTGCGGGGCGCGGAACCCCCGGTGAGGCGGTGGCCCGTGGTCGCTGATCTTGTCTCCTGCGGTGGCCATCGTCGCGGCACCGTCTGCTCCCCCTGCTGCTGCGGCTTCCGGGCTCTTTATCCGGTCGGCTGCGTTCCAGGGGCTTGCTTGTTTTCCAGTGTAGATCTTATGGAGAAACCCTGACCCAGATCAAAGACTGTTTTAGAATCACCCAATACCTAGAAAGTATTGGCATGGATTTTCGGCATCTCAAGTACTTCGTCGCGGTCGCGCAGGAGCGCAGCTTCACCCGTGCCGCCGAGCGGCTCTACATTTCGCAGCCGCCGCTGAGCCGGCAGATCCAGCAGCTGGAGGAGGAGCTCGGGCTCAAGCTGCTCGACCGCGAGGCCAGGCCGCTGGCGCTGACCGAGGCCGGCCGCTTCTTCCATGGCCGCGCGGTGCGCATGCTCGAACAGCTCGACGAGACCATCGCGATGACGCGCCGCCTGTCACAGGTCGACCGCCGCCTGGTGATCGGCTTCGTGCCGTCGACCATGTACGGCGCGCTGCCGCGCATCGCGCGCCTGTTCCGCGCGCGCAAGCCGCAGGTGCCGCTGGTGCTGGTCGAGAAGACCACGGTCGAGCAGGGCGAGGCGCTCAAGGCCGGCCAGATCGATGTCGGCTTCGGCCGCGTGCGCTTCGACGACCCCAGCCTCCGGCGCGAGGTGCTGCGCGAGGAGCCGCTGGTGCTGGCCATACCCACCGAGCATCCCCTCGCCGGCGAGCGCGGGCCGGTCAGCCTGGCGCGGGCGGCCGCCTTTCCCCAGCTGGTCTACCCGCGCAAACCGCGCCCGAGCTACGCCGACCATGTGCTGTCGCTGTTCCGCGACCTGGGCCTGGAGCCGGCCGAGGTGCAGGAAGTGCAGGAAATGCAGACCGCGCTCGGCCTGGTCGCCGCCGGCATGGGGCTGTGCCTGGTGCCGGCCAGCGCGCAGCGCTTGCGTCCCGACGAGGTGGTCTATCGCCCGCTGCTGGAGCCGAACGCGACCTCGCCCATCATCATGAGCACGCGCCTGAACGACCAGTCCGAGGACATCGCGCTGCTGCGCGAGCTGATCGACGAGGTCTACCGGCTGCAGCAGGCTGAAAAGCTGGAGCCCGAGCCCAGGTCGATCACGGTGCCGACCGGGCCGCGCGGCAGCCCTTGAGCCTTCAGCGCAGCTGCAGGCCGCGGCGCAGCACCACCGGCTTGCCGCCCAGACGCTTCTTGCTCATCCAGTGCGCCAGCGCCGAGTCGAGCTGGTCGGCGTGCCTGGGGAACCAGTCGGCCAGATGCTCGACCAGATCGCGCACCACGTCGGCGCCGAGCTCGCCCTTGGCGAACAGTTCGCCGACCTCATGCACCGAGCCCAGCACGGCCGCGTGTTCGTCGATGTGGCAGTCGCGCGGCGGGAAGTCGGTCTCCAGCATCCAGCAGTTTTCCATTTCGAAATGCTGCTCGCAGTGGCGCGTGAATTCGGCCAGCAGGCCGGCCAGCTCGGCATCGGCGGCTGTCTGCATGCGGCCGACCAGCCCGACGAATTCCTCGTGCACCTCGTCGATGGGCGTGTAGCCCAGCAGGTACAGGTCGTTCCAGTGCAGGGGCTGCTGGTCGGGGGTCGGTTGTTCGGTCGTCATGTCTCGAATCGGTTATGGGGGCGGATGGCGGTGGCGCAAGGGCGCCGGACCGCTTCTGGGCCTGAAGTATGAACCAGCCGGGGCCGTTTTCCCGCGCTGCTGGCTGCCGCTTCAACGCCGGCGCCAGGCCTTCGGGTTGCTCGCGCGCAGGCAGGCGCGCCGGAAGGCCTGCAGCGTGGCCTCGGCGCGGCCCAGGATGCTGTCCTCGGGATAGCTGGTCGGGTTGCCGCGCGTGCAGGCCGGGCCGGACAGCGCGACCGGGCAGGGCTGGTCGGGTGCGGTGCCAAAGGGCTGGCCCATCAGCAGTTCGGCGCCCTCGCTGACATGGCCGGCGCTGTGGATGTGGAACAGGCCCTGCTCGACCGCCGCGCCGACCTCGCGCGACAGCATCAGGTGGCGGCGGTTGCGCGCCGGGATCAGCACGCCCTGGCGGCCATCGAGCCCGGAGTCGCGGCAGACCGCGAAGAAGCCCTCGATCTTCTCGTTGACGCCGCCGATCGGCAGCACCTCGCCGAAGGGGCTGATCGCGCCCGTGACGGCGATGCCCTGTTGCAGCGGCAGCCCGGCCAGCGATGACAGCAGCGCGTAGAGCTCGGCGCAGGAAGCCGAGTCGCCCTCGACGCCGGAGTATTCCTGCTCGAACACGATCGACGCGCTCAGCGCCAGCGGCGCGATATGGCCGAACAGCGCCGACAGGTAGCTCTGCAGGATCAGCACCGCCTTGTCGTGGATCGGGCCCGACAGCTCGACCTCGCGCTCGATGTTGAGCAGGCCCTCGGTGCCGGCGACGGTGCGCGCCGTCACCTTCATCGGCTGGCCGAAGCGGTAGTCGCCGAGGTCGATCACGGTCAGGCCGTTGAGCTGGCCGACCCGCTGGCCGCCCAGCGCGATGATGCGCTCGCCGTCGGCGATGGTCTCGCGCAGGCGCTGCTCCAGGTAGTCGTGCCGGTGGCGCTGCGCCTGCAGCGCGGCGGCGACATCCTCGGCCTCGACGCCGCGCGCGCCGCGTGCCCGCGCCACCGCCGCGCTCTCCACCACCAGCGCCTCGGTGCGCGAGAAGGCCGCGCACTGGCGCGCCTGGTCCTCGGCCTGGCGGTGGCTGTCCTCGATCAGGCGGGCGACCGCCGCCGCGCTGAAATGCGGCAGCCCCAGCCGGGCGCAGACATGGGCGACGAAGACGCCGCTGGCGCGCCGCGTCGCCTCGCTGGCCAGGAAGCTGTCGGCGAAATCGACCTTGACGCGGAAATGGCGCGCGAACTCGGGGTCGCCCTCCTGCAGCGCGTAGTAATGCTCGTCCGAGCCCACCAGCACCAGCTTGACATCGACATCGACCGCCTCCGGTTCGAGCGAGGTCGAGGCCTGCGCCGAATAGACCGTGCCGGGTTCCTCGATCTGCAGCCGGCCGTTGCGCAGGAAGCGGCGCAGCTTCTCCCACACCAGCTCGTCGGCCAGCAGGTCGCGCATGTGCAGCATCAGGAAGCCGCCATGCGCCTTGAGCAGGCTGCCGGCGCGGATGCGCGAGAAATCCGTCACCAGCACGTCGTTCTCGGACTGGTACTCGATGCTGCCGAACAGCGGGCGAAACAGCGGGTTGTTCTCGATGATGACCGGCGCGCCGCGCGCGCCGGCGTTGTCGACCACCAGGTTGACGCGGTAGCGCGCCAGCACCTGCGCGAGTGCCTCCTTGCGATCGGGCTCGTCCTCGGGCGCGCCGCTCTCGAACAGCTGCAGGTGTTCGAGCACATCGGCCACGACCTGTTCGAGCCAGGCGCCGAGCTTGCGCGTGTCCTTGATGTTCTTCCTGAGCTGCTGCCGGATCGCCTGCAGCGCGCGCTCCAGCAGCGGTTTGACGGCCTGCAGCCGCAGCGCGGTCACGCCCTCGTCGAGCGCGCGCTCCAGCGGCTGGGTCAGTTCGAGGTAGCGCAGGACCTCGTTGCGCAGCTCGCGCTCGCCCTGGTCGTAGCGCTCGCGCTCCTCCTGCGGCAGGCTGGCGAGCTCGGCCTCCGTCAGCGCCTGGCCCTGGGGACCGATCAGCGTCAGGATCAGCTGGCCGCTCTCGCGCCGCAGCGCGAAGTGGCGCGCCGCGGCGAAGGCCGACAGCGCCTGGTAGGCCGCGGCCTCGCGCTCGGCGTAGCCGTGCTCGAGCTGGCCCTGCGCGGCCTTGAAGTCGGGTTCGGCGAAGCGCTTGGGGATGTCGGCCTGCAGCGACTTGACCAGCTGGACCATGAACTGGCGCAGCTGGCGACCCTCGCCGGCGGGCAGGCGCAGCGCGCGCGGGCGCTCGGGCGCGTCGAAGTTGTGCAGGTAGCACAGGTCGGGCGGGGCCGGGCGGGCGGCGGCGGCGGCCTGCATCTCCTGCTGCAGCAGGGTCGAGCGGCCGGTGCCGACGTCGCCGAGCACGAACAGGTGGTAGTCCGGCTGCTCAAGCCCGAGACCGAAGCGCGCCGCCGTCAGCGCGCGCTCCTGGCCGATCCAGGGCAGCTCTTCCCGCGTCAGCTCGGCCGTGTCGGCGAAGCCGAGCCGGGCGGGATCGACCCGCAGGCACAGCTCGGCGGGGGTGAGACGGATGGCGGTCATGCGAGCTCCTGATCGTCCGGCGGCTGGCCCCACGGTCCCACGCCGGCTCCGTGGTCCAGAGTCTAGCCTTGAACACCCTCGGCCGCCTAGGCAGGCATCATGGCGGGCCGTTACACTGCCGGAATGAACACCGCCACTCCCGCCATTGAACCGATGAACGACCAGGACTTCGACGCGCTCGACCAGATCCTGGACAGCCTGCGCGAGCGCCTCGATGAAGTCCCGCAATGGGAATTCTGCGAGGGTGCGATCGCCGCGCTGATCTGCTGCCGCCGCCAGATCCCGGCCGACGAGTACTTCGGCGCCTTGATGGGCGACGAGGACAGCGGCCAGTTCGGCCCCGAGCTGTTCGCCAGTCCCGAGCAGTACCAGCAGTTCCTGACCCTGTGGAACCGGCGCTGGAACGAGGTCGTGGTCGCGCTCGACGCCCAGGTCGACAACCTGGAGGACGAGCGCGCCTACGCGCCCGAGGTGATGGACGTGCGTGGCGCCGTGCTGGCCATGAGCGAGGAAGAACGCGCCGAGATGGCCGACGAGCTGGCCGACGAGGAGCTGCCCTGTTTCGCCCAGGTCTGGGCGCTGGGCTTCATGTTCGTGGTCGAGACCTGGCCCGAGGAATGGGCCGCCCCGCGCGACAAGGAAGCGCGCGACTGGCTGGAAGACGCGCTCAACCGCATCATCACGCTGACCGAGGACGACGACGGCCAGCCCGTCATCAGCATGTTTGGCGAGAACAGCCCGCCGAGCGTGAGCCAGGAGCGCATCAACGCCTATGGCGACGCGATCTGGGCCGCCTACGACCTGCGCGACCTCTGGAAGAGCATCGGCCCGCGCGTCGAGCAGGTGGTCAAGGGCGACGAACCCGGTCGCAACGATCCCTGCTCCTGTGGCAGCGGCAAGAAATACAAGAAGTGCTGCGGCGCCTGATCCGCACCGATCTGGTCCGGGTGTTCTCAAGTTTCCGGATTTCTGGTCGTCAATAGAACGATGGGCGCTACTTTTTTCAGACCGATATCCCTGTGATGCGCGAGCGAATCAGTGGCAGCCTAGGTGCCGATCTGCTGTCAGGTCGGCCCTTTTTTGATTTCTGAATAGGGATTTCCCCGATGACCTTCTTGCAAAACTGGAAGTGGTGTGCGCCGCTGATCGCCTTGCCGCTGTATGCCTGCGCGCCGCTTCCGCCGCAGGCCTGTTCCGGCTGCATGACGGATTCCCGTTATGCGGTGGCGCGGCCACACAGCGACAACGATTATCCGGTCAGCTACCGCTTCCAGGCCGCGGATGCGGAAGGTCGTTCCAGGCCTGTTGATCGCCACACCCTGTCGCATTCGTCTTTTGCCCAGGTGCAGGCGTCCCCGCAGTAGGCCTGAGGTTGGATACATCAAGATGGCTATGAATTGCAAGAAATTTGTCCTGGCTGCCGGACTGTTCGTCGGCTTCTGGTCCGCCGTGCAAGCGCAGAGCGTGACGCGGGTCGATGCCATGGACGTCGTGCGCGAGACGCCTTCCGTGAGCCAATCGGACTACGTTTACGAACCCATCGTCACCCGCCACAGTCGTATTCCGGCCGGGCTCTACAAGAGTGGCATCATCTTTGTCGCCGATCAGCTGGAGCGCAATGTCGCCCCGGAGGAAAAGAAGAAATCGACGGTCATCACCAGCTTCACGAATCTGGACAATCTGGTGGAGACCTCGTCTTTCGGTCGCCTGGTTGGCGAGAACCTGATGCACGAGCTGTATGTCCGTGGCTGGCAGATCAACGACATCCGTCTCTCGCGCGATCTCATCATCAATGGCGAGGGCGAGTTCGCCATCAGCCGCGACATCAAGCGCCTGCGCTCGTCGGTGCCGGCGGCCAATATCGTGACGGGCAGCTACACCACCTCGGCCGATGGCATCCTGTTGAGCGTGCGGGTGATCGATTTCGAGACCGGGCAGGTGATTTCCAGTGCCGAGACCCGCTTCAAGGGCGATCCTTTCCTGGCCAGCCTGATCAACAAGCCGCGGCCGAATCCCATGGTCAAGCTGGCCAATTGAGCGGCGTGGGGTCTTTTCTTCTGGCTGTGCGGGGGCGCGTTATGTGGCGATCGCTGGGTGTTTCCATTCTGGGTCTGGTGCTCGCGGGTTGCACCAGCACCTTGCCGCTGGCCAAGTGCCAGGTTTCCAGCCGCGAGATCCTGCCGCACCTCGATGCGCGCCAGCTCATCGACGATCTGGTGGTCGGCATCTGTCCGCCGGTACCTTCAACCGACCATTTCCTGCAGAAGCGGGATCCGATCGTCGTGCCCGATTTCGTCGATATCCAGACCTTCCAGCCCGACCGCATGGGGGTTGCCCTCGGTGACATTTTCCGGGCCAGCCTCTTCACGCAATGCAAGGTGCCGATCCGTCAGGCCGAACTGTCGCGCAATTTCAGGCTCAATCCGGGCGGCCTGATGGCGTTGACGCGCAACCCGACCGAAGTGCGCGAACAGGACATCCCGGTGGCCGCGGCCATGATAGGCACCTACAACCTCGACGGCAACAAGCTCACGCTGGTGGCGCGCCGGGTCGATATCGAGACGGCCACCTTCCTGGCGGTTTCCTCGAAGGAGGTCAGCTGGACCTGCGAGGAACCCACTTTCGGCCAGAAGAAGCTGGTGTTCAAGGTCAAGTGAAATCAACCACCGGCGCCTGTGCTTCCCGTCACGAATTCCAGCCTGGTGTCGCCTACGCTCTGACCATTGATGATCACGGTGCCCTTGTCTTCCTTGACAAGGATCTTGACGGGTGCGCGTACCGCGTCTGTTTTTGAGCTTCCGAGCGTGGCCATGATCTCGGCATTGAAAGCTTCCTGGTTGGTGACCGCGTACTGACCGTTGAGTCCGACCTTGCAGGCATCGATCGTGACTTTTTCCCCTTCTGTCAGGGACTTGTTCAAGCTGGTCGACTTGACGACCGTGAAGATGCAGGAACCGAAGCCGAAATTACCACTGACGTCGGTGCCGTCTTCGAACGCCATCTTGAAGGCATAGCCGGACGGTGATTCGGCCGAAGCGCTGACCGTCAGCGTGGTCGGCGGGATGGAGATGGCTTCTCCGGTCACCTTGTCGACAGCTTGGATGCCGCTAGAGAACCTGAAATCCTGGCCGACGATGGCACCCACGTTGTCCTTGGTGACGGGTACCGCGAAGCTGGTCACCTGTGCCTGCTGTTCACCTGCGCTCACAGCTCCCCCGCCTCCCCCGCAGCCCGAAAGCGAAGCCGCCATCAGACCTGCGAAACCCATGATGGCGATTGATTGCCTCGAATCAAATTTCATGACTCAACCCCTTGTGCACTGCTATGAGAATAGCGAAACCGAGACTGGCTGTTTATCGTTCGCGGCTCGGTGGCTGTCAATGGGATGACTCTCATGGGAGGGCTGATGCACACCTCCTGGGTGAATCGGTGCTTGCAGGCTGGTCTAGCCGTGCTGCGGGCGCGCGAGCCGCTCTTGCAGCCCTTGCAGCGCGTGCCTGACGGTCGCCGCGCGCACCGCATCGCGGTCGCCGTCGAAGCGCCGGCACTCGGTCCAGGCCCGCCCTTGCATGGCCCAGCCGAACCAGACGGTGCCGACCGGCTTGTCGGGATCGCCACCCGTGGGGCCGGCGATGCCGGTGACGGCGACCGCGGCCTGCGCCTTCGAGTGTTCCAGCGCGCCCAGCGCCATCGCGCGCGCGACTTTCTCGCTGACCGCGCCACGCGCCGCGATCAGTTCCGGCGCCACGCCGAGCTGTTCGGTCTTGGCGGCGTTGGAATAGGTGACAAAGCCGCGCTCGAACCAGTCGCTCGATCCGCTCAGGCCGGTGCAGGTGGCGGCGATCAGGCCGCCGGTGCAGCTCTCGGCGGCCGCCATCGTCCAGCCCCGGGTCTTGAGCGCCTGTGCCAGGCTTTCGCATTGCCGGATCAGGTCGGGAGAATCAGTCAGCATGCCCGTCCTCCCCGGTTCATAGCCAGCGCCAGAACGCGATCACGAGCAGGGTGCAGCCGGCCGCGACCAGGTCGTCGAACATGATGCCCCAGCCGCCGCGCCAGCCCCAGCCCTTGAAGGCGCGGTCGGCCCAGGCCACCGGGCCGGGCTTGGCGGCGTCGAAGTAGCGAAACAGCCAGAAGGCCCAGAACTGGCCCCAGAAGCCGACCGGCGCCGCCAGCCAGAGCACCAGCCAGAAGGCGACCACCTCGTCGATCACGATGTAGCCCGGGTCGGCCACGCCGGTGCGGCTGACGGTGGCGACGCTGGCCCACCAGCCCGCCAGCAGCGTGATGCCGATGATCAGCGCCCAGCCGGGGTCGCCCGGCGTCCCGAGCCGGTCGATCAGCAGAAAGGCGACCCAGGCCCAGAGCGTGCCGACGGTGCCGGGTGCCAGTCGGCTCAGGCCGGAGCCGAAGCCCAGCGCGATCAGGTGCGACAGGCGCGAGAACAGGAAGCGGCGGTCGGGCTGGACCGCAGCGGCTTTCGGAAAAGGTTTGAAGGGAGTTTCCATGGTGATGGGATCGTTCAGTCGAACCAGGTGTCGAAGCCCCCGATGGGCTCGAAGCGGCGACCGACACAGCGTAGCCGGGTCGGACCATGCAGCGCGCGTTCGCGCACGCTGTGCAGCGGATCGCCGGGGTAGCAGAGGATGCGCCCGTCGTCGACCTCATGGGCTTCGGGCTGGACATGCGGCTGGCGGCTGGTCAGCGCCTCGTTCCAGGCGCTGTCGACGCTGGCGTGGCGGCAGAGCTGGACCAGGCTCATGAGCTGGGGCGGCACCAGGTCGATCTCGTGCGCGGCGTGGCGTTCGAGCGCCTGGCGCGGCCTGAGCCAGACCGCCTCGGTGGCCTCGAAGCCGTCGTGGCGCGCCTGCTGCCCCGCCGGCAGCCGGGCCAGGAAGAAGCGGGTGTCGAAGCGCGGGCCGGACGCCGGATGGTCGGGCGTGACCCAGCGCGACCAGGGCTGGATGGCGCTGGCCTGCCAGCGCAGGCCCAGCGCGGCCATCGCGTCGGCCAGCGATTCGCCGGCGGCCTGGCGGGCCGCCAGGGCTTGCCTGGCCTCGGCGTCGGCGCCTTCGGCCAGCAGCAGACCGGCTTCCTCGAATGTCTCGCGCAGCGCGGCCTGGTGCAGGCCGGCGGCCTTCTCCGGGCTCAGGTCGGGTTCGTGGAAGCGCGCCAGCAGTTGCTCGGCATCGAGGTCGAGCGAGGCGAGGGCATCCGGGCTGCAGTCGGCCGGGTCCAGCTTGCCGCCGGGGAAGACGTAAACGCCTCCCAGTACACGGGTGTCGGCGTGGCGGCGCAGCAGCAGCACCTCAAGGCTGTCGGCGCCGTCGCGCAGCAGGACCAGCGAGGCGGCGTCGCGCGCCGGGCGTTCGGTTTCAGTGGGGTTCATGGGGTTTCAGGCGAAATGGTCGAAGCTGGCCAAGGCCAGATCCAGGGGCTGGCCGGATTCGTCGCGCCAGCGCAGGTCGGCTTCGGTCGTGATGCGACCCAGGCGGGACACGGGCGTGTCGGCCGAACGGGCCGCCTGCAGCACGGCTTCGCGCGCGGCGGCGGGGGCGGTGAAGATCAGCTCGTAGTCGTCGCCGCCGGCCAGCGCGCAGCGCAGCAGTTGCGGGCGCGGTCGCGCGCGCAGGTCGGCGCTCAGCGCGCTGGAGGCGAGCAGCGCGCCGAGTTCGAGTTCTGCGCCGACGCCCGAGGCGGCCAGGATATGGCCCAGGTCGCCGCACAGGCCGTCGCTGACATCGGCCGCCGCGCTGGCGATGCCGCGCAGCGCCAGTCCCAGCGCGAGTCGGGGCGTCGGGCGTTCCAGCCGCTGGCGGCTGCGGGCCAGCACGTCGGGGGGCAGCGGGGTTTCGCCCAGCAGCGCTTCGAGCGCGAGGCGAGCATCGCCTACGGTGCCGCTGACCCAGACCTCGTCGCCGGCGCGCGCGCCGCTGCGGCGCAGTTCCTGCCCCGGCGGCACCTGGCCGAACACCGTGATGCAGAGATTCAGCGGCCCCTTGGTGGTGTCGCCGCCCACCAGCGGACAGGCTTCAGCCTCGGCCAGCGCGAACAGGCCCTGGCTGAAACCGGCCAGCCAGGCCTCGTCGGCGCGCGGCAGCGCGAGCGCGAGCGTGCAGCCCAGCGGCTGGGCGCCCATTGCCGCGAGGTCGCTCAGGTTGACCGCGAGCGCCTTGTGGCCGAGCGCGGCCGGATCGACATCGGGGAAGAAATGCCGGCCCTCGACCAGCATGTCGGTCGAGATCGCGAGCCGCTGGCCGGCCTCGGGCTGCAGCAGCGCGCAGTCGTCGCCCACGCCCAGCACCACGCCGGGCGGGTTGGCGCCGGGGCGCTGGAAGTAGTGGCGTATCAGTTCAAACTCGCCCATGGGGTGGCTCATCCTCGTGGTTTTCCGGCGGGGTCATGTCGATGTCGGCATGGGCCTGGGCTTCCTGCTGGGCGCTGACCGGCCACAGGAAACTCAGTGGCGCGCGCCGCAGACGATGCCGGATCGCGCTCTGGATGCGCTGGCGGTTGACGTCACTGACACTCCGGGCCTTGAGCGCCAGGCGGAAGGCCAGGTAGAAGCTGACGGCCAGGTTGATCGGACCGACGAGCAGCGTGGCGGCCACCGCCGACCAGAAGGCGGGCTCCAGCAGCACCGTCCAGCCCAGCGCCATCACGGCGGCCGTCAGCTGGCCCGTGACCAGGGTCACATGGCGCACGTCGAGCTGGAGCCCGAAAAAGCCCGCGATCGCCGGCACCAGCCCCAGCATCAGCCCCAGCGAGATGTTGGCCGTCAGGCCCGAGACATGGGTGCGCATGAAATGGCCGCAGCGCTGGGCAAAGCGTTTGCCGAGCCGACTTGTGATGGTCGGGTTGTAGGCGATCGCCGAGTCCAGCTTGTGCAGCACGAACCAGTTCTCGACCCAGCCCGCGACGATGCTGCTGGCGAACAGCAGCAGGCCCGTCGTGGCGGCGAACAGCAGGGTCGGACCCAGCAGCTGGTGGCTGTCGAGCACATGCTGCGCCTTCTCGGGCGTCAGCATCGGCGCGCCCGTCGTCAGCCACAGGACGGCGCTGATCAGCACCACGACCGGGATCACCAGCGCCAGGTTGCCGACGATGGCCGCGACCTGGGAGCGGAACAGGTGCGCGACCTCGTCGACGAAGCGCAGCACCCCTTCGCGCGAGCGCAGATCCCTGAGCTTGGCGACCATGGCTGGCGCCGTCACGGCCGGCTGCTTGGTGGCGACCGTCAGGTGCAGCAGCTGGATCAGCACGAAGGCGAACGCATAGTTCATGCCAGCGGCCAGCCCGCCCCAGAAGGCCGACAGCGCCAGTCCGCCGAGCAGGAACTTGCACCAGGTCGTGAAGCCCATCACGGCGCCGCCGCCACCGGCGCGCAGCAGCATGTCGCGGTATTCATCCCAGTTGCGCGTGATGTAGTGCTCGCCACTCTCGGCGCTGCGCTCGGCCACGCGCGCGGCCGTCAGCTGGGTGCTGCTGGCAATCAAGGCCCGGATGCTGCGGCTCTCATGCCCGACCCGCACCAGCCTGGCCACGAGGCGAGCCGTCGTGCGTGGCCGTTGCCCGGACAGCAGGCAGTCCAGCAGGGTGGTGGCGCGCAGCACGCGCTCGCGCAGCTGGCGCAGCCGGAACACGATGCCGACCGAGATGCCATGCTCCTCCAGGTGGGCGTAGACCGAATAGGCGGCCAGCCGGGTCTGGTCCAGCAGCCGATGCAGTTCGGGCAGCCGGGCCTGGGCCTCGGCGCTGGTCAGGCCTCGGGCGGCGGCGGCGCGGCGAAAGTTTTCCAGCGCGATGGGCAAATCCAGGAAGCTGCGGGCCTGGCGCACCTCGACCGACATGCGCGAGCGCAGCTCGGGCCGAAAGCCGGTGGCGCTGATCTGGCCGATGCAGAACGACAGGGCATCGACCAGCGTCTGCTCCCAGTCGCTCAGCTGGCTGGCTGCTGCCGGGTCCCGCTCCGGCGCCAGCAGCGCGCCGATGCGTTCGAGCTGGCGCGCTGGCAGCGCGCCCAGCCAGCGCGCATCCAGCGGGTCGTGGAACAGCAGGCCGAACAGCTCGGTCATGTCGGTGGTCAAGGGCGAGCTCGGCAGCAGCTTGTGCCTGATCCGGTGCCCGAGCGCCGTCATGAAGGCGGTCTGCGAGGCAAAGCCGAAGTCGGCCAGCAGCGGGGCCAGATCGACATCCTGACGGAAGCGCCGCCACCAGAGGCGCCAGCGCGCCAGCCAGTCGGGATCGGCCTCGGCGGCATCAAGCAGCTCGCCCACCCGCTTGAGCGTGGCCGGCACATCGGCCTTGGGGCCGCGCAGCCAGTCGATCAGGGCGATCAGCCACAGATGGCGCTCGGCCAGGCTGGCGTCGGGGTCCAGTGCGGCCAGCCGGGTCGCTGGCGTATCGTCCTGCGGCGTCATGCGGCGGTCCGGTCAATCGGGGCCACGGCCAGCCGCGGGCACATTGAGCGCGAAGGGCGGGACCGCGACCTCGAAGCGATGGCCATCGACGCCGACGCAGAAGAAATGTCCGCTCATGATGCCCATGGCGGCATGCAGGCGCGCACTGCTGACGTACTGGAAGGCCTCGCCGGGCTGGAGCAGGGGTTGGTGGCCGACCACGCCCAGGCCGTCGACGACCTGGGTTTCGCCGAAGGCGTCCTCGATCTCCCAGTGGCGCGAGATCAGCTGCGCCGCCACCGAGCCGGTGTTGGAGAGGGTGATCGTGTAGGAGAAGACGTAGGAATCCTCCATCGGCGAGGACTGGGTGGGCAGGTATTCGGGCCGGACATGGACGGCGAACTGGTGTTGGGGCATGGGTCAATCCTAACCAGCTTCGGGCGGTTTGTCGGCCGGCGGGCTGGCCTGGGTGGGTCGAACGGGGCCGCAAAGCTGCCACAATCTCGCGCATGAGCACCTACCGCATCGCCCCCTCCATCCTCTCGGCCGATTTCGCCCGCCTGGGCGAGGAGGTCCGCCATGTGCTGGCCGCCGGCGCCGACTGGATCCACTTCGACGTGATGGACAACCACTATGTCCCGAACCTGACCTTCGGCCCGATGGTCTGCAAGGCGCTGAAGAAGCATGCCTTCAAGCCCGACGGCACGCCCGCGCCGATCGATGTGCACCTGATGGTGCAGCCGGTCGACGCGCTGGCCGCCGATTTCGCCGACGCTGGCGCCGACCTGATCAGCTTCCACCCCGACGCCTCGACCCATGTGCACCGCAGCGTGCAGGCGATCAAGGCGCGCGGCCTCAAGGCCGGCCTGGCATTCAACCCGGCCGAGCCGCTCGACGTGCTGGACTGGGTGATCGACGACATCGACCTGATCCTGATCATGAGCGTCAACCCGGGCTTTGGCGGCCAGGGCTTCATCGATTCCGCGCTGCGCAAGATCGAGGCCGCGCGCAAGCGCATCGCCGCCAGCGGCAAGGACATCCGGCTGGAAGTCGATGGCGGCATCAAGGCGGCCAACATCCGCGGCGTCGCCGACGCGGGCGCCGATACCTTCGTCGCCGGCAGCGCGATCTTCGGCCAGTCCGACTACAAGAGCATGATCGACCACATGCGCGCCGCGCTGGCCTGACTCCGGGTTTTTGCTGCCGGAGCTAGGGTTTCTCCCTGCTTCCGGCGTCAGTTTCCCGAATGATTGCGGGGGAGAATCTGGTGGCTACCAGGAGATCTCCCGTGACTCGTGCCATCCCACCTTCCCGTCTCCTCGCTCCGGGCATCGCCCTGATGCAGCGCTTGCCGATGACGGTGAAGATGCTGGCCATGAGCGCCACGCTGGTGCTGCCGCTGTTGCTCGTCAGCGTCCTGTTGGCCAAGTCCTACTGGGATGTCCGGCATGAGTCGCTGCACGAGCTGGCCGGCCTGCGGGTGGTGCGGCAGATCACCCAGCTGGTGGACCAGGTCGGGCAGCATCAGGGCCGGGCCCGTCTGGCCATGCAGGGCGATGCCCAGGCCCAGTCGGCCCTGCCGGTCGCGCGCCAGCAGCTCAAGGCCGCCATGGCCCAGATGGATCAGGCCGTCGAGGCCGCCTCCCAGCTCGATCTGGCGGCGGACTGGACGCCGGTGCGCCAGTCCCTGGAGTCGCTGGTCGCGTCCGATGAGGTCACCGAGGCCAATGCGCTGGCCTTGCACTACCGCGAGCTGCGCAAGCTGGTGTCCCTGGTCGGCGAGACCTCGGGCCTGCTGCAGGATGCCTCGGCCTCGGGCTACTTCATGAAGGACATCGTCGTCGAGCGCATGTTGCCGATGCTCCAGACGATCAGCCACCTGCGCAACGAGGGCTCGGTCCTGTTCGCGCACCAGCAGCGCGACGGCGCCAACGCCGAGCTGCTCAATGCCGCCGTGCGTCTGGGCGGTGGCCAGACCGATGTGTTGCGCGGTCAGCTCGGTCAGCTCGATGGGCGCATGGTTGCCCTGCAGCGTGCCGGCGAGCCGCCACTCAAGGGCTGGCCGGAGTTCAAGTCCGCCGCCGACAGCCTGATCAGCAAGGTCGGCCTGACCCTGGGTTACGGAAGCTTGACCGGCAACCCCGACGACTTCTATGACGAGGTGTCCCAGGTCGTGCAGGCTCAGCTCGTCTTCGGCCAGGCCACCGCGCAACGCCTGCAGGAGCAACTGCAGGCCCGGGCCGATCAGGCGGGTCGACAGCTGATCGGCGTGACGGCCGGCGCGCTGCTGGTCATGCTGCTGCTGGCCTATGCCGTGACGGCCTTCTACCATGCGACCGTGGGCGGACTGCAGTCGCTCAACGAGGTGATCGATCGCGCGACCCAGGGCGATCTCAGCGGCGTGGTCGATATTCCCGGCCGCGACGAGATGGCGGCCATGGGCGCCAAGTTCCAGCATATGCTCGCCAGCCTGGCGGGGTTGGTCGCCGACGTGCGCAGCGTCTCGGCCGTGCTCGGTCACATGGGGCAGCAACTGGTGGCTGACAGCGGCCAGCTTTCCGAACGTACCCAGTCGCAGGCCGCCAGCCTGGAGCAGGCCACGGCCAGCGTGCGCGACGCCGCCGAGACCGTGACGCGCAACGGCGAATCGGTGCAGGAGATCAGCCGCGTCGGCGAGGTGCTGCACCGCGAAACCGAGCAGGCGCACGGGCTGATGCAGCAGACCGTGCAGGGCATGGGCACCTTGCAGGCCACCTCCCAGCGCATGAACGAGATCATCGGCGTGATCGACGGCATCGCCTTCCAGACCAACATCCTCGCGCTCAACGCGGCGGTCGAGGCCGCGCGCGCGGGCGGGGCGGGACGCGGCTTTGCCGTGGTGGCCACCGAGGTCCGCAGCCTCGCGCAGCGCACCCAGTCGGCGGCGGGCGAGGTGCGCGCGCTGATCGCGGCCTCGACCGGGCGGGTCAAGTCCTCGGTCACCGAAATCAGTTCGGTCAATGTGGTGATGGAGCGACTCGTCACCGGGATTCGCGACATCGCCGTGCGCATCGATGGCATGGCCGTGGCCAGCAAGCAGCAAAGCGTGGCGCTCAAGGAAGTGGCGCAAGCCATGGACGAGATCGACAAGGTGACCTACCAGAATGCCTCGATGGCGGACCGCACCAGCGGTCGCTGCGGCCAGCTGATGGACCGCACGTCGGACCTGACCCAGGCGGTGCAGCACATGACGCTGACCCAGGGCACCGCCGATGTCGCGATGCGTCTGGCGCAGGCCGCGCTCGAAAACATCCGGGCCAAGGGTCTGGAGCGCGCCAGCGAGGATTTCTACCAGAAGCCGGGTCGCTTCATCGACCGCGACCTCTATGTCTTCGTGCTCGACCGCGCGGGCCGCTACCTCGTCATGGGGGCCGATCGCGGCAAGACCGGCAGCTCGGTCCACGATGCCCCGGGCGTGGATGCCAAACGCCTGTTGCACGATGCCTGGGAGCGGATCGAGCAGGACGGCGGTGGCTGGGTCGAATACAACATCGTCAATCCCCTGACCTGCGACGTGCGCGGCAAGTCCTCCTTCGTGTTGCCGGTCAGCGAGCAGCTGCTGGTGGGTTGCGGGGCCTACCGCAGCGCGCTCGGCCACCACTGAGCAGCGCTTGAGCGAAAATGGCGGCTTCGCCCGCTACCCCAGCGGTCGCCGTCCGGCAGCCGCCGGCGCGGCTGGCCGCCCCACCCGCCGTGCCCGCCATCCAGACCGATCCCAACCGCATGACTGCCGGCGAACGCCGCGCCAGTTTCTCGCTCGCCTCCATCTTCGCCCTGCGCATGCTGGGGCTGTTCCTGGTGCTGCCGGTGTTCGCGCTGGAGGCGCGCCGTTACCCCGGCGGCGACGATACCGCGCTGGTCGGCCTTGCCATGGGGACCTATGGTCTGACCCAGGCCCTGCTGCAGATTCCGCTCGGCATGGCGTCGGACCGCTGGGGCCGCAAGCCGGTGATCCTGCTCGGGCTGGCGCTGTTCGCGCTCGGCAGCGGGGTGGCGGCCTGGGCGCCCAGCGTGCAGTGGCTGGTGGCTGGGCGCGCGATCCAGGGCGCGGGCGCGATCTCGGCCGCGGTCACGGCCTTCCTGGCCGACGTCACCCGCGACAGCGTGCGCACCAAGGCGATGGCGCTGGTCGGCATCGGCATCGCCTTGATGTTCGCGCTCTCGCTGGTGCTGGCGCCGCTGCTGGCGGCGCGGATCGGCCTGCGTGGCATCTTCGGGCTCACGGCCGCGTTGGCGCTGGCCGGCATGGCGGTGGTGGCCTGGGTGGTGCCGCCCGAGCCGGCCCAGCAGCGCGATGCCGGCCGTGGTGGGCTGCGCGAGGTGCTGACGCACGCCGGCCTGCTGCGACTGGACTTCGGCGTGTTCGCGCTGCACGCGGTGCAGCTGTCGATGTGGATGGCCGTGCCGGCCGTGCTGGTGCGGTCCGGGCTGGCCGCCGCCGAGCACTGGCAGGTCTACCTGCCGGCGGTGCTGCTGTCCTTCCTGGTCATGGGTGGCGTGCTGTTCCGGCTGGAGCGCAAGGGCCACCTGCGCGCGGTGTTCCTGTTCTCGATCGCGCTGATCGCGGCCGTGCAGCTGGGCTTGCTGGCGCTGGGCGACGCTCCATCGATCTGGGGCGCGGCGGCACTGCTGTGCCTGTTCTTCACCGGCTTCAACATGCTGGAAGCCAGCCAGCCCAGCTTGGTCTCGCGGCTGGCGCCGGCCGCGCATCGCGGCACCGCGCTGGGGGTCTACAACACGCTGCAGTCGCTGGGCTTCTTCGCGGGCGGCGCGGTCGGCGGCTGGCTGGCCAAGACCCAGGGCAGCGCGGGCGTGTTCGGCGTCTGCGCTGTGTTGTCGCTGCTCTGGCTGCTGCTGGCCTGGCCGATGAAGGCGCCGGCCGTGGCGGGGCCGACCCGGCATTGAAAACCGCGCTCCGCCGGCCTGTTGCCAGCGGATCAAATGCTGCACAATCCCAGCCCTGAACACTGCTTAGAGAGGTCCCACACATGGCATCCGTCAACAAAGTCATCCTGGTCGGCAACGTCGGCCGCGACGCCGAAATCCGCTACCTGCCCTCGGGCGCGGCGGTCGCCAACGTCACGCTCGCGACTTCGAGCCGGCGCAAGGACCGCAACAGCGGCGAGATGGTCGAGGACACCCAGTGGCACCGCGTCCAGTTCTTCGACCGCCTGGCCGAGATCGCCGGTGAATATGTCAAGAAGGGCCGCCCGATCTACGTCGAGGGCCGCCTGAAGTACGGCAAGTACACCGACCAGTCCGGCGTCGAGCGCAACACGGTCGACATCATCGCGACCGAGCTGCAGCTGCTCGGCAGCCGCGAAGGCATGGGTGGCGGCGACCGGGGTGGCATGGAAGAGGGCGGCGAGCGCCCGGCCTACGCCCCGCGCGCGGCGGCGCCAGCGGCGCGCCCGCCCATGGCGTCCCGTCCCGCCCCGGCACCGCGTCCGGCGCCCGCACCCGCCGCGGCACCGACCCACAGCGGCTTCGAGGACATGGACGACGACGTGCCGTTCTGATCAGAAAAACCTCAGCCCAGCTTGCCGGCCCGGAAGTCCTGGATCGCCTGGTAGATCTCGGCCTCGGTGTTCATGACGAAGGGGCCGTACTGCGCGATCGGCTCGCCCAGCGGCTGGCCCGCGATCAGCAGCACCCGGGCGTCCTCGCTGGCCTCGATGCGCACGCCGTCGGCTTCGGACGAGTTGGCCAGGATCGCCATGCGTTGCATCGGCACGGCCTGGCCGCCCAGGCTGACCGCGCCACGGTAGACATAGATGAAGGCGTTGTGGCTGGCCGGCAAGGCCTGCTCGAAGCGGGCGCCAGCCGGCAGGTGCAGGTCCAGATAGGTCGGCGCGGTCGCCTCGCGCGTCACCGCGCCGGTCACGCCATGGCTTTCGCCCGCGATCACCGTGACCGCCACGCCCTCGGCCGTGGTGAACCCGGGCAGCTCGGCCTGCCCGATGTCGCGATACCAGGGCGGATTCATCTTGTCGCGCGCCGGCAGGTTGAGCCAGAGCTGGAAGCCTTCCATCACGCCGGCTTCCTGCTGCGGGATCTCGGAGTGGATCAGGCCGCTGCCGGCCGTCATCCACTGCACGTCGCCGTTCTGCAGCAGGCCCTCGTGGCCCGCGCTGTCGCGGTGCAGCATGCGACCGGCGATCATGTAGGTCACGGTCTCGAAGCCGCGATGCGGATGGTCGGGGAAGCCGGCGATGTAGTCGTCCGGATTCTCGCTGCCGAAGGCGTCGAGCATCAGGAAAGGGTCGAGCCGGCGCTGCAGGTCCTGCGTCAGCAGGCGGGTGAGCTTGACGCCGGCGCCGTCCGAGGTCGGGTGGCCGACGATCAGGCGTTCGACGCGGCGCGGCTGGCTGACGACGGTAGCGGGGGTGGCGTTCGGGGTCATGGTCGGCACTTTCCTGATGGCAGGGCACGGCCCGGGTGGGCGCGCCCCGCGTTGCATTCAATCGAGGGGGATCAGGCGGCCAGCGCGGCTTCCAGATCGGCCTCGGCCTGGGCGAAGCCCTTGGCGGCGGCTTCCGGGCCCATGTTCAGGCCTTCGGCGAAGACGAAACGCACGTCGGTCATGCCGAGGAAGCCCAGCACCGACTTCAGGTAAGGGGTCTGGCTGTCGTTCGGGGTGTCGCGGTACAGGCCGCCACGGGCGAAGGCGACGTAGACGGTCTTGCCCTTGACCAGGCCTTGCGGGCCGGTCGCGGTGTACTGGAAGGTCACGCCGGCGCGGGCCACGGCATCGATCCAGCTCTTGAACTGCGACGAGACGCCGAAGTTGTACATCGGCACGCCCAGCACGATCGCATCGTGAGCCTGCAGTTCGGCGATCAGCGCGTCGTAGGTGGCGACGGCGGCGGCCTGCTCGGCGCTGCGCTGCTCGGCCGGGGTGAACAGGGCACCCAGCATGGTTTCGTCGAGCACCGGCACCGGGTTGGCGGCCAGGTCGCGCAGCGTGACTTCGGCGCCCGGGTTGGCGGCTTGCAGACGCTCGGTGACGCGGTTGGCGACCTTGGTCGAGTTGGCGCCTTCACGGCGGGCACTGGCGTTGATTTGCAGGATCTTCATGGTCGTTTCCTTGAGTGGGGAGGGAATGGCTCTACTGTATTTGTTGTTGGTTTGGCTGTGAATACCTCTTGATGGATATCATTGTTTCTGCAATGGAACAATCGACCGACGCCATCGATCCCAACGACCTGCTGATCTTTGCCCGCGTGGCCGAGCTCGGCAGCTTCAGCCGCGCCGCCGAACGACTCGGTTGCCCCAAGTCCACGGTGTCGCGCCGCGTGGCCGGGCTGGAAACCCAGCTCGGCGAGCGCCTGCTGCAGCGCACGACAAGGCGCCAGCAGCTGACCGACTTCGGTCGCCAGCTGCTGGAACACGCGCATCAGGTGGTGCTCGAAGTCGAGGCGGTGGCGGCGCTGCGCGAACAGCGCCAGGCCGCGCCGAGCGGGCGGCTGCGCGTCTCGATGCCGAGTGACTTCGCCAACCTGTTCCTGGGCGAGATGCTGGCGGCCTTCATCGCGCTGCACCCGGCCATCACGCTGGAGCTCGACCTGTCGCCACGCCGGGTCGATCTGCTGGCCGAGGACATCGATGTCGCGGTGCGCATCGGCGCGCTGCCCGACGACGCCTGGCTGGCCGCGCGCCGGCTGACGGTGTTCTCCAACGGCCTCTATGCCTCGCCCGATTACCTGGCCGAGCGTGGCGAGCCGGCCCACCCCGACGAGCTGCCGCGGCATCAGGCGGTGCGGCTGCTGGGCGGGCAGGGCGAGCCGGCGCCCTGGACGCTGCGCCACGGCGATCAGGTCTGGGAAGGCCTGCCACCGGGCCGGGTCAGCGCCAATTCGCCCGAGCTGCTGATCCGCCTGGCGCGCGCCGGGGGCGGCATCGCGGCCGTGCCCGACCTGTTTGCCCAGCCGATGCTGCAGCGCGGCTTGCTGCGCCGGGTGCTGCCGGACTGGTGCCTGCCGCCGCATGCCGCCTGGGCGGTGTTCCCGGGCCGCAAGCTGATGCCGGCCAAGACCCGCGTCTTCATCGACATGCTGCAGACGGCCTTGTCGGGCCGCGACGCACGGGCCGCCTGAGCGGTCGCGCCGGTCATATGCCGGCGAGGCGGGGAAAACGCCGGCTCACGCCGCCGCCAGCTTGAACACGCCGACGGCCCGGACCAGCTCATGCGCCTGCTGCTTCAGGTGCTCGGCGGCGGCGGCGCTCTCCTCGACGAAGGAGGCGTTCTTCTGCGTCACGATATCCATCTGTCCCATGGCCGTACCGGCCTGGGCCACGTTGGCGCTTTGTTCCAGGCTCGCGACGCTGATGTCGCGCATCAGGTCGGTCACATGCTTGATCGAGGTGACCACGTCGGCCATGGTGTGTCCCGCCTGGTCGACCAGCGCGGCGCCTTGCTCGACGCGTTCGACGCTGGTCGTGATCAGGCCCTTGATCTCCTTGGCGGCCTCGGCGCTGCGCTGCGCCAGCGTGCGCACCTCGCTCGCGACCACCGCGAAGCCACGGCCCTGCTCGCCCGCGCGGGCGGCCTCGACCGCCGCGTTGAGCGCCAGGATGTTGGTCTGGAACGCGATGCCATCAATCACGTTGATGATGGCGGCGATCTTGGTCGAGGCTTCGTTGATGCCCTTCATGGTGCTGATGACCTGGTCGACGACATCGCCTCCCTTGGTCGCCACGTTGGACGCGTTGAGCGCGAGCTGGTTGGCCTGCTGGATGTTGTCGGCGTTCTGGCGCGCCGTGCCGCCGAGCTCCTCCATCGAGGCGGCGGTTTGTTCCAGCGCGCTGGCCTGCTCCTCGGTGCGCTGGCTCATCGCGTGGGTATCGCTGGCGATCTGGTCGCTGCTGCTGGCAAGGCTTTCGGAACTCTGGCGCACCTGCTGGACGGTCTGGGCCAGATGCTCCTTCATCTGTTCAAGGGCGGCGATCAGTTGCGCGGTCTCGTCCTTGCCCTCGGCCCGCAGCGCCACGGTCAGGTCTCCGTTGCTCAGGCGGCGGACGGCCTCCTGGGTGCGCGCCATCGGGCCTGTCACCGAGCGCGTCATCAACCAGCCGAGCAGGGCAGCGGCCGCGATGCCCAGGACGTTGCCGGCGATCAGCACGCCGCGCGCGAATTGGTACTCGGCCTTGGCGGCTTCATATTGCTGCTGGGTGTGCTGCTCCTGCAGCTTGATGCCTTCCTGCAGTATGTCTTGCCACTGGTCGGTGGCCGGTGCGGCCTTTTCCCGCAACAGCGCCCTGGCTTCCTCGGTCTTGTTCTCCAGGCTCAGCGCGATGACCTGGCTGTTGAGCGAGCGCGCCAGCTGAAGGCCGGCATCGATCCTGGCACGCAACGCCCGCCCCTCCTCATTGGCGGGCAGTTTCTCGAGCTCGGCACGGGCGTGGTCGTAGGCGATGCGGACCGCATTGATCTTGTCGATTTCGCGCTTTCTTTCCTCGACGTCGTTGATCATCACGATATTGCGCGTCAGGCGCGAGACGGCGTGGACCTGCTGCGAGAGGTTGTTGCTGAGCGCGGCCTTGGCGTTGTTGTTCAAGACGATGTCATCAATGTTTCCATTGATTAAGCTCATCATATTGATGCTGGAAAGAGACAGAATGATCATCATCAGCGTAATGATTCCGAATGATGCGCCAAGCCTTGTCCCGATTTTGAAATCTGATGGTTTCATATTTGAATTCTAATGATGGTGATATTTTTCTGGTCATATCTTATATGACATAAATATAGTTATATTGAATATGCAAATGATAAAATTCTGCTGTCGCCAGCCAGGCTTCGTGCTGGTGCTGGCCAAAGCGATGAGGGCGGATCAGACCTTGCCGCGCGGGCGGCATCGCGTGATGGTTCTACAGGACTTGTTGGCCATGCTTGACCAGGAGCGCGACCTGGTTTCAGTTCTTGGCCTTGGCCTTGTGGCGGCGTGGCCTGGGCTCGGGCGGCAGCTCGGGCAGCGGTGCCTCGGTCGCGCTGGCGGAATGGATCACGCCGCCGCCCAGGCAGACATCGCCGTCGTACAGCACCGCGCTCTGGCCCGGCGTGACCGCCCATTGCGGCTCGTCGAAGCCGAGCGCGAAGGCGCCGTCGCCGTTGGGCGCCAGCAGGCAGGCCGCGTCGGCCTGGCGGTAGCGGGTCTTGGCGCCGTAGCGGCCCGGCGCTGGCGGCTCGCCCGCGACCCAGCTCGCGTCCTCGGCCTGCAGCAGCGGCGACAGCAGCCAGGGGTGGTCATGGCCCCGCACCACCCAGAGCGTGTTGCTCGCGACCTCCTTGCGCGCGACGAACCAGGGCTGGTGCTCGCTGCCGCCCTTGGCCGATCCCTGCTCCTTGACGCCGCCGATGCCCAGGCCCTGGCGCTGGCCCAGGGTGTAGAAGCTCAGGCCCACATGCTGGCCGATCACCCGGCCCTGGTCGTCGCGGATCGCGCCGGGCGCCTTCTGGATGTAGCGGTTCAGGAAGTCGCGGAACGGCCGTTCGCCGATGAAGCAGATGCCGGTCGAGTCCTTCTTCTTCGCGTTGGGCAGGCCGATCTCGTCGGCGATGCGGCGCACCTCGGTCTTGGGCAGCTCGCCGACCGGGAACATCGCCTTGCTCAATTGCGCCTGATTCAGCCGGTGCAGGAAATAGCTCTGGTCCTTCAGCGGGTCGCGGCCCTTGAGCAGCTGGTGCCTGCCGCTGGCCTCGTCGACGCGCACCCGGCAGTAATGGCCGGTCGCGATCTTGTCGGCGCCGAGGCGCATCGCGTGATCCAGGAAGGCCTTGAACTTGATCTCGGCGTTGCACAGGATGTCGGGGTTCGGCGTGCGGCCGGCCTGGTACTCGCGCAGGAACTCGGCGAAGACGCGGTCCTTGTATTCGGCCGCGAAGTTGACATGCTCCATGTCGATGCCGAGCACGTCGGCCACGCTGGCCGCGTCGAGGAAGTCCTGGCGCGACGAGCAGTATTCGCTGTCGTCGTCGTCCTCCCAGTTCTTCATGAAGATGCCGATCACCTCGTAGCCCTGCTGCTTGAGCAGCCAGGCGCTGACCGCGGAGTCCACCCCGCCCGAGAGACCGACGACGACACGTTGTTTGTTTGCCATGGCGGGATTATCCCAGCGCGGGCCGTTCGCAGTCCCGGGCCGGAAAATCCCCGCCACACCGAGGCCCGCCTCATCCACCGCAGCCATGGCTTGCCGGGGCAGCCCGCCGATAATCGCGATTCCAGAACAGAACCGCGAGCGATCCATGTCCAGGCTCTTCACTTTCTTCCTAGCCGGTCTGGCGCTGCTGGCCCAGGCGCGAGCGGCCGAGGTCAAGGTGGCGGTCGCCGCCAACTTCACCGCGCCGATGCGCCAGCTGGCCCAGGCCTTCGAGCAGGAGACCGGCCACCAGGCCGTGCTGTCCTTCGGCGCCACGGGCAGCTTCCATGCCCAGATCCGCCATGGTGCGCCGTTCGAGGTCCTGCTGGCGGCGGACGACGAGACGCCGCTCAAGCTGGAGCAGGAAGGCCTGGCGGTGGCGGGCTCGCGCTTCACCTACGCCACCGGCCGGCTGGTGCTGTGGAGCCGCCAGCCCGGCCTGGTCGACGACCAGGGCGAGCTGTTGCGCTCCGGCCGGTTCCAGCGGCTGGCGCTGGCCAACCCCAAGCTGGCGCCTTACGGCTCGGCCGCCATCGAGACGCTGAACAAACTCGGGCTGCTGGACAGACTCAGGCCCAAAATGGTCCAGGGCGACAACATCGGCCAGACCTACCAGTTCGTCGCGACCGGAAACGCGCAGCTCGGCTTCGTGGCGCTGTCACAGGTCCAGACGGCAGGCCGCATCGCGCAGGGCTCGGCGTGGATCGTGCCCGCCCGCCTGCATGCCCCGATCCGGCAGGATGCGGTGCTGCTGAACGCCGGCCAGGGCAATCCGGCGGCCAGCGCGCTGCTGGCCTTCCTCAAGGGCGAGCAGGCCCGCGCCCTGATCCGCGGCTTCGGCTACGAGATCTGAACCATGGTGATTCCGCTCGATGACGAAGCGCTGGCGGCGATCCGGCTTACGCTGGAGCTGGCCAGCCTGACCACGCTGCTGCTGCTGCTGATCGCGATTCCGCTGGCCTGGTGGCTGGCCAACGCTTCATCGCGCTGGAGCGCTCCCGTCGGCGCGGTCGTGGCCTTGCCGCTGGTGCTGCCGCCGTCGGTGCTGGGTTTCTATCTGCTGGTCGCGCTGGGGCCGCATGGCCCGCTGGGCCAGCTGACGCAGGCGCTGGGCTGGGGCGTGCTGTCGTTTACCTTCAGCGGGCTGCTGATCGGCTCGGTGATCTTCTCGTTGCCGTTCGCCGTGCAGCCGATCCAGCATGCCTTCGAGGCGATCGGCACCCGGCCGCTGGAGGTGGCCGCTACCCTGCGCGCCAGCCCGCTCGATGCCTTCTTCTCGGTCGCGCTGCCGCTGGCGCGCCCGGGCATCGTGACGGCGGCCATCCTGAGCTTTTCCCACACGGTGGGCGAGTTCGGCGTCGTGCTGATGATCGGCGGCAATATTCCCGGCCAGACGCGGGTGGTCTCGACCCAGATCTACGGCCATGTGGAAGCGATGGAGTACGCGCAGGCGCACTGGCTGGCCGGCGGCATGCTGCTGTTTTCCTTCATCGTGCTGCTGGGCCTGTCGCTGCTGAAGCGGCGCGCGGGACGGGTGCTGCCATGAGCGAAAGCCTCTGCCTCCGGCTGGACCTGCGGCGGCAGGATTTCGGTCTGTCGGTGAGGCTTGAACTGCCAGGGCGGGGCATTTCGGCGCTGTTCGGTCCGTCGGGCTCCGGCAAGACCACGCTGCTGCGCTGCGTGGCGGGCCTGGAGCCGCAGGCGCGCGGCCTGGTGCGCATCGGCAGCGAGACCTGGCAGGATGATGCCACCGGGCTCAGGTTGCCGACCTGGCGCCGCGACCTGGGTTACGTGTTCCAGGAGGCCAGCCTGTTCGATCATCTCGACGTCAGGCGCAACCTCGAATTCGGCCTGCGCCGCAGCGGCAGGACGGGCGGGCCGGCCGCGCTGGCGGCTGCCATCGAGCTGCTCGGCATCGGCCATCTGCTGCCGCGCTCGCCGGCACAGCTGTCGGGCGGCGAGCGCCAGCGGGTGGCGATCGCGCGCGCGCTGGCCACCCAGCCCCGGCTGCTGCTGCTCGACGAGCCGCTGTCGGCGCTCGACCCGGCGCGCCGGCGCGAGATCATGCCCTGGCTCGAAAGGATGCGCGATGAACTGAGCCTGCCGATGCTCTACGTGACCCATTCGGCCGACGAGGTGACGCGGCTGGCCGATCAGCTGGTGGTGCTGGAGGGCGGCCAGGTCAGGGCTGCCGGCCCGGTCGTCGAGCTGCTGTCGGCCATCGATCATCCCGTGCTGGCGGGCGAGGAGGCCGGTATGCTGGTGCAGGCCCGGGTGGCTGAGCGCGATGCGGCCTGGCACCTGATCCGCGCCGAATTCGATGGCGGCAGCCTCTGGGTCAGGGACAACGGCCTGCCGCTGGGCCAGCCGCTGCGGCTGCGGGTGCTGGCGCGCGACGTCAGCCTCGCGCTGCGCGAACCGCTGCAAAGCAGCATCCAGAACCATCTGCGCGCCCGGGTGGAATCGATCGCGGACGGGGAACACCCGTCACAGGCGCTGGTCAGGCTGCGCTGCGGCCAGGCCTGCCTGCTGGCCAGGGTGACGCAAAGGGCGGTCAACGCGCTGCGGCTGGCGCCGCAGACCGAGGTCTGGGTTCAGGTCAAGTCGGTGGCGGTGATCGAGTAGTTCTTATCGCGTGTCGCTGTCCGCTGTTCCGTGCGCCTTGGCGAAGGTCAGGATGACCTCGCGGATGATCTTGCGTTGCGGTGCCGGCAGCTTGAGGAAGGCGTCGAAGGTCTCGCGCTCCAGATAGCCCGCGCCTTCGTCCCAGCGCTGGCGCTGTTCGGCGACCTTGTGTCTCACCCTCTCGCCGAAGCGCAGCACCTCGGGCTCCACCTTGAGCCATTCAGCCAGGATCTGCAGTTTGTCCTGGGTCGGGATGGCCCGGTTGTTGAGCCAGCCCCACGCGGCCTGGTTGCTGATGGAGCGTCCCTGCCAGCGCAGATTGAACTCATGTTCCAGCACCGACGGGCTGGCGCCGTAGCCCGCGCGGACCATCGCGTCCCGTAGCCGCTGGCTGAACTCGATCTTTTCGTCCATCCCCGCAAGCTAAGAGGCGCTTGAACAAGAAAACAAGTTCCTGTTGATTATCATCTCAACATTCACTTGATTTCTCTCAACTAGCGGTTGAGGCCGCTCAGCATGCCCAAATCCCTGCTCGAACAACTGCCCGAGATCGTCGCCAACGGGCGCAAGCAAGCCGAAAAAATCCTCGAAAGCCTGGAGAGCCGCTCGCGCGTGCGGCTGCAGACGCGCGAGGTGGTGCTGCCGGCGCGCGACAGCGCGGCGCAGGACTGGATCACGCAGCAGAGCCGCGCGGCGCAGCGCGAGGTGTTCGCGCCCGGCCAGGTTAGCCTGCTCGATAGCCCGCAAGCCACACTGGTGACCGCATAGGTCAAAGCGCTTTGAGCTAACTTACGGCCTGATCAGAATCCTCAACCTTTACCGCACTTCATTTGATCCAGAAACCATCTATGAAAACGCCCAAACAACTCCGGCGAGAAATCCATGACCTGTCTGCCCATCTGTCACAGGTGCAGGGTGGACTGCAAAACCGATCCTCGATTAAGGTGGCCAGCATCGGAAAGGAATGCAAGAGAACTGCTGATTTACTGGCGCAGTTACTGAAAAATCAGCAGGTGCCCAGTGAATACAAGGTCGCTGTGGTTGGGCGCTTCAAGGCAGGTAAGTCATCGTTTGTGAATGAATTGCTCAATACCCAATTAGCCAGTGAAGGGACGCTTCCTGAAACTGCCGCTGTCACGACTTTCAAGTATGGGTCAAATACAAAGGCCAGCATTGGGTTTGTGGATCGCACGAAATGGCAGCAACTCAAAGTCCTGTATGCGGAGAGTCCGAAGAACTTTGATGCACATCGGATCAGTAGTTGGGAAAGTTTCTCCAAGCCCAAAAAAACCAAAGAGGGTGAGCCTGAAAAGACGTTTGATCTCGCTGGTCTGGAGCAGCAATATGTTCACGACGGAGGCTGTATTGTCTCGCTGGAGTTGGCAGCCGATGCAACGAAGAAATCAGTCACTGAGTTTCGGCGCAAGCTCAAGGAATTTACTTCTGCCAATAGTCCATTGCATTGCTTGGTGGATAGGATTGAAATCACTGCCCCGGCAGAAATTCTGGATCAGGGCGTCCTTCTGATTGATACTCCTGGGTTGGATGACACAGAGCGTTTCCGCGTGACCTTGACAGAAAAAGTCGTGGCTGATGTGGATGCGGTGTTGTTCTTGACAAAATCGGGTGCATCTTATGGTCAATCGGAAAAAGAATTTCTTTTGTCCTTGTTGCGCAAGGGGACGGTCAAGCAGCTGATTGTCGTTGTGACTCAAATTGATGAAACCTATCGCAAGATACTGGAGGAAGCTGAAGATAACGATGAAGAGCCGGAATCCATTGCTGACTGCATTGCTAGGGAGCGGACGAAGATTGCCCGTGAGATTTCAGACACACTCAGCAACTTGGGTCAGGACGACAGCTTGTACCGCTACCAGGAGCAACTTGGTCAGGTGCCGATTGCATTTACCTCGGCTCGCCTCCATCGAAACTGGAAAGAAAAGAAATCGCTACCGTTCGTGATTGATGCGACAGATCCGGGTGGCGTGGAAAAGCTCAAGGGCAGCCTGCTGTATTTGTTGTCTACTGAGTCTCGCTTGGCACAGGCTGCCGAGAATCTTGTCAAAGGTGCCAGTGGCAGCTTACTGGAGTTGCAGACCGTGCTGCAGACAAAACTGAAAGTCATGCAAAGCACCCAGAGCAAGGAGGTAGCCGAGCAAAAGCTCGACACGTTTCGCCACGAATTTGGGCAGGCTAGCCAGAGGTTTGCCCGGGCTGTTGAGCAACAAGTCAAGCTCTTGACCGATCATCTAGCCGAGCAATCCTTGCGGGACGAAATCTTGCTGGGTTACATCGGTGTATTGGCGGAACAACCGTTGTCGGCCTTGGAGTCCCATGATATGGGAATTCATTGGAAAACGCGTCGCAACGGCGGGTGGGGTCATCTGAACGGATTGCTGGTCGGTGTTGCCAACGCAGTTTTTCCCAAGGTCCAACAGCTTCTGGATGGGTATACGGAGCAGTTTGTTCAGTATGCCACGCAGTTCGGAACTTTTCTTGACCGTTTGGCGCAAGAGAGTGATCGCATTGCCATCCGGTTGGAGTTGGGCGCGACATTGTCGTTGGATGTTTCCGGCAAGCTGAAAGCATCGTTAGACCGGTCCTTGTCGCATGCCAAGAGAATTTCGACTTCCAAGAAAAATAAGGTTGTTGAGTTGCTCCATGAGTTTGTCACTGACGGCGTGGTCGATCTTGTTGCTGATAAGCGATTTATGCTGGAGAAAATTTGTGAGGCAGGAACCACCGCGCGTCAAAATCTTGAAGTGCAAAGTTTTTATCGCGAGGTTAAATCCTTGCTCAAGGATGCATTGAACGATTATTTGCAGGAAAGCTGTCGAGAGCTTGGAGAGTTCTTTTTGACTGCAGCCAAGGCTGCTCCTCGAGATGCCCTGAGCGATGTGCAAGTTCTGCTGGAGCAAGCGGCAGATAATATTCTGGCTACCACGGCTGAAAATTTGGCGAATCAGAAAGAGGCGGCTGTGAACTTCATTAATTCGATTGACGTTGAATTGCAGCAAGCCTTGGATTGTCTGCAATCGGTTAATCTACCATCTTTTCAACATGGTCTGGCCGCGGCTACAGGCTACACACTCGACAAGACGCCTCGTTTATGAGCGAACAAAAAATCCCTTGGTTCTCTCTGCCGCCCTGACCGCCAAAACCCAGCAGCTCTGCCTGGGCTTGGAGCATGGCGCGGCCGACCTGCTCGAACTGGTGACCCCGACCACGGCCGAGCTGCTGCTGTGGTGGTTTGGCGAGGAGCAGACCACCACGCGCGGCGGGCTCAACTTCCATCAGGGCCAGAAGCAGGCGATCCTGAATGCCATCGTGGCGCACGAGGTGCTGGGGAGCGCCACCTTGCAGCAGCTGTACCAGGCCGTGGCCCCCGACGCGCTGCTGGCCGGCACCAGGCTGGCCGAGGTGTCCGCGCCCAAGCACGCGCACCCCAAATACTGCTTCAAGATGGCGACCGGCACCGGCAAGACCTGGGTGCTGCAGGCGCTGCTGATCTGGCAGCTGTTGAACAAGACGGCGGCACTGGAAGCGGGCGTGGACGACGCGCGCTTCACCCGGCACTTCATGGTGGTGGCGCCGGGGCTGATCGTGTACGAGCGGCTGCTCGACGCCTTTTGCGGCAAGCTGGTCGAGAACGGCAATGGCTCGCGCGATTTCAGCCGCTCGGACCTGGCGCAGTTCGCCGACCTCTTCATTCCCGAGGCCTACCGCGAGCGGGTGTTCGCCTTCGTGCGCGGCAATGTCTGCGCCAAGCAGGAAATCGGCCTCAAGGCCACTGGCAACGGCATGATCGCCATCACCAACTGGCATTTGCTGGCCGAGGGTGATGTGGCCGATGAGGTCGGGGTCGTCGAGGCCCTGGGCGCGCCGCTGGAGCCGCATCAGGTGGTGGGTCAGGTGCTGCCCCTGATGCCGGGCCGCGCCACGGGCAACAGCCTCGACCTGCTGGACCGCCGTTACGCGCGCGGCAACGTGCTGGAGTACCTGGCCGGCCTGCCCGAGCTGATGGTGTTCAACGACGAGGCCCACCATATCCACGACCTCAGGCGCGAGGGCGAGACCACCGAGGTCGAATGGCAGAAGAGCCTGAGCCGCATCGCGGCCCCCAAGGGGCGGCGCTTCGTGCAGGTGGACTTTTCCGCCACGCCGTACAACGACGTCGGCACCGGCAAGAACAAGAAGAAGGTTTACTTCCCGCATATCGTGACCGACTTCGACCTCAAGAGCGCGATGCGCGCCGGGCTGGTCAAGTCGCTGCTGCTTGACCGGCGCAAGGAAATCGGCGCGCTGCCGCTGGAGTTCAAGGCCGAGCGCGACGAGGCCGGCAATCCCACCCTGAGCGAAGGCCAGCGCGTGATGCTGCGCGCCGGTCTGGCCAAGCTGCGCAAGCTGGAAAAAGACTTCGCTTCGGTGGACCCGAGCCGCCATCCCAAGATGCTGGTGGTGTGCGAGGACACCACGGTGTCGCCGCTGGTGGCGCAGTTCCTGCGGGAGCAGGAAGGCCTGGGCGACGACGAGGTCATGACCATCGACTCGGGCAGGAAGGCCGAACTCGGCGAGAAGGACTGGGCGCCGGTGCGCGAGCGCCTGTTCGACGTCGACCGGCACGCGACGCCGCGCGTCATCGTCAGCGTGCTGATGCTGCGCGAAGGCTTCGACGTCAACAACATCTGCGTCATCGTGCCGCTGCGCTCCAGCCAGGCGCAAATCCTGCTGGAGCAGACCATAGGTCGCGGCCTGCGCCTGATGTGGCGCGGACAGGATTTTGAGGACATCAAGCGCGAGAACCGCGAGCGCATCAACGCGGGTCAGGAGCCGGCCAGCCTGATCGACGTGCTGTCCATCGTCGAGCACCCGGCGTTCCAGTCCTTCTACGATGACCTGATCAACGAGGGCCTGGCCGGCACCAGCGGCGACGGGTCCGACGGCACCAGTGCGGTCGGCGACGTGGTGGCCACCGAACTGCGCGAGGGTTATCAGGCATTTGATTTCGGCATTCCCTTCATCCTGCAGGAGGCAGACGAGTTTCGCGAGCATGCCGCCGTCGATGTCGCTGAACTGCCCGCCTTCACCGCCATGAGCGCTGACGGGCTGCGCGGCCTGCTGGGCAAGGGCGACACCTTTGTCTCGCAGGACTTGCAGAGCGCCACGCTGTTCGGCGACTACCGCGTCAACGGCGCGGTGATGAACGTTGGTGGCTACAACGACTATCTGTCACGCCTGACGCGGCGCATCAGCCAGGCCTTGAGCGAGCCGCTGCCCAAGGGCAACAAGATCGCTACCCACCTGGCCAAGCCCTATCTGCAGGTCCACACCGCCGATCTGACCGGCTGGCTCGACGACTACATCTGGACCCAGCTGTTTGGCCAGGCCTTCAATCCGATCGAGGACGAGAACTGGCGTCTGTTGCTGTTGCAGCCGGTGGTCGATCACATCACCCAGGTGTTCGCGGTGGCGTTGCTGGAGTCGGAGCAACAGCAGGTGACTGGCCAGACCGAGGTCCATGCTCGCCAGCTGTCGGAAGTGCCGCGCCTGATGCTGCGCGAGGCGCATTCGATGGCGGTCAGCAAGTGCATCTACACCCGGCAGGGCTGGCCGGCGCGCAATGGCGGGCTGGAAAAGGCCTTCATCCACTGGGCGCAGGCCGACGCGCAGGTGGCGGCCTTCTGTAAGATCAGCGAAACGCGTCATCCGTTCGCGCGGCTACGCTATGTCAAGGACGACGGCCTGCCAGCCTTCTACTCACCCGACTTCCTGGTGCGGACCGAGCACGCGATCTATCTGGCCGAGACCAAGGCCGCGCAGCAGGTCAGCCACCCGAACGTGCAGCGCAAGCTCAAGGCCGCGCTGGCTTGGTGCGAGCGCATCAACGCGCTGGCCCCGGAGCACCGGCAGGGCCTGCCCTGGCATTACGTACTGCTGTCCGAGCCGGTGCTGCTGGAGTGGCAGGCCAAGGGGGCGCATCTGGCGGAACTGCTGGATTACGCCCGCCTGCGTCCGCTGGCCCAGGCTTCGCTGCAGCAAAGCTTGCTCTAAGCTGGCTCTGTCCCAGCCGGTCGTCTGCGGCATGACCTGGACACCAGGCCGGCCTCGCCGTCCAGCAGGGCCTGGTCCTGCTCGGCTTCTGGCCACAAGGCAGGAAAGTAAAACCGCAGCGCATGGCGCGGGATGGCGAAGCGCAAGCTGCCGTAGGGCGAATCAGTGGCCAGGAACCCACGCCGCAGCAGGGCCGAGACGGTGGCGGTCGCCAGTCGATCGCTCAGGCCGGTCATGGTCTTGAAATCGGCGCGTCCCAGTTCACCCTGGGTCGCAAAAAGGTAATGCAATGGCATCAGGGCCTCTGCACGCGCGCCGGACTTGACCACTGCGGTTTCGTAGGCCAATGCAGCCTGGATGCGGTCTCGCATGCCCTGGACATTGAGCTGTTGGCTCATGAACTCGACTTGATCGATGCAGACCTCAAGGGTGTACCGAATCCACTCGATCAGGCCGGACTGGGTCAGATTGCCCCGGCCATCCAGATCACCGCGCCGGTGTTCATCTGCGGCCTGCAGCAGGGTTTTGTATGTCGTCTCCGTCCTGGCGAAACCGCGCAAGGGCGACCACAAGCCGTTGGTCAGTCCCCAGCTGTGCAGCAGCAAGTGGCTATGCAGTCGTGTGACACGGCCATTGCCATCGAGGAACGGGTGCATCCAGGCCAGGCGGTGGTGCGCGGCGGCCAGCGCCACGATGGAGGCTTCTCCGCGCCGGGTGCCGGCATAGACCTCCTGCCAGCGTTTCAGAAAGCCCGGCAGCGACTCCCAAGTCGGGGCTTCATGTCTTCCAACGGCCACGCCGCGCTGGCGGAACGCACCCGGCACCATGGCGCTGCCATCGGAGAGTTTGAGATCATCTGCAGGCAGGCCACTGAACAGCTCACGGTGCAGCCAGGACAGTGCGTCTGGCGAGTACAGCCACCGTGCCGCCTCATCGCCCATGGCCGCCATTTTGCGGTCCAGCTCGGCCTCGCAGTGTTCCTCGGTCCGGATATGCGTCACTGCGAGGCGCTGCTTGCGTGCCAGGTCGGCATTGGCCGAAAAGTCCTGCTGCAATGCGCGCTCGATGTCGCTGGGGCGGGTGTGCTCACCCTCGATGCGGTTGGTGTAATACGAGTTCATGCTGCGCAGCAGTTTGCGCAATTCGAACTGGGCAGCCTGGCCCGAAGTCGTCCCCAGGGCCGTGGCCTTGCGCGTCAGATCGCTCGCCAGCTCCAGCAATGGCGTCATGACTGCCTCGGAGGGCAGCAGCGGCTCGAATTGATGCGGCGAGTCGTAGCGCGTGATCACTTTCGTCTTCATCTGCGACATTCTATGCACCCTGTCTGCACTATGAAAAATTGCAAATTCTGCGCAATTTTTTGCGACATTCAGAGCGGGTTTTTCCGCTCTGAATCGGCGCTGAAACCGCAGCATTAGAACGGGAAGTCGTCCATCAGCTGCATCCGGCGCTCTGCCGCGCGCGTCATCTGGCGCTGCCGGTTGAGCCAGGGCTTGAGCGTGGCGATCTCGCCTGCTGTCTCGATATCGATCTTCAGCGAGAACAGATGGTCTTCGAGCGCCAGGCGTTCCAGCTCCAGATTCTGTTGCAGGGCAGCGGCCGTCAGTGGAATGCCCCTGGGCAGCTTGAGGTCGTGCCACCAGCGCTCCTGTTCGATCTGACGCTCGCGCTCGAGGTCACCGACCTGGCGCTTGAGCAGCAAGGTCAGCGATTTGAGTCGTTCATCGGAGAGCCGTTCCAGGTGGTCCGGATCGACCAGTTCGGCTTGCAGCTGCAGGTTGAGCAGCGTCACCAGATCCTTGCGCTCGTAGGCGGCGTTGGCCTCGCCCATCAGCGCGTTCTTGCGCTGGCGCTCGGCTTCGTCGCCGGCGCGATCCGGGTGCAGCGCGCTGGCGAGCTGGCGGTAGATGCCGCGCAGCATCGTGTCGGCGTCCTGCTGCGCCTGCTCGGCCTGCTGCTGTGCGGCGCTGGGCTTGCGCTTGGCCTTGCGGGCCTCGGCCTTGGCCTGGCGGCGCTCCTCTTCCTCGGCTGCCATGGCCGCCATCTTCTCCATGGCGGCGCGCATCATGGCGTCGGGGTCGTTGCCGTCAATGTCGGGCGGCGGCGCGGTGCCGAACATGTCCTCGAACATGGCGCCGAACAGCTCGCGCATGTCATCGGCCTCGGCCTGCTGCTTGTCGCTGATCGTTTCCGGGCTGCGCCGGTCGTGCAGCGCGGCCATTTCGGCATCGCCCGTTTGCGCGAGTTCGGCGCTGAGGTGGCAGACCAGGTCGAGCGCCATCTGGCGCTGCAGCTTGCTCAGGCCCTTGGTCTTGACGTCGAGCCAGGGGTCGAGCGTCAGCACCATCTGGCGCATGCAGGCCAGGCGCTGGTCCAGCAGCGGCTGCAGCACCTGATTCAGCTGGAGCTTGTAGCCCTGGCCTTGCTGCTGCATCTCGGTCAGCTGAGCCTTGATGCGGTCGAGCCTGGCCATTTCGCGCCGGAAGGCCCGCGCGGCGGACGACTGCTCGGCCTTGGCTTGCGGCTGCACGCTCAGGTCCGTGGTGGTGCTGGTCTTTGCCTGTGCGGCGGCGGGCGCGGACACGGCATCGGGCAGTGGGGCAAAGCGCGGGTCGGTCTCGGTGGCCGGCTTGCGCCGCGCCCAGGTGGTCTTCCGTGTCATGGGGTGTCCGGATCGTGTCAGCCGCGTACCTCGCCCTCGCCCAGCACCACGTACTTGAGCGAGGTCAGGCCTTCGACGCCCACGGGACCGCGCGCGTGGAACTTGTCGGTGCTGATGCCGATCTCGGCGCCCAGGCCGTACTCGAAGCCGTCGGCGAAGCGGGTGCTGGCGTTGACCATCACGCTGCTGGAGTCGACCTCGCGCAGGAATTGCTGCGCGTGCCGGTGGTCGGTGGTCAGGATCGCCTCGGTGTGGCCGCTCGAATACTTGTTGATGTGCGCAACGGCCTCGTCGATGCCGGCCACCACCTTGACGCTGATGATCGCAGCCAGGTATTCCTCGGACCAGTCCTGTTCGCTCGCGTCCTTCAGCTGGGCGCCCGGCACCTGGCTCAGGATCGTCTTCGAAACCGGGCAGCAGCGCATCTCGACGCCTTTCTGCGCATAAATGGCGCCGATCTTCGGCAAGAACGCCGCCGCGACGCCGCGCGCGACCAGCAGGCTTTCGGTCGCGTTGCAGGGGCTGTACTTCTGCGTCTTGGCGTTGTCGGCCACCTTGACCGCCATCGCGACATCGCAGGGGTCGTCGACATAGGTGTGGCAGTTGCCGTCGAGGTGCTTGATCACCGGCACCTTGGCGTCACGGCTGATGCGCTCGATCAGGCCCTTGCCGCCGCGTGGGATGATGACGTCGACATACCGCGGCATGGTGATCAGCTCGCCCACGGCCTCGCGGTCGGTGGTGGGAACGAGCTGCACCGCGTTGGCCGGCAGGCCGGCCTGCTCCAGCGCCTGTTGCACCAGCTTGGCCAGCGCCTTGTTCGACTCGATCGCCTCCGAGCCGCCGCGCAGGATGCAGGCATTGCCGCTCTTGATCGACAGGCTGGCGGCCTCGATCGTGACGTTGGGCCGGCTCTCGAAGATCATGCCGAAGACGCCGATCGGCACCCGCATCTGGCCGACCCGGATGCCGCTGGGCTGCTGCTTCATGCCGAGGATCTCGCCGATGATGTCGGGCATGGCGGCGAGCTGCTCGCAGCCTTCGGCGCAGGTCTCGATCACCTGGGGGCCGAGCTTGAGCCGGTCCACCATGGGCTCGCTGAGACCGGCGGCGCGCGCGCGCTCCAGGTCGCGGGCGTTGTCGGCCTGCAACGGCTCGATGTTGGCGCGCAGCAGCGCGGCCAGCGCGCGCAGCGCGGCGACCTTGCGCGCGGTGCTGGCACGGGCCATCAGGGCGGAGGCGGCCTTGGCCTGCTGGCCCAGGCGGTTCATCAATTCGGTGGTGGTTTCGGCATTCATGGCAGGGATTTTCTCACCATGATCGCCGGCCTTGCTAGTGCCTGCGTCGGGGACGCCGCGCGAGTGGCGCGGCCAGCCCGTCGTTCAGCGTTGCGGCTTGTCGCCAGGCGCGCGCGAGAGGTCGTTGTTCTCGGTCACCAGCAGCTGCAGCAGCATCATGAACTGGCGCTTCTGTTCGCTGTCCAGCGGTTCCAGGATGCGCTCCTGGGTCCGCTCCATGCCGTGCAGGGTCTGCGCCAGCAGCAGCTCGCCGGCATGGGTCAGCGTGAGCAGGCGCACGCGCCGGTCCTCGGGCGAGATGCGGCGTGCCAGCAGCCCGCGCGCCTCCAGCCGATCGACCACGCCGGCCGTGGTCGAGGTGTCGAGCGCGATGCGCCCCGCCAGCGTGCGCTGGTCGCAGCTGGGCAGGTCGCGCACCGTCTGCAGGATGGCGTATTGCACCGGCGTGATGTTGAGGTCTTGCGTTTCCTGGTGAAAGATGCCAACCGAAATCTGGTGCAGGCGACGTATCGCATGGCCGGGTTGGGCATCTAACCGTACGCTGTCTGGTCGTGTGGACTCCATGCGCCGGCAGTCTAGCGCAAGCCAACCTAGGGAAAACCCTCTTGCGTTCCTTCAATTTGTATCTATACTAATCGTCTGTGTACTGATTAATCCGGAGCGGCGGCAGCCGGCCGGCCTCAACCCTGTTTTTTCCTGGAGCGTAGATATGAGCGAAATCAAATCCGAGTTGCCCGTCCTGGTGTCCGGTGGTGGCATTGGCGGCTTGGCCGCAGCGCTGGCGCTGGTGCGTCAAGGCTTCCATGTCCAGGTGTTCGAACAGGCGCCCGAGATCGGTGAAATCGGTGCTGGCATCCAGCTCGGCCCGAACGCCTTCCACGCCTTCGACGCGCTGGGCGTTGGCGACAAGACTCGTGCTCGCGCCGTCTACACCGACTGCATGGTGATGCACGACGCGATTGACGAGTCCCTGGTCGGAAAGATCGAGACCGGCGAGGCCTTCCGCAAGCGCTTCGGCAACCCCTACGCCGTGATCCACCGCGTCGACATCCACGGTTCGCTGCTCGAAGGCGCCGTGGAAACCGGCCAGGTGGAATTCTTCACCAACACCCGCATCGAGAAGATCGAGCAGGACGAGGCCGCCGGCACCGTCACCGTGATCGACCAGAACGGCAAGCGCTGGACCGGCCAGGCCCTGATCGGCGCCGACGGCGGCAAGTCGGTGGTGCGCGCGCAGTATGTCAACGACCCGCCGCGCGTGACCGGCCATGTGGTCTACCGTGCCGTGGTCGAGAAGGAAGATTTCCCGGATGACCTGAAGTGGAACGCCGCCAGCCTGTGGGCCGGCCCGAACTGCCACCTGGTGCACTACCCGCTGCGCGGCGGCGAGCAGTACAACGTGGTCGTGACCTTCCACAGCCGCCAGCAAGAGCAGTGGGGCGTGACCGACGGCTCCAAGGAAGAAGTCGAGAGCTACTTCCAGGGCATCTGCCCCAAGGCGCGCCAGCTGATCGAGCTGCCCAAGACCTGGAAACGCTGGGCCACCGCTGACCGCGAGCCGATCGCGCAATGGAGCTTTGGCCGCGTCACCATCCTGGGCGATGCCGCTCACCCGACCACCCAGTACATGGCTCAAGGCGCCTGCATGGCGCTGGAAGATGCCGTGACCCTGGGCGAAGCGCTGCGTGTCACCAACAAGGACTGGGTCAAGGCCCTGGACCTGTACCAGAAGAACCGTATCGCCCGCACCGGCCGCATCGTGCTGTCGGGACGCGAAATGGGCCGCCTCTACCACGCCAAGGGCGTCGAGCGCCAGATCCGCAACAGCCTGTGGAAGGGCCGCACCCAAGAGCGTTTCTATGACGCGATCGAGTGGCTGTACGGCTGGAACGTCACCAACTGCCTGCAACAGGGCTGATACTCGCAACCTGTCACGTAAAAGGACATCAAGATGCAAGATACTGGCCGTTTTGACACCCTGGGCCGTCTGGAAGACCTGCCGCAGGACTACCGCGACGAGCTGAGCGCCAACAACCTGGTCCCGCTCTGGCCCAGCCTGCGCGCGGTGCTGCCGCCGCATGTGCCGACGCGCAGGACCCAGCCGACCCACTGGCCCTACGCCAAGCTGCGCGAGCTGCTGCTGAAGGCCGGCGAGCTGACCCCGATCGAGAAGGCCGAGCGCCGCGTGCTGGTGCTGGCCAACCCGGGCCATGGCCTGGAGAAGATGCAGGCCAGCGCCGCCATGTACCTGGGCATGCAGCTGCTGCTGCCGGGCGAACTGGCACCGGCGCACCGCCACACCCCGAACGCGATCCGCATGGTGGTCGAGGGCGAAGGCGCCTGGACCCTGGTCAACGGCGAGAAATGCCCGATGAGCCGCGGCGACCTGATCCTGACCCCGACCGGCCTGTGGCACGAGCATGGCCATGACGGCACCGAGCCGGTGATCTGGCTCGACGTGCTGGACCTGCCGCTGGTCTACTATGTCGAGGCCTCCTACCACGAGGAAGTGCCGAGCCAGACCGTCGTGCCGGGCCAGGGCGCCAAGGCCTATGCCCGTGGCGGCGTGGTGCCGACCCCGGTGTTCGGTCGTTCCGACAAGGCCTACCCGATGCTGCGCTACCCCTGGGCCGACGCCAAGGCCGCGCTGCTGTCGCTGGGCGAGGACCAGCCCGAGCTGGAAGCCGTGCAGGTGACCTATGTCAACCCCGAGACCGGCAAGGACGCCGAGAACATCCTGGGCTTCTACGCCCTGATGCTGCGCCCGGGCCAGACCCAGCGTCTGCCGGCGCGTTCGCCGGCCCAGGTGCTGCACCCGATCGAAGGCAGCGCCGATGTCCAGGTCGAAGGCAGCGCCTTCACCCTGGCCGAGGCCGACACCTGCGCCGTGCCGGGCTACACCGCCGCGACGCTGACCAACCGCTCGGCCACCGAGCCGGCCTTCATCTTCGTCGCCGACGAGTCGCCGCTGCACCGCAAGCTCGGCGTCTACGAGAACCGCGGCTGATCAGCCGTCACTGACAGGCCGGAGCTGCTCTCATATGGTGGCTCCGGTTTTCCGTCGTTTTGAAACCGATTTTCTAGGAAGCACCGCAATGGCACAGTACCTGTTCAACCCGCCCGAAGTCCAGTCCCTGCCGATCCAGGGCAAGGAAGAGCGTTTCCCGATCAACCGCCTGTTCTTCGTCGGCCGCAACTACCACGCGCACGCCGTCGAAATGGGCCGCCCGGTCGACAAGTCGGTCGAGCGCGCCTTCTACTTCACCAAGTCGCGCGACACCCTGGTCGACAGCGGCGCCACCGTGGCCTACCCGCCCGAGACCAGCAACTACCACTTCGAGATGGAGCTGGTGGTCGCGATCGGCAAGCCGGGCTTCCGCGTGCCCGAGGACAAGGCCCACGAGCTGATCTACGGCTATGCCACCGGCCTCGACATGACCCGCCGCGACCTGCAGCTGGTGGCACGCGACAAGGGCCGTCCGTGGGACACCGGCAAGGACGTCGAGCAGTCGTCGGTCTGCTCCGAGATCGTGCCGATGGAAGGCCAGATCATCGACAGCGGCGAGATCGCGCTCGAAGTCAACGGCGTGACCAAGCAGAAGTCGGACGTCAACAAGCTGATCTGGAACGTGCGTGAAATCATCGCCGACCTGTCGCTGTACTACCACCTGCAGCCGGGCGACCTGATCTACACCGGCACCCCCGAAGGCGTGGGCGCCGTGGTGGCGGGCGACAAGATCACCGGCCATGTGGCTGGCGTGGGTGAAGTGGCACTGACCGTCGGCGCGGCCGAGTAAGTCGCACGATTTGCCTTCGACCCCTGCGCTGGCCAGCCCGTGCAGGGGTTTTTTTTCGTGGCGGGCGTGCTAGGCTGTGCGTCCGTCCTCCAGTCTGAATCAGGATTTCATATGAAGCTCTACAACTTCTGGCGCAGCGGCACCTCGCATCGCACCCGCATCGCACTCAACCTCAAGGGCCTGGACACCGAATACGTGGCCGTGCACCTGGGCAAGGAAAAGCACCTGAGCGACGAGTTCAAGGCCGTCAACCCGCAGCAGCTGGTGCCCGCGCTCGATACCGGCAGCGAGGTGCTGATCCAGTCGCCCGCCATCATCGAGTGGCTGGAAGAGCAGTACCCGACCCCGGCGCTGCTGCCGGCTGACGCCACGGGTCGCCAGAAGGTGCGCGCGCTGGCCGCGATCGTGGGTTGCGACATCCATCCCGTAAACAACCGCCGCATCCTCGAATACCTGCGCAAGACCTTTGGCGCCGATGACGAGGCGATCAACGCCTGGTGCGGCACCTGGATCAGCGCCGGTTTCGACGCCTACGAGGCGCTGCTGGCCGCCGACGCCAACCGTGGCCGCTTCAGCCATGGCGACCAGCCGACCATCGCCGACTGCTACCTGATCCCGCAGGTCGAGAGCGCGCGCCGCTTCAAGGTCGACCTGAGCCGCTGGCCGCTGATCAGCGCGATCGATGCCGCCTGCGGCGAACTGGAAGCCTTCAGCAAGGCGGCACCGGCCGCCCAGCCCGACGCGGTCTGATTCCGCGCAGCAGGGGCGAGTCCCCTGCGCCATGAAAAACCCCCGCCGGCTCGCAGCCCGCGGGGGTTTTTCATTCCGTTCCCGGCCGCTGGGGCCGGGTTCATGTCAGCGGTTGGCGGCGCTGCGCGCCATCGGCACCAGCAGCGTCAGCAGCACGCCGAACAGGCCAATGCCGGCCAGCACATAGAAGATCGAGTCGAGCTGGATGCCCGCGCTGATCAGCACGCTGCCCAGCATCGGACCGGCGATGCCGCCCAGGCGGCCGAAGCCCGCGCACCAGGCCACGCCAGCGGCGCGCACATTGGTGCGGTAGTAGTTGGCGACGAAGCCGTAGATCAGCGTCTGGGTGCCGCTGGTGCCCAGACCGACGATGGCCACGATGCACAGCAGTGCCGCCAGCGGCAGGCCCAGCGTCAGCAGGATCAGCGCGACCGCGCCGATCGAGAAGGTCGCGGCCACCACCGGCTTGGGACCGAAGCGGTCGGCGAAGCGCGAGGCCAGCAGGGCGCCGAACAGCGAGCCGCCGTTGAGCACCAGCAGGAAGGACAGCGAGCCCTTGGCGTTGAAGCCGGCGCGCAGCATCAGCTCGGGCAGCCAGGTGTTGAGCGAATACACCAGCACCAGGCCGGTCGCGCTCATCAGGCCCAGGATCAGGGTCGGGAACAGGTAGTGGGCGGTGAACAGGCCGGCGAAGCCGGTCTTGTCATGGCCGCTCGGCTGGTTCTGGTCCGAGGTCGTGGTGGCGAGTTCGGGAATCGGCACGCCGGTGCGCTCGGACATGGCGCGCGCCTCGTCCATGCGGCCGCGCGCGGCCAGCCAGGCGACCGACTCGGGCATCTTGAAGTAGGCCAGCGGCAGCAGCGTGACCAGGGGCATGGCGCCGATCCAGAACATGCCGCGCCAGCCGATCTTGTCCATCAGCAGGATGGCCAGCAGCGCCGACAGCAGGCTGCCCAGCGGGATGCCGCCGTTGGTGATGGCGTTGATCATGTTCTTCTTGCCCTTGGGCGCGTATTCGGCCACCAGCGCGGCGGTCGTCGCGACCAGCGAGCCCACGCCCAGGCCGGTGAAGAAGCGCAGCCAGCCGAAGGTGGTGGTGCTGGTGCTCATGGCGGTCAGCGCCATGCCGATCGAGAACCAGGCATAGGAGGCCAGGATCACCTTGCGACGGCCCAGGATGTCGCCGACGGTGCCGGCCAGCAGTGCACCGATCATCACGCCGAACAGCATGTAGCTGCCCATCATGCCGGCGATGGCCGGGGTCACGGGGCCGAGTTGCGAGGGATCGCGCAGGAAGGTCGAGACCACGGCGCCGTAGACCACGAGGTCATAGCCGTCGAACAGCAGGCCCAGGGTGGCGAGGGTCACGACCCAAGTCACGGTGCGCATGCGGCGGGCTTCCAGCCCGGGATCAGAAGTTAGGTTTGACATGTTTGTCTCCAGTTGAAAGTCGGGGTTTCCGGCCAGCGCGGGGCTGGATGCTACCGATGCGAAACCGGCATTCCCCGATTATAAAAACTATCAGTACACAGTATAGTTGTATACAGATATTCAGTATGCAATCAAATTATGACGTCCGCTTGACCCGTTCTCCGGCTGGGCGTTTCGCGACTGCTGCAAAGATTCATGTCCGTGGACTGGTGCAGCGGCCCTCGTTTGAGGCAGACTGGCCGCACGCATTCCGTCGCGTTGCCGTCCCGCCCATGTCGTTCACCCTGTTGCTCGTTCTGTCCGGCCTTGTCCTGCTGGTGGCGGCCGCGTGGCTGACGGGCATGGCCTGGGAGCGGCGCCGCTCACGGATGCGCGAGGCCGGCCTGGCCTGGCGCGATCCCCGCAGCGGCCTCTATGGACGTGCCTTGCTGCTCGAACTGCTCGGGCGGCAACTCGCGCTGGCGGCGAGGCGGCGTCATCCGGTGGCCGTGCTCATGGTCGAATGCGATGGCCCCCATCCGCCCGCCTGGCTGCGGTCGTTCGCGCAGCGCCTGATCGCCCGCACGCGCGATCACGACCTGCTGGGGCAATGGGACGAGGGCCATTTCCTGATCGTGCTGCCGGATTCCGATGTCGGCGCGGCGCTCGTGCTGGCGCAGGACCTGTGCGACGGCCTGGCCCGGCGCGGGCTGGAGCTCGATGGCGAGCCCCGGGCGGCCAGCGTGAGCGTGGGCGTGCACGCCCGCCAGCCCGACCCGCGCGAAAGCATCGGCGAGCTGGCGCTGGCGATGGCCGCCGCGGCGCAGCGCGCGCTCGACGCGACCCGGGCCAACGGAGCGGGCCGGGTGGAAATCGAGCCTTAGGGTTCGCGCTGCGCGGCCCAGCGCACCAGGGCTTCGAGCGCCGGCTTGGCGGCGCGGGCGTTGTCGTGGTTGACGATCGCGACCAGCACGCGGCGCTGCCCGTCGGCGCCATGCACATAGCCGGCCAGTGCCTGCACGTCGCGCAGGCTGCCGGTCTTGAGGTGGGCCTGGCCCGCTTCCAGGGCGCTGCGCCGCAGCGTCCCGTCCAGGCCACTGGCTGGCAGCGAGGCGGCCAGGTCGGGCATCAGCCCGGATTGCCAGGCCAGTTGCAGCAGGCGCGCCAGCGCATCGGCGCTCAGGCGCGCGTCACGGCCGAGCCCGCTGCCGTTGCCGACTTCGGGCAGCCGGGTGCCCGGCCCCAGCTTGTCCCGCCACCAGCCTTCCAGCGCCTGTCGGGCCGCGTCCCAGCCGGTGGGTGCGCCATCGCGCCCGGCCCGGCCCAGCGTCAGGAAGATCTGCTGCGCCATCACGTTGTTGCTGTACTTGTTGGTCTCGCGCACCACCTCGGCCAGTGGTGGCGACTCGAAACTCAGCCGCAGGCTGGCCTGCGGTGGCACCCGGCCCTCGCGCACCTGGCCGCCGAGCTGGCCGCCCAGCGTGGCCCAGAGGCCGGCGATGGCGCGCCCTGCCATGCGGGCCGGCTCGGGGTGGGCGATAGGCCATTCGCGCGTGCCGCAGGACAGCGGATAGCGGCCGGCAAAGCGCGGGCGCAGCGGGTCCGAGAAGTCGGCGCGTAGCGCGCCGCGCCAGTCACCACAGGACTCGGCTGCGTCCGGGCGGCCGGTGTCGAGCGGCACGCTCGCGGGCAGCTCGACGCCGGCCAGCGGTGGCTCCAGCGTCACGCGCGCAACGCCCGCCTCGGGGTCGGGCGTGAAGCCGAACAGCTGGCTGCGGTAGTTGACCAGCAGCGCGTCGGGCGCGGCGTTGTAGGGCTTGAGCGGTTCGCCATCGAAGGCGCCCGGGTCGGTCTCGGGCAGATCGAAGGCGCTGCGGTCGAGCACGATATCGCCCGCGATGCGCCGGATGCCCAGCCCCTGGACCCGGCGCAGCAGCAGCCAGAGCCGTTCGCTCACCAGCTTGGGGTCGCCGCCACCCTGCAGGTAAAGGTCGCCGTGCAGCACGCCGTCACGCACCGCGCCGTCGCTGTAGACCCGGGTCTGCCAGCGAAAGTCGGGGCCGAGCCGGTCGAGCGAGGCGTAGGTCGTGACCAGCTTGAGCGTGGAGGCCGGGTTGACCGGCGCGTCGGCACGCCAGGCCAGCAGCGGCGCGGCGCCGGGGCGCGTGTCGAGCACCACGGCGGCCAGCGCATCGGCCGGCACCTTGGCGCGCGCGAGCAGGGCGGTGACTTCGGGCGGCAGTTGCGCCTGTGCTGCGCCGCAGAACGCCAGCGCCAGCAGCCCGGCGAAGATGAGTTTCGGGGTTGGGAGTCGCTCCAGCATGGCGGTCATTATCCGTGCCGAGGATAATCGCGCCATGTCCGTTTCCGCCGCGCCGTTCCGTCAGACTTGCTCATTCATGTACAAACATCAACAAAGCTGACTTCCTGCTTCGCCGAGGCTGGTTTCGCCCCCGTCTTGCGACGGCGGCCAGAGCCCTCCTCTCCACAGGCTGAAACCGTGGAACTCACGGCCATGTTCTTGAGATTCACAGCCGCGTTCACGTCGCGGTCGTGGACAGCGCCGCAGGCCGGACAGGTCCACTCGCGCACCGACAGCGGTAGCTCGTCGAGTCGATGCCCGCAGCCCGAACAGGTCTTGCTGCTGGGGTACCAGCGATCCGCCACCACCACCTGCCCGCCGCGCATCACGGCCTTGTATTCCAGTTGCCGCCGCAGCTCGAAGAAACCCATGTCGGTGATGCTGCGCGCCAAACGGCGGTTTTTCACCATGCCGCGCACGTTCAGATCCTCGATGCCGATGCCGATGCCGATGCCGATGGTGTGGAAGCGGCGCGTGAGGCTCGTCGTGAGCTGGTGCAGCGCGTCCGAACGGATGTTGGCGATACGGGCATGCAACTTCGCCAGCCTGGACTTGGCCTTCGTTCTGTTGGCTGATCCCTTCTGCTTGCGTGACAGGCCGCGCGAGAGCCGTTGCAAGCGACCCAGCAAGGCCTTGTGAGGCTTTGGACCGGGAATCACCTCTCCCGTCGAAAGCGTGGCGAGTGCCGAGACGCCCAGATCCACACCGACCGCGCAACGCAACGTCTCGCGCATCCGTACCCAGCCGAGATTGGGGATGCGGATGCGCGAGGCGTCGAGACTGAACTGATCGTTGCTGAGACTGAAGCGGTCGTGCTGACCCTTCTTGCGAAACTGCGGATACTTGGCGCGGCCGGCAAAGAAGTTCTGGAACGCCTGGCCCAGCTGGATGATCGCCATCTGCGGCGCGTTCTTCGTCACCTCCATCATCCACGGGAACTGCTCGCGCTTGACGGCGTTGAGCTGGCGGCGCAAGGCAGCTTGCGAGGGTTGGGGCAGCGTCAGATCAAGCTTGCGGGCCTCGTACTGGCGCTGCCACTCGGCCAGCGCCCAGTTGTAGGCGAAGCGCGCCACGCCCGCCGCGCGGGCCAGATGAGTGGCCTGTGCGTTGTTCGGATCGAGAGCAATCTTGTGCGCGATCAGCATGGCAGCATAATTCTGGCACGAACCCACACGGCTTGAACAGGCTTGCAGTTCTTCCCGTCATGCCGTCACAGTGCGTGAGCAGGTATGAGCATGAAAGATAAGAATTAAGCAGATCATACGGTAACTAAATGCAACCCCTTTCGTCCATTTCGCCCTACGCCGACCTGCCCGCCACCCTGCCGCCCGGCGCGCGCGTGCTGGCGATCGACACCAGCACCGACCGTCTGAGCGTCGCGCTCGGCAGCCCGGACCAGCCCGAGGGCTGGCTGCTGCACGAGGGCGCCGGTGGCGCGCAGGCCTCGGCCGCGCTGATTCCGCTGATCCGCTCCCTGCTGGAACAGGCCGGCTGGAAGCTGGCTGGGCTCGACGCGATCGCCTTCGGACGCGGCCCGGGCAGCTTCACCGGCCTGCGCACCGCCTGCGCGGTGGTGCAGGGGCTGGCGCTCGCGGGTCGCCCGGGCGGCATCCCGGTGCTGCCGGTCGATACCCTGCAGGCGGTCGCCGAGCAGGCGCGCTGGCAGCGCGAGCAGCGCGGCGAATCCTGCCCGCACCGCATCGTCGCCGCGCTCGACGCGCGCATGGACGAGCTCTACGTCGCTGAATTCGATCTGGCCGGCGCGTTGCCGCGTGCGGCGGGTCGGCCCTGGCTGAGTGCGCCCGAGGCGCTGCAGCTGGCCGACGGCTGGCCCGAGGCCGGTACCGGCCCGACCCCGCTGCTGGCCGGCAACGCGGTGCCGGTCTACGGCCAGCGCCTGCCCGCCGCCTGGCAGGCCGCGCCCCAGGAGGCCGCCTGGCCGACTGCCGCCGCCATGCTCAGGCTGGCGCCCGCGCTCTGTGCCGCCGGGGCCGCGGTGCCCGCCGCTGCGGCGCAACCGCTTTATGTGCGCGACAAGGTGGCCCAGACCACCGAGGAGCGCGAGCGCATCAAGGCCGCCAAGCTCGCTGCTGCGGCGGCTGGCGCCGGAGCCGGCGCATGAAGCTGGCCGCCCAAGCCGTCGGCGCCGACCGGCCCTGGGCGCTGGTGACGATGGACTCGTCCCTGCCGCCGCTGGTGGCCGAGGTCGAGCGCGGCAGCCACCCGCATCCCTGGGGCGAGGGCCATTTCCGTGACTCGATCGCGGCTGGCTACTGGTGCCAGCTGCTGGTCACGCCAGCGCTGCCCGGCGATCCGCCCGCATGGGATGACGCGCCACGCCTGGCCGACGGCCGCCTGCTGCTGGCCTATCTGGTCGCGATGCCGGGCTACCGCGAAACGCATCTGCTCAACATCACGACGGTGCCGCTGCATCGGCGCCAGGGTTGCGCCCGCCTGCTGCTGGAGGCCCTGCGGGCCTGGTCGCGGCTGCAGGGTGCGGAATTCCTGTGGCTCGAAGTGCGCGCCGGCAACCAGGGCGCGCGCGCGCTCTACCAGGACCTGGGTTTTGCCCAGGCCGGGCTGCGGCGCGGCTACTACCCGGCCGACGGTGGTCAGCGCGAGGATGCCGTGGTGATGAGCCTGGCGCTGCTGCCAGCCGATCCGGCCACCGCAGCCGACACGGAGGCCCAGGCATGAGCGACATCGGACTGCAAGACCTGCCACGGCTGGAGACACGCCACGCCGCCATGCTGGCCGAGATGGGCATCAACTGCTGGTGGCAGGAGGCGCAGGCGCGGCAGCCGCCAGCGACCCAGCCAGCCGCCGCGCCCGCGGTGCGTGGCGTGACGGCAGCCGCCACGAGCCCGGCTGCCACGCGCGTGCCGCAGCCCTCGCGCCAGCAGGAGAGGCCGGCCCCGCCCACCGTCACCGCACCGGCTCCGGTGCCCGCGCGTGCCGTCATCCCGCTGGCCGAGGTGCCGACCGATCAGGCCGCGCTGGCGGAGGCGATCCGCGCCTGCCGTGCCTGTGACCTCGGCACGCGGCGGCGCCAAGCCGTGCCCGGCATGGGCGACCCCGCGCCCGATTGGCTGATCGTCGGCGAGGCGCCGGGCGAGGAGGAGGACCGCCAGGGCCTGCCCTTCGTCGGCCGCGCCGGCCAGCTGCTCGACCGCATGCTGGCCGCGATGGGGCTGGACCGGCAGCACCAGGTCTATATCGCCAACGTGATCAAGTGCCGTCCGCCGCAGAACCGCAACCCCGATCCGGTCGAGATCGCGCAGTGCGAGCCCTACCTGCTGCGCCAGATCGAGCTGCTGCGGCCCCGGTTCATCCTCGCGCTCGGGCGTTTCGCCGCCTACACGCTATTGGCCCATGCCACCCAGCCCGGCGCCGATTCACTGCGCCAGCTGCCGCTGGGCAAGCTGCGCGGCCGGGTGCACGAGATCGAGATCGCCGGCCGGCGCCTGCCGCTGGTCGTGAGCTACCACCCGGCCTATCTGCTGCGCAGCCCGGCCGAGAAGGCCAAGTCCTGGGCCGACCTCTGCCTGGCGCTCGACGCCTTCGGACGGTTGCCGCCGAGAGGCTGAGCTGGCCGCCCGGGCTTCAGCCCTCCCCCAGCGACACCCCGATCTGTCTGGCCGTGCGCAGCAGCGGATGGTCGGCCGGCACGTGGCGCGACTGGTGCGCGACCTCGGCCAGCGGCAGGCTGGCCAGGCGCTCGCCCCGCAGCGTGACCATCTGGTTGAAGCGTCCGGCCATGATCAGCTGCGCCGCCTCGTTGCCGAACTGGGTCGCCAGCACGCGGTCGAACGGTGTCGGCGCGCCGCCGCGCTGCACATGGCCCAGCACGGTCGCGCGCACCTCGCTTTGCAGCAGCGGCTGCAGTTGCTCGCGCAGCGCGTGGCCTACGCCGCCGAGCCGGATCGGGTCCGGGCTGTCGGTCACCCGCCGCTCGATCGTGAGCGCGCCGCCGCGCGGCTTGGCGCCCTCGCCGATGCAGATCAGGCTGTGGCGGCCGCGCTGCTCGCGCTCGCGGCAGACCGCGGCCACCGCCTCGACCGAGTAGTCGATCTCGGGCAGCAGGATCACGTCGGCGGCACCGGCCAGGCCGGCCTCGAGCGCGATCCAGCCCGCGTAGCGGCCCATGGTCTCGATGATCATGACCCGGCCGTGGCTCTGGCCGGTGGTCTGCAGGCGCTCGATCGCCTCGGTCACGGTGGCGACCGCGGTGTCGAAGCCGAAGCTGCGCTCGCAGCCCACGATGTCGTTGTCGATCGTCTTGGGCACGCCGACGATGTGCAGGCCGCGCAGGCTCAGGCCATGCGCGATCGCCATCGTGCCGTCGCCGCCGATCGCCACCAGCGCATCGAGTCCGAGCGCGCGCGCGTTGGTCATGGCCTGGGCCGCGCTCGCCTCGCTGGCCAGCGGATTGGCCTTGTTGCTGGTGCCCAGGATGGTGCCGCCCTGCATCAGGATGCCGCTGACGCGGTCCCAGTCGAGCGTCCGGGTCTGCGGCGCCTCGCCCATCAGCCCGGCGAAGCCGTTGTGGATGCCGATCACCTCGGCGCCGCATTGCCGCAGCAGCGACTTGGTGACCGCGCGGATCACCGCGTTGAGTCCGGGGCAGTCGCCGCCGCCGGTGAGCACGCCTATGCGCATATCGATCTCCTGGTAGCGGCCCGCTGGTGGGCCTGGCTTACTGGCTGCGTGGCCACAGCGCCCACAGCTCGAGCGGCTGCTTGAGGCCGGCCGCCAGGGTGTAGGCGTCGTCGCCCCAGCCCGTGAAGTAGTCGGCGCGCACCGCGCCGACGATCGCGCTGCCGGTGTCCTGCGCCAGCACCAGCTTCTCGAACTGTGCCGCCGGGCCGGCGCTGCGCAGCCAGACCGGGGTGCCGTAGGGGATGCTGTCGCGGTCGACCGCGATCGAGCGGCCCGGCGTCAGCGCCACGCCCTGCGCGCCGCGCGGGCCGAAGCGCGCCTCCAGCTCGCCGAGCGGCTCCTCGCGGAAGAACACCATGCGCGGGTTGGCCGCCAGCATCTCGGGCACGCGCTGCGGGTTCTGCAGTGCCCAGGCGCGGATCGCTTCCCAGCTGCCGCTGCTGATCAGCTTGCGGTCGAGCAGCCAGCGCGCCACGCTCTGGTAAGGGTGGCCGTTGTTGCCCGCGTAGGCCAGCCGCACCTGGCGCCGGCTGCCATCGGGCTCGGTGATGGTCAGCCGCCCCGAGCCCTGGATCTGCAGCAGCAGCGCGTCGATCGGATCGGCCAGCCAGGCGATCTCCTGGCCGCGCAGCGCGGCCTGTGCCTGCGGCGAGCGCTCCATCTCCTGCCGGCTGTACCAGGCCGATCCGTTCCTCACGCCGGGCGGCAGGCCATACAGTGGCACGCCGAAGCCCGCGCCAGCTTGCCGGCTGGCGCTCATGACCGGCTCGTAGTAGCCGGTCAGCAGGCCCTTGGTCTCGCCGGCGGGCGCGCTCAGGCGGTAGGGCTGCAGGCGGCGCATCAGCCAGTCGTGTTGTTCCTCGGCGCCGCCCAGCGTGAGCTGGCGCACCTCGGCGCAGACCGGGCCGAAGCCGGCCGCCGGCCGTTCGCAGCTGCGCAGCCAGGCGTTCCAGGCCTCGTGCAGGGCGTCGTAGCCCCAGCCCGGCAGCTCGCTCCAGCGCGCCGGCGTCCAGACGCTCTTGCCGCGCGCGATCGGCGCCGGCAGCGGCTGGCTGTCGGCCCATTGCCAGGCCTGCGAACTCTGTGGCGTGACCACGGCGATCCGCGCCCTCGGGACGGTTGACGCGCCAGCCGAGTGTGGCGGCAGGCGATCTGGCCGTGGCTGATCCACCGTGCTGCAGGCGGCCAGCAGCAGGGCGCTCGCGGCGAGCGCCGAGTGGCGTGCGTGTCGTCTGGCGGCTGCGAGCAGGCGTTCGGGGCCGGCTGAGGGGGCTGTGGATGGCGGGGGCGGGCGATTCATCCGGAAAATTTTCTCACGCTTCGGCTTCCGCGTCGCGTTGTTATCCAGGCCGCTGCGGGGAGATGGGTCACAGTTTGCGGTGTTGCAGTGCCGGCAACTGCTGGCGCACCGACTGCAGCCGCGCCGGGTCGAGTTCGCAGACCACCAGGCCGGCGCCGACCGCGTGCTGGCCCAGGATCTGACCCCAGGGGTCGATGATCAGGGTCTGGCCCCAGGTCTGGCGGCCGTTCTCGTGCAGGCCGCCCTGTGCGCTGGCGATCACGTAGGCCTGGTTCTCGATCGCGCGGGCGCGCAGCAGCACCTCCCAGTGCGCCTGGCCGGTCGTGTGCGTGAAGGCCGACGGCACCACGATGATGTCGGCACCGAGCTGGCGGTACAGCTCGGGAAAGCGCAGGTCGTAGCACACGCTCAGGCCCACGCGCCAGTCCTGGCCGCCATGGTCCTTCAGCGCGAAGCTGGTCGGCTGCTCGCCGGCGGCCAGCGCGGCGGCTTCGTCATAGCGTTCGCGGCCGTTGTCGTAGCGGAACAGGTGGATCTTGTCGTAGCGTGCGGCCAGCTTGCCCTTCGGGTTGTAGACCAGGCAGGCATTGGCCGCGCGCTCGGGGTCGTCGGTGGCCATCGGCAGGGTGCCGCCCACGATCCAGAGGCCGAGCTCGCGCGCCGTGTCGGACAGGAAGTCCTGCACCTTGCCCAGCCCAGGTGTCTCGGCCAGCAGCAGCTTGTCGCGGTCGTTGTGGCCCATGAAGCAGAAATACTCGGGCAGCACGGCCAGCTCGGCGCCGGCCGCGGCGGCCTGGTCGAGCAGCCGGTGCGCCTGGGCCAGGTTGTGGTCCACGCTGATTTCCGAGACCATCTGGATGGCGGCGACTTTCATGGCTGTGCTCCTGGATTGTTTTTGGGTAGCTTAGCGGCATTGCGCTGCATTTTTTCCACTTTCGGGTCGTACCACGAGCCGCTGACATGGAATTGTTGCGTGGCCGCCGCCTGCAGCGGCTTGCCGAGCAGGTATTGCGCCACGAAACTGCCCAGCCCGATGGCCGGGTTGACCAGGCTCGCCATCAGCGAGGCGCCGCCGGCATTGAGCTCGGGGATCACGAGCGCGGTGATGTCTTGCGTTTCGCTGCCGAGATCGGCCGATCCCTCCAGCAAGACGGCGGCGTTGACGCCCTTCATCTGCAGGTTGTCGCTGCTGATCACGCCTTGCACGATCTGCGCGTCGCCACGCACCGAGTCGAAGGCAAAGCCCTGGCTGAAGATGTCGCGGAAGTCCAGCGTCAGACGGCGTGGCAGTGCCTGCAGGCTCAGCACGCCGAGCAGCTTGGCCAGGCCGGGATCGGCCTGCAGGAACTGGCCGTGCTCGAGGTCGAGCTGCAGTTCGCCGTTCAGGCTGGGGGGATGCAGCGCCAGTGGCGAGCCCAGCCAGCCGACCTGGCCGGACAAGTTGCCCTGGCCGCCGCGTACCACGCCCGGCATGCCCAGCCGCGCCAGCAGCGCGCCGGCATCGCTGATGTCCAGCCTGAGTTGCAGCGCGGTGCGCCGTTGCGCGGCCTCGCTGCCCTTGGGCAGCGCCGCGATGGCCCAGTTGCCCGAGGCCTGCAGCCGCGCCTCGGGCAGGGTCAGGTTAAGCTTTTCGAGCCGCCACACGCTGCCGGCCCCGCGCTGGGCCGGGCCGGGCATGCGATTGACCGCCTCGATTTCGAGCCGGCCCAGCTTGCGCGAGCCGAGCTCGAAGTCCTGCACCACGATGTCGAGCGCCGGCAGCCGCACCGGCACCTGCTGGGTCAGCTGCTCGATCTCGCTGGCGGCGCTGTGCGGCAGGCTCAGGCGTTCCAGCCGGGCCTGGATGCGCCCGGGCGAGTCGGCGTCGGCCGGCTGGTATTCGATCCGGCCCTTGAGCTGGCGTGCCTCGACCGTGCCGCGCCAGCCGTTGCGCTCCAGCGTGCCGTTCAGGTTCAGGTCATGGAAGCTGCGGCCTTCGTGCTCGATCCGGCGGGCGCGCAGTGCCAGTACGCCGGGCCAGTAAGGGTGAGCAGGTCCCGCCGCACCGGCCGGAGCTGCCGGCGCTGCGCGGTCCACCGCCCCCAGCGCTTCCTGCCAGGCGTCGAGTGGGAGCTGGTCGAACTCGAACCGTGCCTGCACGCCCCTGGCCGGCAGGGCGGGGCGCTCGGCTCCCAGCGCCAGCGCGCCGCGCAGCACCCGGGTGTGTTCGCCTTCGTGCTCGCGCTCGTAGCGGGCGCTGACGATGGGCTGGCCGGGCGGCCCCAGATCCAGGCTCATGAGGTCGCGCCAGCGGCCGCCGGACGCCGCTTGCGGCGCGATCTCGAAGCGCACCGGCAGGCTGTCGGCAGCCGCCTTGCCCAGCGGGGTGGGCAGGGCGATGGCCATCCCTTGCAGGCTGGAGTTGACCAGCACTGTCGTCGCGGCGCCCTGGAAATCGAGCTGCACCTGGTAGGCGGTGCTGCCGCTGGCGACCTGCCCCAGCGTTGCCAGTGGCGCCCATTCGGATGCCTGGCGCAGGCCGGTGGCGCTCGCGCTGCCCTGGCCACGGAAGCTCACCGCCGCCCCCTGGCCTGGCGCCATGCCCCCCTGGAAAGTCAGCTCGCCGCCCAGCAGCTGGGTACGCGCCTGCGGCACGTTGAAGCCCTGCTCGCTGAAGCGCAGCGTGCCCCGGGTGCCGGCCAGCTTCGGGGTGTCGGGCGTGAACTGCATGTCGTTGCCGGGAAACTGCACCTGGCCATCGACCTTGGCGTTCTCCAGCCGTTCGAGCGGCAGGTCGAGCTGGAGCTGGACCTGGGTCTGGCCATCGATGCGGGTCTGCTCCAGCGCGTGCCCCGTCATGCCCAGCAGCGGCGAACGGTTGACGAAGGCCAGCGCATCGGCCGCCGGACCGGCGATCTGGCCCTTGATCTGCAGTTGCGGGGCATGGGCCAGATCCGGGATGCGGGCCTCGACCTGGCTGGCGCGCAGCAGCGGCAGGCCGGCGACCTGGGTCCGGCCTTTCAGGATGGCGAGCGAATTACCGTCAATCCGCAGCTCGCCCTCGGCCTGGCTCAGCGCCGGCCAGGCGGGTCGGCCCTCGGCGTTGCGCAGCGCCGGCACATAGTCGAGCTCGACCCCGCTCAGGCTGGCGCGCACGCTGAATTCGCCGCTACCAGGTTTACTGAAGGGAAAATCCGACAGGTCGCCCTTGACCCGGAATTGCGCATCGTTCGATCGGCCGCGCTTGATCGAATCGCGCACATAGTGGCGTGCCTCGGTGCCCACGCCCAACGGCAGATAGCGGTGCACGCGCGTGCCATCGGCGCGCGACAGCGTGGCGTCGAGCTCAAGCTGACCGGGGAAGCGGCGTCTGGATCCGCTGCGGGCCGGATCGCTGGTCTGCCAGCGCCCCTTGGCCTGACCCTCGGCGTCGGCGTTGGCGAAGCTCAGCTGCGGGATCTCGACCTCGATCCGTTCGCCGTCTACTTTCCATTGCCACTCGGTTTGCAGCCGGTCGAAGTCCAGCCTGGGCTGCTCGAACAGGCCCGGGAAGTCGAGTCCGCCGCGCTCCAGCTGCAGATTAGCCTGTCCGCCGGCTTCGGTCGCGTCGAACGTGAGGCTGGCGCCGTTCAGGCCCGGACGCCCGATGCCGCCGGATTCATCGGGGCCGGCCCGCAAGCTCAGTCCGCTCACGCGCCCCTCGGCCTTCCAGTGGCCCTGTGGCGCTTGACCGGCCCGCCATTGCAGATCAAGCTGTTCGACCAGCCCGGTGGGCCGCAGCCGGTCCAGCCACTGCCGACCCTCGGCGGGCAGGGGCAGGTGTTCGGCCAGCTGGTGCAGCGCCAGCAGGTCGAGCCGGTCGCCCTGGAGCTGCCGCTCGCGCGGCGTCCCGTCCGGCGCGCGCGCCTCGCGGTAACGCAGATTGCCCCCCGGCCAGGTCCGGCCTGCGCCGGTGCGAAAGGCCAGCCGTTCGGTCGCGAGTTCGAACTCGCCGTCCTGGCGCTTGAGCTCGACATGGCCGGCCAGCTCCTGCAGCGCCAGCGGCGTCAGCTCGGGGCCGAGCCGCAGCGCGAGCCGGCGCAGCGCCAGCTCACCCGTGAAGCCGCTCCACTGGCCGCGCCGCAGCTCGGCCCAGAAGCTCAGCGCGCCTTCGCCGTCCTGCAGCTCGATCGCCCGCAGCGCGCCCGGGTCCAGGTACTGGCGCAGGCGCTGCAGCTTGAGTTCGTCGAAGTTGCCGTAGAGCTCGCCGCTCCAGCTCTTCAGCTCGCCCGCGCCGGCCAGCGACAGCAGCGGCTGGCGAAAGCGCCCGCGCAGGCTGAAGCGCGAGCCCCAGTCGGGCGGCGGCGTGGCGTCGAGTCGCAGCTGATGCTGCCGGCCCGGGTTGCGCACCAGCAGGCTGACCTCGCGCAGCTCCAGCGGCGGCGCCTGCGGGCGCAACTCGTCGCTCCAGCGCAGCAGGCCGTCGCGCAGCAGGAACTCGCGCTGCGAGAAGAACCAGTCGGCCGCCTCGCTCGGGCTGCCCCGATCCGACAGCTCGATGCCCGCCACCGTGATCACACCGTCGACCCGGCGCCGCAGCTCCAGCTCGGGCGCATCGACCACGATCTGTTCGAAACCCCCGCTCAGCAGCGAGCGCACCGACAGCGCGCCCAGCACGCGCGGCAGGCGCAGCGCCTCGCGTCCCTGGGCGTCTAGCAGGCGCACGTCGAGCAGCGTCAGCTGGGGCACCGCACTGGTCGATTCGGCCTGCAGCGCGCCGATCTCCACCCGTACCCCCAGTGCCTGCGTGGCGGCTTGTTCCAAGTCAGCTTTCCAGTGGCCGATTCGGGGCACAATGACCCAATGGAGCGCGCCCCAGCCGAGTGCGATCAGGCACCAGGCTGCCAGCAGCAGCCAGAGCAGGGCGCGTGCCAACCCGGCGGCCAGGCGCAGCATGGCCGAGGGGTGGCTGGATACTGGATTCATAGGCTGAGAATTATGATGGTCAACCACGCGACAGATGCCGCCGCTTCGGGGCAATTCGCTGTCAAACATCCCGGCGCCGCCGGGCAGTCCCGTTTCGTGCAGCGCATCCGGCGCCGCTATGAGCAGGAGCTCGCGCTGCTGCCGCCCGGCGCGCCGCGGCGAGACACCATGCTGCAGACCCTGGAGACGCTGCGCGCGCGCGGCCTCGACCTCGGCTCCGCGCTGCGCGTGCTGCGCCACCTGGTGCTCGAACGCCTGGCGGTCATCGATACCGAATGCGAGGCCCCGCTGGCCGTGGTCACGCTGGCCGTGACCGAGCTGGCCGAGATCGCGCTCGACCAGGCGCTGATCCAGGCGCAGCAGGAGCTCGACGAGCTGCACGGCGCGCCGCTGTTCCAGGACATGTCGGTGCCGCCCGCCCAGGGCGTACAGCTCAAGCGCGCCACGCTCTGGGTCGTCGGCATGGGCAAGTTCGGTGCCCGCGAGCTCAATGTGTCGAGCGATATCGACCTGATCTACGTCTACGACAACGATGGCGACACCGCCGGCAACGCGATCGGGCGCAACCGCATCAGCAATCGCGAGTATTTCGCCAAGGCGGTCAAGCGCATCTACGCCACCGTCGGCGACATCACCGAGCATGGCCAGGTGTTCCGGGTCGACCTGATGCTGCGCCCCAACGGCAGCTCGGGCCCGCCGGCGGTCTCGCTCGGCGCGCTGGAGGAATATTTCCTGGTCCAGGGTCGCGAGTGGGAGCGCTTCGCCTGGCTCAAGAGCCGGATCGTCGCGCCGCTGGCGTCAATACGCGACGGCAGCGCGGGTCAGCTGCGTGGCGTCGTGCTGCCCTTCGTGTTCCGCCGCTACCTCGACTACAGCGTGTTCGATGCGCTGCGCAGCCTGCACCGCCAGATCCGCGAACATGCGGCCAAGCGCGCTGCCGGCCACCCCGAGCGCGCGCACGACGTCAAGCTCTCGCGCGGCGGCATCCGCGAGATCGAGTTCACCGTCCAGCTGCTGCAGGTGGTGCGCGGCGGCGCCTTCCCCGAGCTGCGCAAGCGCCCGACGCTTGACGCGCTGCAGCGCGTGACCCGGGCCAACCTGATGTCGGCCGCGACCGCGCAGCAGCTGGCCGAGGCCTACGATTTCCTGCGCCGGGTCGAGCACCGGATCCAGTACCTCGACGACCAGCAGACCCATATCCTGCCGACGCGCGATGACGACCTGGCCTGGATCGCCACCACCATGGGCCATGCCGACACCCCGGCCTTCCTGCATGCGCTCGACGCGCACCGCGAGTTTGTCGCACAGGAGTTCGATACCCTGCTCGGTCAGTCGGCCCAGGCCGGCTGCAACGGCAATGGCTGCAATGGTCAGCCGCGCAGCGGCGTCGAAAGCCTGCAGTCGGTGCTGCCCCAGCTGCCGCCCGCCTTCGCGGCCAAGGTCGCCGAGTGGCTGGAGCATCCGCGCGTGCTGGCGCTGCGCGAGGACGCCCGCGTGCGGCTGGCGCGCCTGGTGCAGCGCACCGGGGCCTGGATCGAGGAAGGCAAGGTCAGCGAGCAGGGCGCGCTGCGCCTGGCCGACTGGATCGAACCGTTGCTGCGGCGCGAAAGCTACCTCGCCTTGCTGCAGGAGCGGCCCTCGGTGCACGAGCGCCTGTTGCGCATCTTCGGCTCCGCCAAGTGGCCGGCGCGCTACCTGCTCAAGCACCCGGGCGTGATCGACGAGCTCGCCAGCCACCAGCTGTTCGAGGACCGCTTCGACCCGGCCCAGTTCGAATCCGAGCTGGAGGCGCGCCGCCTGTCGCTGGCCGCCACCGGCGAGGACGACGACGAGGCGCTGCTCGACCTGCTGCGCCGTGCCACCCATGCCGAGACCTTCCGCACCCTGGCGCGCGACGTCGAGGGCGTGCTGAGCGTCGAGCAGGTCGCCGACGACCTCAGCGCGCTGGCCGACACCGTGCTGCGCGTGACCGGGCGCTGGTGCTGGCAGCGCCTCAAGCAGCGCCACCGCGAGGACCCGCGTCACGCCATCATCGGCTATGGCAAGCTCGGCGGCAAGGAGCTCGGCTACGGCAGCGACCTCGACATCGTGTTCGTCTACGAGGACGACGACGAGCGCGCCCCCGAGGCCTATGCCGCCTTCGTGCGCAAGCTGATCAACTGGCTCACCGTCAAGACCGGCGAGGGCGATCTCTACGAGATCGACACCGCGCTGCGCCCGAACGGCAACTCGGGCCTGCTGATCACGACCTTCAACGCCTTCGCCGACTACCAGCAGCAGCGCGGCAGCAACACCGCCTGGACCTGGGAACACCAGGCCATCACGCGCGCGCGCTGCGTGCTCGGCGCGCCCGAGCTGGTCGACCGTTTCGAGGCGGTGCGCGAAGCCGTGATGACCGCGCCGCGCGACATCCCGGCGCTCAAGGACGAGATCCGCGTCATGCGCGAACGCATGCGCGAGGCCCAGCATCTGCGCGAGGGGCGCTTCGACCTCAAGCACAGCCCGGGCGGCATGATCGATGTCGAGTTCATCGTCCAGTTCCTGGTGCTGTCGGCCTGCGCCGAGCATCCCGAACTGCGCGGCAACGTCGGCAACATCGCGCTGCTGCAGCGCGCCGAAGCCGCCGGTCTGCTGCCGGCCGGCCTGGGCGAGGCAGCGGCCGTCGCCTACCGCGAGCTGCGCCACCTGCAGCACCGCGCCCGGCTCGACGAGTCCACGACCCAGTTCGATCCGGTGCCGCTGCAGGCGCAGATCGACGCGGTCCAGGCGCTCTGGGCGCATGTGCTGGGCTGAAGTCCGCCATCTGACGCCCGCCGCGATCAGCGGCGGCGGCTGAACGGCAAGCTGGCGGGCCGCCGCGGTGGCGGCGCGGGTCGTCGAGCGCGAGCCGGGGGCGGGAACTTTCTTTCGCCGCCCCGCTCAAACCGGGGAGCGGCAGGCGCGAGGGCCTGTCGCGAATCGATACCTTGTACCGTCAGGACGCGCGGCCCGCGGTGGCCCGTCGCAATCCCGAGCCGCCCATCCTCCTCCTTCCTCTCGTTCGGTTCGGGGCGCCTGGCGGTACCTTTTATGCCCCGGGCCGCGCCCGTCGATCGCCTCGGCGGGCGCGCGCTCTTCTACAATCCGGGCCATCATGCAAGCACCCATCCCTGTCGAATTTTCTCCCGTCACGGCCCTGTCGCCGTTGGACGGCCGCTACTCGGCCAAGCTCGCCGCGCTGCGCCCCTTCATGAGCGAGTACGGCTACATGCACCGCCGCGTGCAGGTCGAGCTGGCCTGGTTCGAGCACCTGAGCGACGCCGGCTTCGCCGAATTCCCGCCGCTGTCGGCGGTCGCGCGCGCCCATCTGCGCGCCGTGGTGGCCCAATTCAGCCCGGCCGACGCCGAGGCGATCAAGGCGATCGAGAAGACCACCAACCACGACGTCAAGGCGGTCGAGTACTGGATCCGTGGCAACGCCGCCATGGGCGTCAAGGGCGCCTTCGACGGCTGGCCCGAGCTGCGCAAGGCCGGCGAGTTCGTGCATTTCGCCTGCACCAGCGAGGACATCAACAACACCAGCCACGCGCTGCAGATCAAGGCCGGTCGCGACCAGGTCCTGCTGCCGGGCCTGGACGGCATCATCGCCAAGCTGCGCACCCTGGCGCACAAGTTCGCCGCCGTGCCGATGCTCAGCCGCACCCATGGCCAGACCGCCAGCCCGACCACCGTCGGCAAGGAGCTCGGCAACGTCGCCATGCGCCTGTTCACCGTGCGCGCCAAGATCGCCGATGTCGCGCTGATGGGCAAGATGAACGGCGCCGTCGGCAACTACAACGCCCACCTGAGCGCCTGGCCCGAGTTTGACTGGGAAGCCTTCAGCCGCGCCGTGGTCGAGACCCCGGAGGCGACCGCCACCACCCCGGCCGACGCCAAGATCGGTCTGGGCCTGACCTTCCAGCCCTACTCGATCCAGATCGAGCCGCACGACTACATGGCCGAGCTGTTCGACGCCGTCGCGCGCAGCAACACCATCCTGATCGACCTGTCGCGCGACATCTGGGGTTACGTCTCGCTGGGCTACTTCAAGCAGAAGCTCAAGGCCGGCGAGATCGGCTCCAGCACCATGCCGCACAAGGTCAACCCGATCGACTTCGAGAACGCCGAAGGCAACCTGGGCCTGGCCAACGCGGTGCTGAAGCACCTGTCCGAGAAGCTGCCGATCAGCCGCTGGCAGCGCGACCTGACCGACTCGACCGTGCTGCGCAACATCGGCGTCGCGCTCGGCTACGCCGTGCTGGCGCACCAGTCGCTGATGACCGGCTTGAACAAGCTCGAACTCAACGAGGAGGCGCTGGCCGCCGATCTCGACGCGGCCTGGGAAGTGCTGGCCGAGCCGATCCAGACCGTCATGCGCCGCTACGGCGTGCCGGGCGCCTACGAGAAGCTCAAGGAAGTCACGCGCGGCAAGTCGGTCACGGCCGAGGCGCTGCATGCGTTGATCGTCTCGCTGGAGATCCCGCAGGCCGACAAGGACCGGCTGCTGGCCATGACGCCGGCCAGCTACATCGGCAAGGCCGTCGAGCTGGCTCAGCGCGTCTGACGACAAATCCGTTCTTCAGGGACGGATCGCGCAGCAAAAAGCCCCTTCTCGGGGCTTTTTGCATGGGTGCGGGCCGCTTCAGGTCTGCTGGCTGCGGCGCTTGACGCGTTCCAGCATGCGCTGGACCTCGGCCGCTGGCAGACCGTAGCTGTCGGCGAAGGCGGCCGGCTCCAGACCGCTGGCGCTGTAGGCGCGGTGCAGCGCGGCGTCCTTGGCCGCGCGCGCGGCCGCCTCGTCGAGCGCCTGGTCAAACAGCGCCTGCACCGCCGGGTCGCGACTGGGCAGCAGCACGGCGTAGTCCTCGCGGCTCAGCCCCGAGGCCTCGAAGGCCTGAGCGATGCGCTGGCGCAGCTTGGGGCGGAGGTCTTCCTGGCTGCGCGTCTGGCGGCGGCGGTGGACTTCCAGCAAGGCATGCAGCACATGCTCGGGCGCCATGTCCTCGACCGCCTGGCCCGCCAGATCATGGCGGGCCTGACCGGCCGCGACGCCGCTGAGGTAGCGGGTCGAGCGGGTGTGCAGCGCCAGCGCCGCCTTGAGGCCCTCCGCCTCCAGCCCCTCGGGCTGGGCGGCCAGCAGGTCGGCGTAGATGCCGCGCTTGAGCGGGCGCGGCTGTTCGCCGAACAGCTTGGGATACCAGTCGGCCAACTGCTGGAGCACGGGATGGGCCGGCGCCTGCGCGCGTGCCTGGCCCTGGCTGGCCGGGGCCGGACCACGGCGCCGACGCGGCTGGCTGGAGGAATTGTTGGAGCGGGGCGGTTTGGCTTGTGTATCGTTCATGAAAAAATTGTCGCCGATTTTTCGGCATGCCGGTTTTGTGCGATAATAGCCGCTTCTCGGGTTCTTAGCTCAGTTGGTAGAGCAGCGGACTCTTAATCCGTAGGTCGAGTGTTCGAGTCACTCAGGACCCACCAAATACCGAGGAGCAGCTTGGCCGCTGCAAGCCTTCTTCCGTCAAGGAAGTTCAGTTGTCTCATGAGGCGACTGGTGCCAGATTGAATGGGTTCTTAGCTCAGTTGGTAGAGCAGCGGACTCTTAATCCGTAGGTCGAGTGTTCGAGTCACTCAGGACCCACCATTCAAGCTGCTGCAGACGACAGTCTTCAGCATTCAGTTTTCGAGCAGATGGCGATTCATCACGCTCGATTGGGTCGTTAGCTCAGTTGGTAGAGCAGTTGACTTTTAATCAATTGGTCGCAGGTTCGAGTCCCGCACGACCCACCATACATAGCCCCGCAGCCACAAGCTGTGGGGCTTTTGTTTTTTCCGGCTGGCTTCAGCCCAGCGGCAACAGCCGGTAACGAACGCGTCGGTAGTCACGGCCCTGTTCGACCAGTTCGAGCGTCTCGATGATGAAGTGGCGTGTTCCCAGCTGCATCTGCAGGCGGCGCAGTCCAAGCGCATCGGGTGGCAGCAACAATTCCACCGCATCCTGTTCGTCGGGGCGAAGGCTGAGCAGGATGGCGGTCTGGCCCTTCGACATGGGGCCACCGTCCTGATGCGGCAGGACGGGGCGCAAGTTCACGCGGACGGCCTGCTGGCCGATCAGTTCGACTCCGATGCGATAGTGCGTGTCGGTCTCGGCCGTGATGCGCCGCAACAGTCCCATGCGCATGGCTGCGGCGCTTTGCACCCGCGTGCCGATCAGCGTGCCGACCGTTAGCCAGTCGGATGGTTGCGCGGGCAGCGTGGCGCCGAATCCTTCCGCGCTGTGGTCGGAGACGACCCAGCTCTCGGCCCTGAGTGGAATGGGCATCGCGCCCTTGCCGCCTTCCTGCAGCTGTCCCAGCCAGCGCAGCGCCGGCAACAGGCCCGGCAGCACGGTCATGCGGGACAGGGTGGGCTCGCGCTTGCTGCGTCGGGCTGGCCTGGCATCCGCCCAGTGGCGCTCCAGGTGGTGCAGCGTTGCCAGCAGGTCGGCCCGCGAGAATTCGCTGCCCAAGCCGACCTCGCGGGTCAGTTGGCCATGTTGTTGCGCCTGCGTGATCAGTTTCTGCAGCGCCAGCGCCGAGGTTCCCGCACCGAAGAAGCGCGACAGCGGTGCGGTCGTCGCCGCCGCGCCGCCTGCTACCCGCGTCGGCGGCTGGTGTAGCGACAGGTCGAAGCAGAAGGCGCAGCCGGGACCTGCCGTGGTGTGCAGCGCGAAATAGGGGCTCAGGTGGGCCGAGAGGCGTTCCGCTATGTACAGCTGGACCGGCGCCAGGGCATCGGGCGCCGCCATCGACAGCATCAGGGTCTTGAGCAGTTCCTGCTTGGGCGTCGATTCGCCCGGCCGGCCTTCGTGCAGGACGCAGCGCCGTTCGGCCAGCCCCCAGCTTTCCGCCAGCAGGTAGCACTGGCCGAGGTCGCGCCAGATGCGCTCTTCGACATGCGCATAGCGCAACAGTGACCATTCGTGCTGCCGGGCCAGGGTGTGCAACAGACGGGTCAGCACCAGCGGCAGCCGGGATCGGAAATTTCGTACCTCGTCGGGTTCCGCCTGGTAGCGCAGCAGGCATTGCAGGTAGGCGTGGCCCAGTTGCTGCCAGTAGCCAAAGGTCGTGCGCCAGATCTCGCTCTCGCTGAGCTTGCGCATGCGCTGCGCGTCGAGGTACTGCGGCACCAGGCGGAGCTGGTGGTACTCGGCCAGTTTTTCGATCTGCCCGATCAGGTCCAGCCAGTGTTCCAGCGGGCATTGCCTCAGCTCGACCAGTTCGGCCAGCCATTGCCTGAGCTGCCCCAGCGCCGCCAGCGCGCTGCCGGTCGGCAGCCGCTCCTTGAGCGACTGCGTCGACACACAGCCCTCGAGCAGATGCCGCTCGGGGGAGACGGCCAGCAGAGGCCGGGCTTCGGTGTTCGAGTCCATCGCTGCAACGAAGTAGATCGTGAGCGATGACTGTAAGTTTTAAGCGATGAAAAGGCAAATTTATTATTTTTTTCTTGGTTTAACAAGATGATTGCCTTGTTTTATATTCTCTTTATTTTTGTATATATTATTTCAGGCTGGGCGTGAAGTCAGCGCAAACCGGCGTCAGTGGCACCGAGTCGCCTGATGCCGCCCCCGCGCTGGCCTGCGGGTAAACCACTAGCGCTCAGGACCTCTGCGGCAACCCGGCTGCATACAATCGGCGCACCTGCCCTCACCCTTCCGGGAAGGGCCATCAGTCAATGGAGTCATTATGGAAGTCTTGCTTCAGCAGATCATCAACGGTCTGGTGCTGGGCAGCATGTATGCCCTGGTCGCGCTGGGCTACACCATGGTCTACGGCATCGTCAATCTGATCAACTTCGCCCATGGCGAGGTGTTGATGGTCGGTGCCTTGACCTGCTGGACCCTGGTCGGCCTGCTGCAGGAGGCCTTTCCCGGTCTGCCGGGCTGGCTCGTGCTGCTGGTCGCGATGGCGCTGGCCAGCGTGGTGGCCGCCGCGCTCAACTGGACCATCGAACGTGTCGCCTACCGGCGCCTGCGCAACAGCCCCAAGCTGGCGCCGATGCTGACCGCGATGGGCATGAGCATCCTGCTGCAGACGCTGGCCATGATCATCTGGAAGCCGAACTACAAGTCCTTCCCGACCCTGCTGCCGAGCACGCCCTACGAGTTCGGTGGCGCGGTGATCACGCCGACCCAGATCATGATCCTGGGCCTGACCGCCGTGTCGCTGGCGGTGCTGATGTGGCTGGTCAACTCGACCAAGCTCGGCCGCGCGATGCGCGCGACCTCCGAGAACCCGCGCGTGGCCAGCCTGATGGGGGTCAGGCCCGATTTCGTGATCGGCTCGACCTTCGTGATCGGCGCCGTGCTGGCGACCATCGCGGGCGTGATGTGGGCCTCCAACTACGGCACGGTGCAGCACACCATGGGCATGCTGCCGGGTCTCAAGGCCTTCACGGCGGCGGTGTTCGGCGGCATTGGCAACCTGGCCGGCGCCGTGGTCGGCGGCCTGCTGCTGGGCCTGATCGAGGCGATCGGCTCGGGCTATATCGGCGAGCTGACCGGCGGCGTGCTGGGCAGCCACTACACCGACATCTTCGCCTTCGTCGTGCTGATCATCATGCTGACCCTGCGCCCCTCGGGCCTGCTGGGCGAGCGCGTGGCCGACCGCGCCTGACGGGAACCGGAGTACCCCATGAAACTGAACAAATTCCAAACGCTGCTGTTCGCGCTGGCGCTGCTGGTGCTGCCGCTGCTGTTGCAGGGCTTCGGCAATGCCTGGGTGCGCATCGCCGACATGGCGCTGCTTTACGTGATGCTGGCGCTGGGCCTCAACATCGTGGTCGGTTATGCCGGCCTGCTCGACCTGGGCTACGTCGCCTTCTTCGCGGTCGGCGCCTATCTCTACGGCCTGCTGTCCTCGCCGCACCTGATCGACACCTTCCCGGCCATCGCCGCGCTGTTCCCGCAAGGCATGCACATGTCGCTGCTCGTCATCGTGCCGCTGGCGGCGCTGCTGGCCGGCATCGCCGGCGTGCTGCTGGGCGCGCCCACGCTCAAGCTGCGCGGCGACTACCTGGCGATCGTGACGCTGGGTTTCGGCGAGATCATCCGCGTCTTCATGAACAACCTGGACCATCCGGTCAACATCACCAACGGCCCCAAGGGCATCGACCAGATCGACGCCATCCACCTGTTCGGTCTCAACTTCGGCAAGAAGCTCGAACTGTTCGGCTTCGAGATCGCCTCGGTCACGCTCTACTACTACCTGTTCCTGGCGCTGGTGCTGGGGGTGGTGCTGGTCTCGCACCGGATCGAGTATTCGCGCATCGGCCGCGCCTGGATGGCGATCCGCGAGGACGAGATCGCCGCCAAGGCGATGGGCATCAACACCCGCAACATGAAGCTGCTGGCCTTCGGCATGGGCGCGAGCTTCGGTGGCATCTCGGGCTCGATGTTCGCGGGCTTCCAGGGCTTCATCTCGCCCGAATCGTTCAGCCTGCTCGAATCGGTCATGATCGTCGCGATGGTCGTGCTTGGCGGCATCGGCCACCTGCCCGGCGTGATCCTGGGCGCGGTGCTGCTGTCGGCGCTGCCCGAGGTGCTGCGCTATGTGGCCGGTCCCCTGCAGGCCATGACCGACGGGCGACTGGATGCCTCGATCCTGCGCCAGCTGCTGACCGCGCTGGCCATGATCATCGTGATGCTGGTGCGTCCGCGCGGCCTGTGGCCGACCTCCGAGCATGGCAAGAGCCTGCAGCATGTCAAGTGAGCCGCAAGGAAAAACCATGGCAGAAACCGTACTGAAAGTCGCTGGCATCTCGAAACGCTTCGGCGGCCTGCAGGCCTTGTCCGAGGTCGGGCTCACCATCGAGCGTGGCCAGGTCTACGGTCTGATCGGCCCCAACGGCGCCGGCAAGACCACCTTCTTCAACGTCATCACCGGGCTCTACACGCCCGACAGCGGAACTTTCGAGCTCGGCGGCAAGCCCTACCGGCCGACGGCGGTGCACGAGGTGGCCAAGGCCGGCATCGCGCGCACCTTCCAGAACATCCGGCTGTTCTCCGAGATGACCGCGCTGGAGAACGTGATGGTGGGCCGCCACCTGCGCACCCAGTCGGGCCTGCTGGGCGCGATCCTGCGCACGCCCGGCTTCAAGGCCGAGGAGCGCGCGATCATGGAGCGCGCGCGCGAACTGCTCGACTATGTCGGCATCGGCAAGTACGCCGATTTCAAGGCGCGCACGCTGAGCTACGGCGACCAGCGCCGGCTCGAGATCGCCCGCGCGCTGGCGACCGACCCGCAGCTGATCGCGCTCGACGAGCCGGCCGCCGGCATGAACGCGACCGAGAAGGTCATGCTGCGCGAGCTGATCGAGCGCATCCGGCAGGACAACCGCACCGTGCTGCTGATCGAGCACGACGTCAAGCTGGTCATGGGCCTGTGCGACCGCGTCACCGTGCTCGAGTACGGCAAGCTGCTGGCCGCTGGTACGCCAGCCGAGGTGCAGCACAACGAAAAAGTCATCGAAGCCTATCTGGGCACCGGAGCACATTGATATGGCCGACGCATTGCTGAGAGTCAAGGGCCTGAAGGTCGCCTACGGCGGCATCCAGGCGGTCAAGGGGGTGGATTTCGAGGTTCGCGCGGGCGAGCTGGTGTCGCTGATCGGCTCCAATGGCGCCGGCAAGACCACCACCATGAAGGCCATCACCGGCACGCAGGGGATCCAGGGCGGCGACATCGAGTACCTGGGCCGCAGTCTCAAGGGCCAGGGACCCTGGGATCTGGTCGGGCAGGGCCTGGTCATGGTGCCCGAGGGCCGCGGCGTCTTCACGCGCATGACCATCACCGAGAACCTGCAGATGGGCGCCTACCTGCGCAACGACAAGGCCGGCATCGCGGCCGACATCGAGCGCATGTTCGAGATCTTCCCACGGCTGCGCGAGCGCAAGGACCAGCTCGCCGGCACCATGTCGGGCGGCGAGCAGCAGATGCTGGCGATGGGCCGCGCGCTGATGAGCCAGCCGAAGCTGTTGCTGCTCGACGAGCCCTCGATGGGCCTGTCGCCGATCATGGTCGACAAGATCTTCGAGGTCGTGAAGGATGTCCATGACCAGGGCATGACCGTGCTGCTGGTCGAGCAGAACGCCAGCCGCGCGCTGGCGCTGGCCGATCGCGGCTACGTGATGGACTCGGGCCTGATCACGATGAGAGGCCGGGGCAGCGAGATGCTGAACGACCCCAAGGTGAGAGCGGCCTACCTGGGCGAGTGAGCCGGGCGCCGTCTGGTGCGCCAGGCTCAGTAGCTATCAGTAGCTGCTGCTCTTGGACTCGATCTTGACCAGAACTGAGCGGCAAGCCTCGGGGTTCAGCCCGAGGTTCGAGCGATCAGGCCGGTACGGCCTGTAGCCTGCTGCGCAGTCCATGCCCTATCATGTTCGCCGTGAACACCGCCACCAAGACCCTCCAGCTGCGCATCAAGGACAAGCACGCCCGCGTGCTGTCGTCGATGGCCCGTGAGGTCAATCAGGTGTTCAACTTCTGCAACGAGACCAGTGCCCGCGCCATCCGCGAGCGCCACCAGTGGCTCAGTGGCTACGACCTGCAAAAGCTCACCGCCGGGTTCAGCCAGTGCGACGGCATCACCATCGGCAGCGGCACCGTGCAAGTCGTCTGCGCTGAATACGCCACCCGGCGCAAGCAGTTCAAACGCTCACGCCTGAACTGGCGGGTATCGAACCCCCAATCATCGAAATACTCGTTGGGCTGGATTCCGTGCAAGGGTGGGCACGCCCGCTACAAGGCCGGGCAGATCCACTTTGCCGGCCAAAAGTTCGGCCTGTGGGACAGCTATGGTCTGTCGGATTACGAGTTGCGCGCCGGCTCGTTCAGCGAGGACAGCCGGGGCCGCTGGTACTTCAACGTGGCGGTGCAGGTGCCAGCAAAACCGAGCGCGGGCACGGCAGCGGTGGGCATCGACCTGGGCCTGAAGGAGGCGGCCGTTTGTTCAGATGGCCAGCGTATCGAAGGCCGCTGGTACCGGGCGCATGAGCAAAAGCTGGCCACCGCCCAGCGGGCGAGAAAGAAACGGCGCGTCAAGGCCCTTCACGCCCGGATCAGAAACCAGCGCAAGGATGCGCTGCACCAATTGAGCACCGCCCTGGTGCAACAGAACGCCGCCATCTTCGTGGGCGACGTGGCCAGCGCCAAGCTGGTCAAGACCAGAATGGCCAAGTCCACGCTGGATGCGGGCTGGGCCATGTTCAAGACGATGTTGGAATACAAGAGCCATCAGGCCGGTATCGTCTTCGAGGTAGTCAACGAAGCGTATTCAACCCAGACTTGCTCGTGCTGCGGGGGCATTCCCGCCAGCAGTCCGAAAGGTAGGGCGGGTTTGCGAATAAGAGAATGGGCTTGCAGCGAGTGCGCGACGGTCCACGACCGGGACGTGAACGCGGCCAGGAACATTCTCGCGGCGGGACATCGCCGTCTGGCAGCAGGAATCCCCGCCCTTTAAGGCGGGGAGGATGTCAAAACCTTGAAGCTGCTGCCCGACAGGTAGCCTTTGGCCTCGACGAAGCCGCTGACGATTGAGCCGTGCTCCCAGCTCGCCGAGCTCAGGTCTGCGGTGTAGCTCACCGTTCCGCTCTGCAGCGTGCATGCGGTGTTGAGCGCCGAGCAGCTCAGGTTGCCGTAAATCTCGAAGCTGCGCGAGGGGTTGGCCGGAGTCGTCGAGTTGTTCGATGCCGGCGGGGTCAGGCTCTTGTAACGCAGACCGTCACGGTCCGAATCGGTCGAGTCATCCGAATAGTCTTCGGTCTTGTGCTGACCTTCGAACTCGATGCGGGTCGCTTCCAGTACACCGTTGACGATCCGGCCCTTGGCCTCGACATAGTCGCCGTTGACGATGCTCGCGCACAGTGTCGTGCTGACGGCCTGCACCGGCACGCCCTGGACCTTGAACGAGCAACCGCTGGTTGTCGTCCCCTTGTCGGAGATCACGCCGTAGAGCTCGTTGCGCTCGTTGGCCTGGCGCGTGGTGCCGATGTATTGTAAGCGCGTGAACAACTACGCCCTGGCGCCGGTGGCCGAGGTTTGACAGGATTGCGTCCGCAACCAAGAACTGCGGACGCAACGATGACAGAAGATGATTTGAGCTTTCTCCCGCTGAAAGTCAG
>NZ_JAQTZS010000037.1 GCF_028687635.1 Malikia sp. | reverse complement strand
CGCGCACCCGATGCATCACTTGCGCGAAATCCAGCGTCTTGCCCTTGACCACTCCAGCCATGACAGCCTCTGCTTGAAGTCTCTACGCCCTCAGTTTGCTCTCGTTCGGCCAAATTGAGAATTGCTGGCCAGTGAGGACTGGGGCCGAACAGCGCCCCGTTAGCGCAGCGGGCCCCAGGCCGCGCGCACGCGCTTGGCCAGCTGCCAGGCGGCCCAGGCGCGCCGGCCCCAGCGCAGCAAGCCGCGCGGGCGGCGCCAGACCAGCAGCAACAACACCGCGGCCGGCACCAGGGGATGGTCACGCAACCAGACGCCAGCGGCCCAGGCGCGGTCAGCGCCCCGCAGCACCGGCGCGAGGCCTTGGGCATGCAGTTGCAGACGGTCGCGCAGGTCGGATGACTGGCGCAGCAACTCCTGACGGCGCATCCAGAGGCGCTGCTGGCGCGAATTCATGTCAGGGCGCGGTCACGGTAAAAGACGCTCGCTGTCCTGCCTGAGCTCGTTCAGGCTGGACTCGAACCAGCGCTGCGCGGCCCGCCAGCGGCGCAGCAGCAGAGCCAAGGCGATGCCGCCCAGCGTCAGGAACAGGGTGGCAAAGACGGACAGTGCCAGCAGGCGGTGGCTGTCCCACAGCAGGACGGTGAGCAGTATCGCGAGGAAGCCCAGCCCCAGGCCGAGAAACAGCAGCACAGCCAGACCGGCGAGCAGCAGTTCGACGCTGGCCAAGGCGTGCTCGCGGGCCTCGACCCCGAGCAACTCCAGGCGCACGCGCAGCAGGGCCACCCCATCACGCAGCCAGCCACGCAGCGCCTGGGTCACGCGCTCGGGGGCTGGGTCGGCGTGCAGGCGGTTTTCCGAGGCCATCACGCGCACGCCGAAGCGAGCATCAACGGCGGCCGATCAGCATGCCGACCAGCAGGCCGGCACCGGCGGCGATGCCGATCGCCTTCCAGGGGTTCTCGTGCACGTAATGGTCGGTCGCCTTGGCCACCTGGCGCGTGCTCTCGCGCAGGGCAGCCTCGGCGTCGGCCAGCTTGAGGCGGGCCATGCGCAGATTGGTCTGCATGCGCTCGCGCAGTTCGGCGATCTTCTCGCCGGTCTGGGACGCGGTGGCAGCCAGCAGCTCCTCGGCATCGGAGACGACCACCTTGAGGTCGGCAACCAGTTTTTCCTTGGGTTCGAGTGCGGTGTCGAGTTGATTCATGGTGTTTTTCCCGTCAATATGACTATACCAGCGCCACTATATCAGGCCGCTTGCGTGTTGCGCAAACGGATGTGCAACTCGCGCAGCTGCTTCTCGTCGACCGGGCTCGGCGCCTGGGTCAACAGGCACTGGGCACGCTGGGTCTTGGGGAAGGCGATCACGTCGCGGATCGACTCGGCCTTGGTCATCAGCGTGATCAGGCGGTCCAGACCGAAGGCCAGGCCACCGTGCGGCGGCGCGCCGTACTGCAGCGCGTCGAGCAGGAAGCCGAACTTGTGCTGGGCGTCCTCGGACGAGATGTTGAGCGCGCTGAAGACCTTGCTCTGGACCTCGGCGCGGTGAATACGGATCGAGCCGCCACCGAGCTCCCAGCCGTTGAGCACCATGTCGTAGGCCTTGGCGATGCACTGGCCCGGATCGGTGTCCATGTAGTCCTCGTGACCGTCCTTGGGCGCGGTGAAGGGGTGGTGGACGGCGTTCCAGCGCTTGGCTTCGTCGTCATACTCGAACATCGGGAAGTCGACCACCCACAGCGGGGCCCAGCGGTCCTCGAAGAAGCCCTGCTTCCTGGCCAGTTCGCCGTGGCCGATCTTGATGCGCAGCGCGCCGATGGCGTCGTTGACGACCTTGGCCTTGTCGGCGCCGAAGAACAGGATGTCGCCGTTTTGCGCGCCCGAGCGCGCCAGGATTTCGCTGATCGCCTTGTCGTGCAGGTTCTTGACGATCGGGCTCTGCAGACCGTCACGGCCGGCGGCGACATCGTTGACCTTGATCCAGGCCAGGCCCTTGGCGCCGTAGATCTTGACGAAGTCGGTGTAGGCGTCGATCTCGCTGCGGCTGATCTCGGCGCCGCCCGGCACGCGCAGGGCGACCACGCGGCCGTTCTTGTCCTGCGCCGGCGCGCTGAACACCTTGAAGTCGACGTCGGCCATGACATCGGTCAGCTCGGTGAATTCGAGCTTGACGCGCAGGTCCGGCTTGTCCGAGCCGTAGCGGTGCATCGCTTCGGCGTAGGGCATGCAGGGGAACTCGCCCAGGTCCACGCCCATGGTCTGCTGGAACACGCTCTTGATCATGCCCTGGAACATCGAGCGGATGTCCTCCTCGGTCAGGAAGCTGGTCTCGATATCGATCTGGGTGAATTCCGGCTGGCGGTCGGCGCGCAGGTCCTCGTCGCGGAAGCACTTGGTGATCTGGTAGTAGCGGTCATAGCCGGCCACCATCAGCAGCTGCTTGAACAGCTGGGGGCTTTGCGGCAGCGCGAAGAAATGGCCGTCGTGGACGCGGCTGGGCACCAGGTAATCACGCGCGCCTTCGGGCGTGGACTTGGTCAGCATCGGCGTCTCGATGTCGATGAAGCCGTTGGCGTCGAGGAACTTGCGCACCTCCATGGCCACCTTGTAGCGCAGCATCAGGTTCTTCTGCATGTAGGGACGGCGCAGGTCGAGCACGCGGTGCGTCAGACGGGTGGTCTCGGACAGGTTGTCGTCGTCGATCTGGAACGGCGGGGTGACGGACGCGTTGAGCACGACGATCTCGTGGCACAGCAGCTCGATCTTGCCGCTCTTCATGTTGTCGTTGGTCGTGCCTTCCGGGCGGGCGCGCACCAGGCCCTTGACCTGGATGCAGAACTCGTTGCGCAGGCCTTCGGCGATCGCGAACATCTCGGGGCGGTCCGGGTCGCAGACGACCTGGACATAGCCTTCGCGGTCACGCAGGTCGACGAAGATCACGCCGCCATGGTCGCGGCGGCGGTTGACCCAGCCGCATAGGGTCACGGTTTGACCCAGCAGGGCCTCGGTCACCAGACCGCAGTATTCGGAACGCATTGCCATATTCAGCTTTCTAGAAATGTCGGGGATGGGGGCTTCAGGCCGCGCTGGCCGACGCCTCGGCCGCCTGCAGCGCCTTGGCGCCACCGGGCACGATCACGCCCATGGAGATCACGTAGGTCAACGCCTCGTCGACGCTCATCGCGAGCTCGACGCAATCGCGCTTGTGCACCATCACGAAGTAGCCGCCGGTCGGGTTGGGCGTGGTCGGCACGAAGACACTGAGATAGTCCAGGCCATTGAGGTGGCGCGCCACGTCGCCGCCGGGCTGGCCGGTCAGGAAGGCGATGGTCCACATGCCGTCGCGCGGCCACTGCACCAGCAGCGCCTTGCGAAAGGCATTGCCCTTCTCGGAAAACAGCGTGTCGGACACCTGCTTGACGCCGGAATAGATCGAACGCACGACCGGGATCCGGTGCAGCAGCGCGTGCCACCAGTTGACCAGCTTGTTGCCGATGAAATTGGACGCCAGCGCGCCGATCGACAGCACGATCAGCAGCGCGAACAGCACGCCCAGGCCCGGGATATGCATCCCGAACAGTTGCTGTGGCTGCCAGGCCTCGGGCAGGATCCTGAGCGTCTGGTCCAGCGTCGACACCACCCAGTCGAGCACCCAGAGGGTGATGACCAGGGGCACCAGGGTCAGCAGGCCGGACAGCAGCCATTTGCGCAATGCGGACATGTCGGTGCCTTCGGGTCAGTGACAGGCGCAGGAGCCGCCGCAGCCGCCAGCGGCAGGCGCCGGGCTGTCGCTGGCCGCAGCCGAAGCCGTCGGAGCCGCCGATTCGGAGGCGGCGCTGGCCGGTGCGCTGGTACCGCCGGCACCACTGGTGCTGCCGCGGAAGTCGGTCGCGTACCAGCCCGATCCCTTGAGCTGGAAGCCGGCGGCGGTCAGCTGCTTGCTGAAAGTCGCCGCACCACAGGCGGGGCAATCGGTCAGGGGGGCGGCGGAAATCTTCTGCAGGACGTCCTTGGCATGGCCGCAGGACTCGCACTTGTAGGCGTAGATGGGCATGGCGTTACCGTTCGGGTCGGAAAATGAATAACCCTTGATTATAAATTGGGGGTCGCGATCGCGCTCACCAGAGTCGCACGCGCAACAGCAGCTGCATCGCGAGCAGCCCGAGCACGAAGCCCAGTCCGCCGTAGATCAGGCCCTGCAGCAGGCGGTTGGTGCGGCGCTGCTCGGCCAGCAAGGCCTGCAGCTCGCGCGAGTCCTGGCCGTTGCGCTGGCGCAGGAAGTCGTGCAGCAGCCGTGGCAGCTCGGGGATCAGCTTGGCGTACTGCGGGGCCTCGGCCTTGAGCTGCTGCCAGAACATCTTGGGGCCGAGCTGGTCGATCATCCACTTCTCAAGGAAGGGCTTGGCCGTGCTCCAGAGGTCGAGCTCGGGGTCGAGCTCGCGGCCCAGACCCTCGATGTTGAGCAGCGTCTTCTGCAGCAGCACCAGCTGGGGCTGGATCTCGACATTGAAGCGGCGCGAGATCTGGAACAGCCGCATCAGCACCATGCCGAGCGAGATTTCCTTCAACGGGCGATCGAAATAGGGCTCGCAGACCGAGCGGATGCCGGCTTCGAGCTCGTCGACCCGGGTATCGGACGGCACCCAGCCCGACTCGATGTGCAGCTCGGCCACGCGCTTGTAGTCGCGCCGGAAGAAGGCGGTGAAGTTCTGCGCCAGGTATTCCTTGTCGAACTGCGTCAGCGTGCCGACGATGCCGAAGTCGAGCGAGATGTAGCGCCCGAAGGTCGCCGGGTCCAGGCTGACCTGGATGTTGCCCGGGTGCATGTCGGCGTGGAAGAAGCCGTCGCGGAAGACCTGGGTGAAGAAGATCGTGACGCCATCGCGCGCGAGCTTGGGGATGTCGACACCGGCCTCGCGCAGGCGAGCGACCTGGCTGATCGGCACGCCCTTCATGCGCTGCATCACCAGCACCTCGGTCTGGCACCAGTCCCAGTACATCTCGGGGATCAGCACCAGGTCGAGGTCGGACATGTTGCGGCGCAGCTGGGCGGCGTTGGACGCCTCGCGCACCAGGTCGAGCTCGTCGTGCAGGTATTTGTCGAACTCGGCCACCACCTCGCGCGGCTTCAGGCGCTTGCCGTCGGCCGAGAGCTGCTCGACCCAGCCGGCCATCAGGCGCATCAGGCCCAGGTCCTTGTCGATCACGGGCAGCATGCCGGGGCGCAGCACCTTGACCGCGACTTCGCGCCCGTCGTGCAGCACGGCGAAGTGCACCTGCGCGATCGAGGCGCTGGCGACCGGCTGCTGCTCGAAGCTGGCGAAGATCTGGTCGAGCTTCTGGCCAAAGGCGCGCTCGATCGTCGCGACCGCGACCTCGCTCGGGAACGGCGGCACCCGGTCCTGCAGGCGCGCGAGCTCCTCGGCGATGTCGGGCGGCATCAGGTCGCGGCGGGTCGAGAGCACCTGGCCGAACTTGACGAAGATCGGCCCGAGCTGCTCCAGCGCCTCGCGCAGGCGCTGGCCGCGCGGCGCCTTCAGATTGCGTCCGATCGTGATGACGCCGCGCAAGGCGCGCAGCAGCGGGTTCGGGAAGCCCGACAGCAGGAGTTCGTCGAGGCCGTAGCGCAGCACGACCCAGACAATGAAGAAGCCGCGCAGGAAGCGTCTCATGGCGCGGCCTTGCGGCGCTCGGCGGCCTGCAGCAGGAAGCCGCGCAGGCCTTGCACCAGCGTGCGGCCGGCAGCGGCCAGCTGGTGCGCGGGCGCGTCGCCGATCAGGCGCGCGAGGTCTTCCTCCAGATCCCAGCGCAGGTTGTCGACCAGCCAGGCCACCTCGGCCGCCAGCTGCACGTCACCCTGGATCTCGACCGGCGGCTTGCCGCCCGCCAGCACCGTCTGGGCCAGCGCCAGCGGCGAAGCCTCGGCCACGCGCAGTTGCAGGTCGGACGACTCGCCCGGCCGGGACAGCGCCAGCAGGCCGGCCGCCGTCGGCTGCAGCACCAGCTCGATGCCGCCCCAGCTCAGCTGCAGGCGCTTGCCCTGCTGGCGCCGGAGCCGGTCCATGGCCTGGGGTTCCTGCTGCAGCACATGGTTGAGCAGCAGCACGAGGCGATTGTGCAGTTCGGCGCGCAGCCAGGCCGGCGGGGCCGGCAGCCGGGCGGCGATTTGCTGCAGCAGATCGGCCGGCGGCAATGAAAATCGGGGCTTGTTCATAAGCCCGATTTTGACCGACTTTGAGCACCGTCCTTTATTGCAGGGCCTGAACACCCGCGACGCGCCAGCCCTCGGAGCCTCCCTTGGGCCGGGTGATGCTCCAGACCTCGCGGAAGGGATTGGGCTCGGCGGCAGGTTCGTCCCGGATCAGGCCGGAGAACTCGACGCTGGCCAGGTAGCCGTCCGGCTGCTCCTCGACGCCGAGCAGCTTGGCGTCGAGCCTCACGACCTCGGACTGGCCGGCCGCCGCGCCGGCCTGGCGCTCGCGCTCGGCCAGCTGGGCCTGGATCTGGCTGACCATCTCCTCGGTCATCATGGCACGCAGCGCCGGCACGTCGGACCGGTCCCAGGCCGCCTGCAGCTGGACGAAGTGGACCTTGGACGCCTCCAGGAAAGCGACGGCGTCGAAGCCGGCGGGTGCTGCCGAGTCGGAGGCGGCCGCCGGCGGAGCAGCGGGGACATCCACCATCACCGGCTCGGTCTTGGCATCGAAGCCGCCCGGCTGCTGCTCCCAGGGGCGCGCGGAGGCGTCGTTGCCGACGTTGCTGGGACTGTAGCCGTCCGCCGCCTTGACGGCTTCGGGCGTGACCACCGCACCGGCCACGGACTGGGACGCCCCACCCTTGCGGCCAAGCAACCACCACACCAGCGCCAGCACCAGCAGCACCACACCCAGGATCGCCATCCAGTCATTCATTCCTATCTCCCGTACTCAATCGCCTCCCGGGCGCCGATCAACACTTGATGCCCAAGTGCAGCGCGGCGATGCCGGCCGTCAGGTTATGCACATCCACGTGACCAAAACCGACCTCGCGCATCATGCCGCGCAAGGTTTCCTGGTCAGGGTGCATGCGGATCGACTCGGCCAGGTAGCGGTAGCTGTCCTCGTCCTTGGCGATCCACTTGCCCAGCTTGGGCAAGATGTTAAAACTATACCAGTCATAGGCCTTTTCGAGTGGGGCCGCGACCTTGGAAAATTCCAGCACCAGCAGCTTGCCACCCGGGCGCAGCACGCGGTTCATTTCGCGCAGGGCGACCTCCTTGTGCGTCATGTTGCGCAGACCGAAGGCCACGGTGACGATGTCGAAGTAGCCGGCCGGGAACGGCAGCTTCTCGGCGTCGCAGACCAGGGTCGGCAGCACATGGCCGTGGTTCAGCAGGCGGTTGCGGCCCTCGCGCAGCATGGCCTCGTTGATGTCGGTGTGCACCACCTGGCCGTTGGGCGCGACCTTGGGCGCGAAGGCCAGGTCGAGGTCGCCGGTGCCACCCGCGATGTCGAGCACGCGGTCACCCGGGCGCGGGTTGGCGACCTGGATCGTGTAGGCCTTCCAGAGGCGGTGCAGGCCGGCCGACATCAGGTCGTTCATGATGTCGTAGTTGGACGCGACCGAGTCGAACACGCTGCGCACATGGCGCGCCTTGTCCTGCTCGTCGACGGTCTTGAATCCGAAATGGGTCTGGCTCATGGCGTCAGTTCCTGCCTGTTTCTTGCCGTCGCGGCGGCTGGTCAATGGGAGTGGCCGCAGCCCGGACCAGCCTGGTCGGGCATGGGCGCGTCGCGGTCGAGGCCGGCGGCCTGCAGGCGCGCCAGGTAGTCGCCCCAGCGCTGCGCCTGCTCGGCGCCCAGCCGGTAGAGGTAGTCCCAGCTGTAGAGACCGGAGTCATGGCCATCCGAGAAGGTGGGCTTGATGGCGTAATGCCCGACCGGCTCGATCGCGCTGATCCCGACCTCGCGCTTGCCGGTCTGCAGCGTCTCCTGGCCCGGGCCGTGGCCCTGTACCTCGGCCGAGGGCGACAGCACGCGCAGCAGCTCGAAGGGCAGGCGAAAGCGCGCGCCGTCATCGAAGGCGATCTCGAGCACGCGCGACTTCGCGTGCAGCGTCAGCCCGACGGGATGGGGCGTTTTGGAGTTCAGGCCGGCCATGTTCTTGCTCGCATTGCGAAGGGGAATCAGAAAACGAGTGCGGCGATCGCCGCGTCGCAGGCGGGCAGGCGTTCGCGCAGCGCTGCCAGACGGGCTTCGGCGGCGGCGCGCTGCGGCGCGGCCCAGATCGGCGCCGGCCAGCGGCTGTCCCAGTCGTGGCGGGCGATCACATGCCAGTGCAGGTGCGGCACCATGTTGCCCAGCGCGGCCAGGTTGACCTTGGCCGGCTGCAGACAGTCGCGCAGCACGCGCTCGACCGCGCTGACGGCGCGCAGGCACAGCAGCTGGTCGGCCTCGGCCAGGTCGGAGAACTCGGCCACATGCGCGTTCCAGACCACGCGGTAGAAGCCAGGGCAATCGGCCGCATCCGACCCGGTGGCGCGGATGAGGCGGAACTTGTCGTGGCGCGCGATCAGCTGCCCGCCGTCCTCGCGGCAGAGCGGGCAAGCGGCTTCAGGGATGGCCGCCATGGATCAGACCAGCACGCGCTCGATGCCGCCGGCATTGGCCTTGGCGACATAGTCGGGCAGCCAGTTCTCGCCCAGGATATGGCGCGCCATCTCGACCACGACGTAGTCGGCTTCCAGCAGGCCGTTCTGCAGGTCCTCGCCATAGCGGCTCAGGCCCTGGAAGCAGCTCGGGCAGCTGGTCAGGATCTTGGTCTTGCCAGCTGTCTGGACCACACCGTTCTTGGCCGCCAGCGCCGACAACTTCTGCGCGTTCTTGTTGAGCTCCTCTTCCTTGCGGAAGCGGACCTGGGTCGAGATGTCGGGCCGCGTCACGCCCAGCGTGCCGGACTCGCCGCAGCAGCGATCGCTCTGCACCACCGTATCGCCCACCAAGGCCTTGACGGTCTTGATCGGCGCCTGCAGCTTCATCGGGCTGTGGCAGGGATCGTGGAACAGGTAGGCGCCCTTGGCTTCGAGCGTGATGCCCTTCTCGAGCAGGTACTCGTGGATGTCGATGATGCGGCAGCCCGGGAAGATCTTGTCGAACTGGTAACCCGACAGCTGGTCATAGCAGGTGCCGCAGGAGACGACCACGGTCTTGATGTCGAGGTAGTTCAGCGTGTTGGCGACGCGGTGGAACAGCACCCGGTTGTCGGTGATCATCTGCTCGGCCTTCTCGAACTGGCCCGAGCCGCGCTGCGGATAGCCGCAGCACAGGTAGCCTGGCGGCAGCACGGTCTGGACGCCGGCATGCCACAGCATGGCCTGGGTGGCGAGGCCGACCTGGCTGAACAGGCGCTCGGAGCCGCAGCCCGGGAAGTAGAACACCGCCTCGCTGTCGCTGCTGGTGCCCTGCGGGTTGCGGATGATCGGGACGTAGTCCTTGTTCTCGATGTCGAGCAGCGCGCGCGCGGTCTTCTTGGGCAGGCCGCCTGGCAGCTTCTTGTTGATGAAGTGGATCACCTGCTCCTTGATCGGCGCGGTGCCGACCGAGGCCGGCGGCGCGCTGGTCTGTTTCCTGGCGAAGCTGTTGAGCACGGTGTTGGCCAGGCGCTGGGCCTTGAAGCCGACGCCGACCATGGCGCTGCGCGCGAGCTTGATGGTCTCGGGGTTGGTCGCGTTGAGCATAAACATCGCGGCGGCATTGCCCGGGCGGAAGCTCTTCTTGTCCATCTTGCGCAGCAGGTTGCGCATGTTCATCGAGACATCGCCAAAGTCGATCTTGACCGGGCAAGGCGTCAGGCACTTGTGGCAGACCGTGCAGTGGTCGGCCACGTCCTCGAACTCCTCCCAGTGCTTGAGGCTGATGCCGCGCCGGGTCTGCTCCTCGTAGAGGAAGGCCTCGACCAGCAGGCTGGTGGCCAGGATCTTGTTGCGCGGCGAGTACAGCAGGTTGGCGCGCGGCACATGGGTCGAGCAGACCGGCTTGCACTTGCCGCAGCGCAGGCAGTTCTTGACCGAATCGGCGATCGCGCCGATGTCGCTCTGCTGCATGATCAGCGACTCGTAGCCCATCAGGCCGAAGCTCGGCGTGTAGGCCATGCTGAGGTCGGCGCGGCGCATGTCGGCGGCGTCGAACAGGCTGCCACCGCGCAGCAGCTTGCCCTTGTTGAAGCGGCCCTCGGGGTCGATGCGCTGCTTGTAGCCGGCGAACGGCGCCAGCTCCTCGTCGCTCAGGTATTCGAGCTTGGTGATGCCGATGCCATGCTCGCCCGAGATCACGCCGTCGAGGCCGCGCGCCAGCACCATGATGCGGTCGACCGCCTCGTGCGCGGTCTGCAGCATCTCGTAGTCGTCGCTGTTGACGGGGATGTTGGTGTGGACGTTGCCGTCGCCCGCGTGCATGTGCAGCGCGACCCAGACCCGGCCCTTGAGCACGCGCTGGTGGATGGCCTTGCATTCCTCCAGCACCGGCGCGAACACCGAGCCGGTGAAGATGTCGCGCAGCGGCTCGCGGATCTGCGTCTTCCAGCTCGCGCGCAGGGAGTAGTCCTGCAGCTGGTCGAAGAAGCTCCGGCCGCTGTCGGCCTGGACCTGATCCAGGCCGTCCTTCCACTGCTGCCACTGGGCACGCACCGCGCGGACCACGGCCAGCGCGCGCTCGCCATGCTCCCGCAGCGTCTCGGCGCTCGGCATGTCGTTGGCCTCCTCGACCTTGCCCAGCGGCAGCTGGCCGCGCTGGAAGAAGACTTCGAGCTCGTTGGCCAGCTTGATCTTGTTGCGCAGGCTCAGCTCGATGTTGATGCGCTCGATGCCCAGCGTGTACTCGCCCATGCGCGGCAGCGGGATCACCACGTCCTCGTTGACCTTGAAGGCGTTGGTGTGGCGGCTGATGGCGGCGGTCTTCTTGCGGTCGGCCCAGAACTGCTTGCGCGCCTCGGCGCTGACGGCCGTGAAGCCCTCGCCGGCGCGGCCGTTGGCCAGGCGCACCACCTCGCTGGCGGCGCGCGCCACCGCGTCCGGGTCGTCACCGACGATGTCACCGATCAGCACCATCTTGGGGAAGCCACCGCGCTTGCTCTTGGTCGAGTAGCCGACCGCCTTCAGGTAGCGGTCGTCCAGATGTTCGAGACCCGCCAGCAGCGTGCCCGTGCGCTTCTGCTCGGCGAACATGAAGTCCTTGATCTCGACGATGCTCGGCACGCCATCCCTGGGGTTGCCGAAGAATTCGAGGCAGACCGTGCGGGTGTGCTCGGGCATGCGGTGCAGCACCCAGCGCGCGCTGGTGATCAGGCCGTCGCAGCCCTCTTTCTGCACGCCCGGCAGACCGGCCAGGAACTTGTCGGTCACGTCCTTGCCCAGGCCCTCCTTGCGGAAGGTCTTGCCGGGGATGTCGAGCCGCTCGGTGCGGATCGGCGTCTTGCCGTCGGCCTGGAAATAATGCAGCTCGAAGCTGGCGATCGCGGCGTCGTGGATCTTGCCCAGGTTGTGGTCGACCCGCACCACTTCGAGCCATTGCGCGTCGGGCGTGACCATGCGCCAGCTCGCCAGGTTGTCGAGCGCGGTGCCCCACAGCACGGCCTTCTTGCCGCCGGCGTTCATCGCGATGTTGCCACCCACGCAGCTGGCCTCGGCGCTGGTCGGATCGACCGCGAACACGAAACCGGCGCGCTCGGCCGCATCGGCCACGCGCTGGGTCACGACGCCGGCCTCGGTCCAGAGAGTCGGCACCTTGTGGTTGACGCCGGGCAGGTCGATCAGCTCGACCTTGGTCATGCCGAGCAGCTTCTCGGTGTTGATGACCGCGCTCTTCCAGGTCAGCGGGATCGCGCCGCCGGTGTAGCCGGTACCGCCGCCACGCGGGACGATGGTCAGGCCCAACTCAATGCAGGCTTTCACCAGGCCGGCCATCTCGGCCTCGGTGTCGGGGGTCAGCACGACGAAGGGGTATTCGACCCGCCAGTCGGTCGCATCGGTCACATGGCTGACGCGGCTCAGGCCATCGAACTTGATGTTGTCCTTGCCCGTGTGGCGGCGCAGCAGCTTGCCGGCCTGCTGGCGCAAGACACCCATCTCGTCGAAGGCGGCCGCGAACTGGCGCACGGCCAGGCTGGCGGCGGCCAGCAGCTCGACGACCAGCGCGTCGCGCTCGCCGTCTTCCTGCGGCCGGCGGCGTTTCTCCACCTCGCCCAGGCGATGGTGCATCGCATCGACCAGGGCCTGACGGCGCGTCGGGTTGTCGAGCAGGTCGTCGTGCAGATAGGGGTTGCGCTGCACCACCCAGATGTCGCCCAGCACCTCATACAGCATGCGGGCCGAGCGGCCGGTGTGGCGCTCCTGGCGCAGCTGGTTCAACAGCTCCCAGGCGCGGGCGCCGAGCAGCCGAACGACGATTTCCCGATCCGAAAACGAGGTGTAGTTGTAGGGAATCTCGCGCAGACGGGGGGTGTCGCCGGCGGCGTCGAGCAGGTGCTGGATCGGGGTGGGAGCGTTCATAACCAGGGGGGATTCTCTGCCGTTGTACGGGACGGCCGATGTTACCGCAGCCCCGGCGGCGGCGTTCGGGGCGAAGGACAAGGCAACAAGGCAAGAATGGATACGGCGCGCGCGCCCTGCCCGGCCAGCGCGCTACAGCCAGCAAGCCAGGCTGCCGACGACCAGCCCCGCCACCAGCACCAGCAGCCCGGCGCCGGCGAGCAGCCACCAGGCGCGCCACAGGCTGCGCAGCGTCAGGCCGTGCCAGCCGGCGACGGCGGGCGCCAGCAAGGCGGCCAGCACCAGCGCCGGCAGCGCGAAATTGCCCAGGTGCAGCATCAGGTTCCAGAGACTCATCGCGGATGAATTGCCATGGCTCAACAAGATAAAAGAAAGATCGAAGATGAAAATTTTATAATCTCGACCCATATGGCTGTCTGGGCGTTAGGAATCAATCACCACACCGCTCCGCTCGACCTGCGCGGACGGTTCGCGTTCGCGCTCGATCAGCTGCCGGAGACGCTGCAGCGCTTTCGCTCCTCGCTGGCGCGCCAGCCCGAGGCCACGCTGCTGTCGACCTGCAACCGCACCGAGATCTACTGCGCCGCCCACGAGATAGAACTCGACTCGACCGTGCAATGGCTGGCCAGCACCGGCGGCGTGAGCCCGCAGGAACTGCTCGACCACGCCTATGTGCTCAAGGGCGGCGAGGCGGCGCGCCACGCCTTCCGTGTCGCCAGCGGCCTCGACAGCATGGTGCTGGGCGAGGCGCAGATCCTGGGCCAGCTCAAGAACGCGGTGCGCGCCGCCGACGAGGCCGGCGCCCTGGGCAGCACGCTGCACCAGATGTTCCAGCGCAGCTTCGCGGTCGCCAAGCAGGTGCGCAGCCACACCGAGATCGGCGCGCACTCGATCAGCATGACCGCCGCCGCCGTGCGGCTGGCGGGCCAGCTGTTCGAGGACCTGAAGGACATCAAGGTCCTGTTCGTCGGCGCCGGCGAGATGATCGAGCTGGCCGCGACCCATTTCGCCGCCAAGGCGCCCAAGGGCATGGCGATCGCCAACCGCACCCTCGAACGCGGCGAAAAGCTCGCCAGCCGCTTCGGCGCCGAGGTGCTGCGCCTGTCCGACCTGCCGGAGCGCCTGCACGAGTTCGACGCCATCGTCAGCTGCACCGCGTCCAGCCTGCCGCTGATCGGCCTGGGCGCGGTCGAGCGCGCGCTGAAGAAACGCCGGCACCGCCCGATCTTCATGGTCGACCTCGCGGTGCCGCGCGACATCGAGATCGAGGTCAAGGGCCTGTCCGACGTCTACCTCTACACGGTCGACGACCTGGCCGCCGTGGTGCAGACTGGCAAGGAAAACCGCCAGGCCGCCGTCGCCCAGGCCGAGGCCATCATCGACGCCGGGGTGCAGAGCTTCATGCACTGGGTCGGCCAGCGCGACCCGCGCGGCGGCGTGGTCGAGCTGATCCGCGACCTCAACGCGCAGGCCGATGACTGGCGCCAGGCCGAACTGGCGCGGGCGCGCAAGCTGCTCGCGCGTGGCGACGATGTCGACGCCGTGCTCGAAGCCCTGGCGCGCGGCCTGACGCAGAAGATGCTGCACGGGGCGCTGGCCGAACTGCACACCGGCGACGCGGCCACGCGCCAGGCGACCGCGCAGACCGTCGAGCGCCTGTTCCTGCGCGGTCAGGGCAGGCGCGCATGAAGCCCTTCATCCGCGAAACGCTGCAACGCCAGCGCCTGCGCCTGCACGAACTCGACGCGCTGCTGAGCGCCCCCGACGCCACCGCCGACATGGAGCGCTTTCGCAAGCTCACGCGCGAGCATGCCGAGGCCGACGCCGTGGTCCAACCCTTCCTGCGTTACCTGCAGCGCGAGCTCGACCTGGCCGAGGCCCGCGCCATGGCGCAGGAGGAAGACGCCGAGATGGCCGAGCTGGCACGGGAGGAAATCGCTGCCGCCGAAAGCGAACTCGCCGCGCTGGACGAGGCGCTGCAGTTCCTGCTGCTGCCCAAGGACCAGGACGACGACCGCAACGCCTTCCTCGAAGTGCGCGCCGGCACCGGCGGCGACGAGGCCGCGCTGTTCGCCGGCGACCTGGCCCGCCTCTACACCCGCTACGCCGAGCGCCAGGGCTGGCGCATCGAGACGATCAGCGAGTCGCCCGGCGAGATGGGGGGCTACAAGGAGATCGTGCTGCGCGTCGTCGGCCCACAGGCCTATGGCAAGCTGCGCTTCGAGTCGGGCGGCCACCGGGTGCAGCGCGTGCCCGCGACCGAATCCCAGGGCCGCATCCACACCAGCGCCTGCACCGTCGCGGTGATGCCGGAGCCGGACGAGACCGAGGCGGTCAAGCTCAATCCGGCCGAGCTGCGCATCGACACCTTCCGCGCCAGCGGCGCCGGCGGCCAGCATATCAACAAGACCGACTCGGCCGTGCGCGTGGTGCACCTGCCGACCGGCATCGTCGCCGAATGCCAGGACGGGCGCAGCCAGCACAGCAACAAGGCCAAGGCGCTGCAGGTGCTGCAGGCACGCATCCAGGAAAAGGAGCGCAGCGAGCGCGCCGCCAAGGAGGCCGCCGAACGCAAGGGCCTGATCGGCAGCGGCGACCGCAGCGACCGCATCCGGACCTACAACTTCCCGCAGGGCCGCCTCACCGACCACCGCATCAACCTGACGCTGTACAAGCTCGGCGCGGTGATGGAAGGCGAGCTCGACGAGGTGGTGCACGCGCTGCAGCTGGCACGCGGCGCCGAGCTGATGGCCGACCTGGAGCAGAGCGCCGGTCAGGCCGCGCACGGGGCGCTGGCGTGAGCGCCGCAGTACCCGACGCCCTGCCGGCCACGGTCCAGCAGGCCCTGCTGCGTGCGCGCCAGGCCGGCCTGGACAAGCTCGACGCCCAGGTGCTGCTGCTGCACCGGCTGGGACGCTCGCCGCATGACCGGGCCTGGCTGATCGGGCACGACACCGACCCGCTGCCGGCTGCGGCCGCGCGGGATTTCCTGGCGCTTTGCCAGCGCCGCCTGACGGGCGAGCCAGTCGCCTATCTGGTCGGCCAGCGTGAATTCCATGGGCTGGAGCTGCGGGTCGACGCGCGCGTGCTCGACCCGCGCCCCGACACCGAAACCCTGGTCGACTGGGCGCTTGAGCTGGTCGAAGGGCAGGCTAACCCGACCTTGCTCGACCTCGGCACTGGCAGCGGCGCGATCGCGCTGGCGATCCGGCACCGCCGTCCCGACGCCCGGGTCTGGGCACTCGATGCCAGCCGCGACGCGTTGGCCGTCGCCCAGGCCAACGCGCAACGGCTGGGGCTGCCGATGCGCTTCCTGCGGGGGAGCTGGCTGTCCAACTGGCCGGCGCGCCAGGCCGAGGCCGCCGCACAGGACCCGCAAGGCCCCGCCTTGCCCGAGCGCTTCGACCTGATCGTCAGCAACCCGCCCTATATCCGCGCTGATGATCCGCACCTGGCCGCGCTCACGCACGAGCCGCTGTCCGCGCTGGCCAGTGGTGCCGACGGGCTGGAAGACATCCGCATCATCGTCGCCCAGGCCGGACAACACCTGCTGCCGGGCGGCTGGCTGCTGCTGGAGCATGGCTGGGACCAGGCCGAAGACGTGGCCGCGATCCTGCGCGCGCAGGGCTTCGATCAGATCGGGCACCAGCGCGATCTGGCCGGACACATAAGGTGCAGCGGCGCACGGCGCCCACACCTTGCCTCGTAAGCGCGGACTTGCTATCATGTTTCCCATGCAACGCTTGGCAGGCTCCCTTTCTGGTGTGTCCTTCCGCTTTCCCGCCGTGGCCTTCACCTTGATGGATCACCTGGCCGGAGGGCGCGCTTTCGCGCGCCTACAGTGGCTGCACAAGCCCGTCGCACATTCCTGAGCCCGGCGATTCCCTCCCACTTCTCCCCTGTCAGCGCAGACCCCCCATCGCCGGGCCCCATCACAGCGCATTCGCGTGCTCCGACCCTCGGGTCGGCTCCAGCACGCCTCAACGATGGAACCGCGACATGCAAGCCCAATTTTCTCCCGAGCGCGTGCTCACCGAACTTGACCACGCACGCCTGAACAAGCTCGGCAGCGCACAACTGCCCCACGACCTGGCCGACGAGCTGCAAGCCGTCGACCTGGTGCCCTCGCAAGAGATTGCGCCCGACGTCGTCACCATGAACTCCGAGGTGGAGCTGGTGCTGGCGGGCCAGGACGGGCGCCAGCGCCTGACGCTGTGCTACCCGCGCGATGCCCGGCCCGGGGTCGGCTGCATCTCGGTGCTGTCGCCGATCGGCGCGGCGCTGCTGGGGCGGCGCGTGGGCGATGCCATCCACTGGCGCATGCCCAACGGCGAGGAATGCCAGGCGGAACTGGCGGCCATCCTGTTCCAGCCCGAAGCCTCGGGCGACTACACCCGCTGAGGGCCACCGCCATGTCACATGCCCTGGCCCACCACCACCCCGCCCCGGGCGCCGCCGACATCGGCGCCATGGAACTGACGAAACGCTTCTTGCGTGCCAAGAATCCCTGCGCCAACGGTTTTCGCTGGTTTGTGCGCCACATCGAGGACGGGGCCAGCTACCAGCAGGCACTCGACACCCTGGTGCAGGCGGGCCGGGTGGAAGACGCCTGCTGGCTGCTCCAGCAGTTCGGCCCCACCGACGCCGTGCTCACCCTGGAGCACCTGGAAGCCGACGCCATCGTGTTTGCGGGCAGTCTGCATGTCAAGGGCAATATCGAGGTCGGCACCCTGCTGCGCACCGGAAACCATGTCCGTGCCGGTGGCAGCGTGCGCGTGGGGCAGCAACTGCTGACCGGGGGCGACCTCTGGAGCGATGGCGGCGTGCGCAGCGACGGCAGCCTGCACACCCAAGGCGACATGCGCGTCCAATGGGGCGTGGCGGCTACCGAGGCCATCCACTGCGGTGGCGAGCTGCGCGTGGGCTGGGACCTGATGGGTGGCCAAGGCCTGCAGGTGCAAGGCCCCGCCAGCGTGGGGCACGACCTGATGGTGCAAAAAGGCATCAGCTGCCAGCGCGGCCTGCGCGTGGGCGGCCTGCTGCACAGCGGCCACAGCGTGCAGGCGGACCAGGGTATCCTGGTGGGGCAGGACATCGTGTGCGGCATGCACCTGGAAGCGGGCTGGGGCATCCGGGCCGGCGGTGGCATCGGCGCGCAAGGCTCCATCAAGGCCGGCGAAAGCCTGCAAGCCGAAGGCGACATCTGCGCTGGCCATGGCTACGGCGTGTACGCCGGACTCAGTGTGTCCATGGACACCTGGGGCAGCAGCGGGCATGTGGTGGCGGCGCGTAAACCCGATGTACTGCTCAGCGGCCACTGGGCTGGGGCCGGACAAGGCTCCTCCAGCCTCGCGGGCATGGCAACGCTGGGATAATCCACTTTTTTGCCTGCAACCGGCCTGTCGGCCACCCACGGAGTACCACCATGAGCGACACCCAGCAACGAATCGACCAACTGGTCAAGAACAACGACATCGTGCTCTTCATGAAGGGTACGGCCAGCTTCCCGATGTGCGGTTTCTCGGGCCGCGCGATCCAGATCCTCAAGGCCTGCGGCGTCGACACCAAGACCGTCCAGACCGTCAACGTGCTGGAAGACCAGGAAATCCGCCAGGGCATCAAGGAATACAGCAACTGGCCGACCATCCCGCAGCTCTACGTCAAGGGCGAGTTCATCGGTGGCTCCGACATCATGATGGAGATGTACGAGTCGGGCGAGCTGCAGAAGGTCATCGCTGGCGAGGCCGTCTGATGAGCGACGATACACTGGAAATCCTGGAGCCCGAAGCGGTGAATCAGGACGAGACGCTGGCAGTCCTGGGCACCGAACAGGTGACTCAGGCGCTGACCGAACTGCCGAGCTGGGAATACGACGAGGAAGAGCAGTCGATCACGCGCTGGCTTGCCTTCCGCGACTTCGGCCAGGCCTTCGCCTTCATGACCCGGGTCGCGCTGGAGGCCGAGCGACGCCAGCACCACCCCGAGTGGTTCAACCTCTACAACCGGGTCGAGATCAGCTTCACCACCCACGACGCCGGCGGCGTGACCGCGCGCGACATCGAGTTCGCGCACTGGGTCGAGGACGTGGCGGCCAGCTCGGGCGCCTGAACACCCTCCCGCGCGACCCAGGTCGCGCTTGTCCTGCGCGCCCGGCCCGAGCAGAATGAGGTCTCGTTCAACCGGGAGGAGCAGGGCATGACTGAAGCCATCGGCCAGATCAGGGAAGACATCCGCGACCAGCGCTCGGGCAAGCTGGTCTTCCTGTCGCACTGCATGCTGAACCAGAACGCCTGCGTGCGCGGGCTCGCCAGCCAGCCGGCCGTGATCCGCGAGATCGTCGACCTGGCGCTCGGGCACGAGGTCGCGATCTACCAGATGCCCTGCCCCGAGGTCAGCTACCTGGGCTCGATGCGCTGGGGCATGGTCAAGAAGATGTACGGCAACCCGATGTTCCGCCGCCATTGCCGAGGCATCGCGCAGCAGATCTGCGACCAGATCCAGACCTACCGCGACAACGGCCACGAGATCAAGGGCATCGTGATGCGTGACGGCAGCCCGACCTGCGGCCTGAAATGTTCGGCGGTCGAGGCCGACGCGCGGCAGACCTGGGGCGGCATGGTCTGGCACGCCAGCCCGCTGCAGCGCTTTGGTGCCACCGAAGGGGTCTACACCGAGGAATTGATGGCCGAACTCAAGGCGCGCGGCCTTGATGACGTGCGCCTGCTGAGCCTGCCTGAAGTGCCGGAGGCCGGCTCGATACCAGACGCACTGGCTGAAATCGATCAGGCCTTGCGCGCACGCGGCTGAGAGTCGGGGTGGGTACCCCCTGACGGCCGATTTGCTGGCCGCGCAGCGGACAGATGAGGCTGGCAGGGGGTACCCACCCCGACCGCCTGACCGATCAAGCCCTGCGCCAGTGCTTCTGCGCGGCGAACACCGTGTCAGGGTACTGGGCGCGACCGCGACTGCCGTTGTAGCGCCCCAGCGCCAGGAACAGGTCGCCACGCTCCCGCTCCAGGTAGTGGCGCAGGATCACGCAGCCGAAGCGGATATTGGCCTGCATCAGGAACAGCTTGGACGGATCACCGTCGCCGATCAGCCGGGCCCAGAACGGCATCACCTGCATGTAACCGCGCGCGCCGACGGGCGAGACCGCGAACTTGCGAAACGCGCTCTCGACCTGGATCAGCCCCAGCACCAGCGACTCGTCGAGCCCGGCACGCCGGCTCTCGTACCAGACCGTCTGCAGGAATTCGACCCGGGTCTGCAGCTCGGGCTTGCGCCGCACCAGCCTGGGGCTCATCTCGCCCAGCCAGCGCAGATAGACCATTCTGGCCTCCGGGGTGGGAAACTCGGGCTCGGGCGGCGCCGGGTGCTCGATCGCGGCGCGCAACGCGAGCCGGACCGGATCGGCCAGCGGCTCCTCAAGCTGGCCGCCCGCCCTGGCCAGCGCCGGCAGACTGAGCGGCCACAGACTGGCCAGGCCTGCCCTGGCGATCCAGCCCAGACAGTCCCGGCGGCTCATCTCACAGGCCCAGCTTGTCCTTGAGCAGGGCCAGCAGCTCGGCCACGGCGACCTTGGTCGAAGCCTCGTCGCGGCGGTGCTGATACTCGACCAGGCCTTCCTTGAGGCCCTTGTCGCCGATCGTGACGCGATGCGGCACGCCGATCAGCTCCCAGTCGGCGAACATCGCGCCCGGGCGCTCGCCACGGTCGTCGAGCAGCACGTCGACGCCCAGCGCGGCCAGCTCGCCGTGCAGCTGCTCGGCGGCGGCACGCACGGCCTCGCTGCGGTCCATGCCGATCGGGCAGATCACGACCGTGAACGGCGCGATCGCGTCGGGCCAGATGATGCCGCGCGCGTCATGGTTCTGCTCGATCGCGGCCGCCGGCAGGCGGGTCACGCCGATGCCGTAGCAGCCCATCTCGAAGTGGCGCGGCTTGCCGTCCTCGGCCAGGAAGGTCGCGTTCATGGCGCGCGAATACTTGCTGCCGAGGTAGAACACATGGCCGACCTCGATGCCGCGCTCGATCGCGAGCTCGCCCTGGCCGTCAGGCGACTGGTCGCCCGCGACCACGTTGCGGATGTCGGCCACCAGGTCGGGCTCGGGCAGGTCGCGCACCCAGTTGACGCCAGTGAGGTGGTAATCGGCCTCGTTGGCGCCGCAGGTCCAGTCGGCCATGACCATCACCTCGCGGTCGGCCACGATGTTGACCGGCTGCTTCAGCTTGACCGGCCCCAGATAACCCGGCTTGCAGCCGAAGTGATCGAGGATCTCGGCCTCGGTCGCGAAGCGGAAGCCCAGGTCCAGGCCGGGCAGCTTGCCGACCTTGACCTCGTTCATCTCGTGGTCGGCGCGCAGCAGCAGCAGCCAGACCTGACTCTTGACGATCTCGTCGTTCTCGTTGATCTCGTCGGTGGCCAGCACCAGCGACTTCACATGGGTCGTCAACGGCGTGCCCAGCTGCTCGGCCACGGCCGCGCAGCTGCTCTTGCCCGGCGTGAGCACCTTGCTCAGGGGCATGGACGGCATGGAGCGTGATCCCTGCGGCGCCAGCGCCTCGGCCTTCTCGATGTTGGCCGCGTAATCGCTGTTCGGGCAGTAGACGATCGCGTCCTCGCCGGTCGCCGCGATGACCTGGAACTCCTCGCTCAGGTCGCCGCCGATGGCGCCACTGTCAGCGGCCACCGCGCGGTAGGTCAGGCCGAAGCGGTCGAAGATGCGACGGTAGGCCGAGGCCATGACCTGATAGCTCGCCTGCGCGCTGTCGCGGTCGCGGTCGAAGCTGTAGGCGTCCTTCATGACGAACTCGCGACCGCGCATCAGGCCGAAGCGCGGGCGGCGCTCGTCGCGGAACTTGGTCTGGATCTGGTAGAAGTTCTTGGGCAGCTGCTTGTAGCTGCGCAGCTCCTGACGCGCGATGTCGGTGACGACTTCTTCCGAGGTCGGCTGCAGCACGAAGTCGCGCTCGTGGCGGTCCTTGATGCGCAGCATCTCGGGGCCCATCTTGTCGAAGCGGCCGGTCTCCTGCCAGAGCTCGGCGGGCTGCACCACGGGCATGCTCAGCTCGATCGCGCCGGCGCGGTTCATCTCCTCGCGGATGATCCGCTCGACCTTCTGGATCACGCGCAGCCCCATCGGCATGTAGGTGTAGATGCCGGCGCCCAGCTTCTTGATCATGCCGGCGCGCGTCATGAGCTGGTGGCTGACCACCTCGGCGTCGGCCGGGGCTTCTTTGAGGGTGGAAATGAGGAACTGGGAGGCTTTCATGTCAGGCTCAGGCAGGCGCCCTGCACGCCGCCGGGCCGAAACAGAGCCAGCCGGGGTTTGACCCGGCAGCGCCTGCGTGGCCGCACGCTAGCGGTGCATAATGAACGCAGTTTTAAAATTTGGGGTTGATTATGCTTGACAGAGACGGCTTCAGGCCCAATGTCGGCATCATTCTGCTCAACCAGAAGAACCAGGTGTTCTGGGGCAAGCGCATCCGCACCCACTCCTGGCAGTTTCCACAGGGCGGCATAGATCGGGGCGAGACCCCCGAACAGGCCATGTTCCGTGAGCTGCACGAGGAGGTCGGACTGCTGCCCGAGCATGTGGCCATCGTCGCCCGCACGCGGGACTGGTTGCGCTATGAAGTGCCGGACCGTTACATCCGCCGGGATGCGCGCGGCCACTACCGGGGACAAAAGCAGATCTGGTTCCTGTTGCGCCTGACCGGCGGCGACTGGAACCTCAACCTGCGCGCGACCAGCCACCCGGAGTTCGATGCCTGGCGCTGGAACGACTACTGGGTGCCGCTGGAGATGGTGGTCGAGTTCAAGCGCGGCGTCTACGAGATGGCGCTGCACGAGCTGTCACGCTACCTGCCACGCCAGGAAAGCCGCAACCGCTACCTGCGCGGCAACGCGCGACCGCGCCCGCTGATGACCGAAACGCACGACGGGATGCCGCAGCACATGCCGATGCCGATACACCTGGAACTGCCGCCCGGCGCCAGCTTCGACCCGGACCCGCAACACCCGCTGGGCCGATGAAGCCGGGGCCGCTACGGCCCCGGACCAGACTCAGCCGCGCAGCAGCACCAGGTTGTCGCGGTGGATCATCTCGGGCTCGGCGGCGTAGCCGAGCAGACCCTCGACCGCGTTCGAGGACTTGCGACACAGCAGCCGCGCCTCGCTGGCCGAGTAGTTGGCGAGGCCGCGCGCGAGCTCCTGGCCCTGCGCGTCGCGGATCGCGATCACGTCGCCACGGCTGAACTCGCCGCTGACGGCGGTCATGCCGATCGGCAGCAGGCTCTTGCCCTCGGTGACGATCTTGCCGGCCGCGCCGTCATCCACCGTCACATGGCCGCGCAGCTGCAGATGGTCAGCCATCCACTGCTTGCGCGCCTGCTGCTTGGGCGTCTGCGCCAGCAGCATGGTGCCGATCGGCTCGCCCTGCGTCAGGCGCAGCAGCGCGTCGGGCTCGCGGCCCCAGGCGATCACGGTCGAGGCGCCGGAGCCGGCCGCGCGCCTGGCGGCCAGGATCTTGGTGATCATGCCGCCGGTGCCGACGCGCGAACCCGCGCCGCCGGCCATCTCCTCCAGCCGGGGATCACCCGCGCGCGCGACATGGATAAACTCGGCGTCCGGGTTCTTGCGCGGGTCGGCGCTGTAGAGCCCCTTCTGGTCGGTCAGGATCACCAGCAGGTCGGCGTCGACCAGATTCGCCACCAGCGCGCCGAGCGTGTCGTTGTCGCCGAACTTGATCTCGTCGTTGACGACGGTGTCGTTCTCGTTGATCACCGGCACGACGCCATGCTCCAGCAGCGTCAGCAGGGTCGAGCGCGCGTTGAGGTAGCGCTCGCGGTCCGCCAGGTCGGCGTGGGTCAGCAGCACCTGCGCGCTGCCGACCGCCTGCTCGCGCAGCTTGGTCTCGTACATCTGGACCAGGCCCATCTGGCCGACGGCGGCGGCGGCCTGCAGCTCGTTGATCATCTTGGGCCGGGTCTTCCAGCCCAGGCGCTTCATGCCCTCGGCGATCGCGCCGCTGCTGACCATGATCAGCTCGCGCCCCGACTTGACCAGGGTGGCGAGCTGGGCACTCCACTGCTCGATGGCGGCCTCGTCGAGGCCACGGCCCTCGTTGGTCACCAGGCTGGAGCCGACCTTGACGACGATGCGGCGCGCGGCGCGCAGCAGCTCGGAGGGATCGACGGAAAGGGAAACGCCTGGGTCGGCTTGCGGGTCGGTGCTCATGTCTGGGGTCAGGTTTGCGTCATGGGAACGGCCGCGACGCCCCCCGGACCCGGGCAGGCGTCCAGCCCGGAAGGTCAGCGAAAGCGCGGATCGTCCGCGTCGATCTGCGGCGCCGGCTCGGCGCCCGGCGTCACGCCCGGCTGGTCGCGGCGGGCATCGAAGCGCGGATCGACCTCGACATGGGGCTTTTCTGCCTCGCGCGTATCAACGATATGCTGGAAGATCTTCTGCACCAGCAGCTCGCAGCCCTCGCGCGTCAGCGCCGAGATCTCGAACACCGGGCCCTTGTGGCGGAAACGCTTGACGAAGTCCTTGACACGTGCCGCGCGCTCCTCGGCCGGGATCATGTCGAGCTTGTTGAGCACCAGCCAGCGCGGCTTGGCGTGCAGCTCGGGGTCGTACTTCTTGAGTTCCTTGACGATGGCCTTGGCCTGCGCGACCGGATCGACCGCGTCATCGAACGGCGCCATGTCGACCACATGCAGCAGCAGCCGGGTACGCTGCAGGTGGCGCAGGAACTGGTGGCCCAGGCCCGCGCCCTCGGAGGCGCCCTCGATCAGGCCCGGCACGTCGGCGACGACGAAGCTCTTTTCGGGACCGACGCGGACCACGCCCAGATTCGGGTGCAGGGTGGTGAAGGGATAGTCGGCGATCTTCGGGCGCGCGTTGGAGACCGCCGCGATGAAGGTCGACTTGCCCGCGTTGGGCATGCCGAGCAGGCCGACGTCGGCCAGCACCTTGAGTTCCAGCGCCAGGCTGAAGCGCTCGCCCGGGTGGCCGATGGTCTTCTGGCGCGGCGCGCGGTTGATCGAGCTCTTGAAGCGCAGGTTGCCGAAGCCGCCCTCGCCGCCCTTGGCGATCAGGATCTGCTCGCCCGGCTGCAGCAGCTCGTGCATCAGCTCGCCGGTCTCGGCGTTGCGGATGATGGTGCCGACCGGCATCTTGAGGATGATGTCATCCCCCTTGCAGCCGAACATGTCCGAACCCTTGCCGTGCTCGCCGCGCTGGGCCTCGAAGCGGCGCGAGTAGCGGTAGTCGATCAGGGTGTTGAGGTTCTCGTCGGCCAGGGCCCAGACCGAGCCGCCGCGACCGCCGTCGCCGCCGTCGGGGCCGCCGAATTCCTTGTACTTCTCGTGACGGAAGGACGCACAGCCATTGCCTCCGTCGCCGGCCGCTATGTCGATATAGGCTTCATCAACGAATTTCATGACTGGATTGTCCTTCAAACGAATAAAAACAAAAGGCCCGCAGCGCGGGCCTTTGCGGTTTGAACGCCTGAGCGATCAAACAGTCGACATCACACCGGGGTGACGTTGATGGTCTTGCGGTTGAACTCGCCCTTGACGGTGAAGTTCACGACGCCGTCGCAGGTCGCGAAGATGGTGTGATCCTTGCCGCAACCGGTGCCCACGCCAGCGTGGAAACGGGTGCCGCGCTGACGCACGATGATCGCGCCGGCGCTGATGGCCTGGCCGCCGAACACCTTGACGCCCAGCATCTTCGGCTTGGAGTCGCGACCGTTGCGGGTTGAGCCGCCGCCTTTTTTCTGTGCCATGGTGCTTTACTCCTTAGCCGTTGATCGAGCTGATTTGCAGCTCGGTGAAATTCTGACGATGGCCCTGGCGCTTCTGATAGTGCTTGCGACGACGCATCTTGAAGATGCGAACCTTGTCGCCGCGACCGTGGGAAACCACAGTGACCGTGACCGTTGCGCCGGAGACCAAGGGCGTGCCGACCTTGATGTCTGCGCCGTTACCCACGGCGAGCACCTGATCGATCACGATCTCTTGACCCACATCCGCAGCAATCTGTTCTACTTTAAGTTTTTCGCCAACGGCAACGCGATACTGCTTGCCGCCGGTTTTTATGACCGCGTACATATGAACCTCTGGAATTGTCCGTCTTTCGACGTGTTTCGGCGAACGGATTTTCACCGAACCGTGGATTATAGCCAACCGAACACAAGGACGCAAGAGGTGCCCCGACTTCCCAGCAATTCTCAATTTGGCCGAACGAGAGCAAACTGAGGGGGTAGAGACTTCAGGCAGAGGCTGTCATGGCTGGAGTGGTCAAGGGCAAGACGCTGGATTTCGCGCAAGTGATGCATCGGGTGCGCGAGGTGCTGGAGCAGCTACCCGATAGTCGCCGAGGCAAGAACCTGCACTACCGCAT
>NZ_JAQTZS010000007.1 GCF_028687635.1 Malikia sp. | reverse complement strand
CGACAACGACAGCAGCAACGTGAGCATACGCCGGCGCAAGATGCGCGCCGGCACCAGCCTCGACTACCGCCAGCAGATCCTGTTCGGTCAAATCTCGCCAGACTCAACATAGCGCGATCGCCCTGGATCGCCCTGCGGATTGGCCCCGGGTTTGCCCTTAGCAGGTACAATGACCGCCCCTTTCCAGCTCATCTGGAGTGGTACCCCCCTCCCGCGCCGATTCGTTCAACGACAAAGCGCTTCCCTGCCCCTTAATAGGGGGAGTCTCTAGGTCAGGACCTTCATGTCTGATTTAAGTCTTCAGCTCCAGCAGGCCGCAAGCCAATTTCCGGTTTCCAGCTATTTTGACCCAGCGCTGTTCCAGCGCGAGATGGAGACCATCTTCCAGCGCGGGCCCCGCTATGTGGGGCATGTCAACGCGGTGCCGAACGTCGGCGACTACTACGCCCTGCCCCAGGAGGGCGAGGGCCGCGCCCTGGTCCGCACCGAAAAAGGCGTCGAGCTCGTCAGCAACGTCTGCCGCCATCGCCAGGCCGTCATGCTCAAGGGGCGCGGCAATCTGGGCCAGACGCGCAACGGCAGCGCCGCCGGCAACATCGTCTGCCCGCTGCACCGCTGGACCTACGGCGGTGGCTCCGGCATGTCCAGGCTCGGCGAGCTGATCGGTGCGCCGCATTTCAAGCAGGACCCCTGCCTGGACCTGCGGCGCTACCCGCTGCGCGAGTGGAACGGCATGCTGTTCGAGGACAACGGCCGCGACATCGGCGCCGACCTCGCCGGCATGGGCCCGGCCCGGACGCTGAGCTTCGAGGGCATGGTGCTCGACCATGTCGAGCTGCACGAGTGCAACTACAACTGGAAGACCTTCATCGAGGTCTACCTGGAAGACTACCATGTCGTGCCCTTCCACCCCGGCCTGGGCAACTTCGTGACCTGCGACGACCTCGAGTGGGAGTTCAAGCCCGAGTACTCGGTGCAGACCGTGGGCGTGCAGAACCTGCTCAAGGGCGCCGGCAGCCCGGTCTACCAGCAATGGCACCAGCAGCTGATGGCCTATCGGCAAGGCGAGCTGCCCGAACAAGGCGCGGTCTGGCTGACCTACTACCCGCACATCATGGTCGAGTGGTACCCGCATGTGCTGACGGTCTCGACTCTGCACCCGATCAGCGTCGACAAGACGCTCAACATGGTCGAGTTCTACTACCCGGAGGAGATCGCCGCCTTCGAGCGTGGCTTCGTCGACGCCCAGCGCGCCGCCTACATGGAGACCTGCATCGAGGACGACGAGATCGGCGAACGCATGGACGCCGGCCGCAAGGCGCTGCTCGCGCGCGGCGTCAATGAAGTCGGCCCCTACCAGAGCCCGATGGAAGACGGCATGCAGCATTTCCACGAGTGGTACCGCGCCAAGCTGGGATCGGCCCTGCAGGGCTGAACCCGGTCCAACCGGCTCAGGCCCGCGCAGGCCGCGCGCGGGTCCGTCCCAGACTCAGCCCCCGTCAGCCCAGGCGTTCCAGCCCGTGCCGGTTGACGTAGGCGTGCAACTCGGCCCGGTTCGAGACCGAGAGCTTGCGGTAGATCGAGGTCAGGTGGTTGCGCAGCGTGTGCTCGCTGATGTTGAGGCGTTGCGCCACCACCTTGCCCGGCGCCGCAGCATCCGAGGCCAGCGCCTCGACCGTCAGCCTTTCCTTGGGCGTCAGCGCGCTGACCGAAGCCCGGCGCGAGGAGCGCCAGCGCCCATCCTGGTGCAGCGAGAGCTCCATGAAGATGCGGCTGGTCGCGCTGCGCTCGATCCACATCTCGCCGGCGGTGACCTTCTCGAGCGCGCGCAGCAGCACCACGGGCGCCTCGTACTTGCCGACCACGCCACGCGCGCCGACCAGCACGGCGCTGTCTTGCAGCGCCGAGTCGCGCGAGCTCGTCAGGACCAGGATCTTGGCCGAGGTCTGGGCCTGCAGGTGCGCCAGCGACTCCGTGCCCTCTTCGCCGTCGAGGTCGAACACCACCACGTCGGGCTCGATCTGCTCCAGGCGCAGCACCCCCTCGGCCGCGCTGTCGACCACGCCGACCACGGACCAGCGGCCGTGGTCCCCCTCCAGCAAGCGCTCAAGACCCCAGGACATCAGGGGCAGCGCCACCAGCATCACTCGCGTCGGCCCTGCCACAACATTCTCTTCGCCTGTCATTATTTACCTCTCTCAATAGCATGGCATTTTTGCCACCTATGATAGCCGCATCCCGGGAGGCTTGAACAAGCACTGGGAGAAAAATCACGCGACGGCAGCCGCCCTGCCACCACGGCCCGGCGGCGCTCAGTGCGCCTGTTCCCAGTTCGGCCCGACGCCGACCTCGGCCAGCAGCGCCACCTTGAGCTCGGCCACGCCAGCCATCAGGCGCGGCACCTCCAGGCGCACCCAGTCCTGCTCGGACTCGGGCAGCTCGAACACCAGTTCATCGTGCACCTGCATGATGAGGCGCGTGCCCAGGCCCTGGGCGTCGATCGCGGCCTGGACCGCCACCATGCTCATCTTGATCAGGTCGGCGGCCGTGCCCTGCATCGGGGCGTTGATCGCGGCGCGCTCGGCGGCGGCGCGACGCGGGCCATTCGGGCTGTTGATCTCGGGCAGGTAGAGTCGGCGGCCGAACACGGTCTCGACATAGCCCTGCGCCTTGGCCTGCGCCCGGGTCTGGTCCATGTAGTCGCGCACGCCCGAGAAGCGCTGGAAATAGCGTTCGATGTAGTTCCTGGCCGCCGCGTTGTCGATGCCCAGCGCCTTGGCCAGGCCGAAGCTGCTCATGCCGTAGATCAGGCCGAAGTTGATGACCTTGGCGTAGCGCCGCTGCTCGCTGCTGACCTCGGCGGGCAGCAGGCCGAAGATCTCGGCCGCGGTCGCGCGGTGCACGTCCAGCCCCTCGGCGAAGGCCTTGAGCAGCGCTTCGTCGCCGCTCAGGTGCGCCATGATGCGCAGCTCGATCTGCGAGTAATCGGCGCTCGCGATCAGACGAGCGGGCGGCGCGACGAAGGCCTCGCGCACGCGCCGGCCCTCGGGCGTGCGGATCGGGATGTTCTGCAGATTGGGCTCGTTGCTGCTCAGGCGCCCGGTCACGGCCACCGCCTGCGCGTAGTGGGTGTGCACCCGCCCGGTGCGCGGGTGCGCCAGGCTCGCGAGCTTGTCGGTGTAAGTGCCCTTGAGCTTGGACAACGAGCGGTGTTCGAGCAGCTTGGCCGGCAGCGGGTAGTCCTCGGCCAGTTTTTCCAGCACCTCCTCGTCGGTGCTGCGCGCGCCGGTCGCGGTCTTCTTGATCACCGGCAGGCCGAGCTTGTCGAAGAAGATCTCGCCGAGCTGCTTGGGGCTGGCCAGGTTGAAGGGCTGGCCGGCGATCTCATAGGCCTCGGCTTCGAGCTGCAGGATGCGCTGGCCGAGTTCGTGACTCTGGCGCGCCAGCGTGGCCGCGTCGATCAGCACGCCGTTGCGCTCGACGCGAAACAGCGCCTCGCTGGTGGCGATCTCGAGCTGGTAGATCCGGCCCAGCTTCTCGTCGGCCTGCAGCCGGGGCCAGAGCAGCTGGTGGACTTCGAGCGTCATGTCGCTGTCCTCGCAGGAATACTCGGCCGCCTGGGCGACCGCGACCTGCGCGAACGGGATCTGCTTGGCGCCCTTGCCGCACAGGTCCTCGTAACTGATGCCGCAGCGCCCGAGATGGCGCTCGGCCAGGCTGGCCAGGTTGTGCGGCTTGTGGACTTCGAGCACATAGCTCTGCAGCATGGTGTCGTGCACATAACCGCGCACCTCGATGCCGTGGTTGGCGAACACATGGCGGTCGTACTTGACATGCTGGCCGAGCTTGCTGGCGGTGGAGTCCTCGAGCCAGGGCTTGAGGCGGGCCAGCACCTCCTCGCGCGGCAGCTGGGCCGGCGCGTCGGGGCCGGCGTGCAGCAGCGGCACATAGGCGGCCTCGCCCGGCTGGACGCTGAAGCTGATGCCGACGATCTCGGCCCGCATCGCGTCAAGCGAGGTCGTCTCGGTGTCGAGCGCGACCAGCTCGGCCGCCCGCAGCCTGACGAGCCAGGCCTCGAAGGCCGGCCAGTCGAGCAGGGTCTCGTAGCGGTGCTCACTCGCTGGCGCTGCGCCCACGGCCTCCGCCGCGTCCTGGGCGTCATCGGACTCGATGGCCTGCGGCGTCGGGTCGGCGAACAGGTCGCCGCTGGCACCGAAGGTCGGCGCCGTCGGCACGAGGCGAAGCCGTGGCGGGCGCCCGACCAAAATGGCGGCACCGTCCGGCGGCTCGCCCGTGGCGCCGACGGGCTTGGTGCCTGAGCCCCAGGCATCGATCGCGCGCGCCAGGCCCTTGAAGCCGTATCGTTCATAGAAATCACGCAAGCGCTCACTCTCGCGCTCGCGCTGCGCCAGCTCCTCGAGCGCGGGCAAGCCGGGCAGCGGCTCGCGCAGGTCGCAGTCGGTCTTGATCGTCACCAGCTGGCGCCCGATCGGCAGCCAGTCGCGCTGGTCGCGCAGGTTCTGGCCCGCCACACCCTTGATGCTGTCGGCGTTGGCCAGCAGCGCGTCGAGGCTGCCGTATTCCAGCAGCCACTTGGCGGCGGTCTTGGGTCCGACCTTGGGCACGCCCGGCACGTTGTCGACCTGATCGCCGACCAGGGTCTGGAAGTCGATCATCAGCGCCGGCGGCACACCGAACTCGGCCGTCACGCCGGCGACATCGCGTACCTTGCCGTTCATGGTGTCGATGATGGTCACATGCTCGTCGACCAACTGGCTCAGGTCCTTGTCACCACTGGAGACGATCACGCGCACGCCCTGCGCCGCCGCCGTCCGGGCCAGGGTGCCGATCACGTCATCGGCCTCGACGCCGGGGATGTCGAGCACGGTCCAGCCCAGCAGCCGCACCACCTCGTGGATCGGCGCGATCTGCGCGCGCAGGTCATCCGGCATGGGACTGCGATGCGCCTTGTATTCGGGATAGAGCGCGTCGCGGAAAGTCGGGCCCGAGGCGTCGAACACGCAGGCGGTGTAGTCGGCGGGCTGCTCCCTGGCCAAGGCCTGCATCATGTTGATCATGCCTCGGATCGCTCCGGTCGCCGGGCTGCTCGGATCGCCGGGCACGGCGCGCAGGTCGGGCATGGCATGGTAGGCGCGGTAGAGGTAGCTGGAGCCATCCACCAGCACCAGGGTCTTCGGGGTCTCGGTCATGCCGGGATTGTCGGCGAAAGCGCGCCCCGATCCGGCGCGCAGACTCGCTCAAGACCTACAATCAAAGGTTATGCACCGCTCGACCGCCCGCCGCCACTCACTCGCCCTGCTCCTGTCCACCCTGGCCTGCGCCGCCGCGGCCCAGCCAGGCGCCCGACCAACCCAGGAGGTCAAGCCCGTGATCGAGCAGAAAGCCGAACAGATCACGCACGAGGACGCCGGCAGCCGCATCGACGAATTGCGCGTGGGTGGCCAGACCCGGCGCATCGAGGTCACCACCAAGTCCGCGCTGCCGGCCTACCAGGTCCAGCCGCTGGACGCGAACCCGCAGGATCAGTCCGAGCGCGGCGCCGGCAAGAGCCGCTGGCGCCTGGTGGACTTCTGAGTCCGGCACGCACCCGACCCGCCTTCCTTCCTCACCTCCACCCGCAAGCGGCTGGCCGCATCCGCCGACCACCCCTGCTCCACCGCACGCTAATTCCGCCCATGGCCGTTTTCACCCAAGTCAGCAAGACCGAAGCCGCCGCGCTGCTGAGCCGGCTCAACCTGGGCCAGCTCACCGACATGGAGGGCTGCTCCGGTGGCATCGAGAACACCAACTACTTCGTCAGCACCTTGCAAGACGGCCAGCCACGGCACCATGTGCTGACGCTGTTCGAACGCCTGACCTTCGAGCAGCTGCCCTTCTATCTGCACCTGATGAAGCACCTGGCGGGCAAGGGCATCCCGGTGCCCGATCCGGCCGCCGACGCGCGGGGCGAGATCCTGCACAAGCTCAAGGGCAAGCCGGCCGCGGTCGTCAACCGCCTGAAGGGCCGCAGCGAGCTGGCGCCCCAGCCGGACCACTGCGCCCAGGTCGGCGCCATGCTCGCGCGCATGCACCTGGCCGGCCAGGACTACCCGCGCAGCCAGCCCAATCTGCGTGGCCTGGACTGGTGGAACGAGACCGTGCCGGTCGTGCTGCCGCATCTGGCGCCCGAGCAGGCGAGCCTGCTGCAATCCGAGCTGGCCTATCAGAACCATGTCGCCGCCAGCGCCAGCCACGAGGCGCTGCCGCGCGGCCCGGTGCACGCCGACCTGTTCCGCGACAACGTGATGTTCGACCAGGGTCGCCTGAGCGGCTTCTTCGACTTCTACTTCGCCGGCGTCGACAGCTTCGCCTTCGACCTCGCGGTCTGCCTCAACGACTGGTGCATCGACCACGTGACAGGCCGCCAGGACGACGAGAAGACGCGCGCCATGCGCCAGGCCTATGAGTCGGTGCGCCCGCTGACCGCGGCCGAGCGCGAACTGATGCCGGCCATGCTGCGCGCCGGCGCGCTGCGCTTCTGGATCTCGCGCCTGTGGGACTGGCATCTGCCGCGCGAGGCCAGCATGCTGCAGCCGCATGACCCCGCGCATTTCGAGCGCGTGCTGCGCGCCCGACTGGAGCGACTGTGAAACTCAAGCCGGTGCCGGCCAGGACCGGCTGGTTGTGGGTCAAGCTGGGCATCGCGACCTTCGCGCGCCAGCCACTGGCGCTGGCGGGCCTGTTCCTGCTCTACATGCTCGCGCTCTCGCTGCTGAGCGCGCTACCCGTGATCGGCAACCTGCTGGCGCTGGCCCTGCTGCCCGCGACCACGCTGGGCCTGATGGTCGCCACGCGCGAGGCTGATCGCGGCAAGTTCCCGCTGCCGACCCTCATCCTGAGCGCCTTTCGTGCCGGCCGCGAGCGGTTGCGCGCCATGCTGGTGCTGGGAGCCGTCTACGCGCTGGGCTTCATGGCGGTACTGGGCGTGTCGGCGCTGTTCGACGGCGGCCAGTTCGCGCAGGTCTACCTGGGCTCGGCCGAGATGACGCAGGAGGTCGTGCTGAGCGACTCCTTCCAGCAGGCGATGTGGATCGGCATGCTGCTCTATCTGCCGCTGGCGCTGCTGTTCTGGCACGCACCGGCGCTGGTGCACTGGCAAGGCATCAGCCCGGCCAAGAGCCTGTTCTTCAGCCTGATGGCCTGCTGGCAGAACAAGGGCGCGCTCGCGCTGTTCATGCTGGCCTGGATGGGCGTCTTCATGGTGACGGGCCTGGTGCTGTCGCTGCTGGGCAGCCTGCTCGGCAGCCCCGATCTGCTGGCCTCGCTGCTGTTTGCCGCCGCGCTGACGCTGGCCGCGATGTTCTTCAGCAGCTTCTACTTCACCTTTCGCGACAGCTTCAGCGACGACGACGGCCAGCCGCTGGCCTGAAACACCGCCGCCTCAGCGCGGCGGCAGCTCGTCGAGCAGGCGCTGCATGAAGCTCAGGTCGAGCCAGCGGCCGAACTTGGCGCCGACCTGCCTGAGCGTGCCCGCAGGCTCGAAACCGCAGCGGGCATGCAGGCGCAGCGAGGCGGTGTTGCCGGCTTCTATCGCCGCCACCATCGCATGCTTGCCGGCAGCCTTCGCGCGCTCGACCAGGGCCAGCAGCAAGGCCGCGCCCAGGCCGGCGCCGCGACAGTCGGCACGCACATAGACCGAATGCTCGACCGTGTGCCGGTAGCCGTCGAAGGCGCGAAAATCGGCGAAGCTGCCGTAGCCCAGCAACTGACCTTGCGGGTCGAGCGCCACCAACACCGGCCAGCCAGCGGCCTGACGCGCGGCGATCCAGGCCAGGCGGTCGGCCACGTCGACCCGGCGCTCATTCCAGATCGCGGTGCCGTGGGCGACCGCCTCGTTGTAGATGGCCACGATGCCCGCCGCGTCGTCAGGCCCGGCATCCCGTATCACTATGTTCATGCCTGAATGATAGCCGCGCGTCCGAGGCGGTTCAAATCCGGGACAATCGGCATCTTTGCGATTCAACCACGGAAGCCCCCCCATGAGCGACACCCGCCCCGCCCTGCCCGACCACCTCTCGATCGACCCGCGCAGCCCGCATCACGTGGCCGCCGTCTTCGAGCACGACATCGGCATCCTCTTCAACGGCAAGGACCGCTCCGACGTGGCGGAATACTGCATCAGCGAAGGCTGGGTCAAGGTGCCGGCCGGCAAGACGGTCGACCGCAAGGGCTTTCCGCTGCTGATCAAGCTCAAGGGCCAGGTCGAGGTGTTCTACCGCTGACCCAGGGCAGATCCGGCGGGACGGGAACCGGTTTCGCCGGCCGCTCCGCCAGAACCGGGTACAGCAATCGCTATAATGAATTGCGATTATTGATGTATTTCTACTTGGAAGTACATTTATCGAAAATTACTGATGCCGAACCAGCCTCCCATCAGCGATATTGCGTCACCCGGACCCCAGCCCGGGTCGAAACCCGTCGGCGTGGACATCGAGGTCAGGCGGTCGAGCGGGACCCGTTATCGATCGGGGCGTCCAAGGCCCTGGCCGGACTCGAACTTCAGACACTGGCTCGCCCCCACACTCCCATCACGATGACAGCGCCATGAACGACGACTTCCGCGACAGCTCGCTCGACATGTTCCTGGAGGATTCGAGGCTGATGCTCGACGACTTCGAGCAGGCCCTGCTGGCCATGGCCGAGGCCTCGCACGACCTGGAGACCCTCAACAGCGCGTTTCGCGCCGCGCACAACATCAAGGGCACGGCGGGCATGTTCGGCTTCGAGCGGGTGGTGGAATTCACCCACGAAGTCGAGGCCCTGCTCGACCGCATGCGCGCCGGCACGCAGGCGATCGACCAGCCAGCGGTGCAGCTGCTGCTCGAATGCCTGGATCAGATCGAATTGCTGCTGCATGAACTCTCGGATTCGAGTCAGAGCCATCTGAACCAGCAGCGCAGCCAGCAACTGATGCTCAAGCTGGGGACACTCAAGGGCGGGGACGGAAACGGGCCCGAGGCCGGCCATGCCAGCTCCGGGCATGAGCTGCCACCGGCCCAGGCTGAATGGCTGCTCGGGGTTCGCTTCGGACCCGATGGCCTGGGCGACGGCCACGATCCGCTCGCCTTGGTGCGCCATCTGGGTCAGCTCGGCGAGCTGCTCGCGGTACAGGGGCTGACCGATCATCAGGTGCCCGAGCTCGCGCAACTCGATGCCGAACGCTGCCAGCTGGGCTTCATGCTGCGTCTGCGCAGCGCAGCCAGCCGGGAGGAGATCGTCAAGGCCTTCGATTTCGTCGCGCACAGATGCGTGCTGCGGCTGCTGGCGGCCCCGTTCGAGCTCTCGGTGCTGCGGACACAGATGGGCGAAATCGAGCCTGATCCAGCTCGGCTGCAGACGATCCTGCGCGACATCGGCGCCTGGCCGCAGGACGCTGGAGCGCCAGTCGCGACCGCGGCCACGGAGGCGCAAGCCCCGACTGGCAACGGCGATGAATCCGGCGCGGACGAGGACGAGGACGATCTGGAGCGCCTGTTCGACGCCTGCCAGCAGGCCTACGCGACAGCCGCACCAGCGGGCATTGCGCCGCCGGCCAGCCGACCCGAGGAACGCGCCACCGCGGCGCCCGCGCCGCGGACACCCGCGGAGCGCCCCGCCACCGCGCGCGACAGGAAGAGCGAAGAGTCACGCTACATCCGGGTACCCGCCGACAAGCTCGACGAGCTGATCTCCCAGATCGGCGAGCTGGTGATCGCCGTGAGTTCGGCCCAGATCCTGGCGGAAAAGCACAAGATCACCGAGCTCTCGGAAATCGCGCAGCGGCTCGACAAGCTGGTGGAGGGGGCGCGCGACCATTCGCTCAAGCTGCGGATGGTGCCGGTGGGCGACACCTTCGCGCGCTTCAAGCGCATCGTCTACGACGTCAGCCGCTCGCTGGGCAAGGAGGCCGAGCTGCTGATCAGCGGCGGCGAGACCGAACTCGACAAGTCCATGGTCGAACAGCTCATGGATCCCCTGACCCACCTGGTCCGCAATGCGCTCGACCACGGGCTTGAAACGCCCGACGAGCGCCTGGCGCACGGCAAGGCCGCCAGCGGTCAGCTCCAGCTCAACGCCTACCACGACACCGGCGCGATCGTGATCGAGGTCTCGGACGACGGTCGGGGCCTGTCGCGCGAGCGGATCCTGGCCAAGGCGCTGGAGCGTGGACTGGTGGCGCGCGACGCCAGGCTGAGCGACGAGCAGGTCTGGAATCTGGTCTTCCTGCCGGGCTTTTCCACCGCCGAGCAGGTCACCGACATCTCGGGTCGGGGCGTCGGCATGGATGTGGTGCGCCGCAACATCGACGCCTTGCGCGGCGAGGTCAAGCTGTTCAGCCGTCAGGGTGCAGGCTCGACCGTGCAGATCCGCCTGCCGCTGACGCTGGCGATCATCGACGGCTTCCTGGTCGAGGTGGCCGGATCGAGCTTCGTGCTGCCGCTCGACGGCGTCGAGGAATGCATCGAGGTGCCCGAACTGGCTGGTCAGTCGCTGGCGGCGGCCAATTACTTCGAGCGGCGCAACAGCGTCATGCCGCTGCTGTGCCTGCGCCGTCATTTCAAGCTGGACGGGCCGACGAGCCGGCGCAACAGCGTCGTGGTCGTGCGCCACGGCAGCCAACGCGTCGGCCTGCTGGTGGACCGCCTGCATGGCGAACACCAGACCGTCATCAAACCCCTGGGCCGGCTGTTCAGCCGGCTGCGCAGCATCAGCGGCTCGGCCATCCTGGGGTCGGGATCGGTCGCGCTGATCCTGGACATCGCCGCCTTGCTGGCCGATGCGTCGGCACTGCATCTGCCCGCCGCCCCCTCGGCCTTGCCGGCCACTCCTTCATCACACCCAGAACGACACTCATGAATCAGCACAACCCTTCGTGGATCGCCCGTCTCGTGGCCGGCTCCGAACTGCAGCGCGCGCAGGACGAACTGGAACGCAAGCAAACCGCCTTGCAGGCCGCCGAGAGCGAACTGGCCAAGACCCAGGCCCGCCTGAGCGAGGTCGAAGCCGAGCTCAAGGTGCGCTGCGACATCATGAACCTGACCAGCATCGTCTCGGAGGCCGACAAGAAGGGCGACATCCTGTCGATCAACGACAAGTTCACCGAGGTGTCCCGCTACGGCCGTGAGGAGTTGCTGGGCCGCCCGCACAGCACGACCCGCCATCCCGACATGCCACGGGAGACCTTCAAGCAGATGTGGGCGACCATCGGTCGGGGCGACATTTTCCGCGGGGTCATCAAGAACCGCGCCAAGGACGGAACCCCCTACTACGTCGATGCCGTCGTGGCGCCGATCCTGGGGGACAACGGCAAGCCGATGAAATACATGGGGGTGCGCTACGACATCACCGCCATCGAGATCGAGCGCCAGAACGCGCGCGGCATCCTGGAAGCGATCGATGCCTCCTACGCCTACATCGAGTTCGACCTCGATAGCCAGGTGCTGTCGGCCAACAACAAGTTCCTGCAATTGATGGGCTACCAGCGCGACGAGGTGATCGGCGAGCTGCATCGGATGTTCGTCGATCAGGCCGAGGCCGCCACTGCCGGCTATGCCCAGTTCTGGCGCGACCTCAGCCACGGCAAGCCCCGCAATGAGATCTTCAAGCGCGTCAACAAGGCGGGCCGGACCGTGTACCTGCAGGCCACCTACGCGCCGGTCAAGGACGAAATGGGCCGGGTCGTCAAGGTCATCAAGCTGGCCACCGACATCACCGCCCAGATCGAATCCACCCAGATGCTGGAGCAGGCGGTGGAGCAGGCCCAGCGCGTGACCACGGCGGCGCGCAACGGCGACCTGGAGCAACGCATTTCAATGGAAGACAAGGTCGGACCGATCCGCATCCTGTGCGAGGGCGTCAACAGCCTGATGGAGACCACCCGCCTGACCTTCTCCGACATCCAGCGCATCTTCAGCGCCCTGTCGGCCGGGGATCTCACGCAACGCATCACGCGCGACTACTCGGGCTCCTTCGCCCAGATCAAGGACGATGCCAACGCCGCCAGCGACAAGCTCTCGGGCGTGATCGGCGACGTGGACCAGGTCATGTGCGCCTTGGCCGCCGGCAACCTCGCGCAGCGCATCACGCGCGAGGCGCAAGGGGTGTTCGAGCAGGTCAAGCTCAACCTCAACAGCGCGATCGATGCCGTGGCCCAGCTGGTGACGGATGCGGACACCCTGGCGGCGGCCGCGGTGCAGGGCCGACTGCTGACGCGCGCCGACCCGAGCCGGCACCATGGCGACTTCCGCAAGATCGTCGATGGCATCAACGGCACGCTCGACGCCATCGCCCATCCGCTGCAGGAGATCCAGAGCGTGCTCAAGCTGATGGAGCGCGGCGACATGACGCAAACGGTCGAGGGCGCCTACCAGGGCGCGTTCGCGGAGATCAAGGACGTCGTCAACAGCACCATGCGCAAGCTGGCCGACACCCTGCATGAGGTGCGTTCGGCCGCCGATGCGCTCAGCGGTGCCGCCGGCCAGATCTCGGCCACCTCGCAATCGCTGTCACAGGCGGCCAGCGAGCAAGCCGCTACCGCGGAGCAGACCACCGCGTCGATGCAGATCATGTCGGGCTCGATCAGCCAGAACTCCGACAATGCCAAGATCACCGACGGCATGGCCACCAAGGCCGCCAAGGAGGCGGTCGAAGGCGGGGTCGCGGTGGCCCAGACGGTCGATGCGATGAAGCAGATCGCGACCAGGGTCTCGATCATCGACGACATCGCCTACCAGACCAATCTGCTCGCGCTCAACGCGGCGATCGAGGCCGCGCGCGCTGGCGAGCACGGTCGCGGCTTCGCCGTGGTCGCCGCGGAAGTGCGCAAGCTGGCCGAGCGCAGCCAGGTGGCCGCGCAGGAAATCGGCCAGCTCGCCACCAATTCGGTCGGCATGGCCGAGCGCGCCGGCATGCTGCTGACCGAGATGGTGCCCTCGATCCGCAAGACCTCGGATCTGGTGCAGGAGATCACGGAGGCCAGCGCCGAGCAGACCGAGGGCGTGGCCCAGATCAACGCGGCCATGAGCCAGCTGGGCCAGTCGACCCAGCACAATGCCGCCGCCTCCGAGGAGCTGGCGGCCACCGCCGAGCAGATGTCGGGCCAGGCCGCGCAGCTGCAGCAGATGATGAGTTTCTTCAAGGACGGCTACAGCCAGGCGGAGAGCCACTTCGATAGCCAGTACGCCCAGCTGATGCCGGCGCAGCCGCGCAGCCTCCAGCACCAGAACCGGCCACGCACCGAACGGCCGGCGCCGCAGCGCGCCATGAGTTTCGGTGGCATTTCGATGCACGACTCGCTCGCGATCGACGAGTCCAGCTTCACCAAGTACTGATGCAGGCCCTGACCTTTGCCCTCCAGGGCAATACCTTCGCGGTACCGATCGAGTTGGTCAAGGAGCTGATCGAGCTGCCCGAGCTGACCCCGGTGCCCATGATGCCGGGCTTCCTGCGCGGCGTGATGAACCTGCGCGGCTCCGTCATCCCGGTGATCGACCTGGCCCAGCGCTGCGGCCTGGCGCGCACCGAGCCGGGCTGGCGCAGCTGCGTGGTGATCTTCGAGCTCGACGCCGGGGAAGGCCGGCAAACGCTGGGCGTGATGGTCGATGCGGTGCACGAGGTGGTGGAGATCGGCGCCGACCAGATCAATGAGCCGCCGCAGTTCGGCACCCAGATCGCGCGGGAATTCCTGCAAGGCATGATCCGGCTGCCCGACAGGATCGTGCTGCTGCTCGAACCCATGCAGGTGCTCTCGATCGAGCAGCTGGAATCACTGACGGCGGTGGGAGACTGAACGCATGAGCACAACCCTGTCGGCGCACAGCCTCGCCGCGATCACGAACTTCTTCTATCAACATTCCGGCATCCGGCTCCAGCCCACCAAGCGGCAGCTGGTGGTCAGCCGGCTGACACGCGAAGCCGCCAGGCTCAAGTGCGCGACCCTGGACGACTATGTGACCCGGATCCTGGCCGCGCCGCAGAGCGACGAGGCCAGGCATGTGATCGACCTGCTGACCACCAACGAAACCTATTTCTTCCGGGAGTCGGAGCACTTCAAGCAACTGGCCCATCTGCTGCGCCATGACCCGGGCCGACAGATGCTGCGGGTCTGGAGCGCGGCGGCCTCCTCGGGCGAGGAGGCTTATTCGATCGCCATGACACTGGCACGTCACGCCGGCGCCCGCCCCTGGGAGGTGATCGGAACCGATCTGTCGACCCGGGTCGTGGCTCAGGCGCGCCAAGGCCTTTATGTGGCCGAACGCTGTTCCCGGATCGAGCAAGCCGATCTCAAGCGCTGGTGCCTGCGTGGCGAAGGCGCCTACCGCGGGCAGGTCCTGATGAATCGGGAGCTGCGCGCCAAGGTGCGTTTCGAGGTCGGCAACCTGCTGCATCCGATGCCGGAGCTGGGCCTGTTCGACGTGATCTTCCTGCGCAACGTGCTGATCTACTTCGAGGGCGAGGCCAAGTCCCAGCTGATCGCGAACGTGATCCAGCGTCTGAAACCGGGGGCCTACCTGTACACCGGCCATGCCGAATCGTTGCGGGGCACCCCCCATCCGGGCCTGCAGCAGGTCGCCCCTTCGATCTACCGAGCTGTCGAGGACGAGTCACGAAATCGTCACACAAAGCTGGGATAATGAACACCTTTTGATATTTGGCTGACAAGCACACGATGAATACCGTCCGACCCATCCGGGTCATGCTGGTCGACGACTCGGCCGTGGTTCGACGCGTGCTGGCCGATGTGCTGCGCCAGCACGGTTTTCAGGTGATCGCCGCCTTGCCGGACCCCCTGCTCGCGCAGGACTTCCTCAAGAAGGAAACACCGGATGTGATCGTGCTGGACGTCGAAATGCGGCGCATGGATGGCCTGACCTTCCTGCGCCAGCTGATGACCAGCCATCCGATTCCGGTCGTGATGTGCTCGACCCTCACCACCGAGGGCGCGGAAACCACGCTGACCGCCATGGAACTCGGGGCCGTTGCCTTCGTCACCAAGCCGAGCCTGGGCCTCAAGGGCTTCCTGCAGGATGAGGGCAACGGCCTGATCCAGGCCATCCGCAACGCCAGTCGCAGCGCCGTGCGCCAGACGCGCGCCAAGCCGCCCGCTGCCAGCGCGCCACCCAGCCCGGCCGCAGTCACGTCACGGCCGCTGTTCGCCACCAGCCACAAGGTCGTCGTGATCGGGATCTCCACCGGCGGGGTGCAGGCCATCGAGCAGGTGCTGCCGCGCCTGCCGCGCGATGCGCCAGGCGTGGTGATCGTGCAGCACATGCCCGCCAAGTTCACCGCCGCGCTGTCGCAGCGACTCGATGGCCTGTGCGCGATGGAGGTACGCGAGGCCCGCCACGGCGACCGGGTGCTGCCCGGCGTGGTACTGATTGCCCCGGGTGGCATGCACACGCGACTGGCGCGCAGCGGTGCGCAATACCAGGTCGAGGTATTCGATGGGCCGCCGGTCAACCACCATCGGCCCTCGGTCGACGTGCTGTTCGGCTCGGCGGCAGCCATCGCCGGCAAGAACACCATCGGCGTGATCATGACCGGCATGGGCGACGACGGGGCACGCGGCCTGCGCGAGCTGCACCAGGCGGGGGCCCGCACCATCGCCCAGGACGAGGCCAGCAGTGTCGTCTTCGGGATGGCCAAGGAGGCCATCAAGCTCGGCGGTGTCGGCGAGGTCGTGCCGCTGGCGGAGATCGCGGACCGGATCCTGCGCTACAACAAGACCGCCTGAGGCGACCCGCCGAGCGCAAAGCCCGCTGCGGCACCGCGGCCGCACGCCGGGCTCAGACCGGCGTCAACTTGGCGATCGCCAGCGCCAGCCACTTGGTGCCGTGGCGCGGGAAATTGACCTGGGCGCGCGCGTCGTCACCCTGCCCTTCGAGGGTCAGCACCTTGCCCTCGCCGAACTTGGGGTGAAACACCTGCATGCCGGCCCGGATGCCGTGCGCAGCTGCCGCCTTGCGCGCCGGCACGCTGCCAGCGCCGCTGTAGGCCGCCTCCTTGCCGCCACCTTGGCGGCCCGAACCCGAGTCTCCCAGCCCGCCGCGGCCCCAGGCTGGCTGCCCCGCGCGGCCTGACTGGCCCGAGCCGAAACCGGAACCCAGTCCCGTACCCCAGCCGCCCTGCCTCGGACTGATCCATTTCAGGCAAGGCTCGGGCAGTTCGTCCAGGAAGCGACTGCGCAGGTTGTAGCGGGTCTGGCCATGCAGCATGCGGGTCTGCGCGTGGCTCAGGTACAGGCGCTTCCTGGCGCGCGTGATCGCCACGTACATCAGGCGGCGCTCCTCCTCCAGGCCGTCGCGGTCGCTCAGGCTGTTCTCGTGCGGGAACAGCCCCTCCTCCAGGCCGGTGATGAAGACCGCGTCGAACTCCAGGCCCTTGGCCGCGTGCACCGTCATCAGCTGGACCGCGTCCTGGCCGACCTGCGCCTGGTTGTCGCCAGACTCCAGCGCCGCATGCGTCAGGAAGGCCGCCAGCGGGCTCAGCGTCTCGCCACTGTCGGCGGGCTGCCCCCCCGGACCGGCCGGCGCGGTCTCGTCGAGCGGCAGCGCCACCGCATCGCGGCCAAAACCCTCCTGCAACACGAAGCTTTCGGCCGCGTTGACCAGTTCCTCCAGGTTCTCGACCCGGTCGGCGCCGTCGCGGTCGGCGCGGTAATGTTCGAGCAGGCCGCTGTGCCGCAGCATCAGGTCGATGATCTCGCGCAGCGTGCGGCCCTCGGTCTGCTCGCGCAGCACATCCATCCTGGCGACAAAGAGCGACAGCTTGGTGCCAGCCGCGCCGCCCAGGCTGCTGGCCGCATCGTGCAGCGAGCAGCCGCAAGCGCGCGCGGCGTCCTGCAACTGCTCGATCGAGCGCGCACCGATGCCGCGCGGCGGAAAATTCACCACGCGCAGCAAGCTGGTGTCGTCATTCGGGTTGTCGAGCAGGCGCAGATAGGCCAGCGCATGCTTGACCTCGGCGCGCTCGAAGAAGCGCAGGCCGCCGTAGACGCGGTACGGCAGGCCGGCGCGGAACAGCGCGGTCTCGATGACCCGGCTTTGCGCGTTGCTGCGGTAGAGCACGGCGACTTCCTGGCGCGACCAGCCCTCGGCCACCAGGCTCTTGATCTCGTCGATCAGCCAGTCGGACTCGGCGAAGTCGCTGGCCGCCTCGTAGACCCGGATCGGCTCGCCGGCGCCCTGCTCGGTGCGCAGGTTCTTGCCCAGACGGGCGCTGTTGTGCTCGATCAGCTGGTTGGCCGCTTGCAGGATGTTGCCGTGGCTGCGGTAGTTCTGCTCCAGCTTGATCTGGTGCCTGACCTCGAACTCGCGCACGAAATCGGCCATGTTGCCGACCCGCGCGCCACGGAAGGCGTAGATGCTCTGGTCGTCGTCGCCGACCGCCAGCACCGCATTGCCGGCCGGCACGAAGCGGCCGTTCTCCTCATGGCCCGCCAGCAGCTTGAGCCAGGCGTACTGCAGCTTGTTGGTGTCCTGGAACTCGTCGACCAGGATATGGCGAAAGCGGCGCTGGTAATGCTCGCGCACCGCGTCCTGGTCGCGCAGCAACTCATGGCAGCGCAGCATCAGCTCGCCGAAGTCGACCACGCCCTCGCGCTGGCACTGCGCCTCGTAGAGCTGGTAGAACTCGATCTTGCGGCGCTGGTCCTCGTCGCGCGGGTTCATCTGGTGGGCGCGCAGTCCATCCTCCTTGCAGGCGGCGATGAAGCGCTGCAGCTGTTTCGGGGGATAGCGCTCCTCGTCGATCTGGTGCTGCTTGCACAGGCGCTTGATCGCGCTGAGCTGATCCTGCGTGTCCAGGATCTGGAAGGACTGCGGCAGGCTGGCGAGCTTCCAGTGCGCGCGCAGCAGGCGATGGCACAGGCCATGAAAGGTGCCGATCCACATGCCGCGCACATTGACCGGCAGCATGGCCGACAGGCGGGTCAGCATCTCCTTGGCCGCCTTGTTGGTGAAGGTCACGGCCAGCAGGCCGCCCGGCGTGAGCTGGCCGGTCTGCAGCAGCCAGGCGATGCGCGTGGTCAGCACGCGCGTCTTGCCGGAGCCGGCGCCGGCCAGGATCAGCGCGGGCTCGGGCGGCAGCGTCACGGCCGTCAGCTGCTCGGCGTTGAGGCCCTGCAGCAGGGGCGAGGCATCGGCAGGAAAAAGAGCGTTTTCAAACATGCCTGATTGTAAGAACAGGCCCCGCCTGACAGGGCTGGCCGCCGCTTCAGAGCCAGTCCCTGGCCCGCAAGGTCGAGGTGACCAGTTGCCCGATCAGCAAATGGGTCCTGGGTGTGCCATGGTAGTCGTCGGCAAACACGTAGGTCTGCCACCATTCAGGGCTGGTGGCGGTCGGTGGTGGATAGGCCGAGAGGCTGGCGGCGAAGCAATCAGCCAGGAAATAGGCGGGCAGTCCAAGGGCATCGGGCACGCCGGTGGGCGGACAGGCCGGGTCCTTGGCATTGGTGAAGCCATAGGTGGATGGACTGTCCACCCATTGCGCGAGCTCGGCATGCAGATCCACCACGGCCACCCTGTGCTCGCTGGCGAAACGCCGCTTGAGCTGGCTGTTGAAAGCCTGGATCCAGCCGTCGGCCATGGCTTGCACCTGGGCAGCGGCGGTCGCACCGGCATCACCACCGCCATTGGCTTGCGCTACCTGCGCCAGCATGGCCTGGAAATAGGGGGTCCGGCTCAGTGCTGGTATGTTCAGCACCACGACGCGCTGCCCCCCCTGACCCAGCGCCTGGGTGACCAACTGATCGGCCAGGAGATTCGCCAAGGCTTCCATGTATTGCGCACCGGCTGCCGCCAGGCCTGACTCGCCTCCCAGCAGGGCCGCCTGGAGTTGCGCCGGCGTCAGCAGCTCGCCGAGCAGACCCAGGTAGGCCGTCCCGGCGTCGGAAGCCAGCGTCAGGTAGCCGCGCATCAGGTCGGCGACATCATTGCCGCCGCCGTCGACCAGCAACAACTCCTCCGGTCCGAAGGTGGCAGCCGCCGTCATGTCCTTGAGCTGCTGCAGGATGGAAAAGGGACTCGCGTCACCGCCCGGCATCGTGTCCGGAACATTGACCCGGGCGCGGACGACCCCATGCGAGGTACAGCGCGAATAGGCGGGATCGGGATTGAGCGCGGCCGTGTCGGCGTTCGATGCGAGATAGCGCGGGCACAGGGCTGCGACGCCCACCGCATCGGCCACATGATCGACCCAGATCAGCGTATCGGCCATGCTGCTGCCCTGCACGGTGGCCTTGAAGCCGAAAGTTCCGCTGTCGCTCAGGCTGTCGCCCGCCACCCGCACCGCGCTGGTGCGTGGCCCATCGCTGTCGCCGCAGGCCGCCAAGGCGGTGACCAGCGCCATGACGGCGAGCCGAATCCTGTATTGCATGTTGTCCTCCCTTGCCTCTCGATGGCCATAGCGCCATGAAACGATGCTCGCCCATGCGGCTTGGACTTTGACATCCTCCCCGCCCTAAAGGACGGGGATTCCTACTACTAGACGGCGATGTCCCGCCGCGAGAATGTTCCTGGCCGCGTTCACGTCCCGGTCGTGGACCGTGGCGCAGGCGCTGCAGGCCCATTCTCTTATTCGCAAACCCGCTCTACCTTTCGGACTGCTGGCGGGAATGGCCCCGCAGCACGAGCAAGTCTGGGTGGAATAGGCTTCGTTGACTACCTCGAAGACGATACCGGCCTGATGGCTCTTGTACTCCAACATCGTCTTGAACATGGCCCAGCCCGCATCCAGCGTGGACTTGGCCATTCTTGTCTTGACCAGCTGGGCGCTGGCCACGTCGCCCACGAAGATGGCGGCGTTCTGTCGCACCAGGGCGGTGCTCAATTGGTGCAGCGCATCCTTGCGCTGGTTTCTGATCCGGGCGTGGAGGGCCTTGACGCGCCGTTTCTTTCTCGCCCGCTGGGCGGTCACCAGCTTTTGCTCATGCGCCCGGTACCAGCGGCCTTCGATACGCTGGCCATCTGAACAAACAGCCGCCTCCTTCAGGCCCAGGTCGATGCCCACGGCTGCCGTGCCTGCGCTGGGTTTTGCTGGCACCTGCACGGCCACGTTGAAGTACCAACGGCCCCGGCTGTCCTCGCTGAACGAGCCGGCGCGCAACTCGTAATCCGACAGACCATAGCTGTCCCACAAGCCGAACTTTTGGCCGGCAAAGTGGACCTGGCCTGCCTTGTAGCGAGCATGACCGCCCTTGAACGGTATCCAGCCCAGCGAGTATTTCGATGATTGGGGGTTCGATACCCGCCAGTTCAGGCGTGAGCGTTTGAACTGCTTGCGCCGGGTGGCGTATTCAGCGCAGACGACTTGCACGGTGCCGCTGCCGATGGTGATGCCGTCGCACTGGCTGAACCCGGCGGTGAGCTTTTGCAGGTCGTAGCCACTGAGCCAGTGACAACGCTCGCGGATGGCGCGGGCACTGGTCTCGTTGCAGAAGTTGAACACCTGATTGACCTCACGGGCCATCGACGACAGCACGCGGGCGTGCTTGTCCTTGATGCGCAGCTGGAGAGTCTTGGTGGCGGTGTTCACGGCGAACATGATAGTGCAGAACTATGCAGCAGACTACAGGCCGTGCCGGCCTGATCGCTCGAACCTCGGGCTGAACCCCGAGGCTTGCCGCTCAGTGCTGGTCAATGCAGCCAGCAGTGGGAAAGGGCCGGGAAAAAGAAAACCCGGCCGAAGCCGGGTTTTCTTCAAGAGATGGGCCTCAAGCCCGTCGCTCAGCGCTTGACGAAGCGCGGCTTGCCGGCGCCGCCTTCGGGGCGCGGGCGACGGTCACCGAAGGACGGCGCGCCGCCGCCATGGCCACGGGACTCGTTGCCGCGACGCTCGAAGGCCGGACGGTCACCGAAGCTGCGCTCACCGCCGGCCGGCCGGCCGAAGGACTCGCGGCGTTGCTCGCCACCGAAACCGCCTTGCGGACCACGCTGCTCGCGGCCGGCGAAACCGCGCGACTCGCCACGGAAATCACCACGCGGCTCGGAGCGGTCGCCACCACGGAACTCGCCGCGACCTTCCGGACGGGCATCGCCACGGGGCTCGAAGCGCACGTCGCCACGGGGTTCCGAGCGGAACTCGCCACGGGGCTGGAAGTCGCCGCCACGGCTGGCCGGACGACCAGCGTTGCCGCCGAAGCCACCTTCGCTGCGGCCGCCCCAGCCGCCACGATCGCCACCGCGATCGTTGCCACGGAAATTGCCACCGCGCGCAGGAGCACCGCGGCCATTGCCACCACGGCCGGCCGGACGACGGTCGTTGAATTCGTAGACCTGCTTCTTGGGCTCCAGGCCCGGAATGGTCGCGGTCTTGATGACCTGCTGGCTGTAAGCCTCGATCTCGCCGATCTTGCGACGGTCACGGAACTCGGCCATGGTCACGGCCAGACCCTTGCGACCGGCACGGCCGGTACGGCCGATGCGGTGGGTATAGTCCTCGGCCTTGAGCGGCAGGCCGTAGTTGAACACGTGGGTGATCGTCGGCACGTCGATGCCGCGGGCGGCGACGTCGGTGGCGACCAGGATCTGCACCTGGCCGTTGCGCAGCGCCATCAGGCGGCGGGTACGCAGGCCCTGGCTCAGGGCACCGTGCAGCGCGACGGCCGAGAAGCCGACCTGCTGCAGCTCTTCAGCCAGCGAGTCGCACTCGATCTGGGTGCTGGCGAAGACGATCGCCTGGTCGATCGTCGCGTCGCGCAGCCAATGGTCGAGCAGCTTGCGCTTGTGCTCCTGGCTGTCACACCAGAACAGCTGCTGCTCGATGCTGCTGTGCTTGTCCTGCGGCGAATCGATCTGCACCTTTTGCGGCGCGCGCATCACGCGCTGGGCCAGGCTCTGGATGCGCGGCGCGAAGGTGGCGCTGAACATCATGGTCTGGTGGCGCTGGATGGTCAGCTGGTTGATCTCGGCCAGGTCGTCCGAGAAACCCAGGTCCAGCATGCGGTCGGCTTCGTCAACCACCAGGAACTGGACCTTGTCGAGCTTGATCTGGCCGTTGCGCTGCAGGTCGAGCAGTCGACCCGGGGTCGCGACCACCAGGTCGGCGTTCTGCAGCTTGGCGATCTGGACCGGGTAGGGAATGCCGCCCACCACGTTGGCGATGCGCAGGCCGCGGCAATGCTTGACCAGCTCGATCGCATCCTGGGCCACCTGCTGCGCGAGTTCGCGCGTCGGGCACAGGATCAGGGCACCCGGCACGGCCGGGGTGAAATGACGGGCCAGCAGCGGGTTCTTGCGCTTGGGCTTCTTCGGTGCCGGCTGACCGGCGGCTTCGGCCTCGGCCACCTGGCGGTCCCAGTCGGCGCGCTCGGCGGCCTCGGCGGCGGCCTGCTGCTCAAGCAGGGTATGCAGCACCGGCAGCAGGAAGGCGGCGGTCTTGCCGCTACCGGTCTGGCTCGACACCATCAGGTCGGTGAAACCTTCGGCATGGCCACCGTTCATGGCCTTGGGGATGGTGGCGTTCTGCACCAGGGTCGGCTGGGTGAAGCCGAGGTCGGCCACGGCCTGCACCAGCTCGGGCGCCAGGCCCAGGGCCTCGAAGGGGTTGGGGCCGGCCGCGACCACGGCAACCGTCTCGACGACGTCGGTGGTGATGGAGGAATCGAAACCGGTTTCGACCGGGAATTGCAAAGAGTCAGTCATGTCTATCGTCCAGGCGCTGAAATAGCGCGCAATGAGCAAAGCAGGACGAGCCGGACTAAAGAGTCCGGGCAGCGTGCCCGATCCGATCATGGTCAACAAGAAACATCAACCATCAAACAGATCGGCATGCCGCGTGCCCATGAGTGGGCCGACTGGTATGCGTGGGGCCCTGAATTCAAACCCGATGACGGGTCGCCGGTTTACACCGTGAGGGGGGGCCAGAGTGAGGCAGATGCACGTAAAGTCGCCGCTTATGCGGCTGACGAACGAAATTATCGCACAGCCACGGGTTTTCCCCAAGTTTTTTTATGGGCTGACGCCGATGCGACCCAGCGCGGGAAGGAGACAAACCGCAGTCGGTACTTACAATCCGTCCTTAAAGCCTGAATATGTCATTTTCATGACAAAACGCACTTACAAAGGAATGAACATGATCTTTGGCAAACTGATGCCCCGAGAGGGCAACTTCTTCGAACTCTTCAACCAGCATGCCAAGCACCTGGTCGAGGCCTCGCACGCCTTCGCCGAGCTGGTCAGGAACTACGCCGATCCCGTCCTGCGCGACAAGTACAACCAGGAAGTCGACCGCGCCGAGCATGCCGCCGACCGCGTGACGATGGAAGTCAATCGCCTGCTGCACAAGACCTTCATCACGCCGATCGACCGCGAGCAGATCCACTCGCTGATCAACACCATGGACGATGTCGCCGACCTGATCCAGGACTCGGCCGAGACCATGGCGCTGTATGACGTGCGCCACATGACCGAGGAGATCAGCCGCCTGACCGACCTCGGCGTCAAGTGCTGCGAGCGCCTGCAGTCCGCCGTCGCCCTGCTCGACAAGATCGCCGACGCCAAGAACGCCGAGGCCGCGCTCAAGACCTGCGAGGAGATCGACCGCCTCGAATCCGACGCCGACCGCGTGCTGCGCACCGCCATGAGCAAGCTGTTCCGCGAGGAAAGTGACGTGCGCGAGCTGATCAAGCTCAAGGCCATCTACGAGTTGCTCGAAACCATCACCGACCGCTGCGAGGACGTGGCCAACCTGATCGAGGGCGTGATCCTCGAGAACTCCTGATCCGGGGATCCAGCATGAATTCAATGCAGGCGGCCTTCTGGGTCATCGCCGTGCTGGTCGTGATGGCCTTGCTGTTCGACTTCATGAACGGCTTCCATGACGCGGCCAACTCGATCGCGACCGTGGTCTCGACCGGCGTGCTCAAGCCGGCGCAGGCGGTGGCCTTCGCGGCCTTCTTCAACTTCGTCGCCATCTTCATCTTCCACCTGACCGTGGCGGCCACGGTCGGCAAGGGCATCGCCGAGCCCGGCGTGGTCGACACCCATGTGGTGTTCGGCGCGCTGGCCGGCGCGATCAGCTGGAACCTGATCACCTGGTACTACGGCATCCCGAGCAGCTCCTCGCACGCGCTGATCGGCGGCATCGTCGGCGCCGTGATCGCCAAGGCCGGCGCCAGCGCGCTGGTCTCGACCGGCATCGTCAAGACCGTGATCTTCATCTTCATCTCGCCGCTGCTGGGCTTCCTGTTCGGCTCGTTGATGATGGTGATCGTGGCCTGGACCTGCCGCAGCTTCACCCCCTCCAAGGTGGACCGCTGGTTCCGCCGCCTGCAGCTGGTGTCGGCCGGTGCCTACAGCCTGGGCCACGGCGGCAACGACGCGCAAAAGACCATCGGCATCATCTGGATGCTGCTGCTCGCGACCGGCTACGCCTCCGCCGCCGATAGCTCGCCACCGAGCTGGGTCATCATCTGCTGCTACATGGCGATCGGCGCCGGCACCCTGTTCGGCGGCTGGCGCATCGTCAAGACCATGGGCCAGAAGATCACCAAGCTCAAGCCGGTCGGCGGCTTCTGCGCCGAAACCGGCGGCGCCATCACGCTGTTCCTGGCCACCGCGCTGGGCGTGCCGGTCTCGACCACCCACACCATCACCGGCGCCATCGTCGGCGTCGGCTCGGTGCAGCGCCTGAGCGCGGTGCGCTGGGGCGTGGCCGGCAACATCGTCTGGGCCTGGGTCCTGACGATTCCCGCCTCGGCCGCGGTCGCCGCCGTGGCCTACTGGGTCAGCCTGCAGCTGTTCACCTGATCAGCGCAGGAAATGCTCGCGGTAATGCATGAGTTCATCGATGGACTCGTGCACGTCGGCCAGCGCCGTATGGCGCTGGTGCTTCTTGAAGGCCTTGTAGACCTCGGGCCGCCAGCGCTTGGCCAGTTCCTTCAAGGTGCTGACGTCGAGGTTGCGGTAGTGGAAATAGGCCTCCAGCCTGGGCATGTACTTGACCAGGAAGCGCCGGTCCTGGCCGATCGAGTTGCCGCACATCGGGGAAGCCCCCTTGGGGACGTACTTGCGGATGAATTCGATCACCTGGGCCTCGGCATCGGCCTCGGTCGTGGCGCTGGCCTTGACCCGGTTGATCAGGCCGCTTCGGCCATGGGTGCCCTTGTTCCAGGCGTCCATCGCGTCGAGCGCGGCGTCGCTCTGATGGATCGCCAGCACCGGACCCTCGACGCGGGGCGTCAGATCGGGGCCGGTGATGACGACCGCGATCTCGATCAGGCGGTCGGTGTCTGGCTTCAGGCCCGTCATCTCGCAGTCTAGCCAGATCAGGTTCTGGTCGCTTTTGCTCAGGTGCGGGACCGTTTCATTGCCGGCGCTGTTGCCAGTCTCTGGGTTGGGTGGGCTGGATTTCGTGCTCATGGCACTGATTTTCACCCATGGGACGACAGCCCAGGCTGGCTTTCGCTAGACTCGCGGCCATGGACTCACCCCTTTCCGCCTTGGCCTACGCCTGGGCGCTGTTTTTCTGCGGCCTGCTCGTCGCCAGCCTGCTGACCCAACTCTGGCTCACCAGCCGGCAGATCCACCATGTCGCGCAGCATCGGCCTGCGGTGCCGCCAGCCTTTGCTGAACGCGTGAGCCTGGGATCGCACCAGAAGGCCGCCGACTACACCATCGCCAAGCTGAGGCTGGGACTGGTCGAGCTGGCCTGGAACGCTGCGCTGTTGCTGGGCTGGACCCTGCTGGGCGGGCTCGACCTGCTCAACCAGGGGCTGCGTGGCCGGCTCGGTGACGGCCTGGCGCAGCAACTCGCGCTGCTGGCGGCCTTCTTCACCATCACGGCCCTGCTCGACCTGCCGCTGGCCTGGATACGCACCTTCCGCGTCGAGCAGCGCCACGGCTTCAACCGCATGACGCCGGGCCTGTGGCTGGCCGATGGCCTCAAGTCGGCCGCCGTCGGCGCCGCGTTCGGACTGCCCTTCGCCGCCCTGCTGTTGTGGCTGATGGAGGCGACAGGACCGCTCTGGTGGCTCTGGTGCTGGGCGTTGTGGCTGGGGCTGAGCCTGCTGATGCTGGTGCTCTACCCGACGTGGATCGCGCCGCTGTTCAACCGTTTCGTGCCGCTGACTGACCCGGCGCTGCGTCAGCGCATCGAGGCGCTGATGGCCCGCTGCGGCTTTCGCTCGCGCGGCCTCTATGTGATGGACGGCAGCAAGCGCAGCGCGCATGCCAACGCCTACTTCACCGGCTTCGGGCCGGCCAAGCGCGTGGTCTTCTTCGACACCCTGCTGCAGAAGCTCTCGCCAGACGAGATCGATGCCGTGCTCGCCCATGAGCTCGGCCACTTCAAGCGCGGCCACCTGCCCAGGCGGCTGCTGCTGTCCGGACTCGTCAGCCTGCTGGGCTTCGCGCTGCTGGGCTATTTGTCGGGGCAACTGGGCTTCTATGTCGGCTTGGGCGTGCAGCCCAACCTGGTCGCGCCCAGCAACGCCTTGGCGCTGCTGCTGTTCGTCAGCGTCATGCCGCTGGCGAGCATCTTCCTGACGCCGCTGCTGAGCCAGCTGTCGCGCCGGCAGGAGTTCGAGGCCGACGCCTATGCCTGCAGCCACGCCAACCGCAGCCATCTCGCCAGCGCGCTGGTCAAGCTCTACCAGGACAATGCCAGCACGCTGACGCCGGACCCGGTCTACGCCAGTTTCTATTATTCCCACCCGCCCGCAGCCGAGCGCCTGGCGCGCCTTGAGCCCAGCCGGCCTGAGACAGCACATTCATGAACAATTCCTCACGCTCCGGCCTGGTCGTCGCCGCCTACGGACGCCACTGTCTGGTCGAGATCGAGGACGGCTCGCGCCTGATCTGCCACCCGCGCGGCAAGAAAAGCCAGGCCGTGGTCGGCGACCGCGTCTGGTGGCAGGCCAGCGCCGACGAGGGCACGATCGAGAAGCTGCAGGAGCGGCGCAACCTGCTCTACCGCCAGGACGAGATCCGCACCAAGTCCTTCGCGGCCAACCTCGATCTGGTGCTGGTGCTGCTGGCCGCCGAGCCCGAGTTTTCCGAGAGCCAGCTCACGCGCGCGCTGATCGCGGCCCACGCCCAGTCGATACCGGTGCTGGTCGTGCTCAACAAGAGCGACCTCGGCGCGCTGTTCGAACGCGCCTGGCAGCGGCTGGCGCCCTATCGCGCCATGGGCGAGGCGGTGCTGCCGCTGTCGCTGCAAGCCGGCGCGGAGACCGGTGTCGACGAACTCGAACGCAGGCTGCAGGGCAAGACCACGCTGGTGCTGGGTCCCTCGGGCGCGGGCAAGAGCACGCTGATCAACCGTCTGGTGCCGGCGGCTCGGGCCCAGACCAACGAGATCTCGCGCGCGCTCAACAGCGGCAAGCACACGACCACCAGCACGACCTGGTACTGGGTCGACGCGGCCAGGAGCACGGCGCTGATCGACTCGCCCGGCTTCCAGGAATTCGGCCTGCACCACATCGGGCCGACGCAGCTGGCCCACCTGATGCCCGATTTCAAGGCCAGACTGGGCCACTGCCGTTTCTACAACTGCAGCCACCTGCATGAACCGGGCTGCGCGGTGCGCGACGCCGTCGGCGTGGAAGGCGGCATCGACGAGAACCGCTACCGCCTCTACGGCGAACTGTTCGCCGAGCTGTCGCAGCCGCGCTATTGAGGCAAACCGCTCAGACGCTGCGCGCGAGCATGGTCAGCAACAGCAGCAGCAGCCAGAGCACGACCGAGCGCCAGACCAGGCCGACCAGACTGGTCAGATGCGCGTTCTGCGGTTCCCGGCCCTCGGCCCAGCCGCCGGCTGTCCCGGGCGCGCCCGGCTCGGCCGGACCCAGTCCCAGCCCGCCCAGCCTGACATTGATCGCGCCAGCGGTGGCGGCCAGCACGATGCCGTCATTGGGTTTGGCCTGGCGCGTCGCGTCCGAGCGCCAGGCGGCGATCGATTCCTCGAAATTGCCGACCACCGCGAAGGCCAGCGCGGTCGCGCGCGCCGGTACATGGTCGATCCAGAGCCAGGCCTGCGCGGCGGCCTGCTGCGCGGCGCTGCTGGGAGCGTCCTCCAGCCTGGGCCGCCAGCGGCGCGCCAGCGACTCGGCCATGCGGTAGAGCACGGCGCCGGCAGGACCCAGGCCCAGGGCAGCCAGCACGGAATAAGCCAGCAGCACGCCAAAGACATGGCGGTGCGCCGCCAGCGTCGAATACTCGATCACATGGCGCAGCAGCTCCTGGCGTGGCAACTCGCCGACCTCGACCTGCTGCCACTCGGCCAGTTCGGCGCGCGCGGCGGCCTCGTCGCCGGCTTCGAGCGCGTCGCGGATCGCGGTGAAATGGTGGCTGAACTGCCTGAACCCCAGGGTCAGGTAGAGCACGCCCACGGTCCAGGCGAACACCAGCAGGTCGCTGAAGGGCAACAGCAGCCAGTGGACCAGCGCGGCGAGCAAGGCCGGCACCAGCGCGGCCGCGCTCCAGGCCATCCAGCCGTGCGGAGTCTGGCCGGCGTCCAGACTGCGCCTGACCCAGCGCCGCCAGGCCGTCGCCGCGCGATGAACCGGGTTATCCCGGCCCAGCGGCCGGGCCTGTTCGAGCAACAGGGCAAGAAAGATGGCGAAGAAACTCATGCCGCGATGATACCGGCGCCGGCACCCGCGCGCAGCCGGCCTCAGGCCGACAGAAACCGGTACAGATTGCGCAGCAGCGCCGCCGTCGCCCCCCAGATGAAGCGCTCGGTGCCCGCATCGTCGTAGGGCATGGCGAACCATTCATGCCGCTGCCCCTGCCAGTGCGCCACATGGCGCTGGTGATGGGCGGGATCCATCAGGAAGGTCAGCGGCACCTCGAACAGGTCGGCCACCTCATGCGGGTTGAGCCTGAATGCCGCCGCCGGATGCACCAGGCCGACGACGGGCGTGATGCGGTAGGCGCTACCCGTCAAGTAGTCGGGCAAGGCGCCGATCACCTCGACCCAGCGCGGCTCAAGACCGACCTCCTCCTCGGCCTCGCGCAGCGCGGCGGCGACCGCGTCGTCGTCATCGTCGTCGACCTTGCCGCCGGGAAAGGCCACCTGCCCTGAATGGCTGGACAGCTGGTCGGTACGCCGCGTCAGCAGCACGGTAGGCGCATCGCGCAACACGATCGGCACCAGCACCGCCGCGTGGCGCACGGGTCGATCCACGAAGTTGCGTGAATCGCGCGCGAGCTCGGGCTGCCAGGCCGGGTTCGAGGCAAAGCGTTGGCGCAGCGCGGGGCCGCTGAGGCGCTGCGGCGGCACGGGGGGCAGATGTCGGTCGGTGCCGATCAGCGGAGCGGTCCTGGGGTCGAGCATGGCGGGAGGTGACGGGGACGAAGCACTCAAGGATGCTCGATCACGGGCTGCCAGTCCAGCGACCAGGCGCCGGACAGCACGTTCTGCAGCCAGAGCAGTCCGGTCAGCGTCTTGCTGTCGGTGACCACGCCGTCGCGGCAGGCCACCAGCAGTTCCTCGGGCGTGGCCGCGAGCACATCGAGGAACTCGCCTTGATCGAGCGCGCGCTCCCCCAGGCTCAGGCCGCGCGCAAACCAGATTTCGATGAATTCATCGGCGTAGGCCAGCACGGGGTGCAGCACCCCGGCCCTCGCCCACTCGCGCGCGACATAGCCGGTCTCCTCGCGCAGTTCGCGCTGGGCGCAGACCAGGGGCGCCTCGCCGGGGTCGAGCTTGCCAGCGGGAAACTCGATCAGCGCGCGCTGCAGCGGGTAGCGATACTGGCGCTCGACCACGACCCGGCCGTCGTCGAGCATCGGGATGACCATCACCGCGCCCGGGTGCCTGATGTACTCGCGCACCGCCTGGCGGCCGTCGGGCAGTTGCACGCTGTCGCGCATGACATGCAGGAAATGGCCCTGGTAGACGGTGGCGCTGTCGATCCGTTCTTCGCGCAGATGGGCCGGTTGCAGTTCGGGCAGCAGGGGATGATTCATGGCGGTTCAGGAATATGGCGTCGGAAACGACAAAGCCCCGTGAAGGGGCTGCGTGTGGGAAAGGCTTGGAGGGACAAGGCCCGTCAATGGCGCACCAGGTAGCGCCAGACGAAGCCCGGGAAGGCCAACGTCAGGAACAGGGTGGCCGTGATGGCATAGAACTCCCAGCCCTGGGGATAGATCTGACCCAGACCCTGCTCCAAGGCCAGGCCCAGGCCGCCAACCAGCAGGTAGAGCAGCAACAGCTCCAGCAGACGCAGCGCGAGGCCCTTGGTGGCGCAGCGCAGGCGCAACAGACCCAGGAAGCGCTCGCTCAGAAAAGGCAGGTTGGCGGCTGCCAAGGCAGCCACCAGCACCAGCCAGACCGAGGCCGTCTGGTTCATGCCCTGACGCCCGTCAGTGCCACAGCGCCAGGATGGCCTGGTCGCACAGCGTCATCAGGCCGCCCGGCATCAGGCCCAGGCCCAGCACCAGCGCGCCGTTGAGCGTGAGCACGAGGCGCACGTCGGAGGGCGCGTCGATCGCCGCCGTTTGCGTCGGTACGTCGAAGTACATGACCTTGACCACGCGCAGGTAGTAGAAGGCGCCTATCAGCGACATCATCACCGCGAACACGGTCAGGCCGAGGTAGACACCGCCACCCGCGTTGAGCAGGGACTGCAGCACCGAGAACTTGGACATGAAGCCGACCAGCGGCGGGACGCCTGCCAGCGAGAACATGCAGACCGTCATGATGCCGGCATACAGCGGGCTGCGCTGGTTCAGGCCGGCCAGGTCCGAGAGTTCCTCGGACTCGAAGCCCTCGCGCGCCAGCAGCAGGATCACGCCGAAGGCGGCCAGCGTGGTCAGCACATAGGTGATGACGTAGAACATGGCCGAGCTGTAGGCGGCGTTCATGTTGTTGCCGTCCTGGCCCACGACGCCGGACGCGAAGGCCAGCAGCACGAAGCCCATCTGCGCGATGGTCGAGAAGGCCAGCATGCGCTTGAGGTTGGTTTGCGCGACGGCGGCCAGGTTGCCGACCAGCAGCGAGGCCACGGCCAGCACCATCAGCATCTGCTGCCAATGCCAGACCAGGGGCAGCATGCCCTCGACCAGCAGGCGCATCACGATCGCGAACGCCGCCAGCTTGGGCGCGCCACCGATCATCAGGGTGATCGCGGTGGGAGCGCCGTGGTAGACGTCGGGCACCCACATGTGGAAGGGCACGGCGCCGAGCTTGAAGGCCAGACCGGCGACGACGAAGACCAGGCCCAGCATCAGCACGTTCTTGTCCAGCAAGCCGGTGGAGATGGCCTGCTGCACGCCGGCGAGGTCGAGCGAACCCGTGGCGCCGTAGACCAGCGACAGGCCGTAGAGCAGGAAGCCGCTGGCCAGCGAGCCGAGCACGAAATACTTCATGGCGGCTTCGGTCGAGCGCAGCTCGTCGCGGCGCAGCGCGACCAGGGCGTAGCCCGGCAGCGTCAGCAGTTCCAGACCCAGATAGAGCGTCAGGAAATGATGGCCCGAGATCATCACGAACATGCCCAGCAGCGCGTACAGCGACAGCGTGAACAGCTCGCCGCCGCGCAGCATGTCGCGCGCGCCGGCGTAGGGACGGCTGTAGACCAGCGTCACCATCACGGCCAGGGTGGCGAAGCCCTTGAGCAGGGACGACATGGCGTCGACCACGATCATGTCGTTGAAGGCGTAGACGGTCTCGGCGGCGCCGGCCTGCACGAAATGCAGGGCCGCCACCACCACCAGCGTCAGCATCGACAGACGGTAGGTCGCGCCGCGCAGCGGGGTCTTGACCGCCAGATCGAACAGGGCGATCAGGCCGGTCATGCTCAGGAGCAGCAGCTCCGGCGCAACCGCCGCCCAGTGGGTACTCTCTATCATTGTGGTGCTCTTTCGATACGTTGAGAGGGTCGGGCCTCAGGGCAGCTTGGAGACGGCGACATGCTTGAGCAGCTCGGCGACCGAAGCGTCCATCACGTCGGTGAAGGGCTTGGGATGAATACCCATGTAGAGCACCATCACAGCCAGCAGGGCCATGACCAGGAATTCGCGGCCGTTGATGTCATGCAACGCCTTGACGTCGTCATTGGCGACCGGACCCAGGTAGACGCGCTTGAACATCCAGAGCGAATAGCCGGCGCCGAAGATCAGCGCGCTGGCGGCAATCGTGCCGACCCAGAAGTTGGCCTTGACGGCGCCCAGGATCACCATCCACTCGCCAACGAAACCGGCGGTGCCCGGCAGGCCGCAGTTGGCCATCGTGAACAGCAGCGCGAAGGCGGCGAACTTGGGCATGGTGTTGACCACGCCGCCGTAGGAAGCGATCTCGCGCGAGTGGACACGGTCATACAGCACGCCGATGCCCAGGAACATCGCGGCCGAGACGAAGCCGTGCGCGATCATCTGCACGATGGCGCCCGAGACGCCCAGATCGTTGAACAGGAAGAAGCCCAGCGAGACAAAGCCCATGTGCGCGACCGACGAATAGGCCACCAGCTTCTTCATGTCCTGCTGCACCATCGCGACCAGGCCGACATAGACCACGGCGACCAGCGACAGGCCCACCATCAGACCGGACCACTCGTGGGCGGCGTCGGGCGTGATCGGCAGCGAGAAGCGCAGGAAGCCGTAGGCGCCCAGCTTGAGCATGATGGCGGCCAGCACGGCGGAGCCCCCGGTCGGCGCCTCGACGTGGACGTCGGGCAGCCAGGTGTGGACAGGCCACATCGGGATCTTGACGGCGAAGGCCGCGAAGAAGGCGAAGAACAGCAGGGTCTGCGGCTTGGCGGCCAGCGGCAGCTGGTACCAGGTCTGCAGGTCGAAGCTGCCACCCGAGACGTTGAACAGGTAGATCAGCGCCACCAGCATCAGCAGCGAGCCGAGCAGGGTGTAGAGGAAGAACTTGAACGCGGCATAGATCTTGTTCGGGCCGCCCCAGACGCCGATGATCAGGTACATCGGGATCAGCGTGGCTTCGAAGAAGACGTAGAACAGCATCGCGTCCTGAGCGGCGAAGACGCCGATCATCAGACCCGACAGGATCAGGAAGGCGCCCATGTACTGGTTCACGCGCTCCTGGATCACTTCCCAGCCGGCCAGCACCACGATCACGTTGATGAAGGCGGTCAGCAGCACCAGCCACAGCGAGATGCCGTCGATGGCGAGGTGGTAATGCACGTTGAAGGCGGGAATCCAGAGGACCCGCTCGGCGAACTGCATCGCCGCGGAACCGACCTCGAAGCCGGTGTAGAGCGGCACCGTCACGGCCAGGCCGGCGACGGAACCGAGCAGCGCAAGCCAGCGCACCGCGCCCGCTTCACGCTTGTCGCCACCCATGGCGAGCAGCAGGACACCAAACAGGACTGGCGTCCAGATCGCAAAGCTCAACAAACCCATCTTGTTCTTCTCCTTATTTGGCGGGCTGCACGAAATAAATCATGAAGGCCAGCACGCCTGCGATCATCCAGAACGCGTAGGTGTACAGATAGCCGGTCTGGAAGCGACGCACCAGGCCAGAGACCATGCCGACGAGCTTCCAGCTCAGGTTGACGACGGCGCCTTCGATGATGCCGCGGTCGCCACCCTTCCAGAGACCCAGACCCAGGCCGCGCGCCGCCTTGGCCAGGATGTTCTCGTTGATCCAGTCCATGAAGTACTTGTTCTCCATGATCACGATCAGCGGACGCAGGGCGCGGGCGAAGAAGGCCGGCACGGCCGGGTTGATCAGGTACATGTACCAGGCCGAGACGGCACCGGCCAGGGCGAGCCAGAACGGCGCCGTGGTCAGCGCGTGCTCGGCCATCGCGAGCGGACCGTGGAATTCCTCGGCCAGCATTTCCAGCGCGGGGTGGGCGTGCAGGTTGATCGTGATGGCATCCTTCAGGAAGTCGCCATAGAGCATGGGCTCGATCGTGAAGTAACCGATCAGCACCGAGGGGATCGCCAGCAGCACCAGCGGCAGGGTCACGACCCAGGGCGACTCGTGCGGCTTGCCGCCGCCATGGTGGCCATGGTCGTCATGCGCCGCGTGGTCGTCATGATGGTCATCGTGGTGGCCGTGGTGCGCATCGGGGTTCTGGTCGTAGCGCTCCTGGCCGTGGAAGACCAGGAAGTAGAGGCGGAACGAGTAGAACGAGGTCACGAACACGCCCGCGAGCACCGCGAAATGGGCGAAACCGGCCGCCGGCAGGTGGCTGAAATGCACCGCCTCGATGATGCTGTCCTTCGAGTAGAAACCCGAGAAGAACGGGGTGCCGATCAGCGCCAGGGTGCCGAGCACGAAGGTGATCCAGGTGATCGGCATGTACTTGCGTACATTGCCCATCCAGCGGATGTCCTGGTTGTGATGCAGGCCCATGATGACCGAGCCGGCACCGAGGAACAGCAGCGCCTTGAAGAAGGCGTGCGTCATCAGGTGGAACACGGCGACCGAGTAGGCCGAGGCGCCCAGCGCCACCGTCATGTAGCCCAGCTGCGACAGGGTCGAGTAGGCGATCACGCGCTTGATGTCGTTCTGGATGATGCCCAGGAAGCCCATGAACAGCGCGGTGATGGAGCCGATCACTAGGATGAAGTTCAGCGCGGTGTCCGACAGCTCATAGATCGGCGACATGCGCGAGACCATGAAGATGCCGGCCGTCACCATGGTGGCGGCGTGGATCAGCGCCGAGATCGGGGTCGGGCCTTCCATCGAGTCCGGCAGCCAGACATGCAGCGGGAACTGCGCCGACTTGCCCATCGCGCCGATGAACAGGCAGATGCCGATCACGGTCACCAGCATCGCGTCCTGTCCCATGATGTACCAGGGGAACTCGATCGCGGCCAGCTCGGGCGCCTTGGCGAAGATCTCGGTGTAGTTGAGCGAGCCGGTGTAGGCCGCCAGCAGGCCGATGCCGAGGATGAAGCCGAAGTCGCCGACACGGTTGACCAGGAAGGCCTTCATGTTGGCGAAGATCGCGGTCGGCTTGTTGAACCAGAAACCGATCAGCAGGTAGGACACCAGGCCGACGGCTTCCCAGCCGAAGAACAGCTGCAGCAGGTTGTTGCTCATGACGAGCATCAGCATGCTGAAGGTGAACAGCGAGATGTAGGAGAAGAAGCGGTTGTAGCCCTCGTCCTCGTGCATGTAGCCGATGGTGTAGAGGTGGACCATCAGCGAGACGAAGGTCACGACGCACATCATCATCGCGGTCAGACCGTCGATCATGAAGCCGATTTCCATCTTCATGCCGCCGACCACCATCCACTCATAGAGGGTCTGGTTGAAGCGGGCGCCCTCGAAGACGACGCTCTGGAAGGTCAGGGCCGAGATGACGAAGGCGATGAACACGCCCAGGATGGTCAGGCTGTGGGCGGCACGACGGCCCAGCAGGTTGCCGCCGAACCGGGTGCCGAGGACGCCGGCCAGCGCGGAGCCGACCAGCGGGGCCAGGGGCACCGCCAGCAAGGTGCTTGCAGAGAGGCTTGTACTCATTTTTTGACTTGGCGTTGAACCCTCGAGCCCTTAGCCCTTGAGCGAGTTGAGCTCGTCCACGTTGATGGACGACTTGTTGCGGAACAGCAGCACCAGGATGGCCAGGCCGATCGCCGACTCCGCGGCTGCAACGGTCAGGATGAAGAACACGAACAGCTGGCCGTTGAGGTCGCCCAGGTAATGGGCGAAGGCGACGAAGTTCATGTTCACCGCCAGCAGCATCAGCTCGATCGCCATCAGCAGCACGATCAGGTTCTTGCGGTTCAGGTAGATGCCCGTCACCGACAGCGCGAACAGGATCGCGCCGAGCGAAAGGAAATGTCCGAGGGTCAGGCTCATGCTTGGCGCTCCTGGTTGGCGGCACGGGTAACCGGCAGCGACACCACTTCGAGGCGGTCGGCGGCACGCACCTTGACTTGAATCGAGGGATCGATCGCCTTGCTGTCCTTGCGCCCGCGCAGGGTCAGGCCGATGGCGGCAATCATCGCCACCAGCAGCACGACGGCAGCGATCTCGACCGGGAAGATGTACTGGCTGTACATCAGCTTGCCGATCTCACGCGTGTTGTTGTGATCGGGCAGGTGCATCGCGGTCTGCAGGACATCGGGAGCGACGACCATCTCGGGGAAGCCCATCCACAGCACGGCGATCAGCTCGGCGCCGACCAGGCCGCCCAGCACGAGGGCGAGCGGGAAATGGCGCCAGAAGCCCAGGCGCATCTCCTCGACGTTGATGTCGAGCATCATCACCACGAACAGGAACAGCACCATGACGGCGCCCAGGTAGACCAGCACCAGCGTGATGCCGAGGAACTCGGCCTTGAGCAGCAGCCAGATGGCGGCGGCCTGCGAGAAGGCCAGCATCAGGTAGAGCACCGCGTGCACGGGGCTGCGCGCGGTGATGGTCCGGAAGGCCGCGAACAGCAGCACGGCCGAGAACAGGTAGAAGAATCCGGTCTGGAAGTCCATGGTCATCCTTATCAGCGGTACTTGGCGTCCGCTGCCTTGGCCGCAGCGATCTCGGGTTCGTACTTGTCGCCGACCGCCAGCAGCATGTCCTTGGTGAAGTACAGGTCGCCGCGTTTCTCGCCGTGGTACTCCAGGATCTGGGTCTCGACGATGGCGTCGACCGGACAGGCCTCTTCGCAGAAACCGCAGAAGATGCACTTGGTCAGGTCGATGTCGTAGCGGGTGGTGCGGCGCGAGCCGTCATCCTGGCGCGGACCGGCCTCGATGGTGATGGCCATCGCGGGGCAGATCGCCTCGCACAGCTTGCAGGCGATGCAGCGCTCCTCGCCGTTCTCGTAACGGCGCTGGGCATGCAGGCCGCGAAAGCGCGGCGACAGCGGGGTCTTCTCTTCGGGGAACTGCACCGTGACCTTGCGGCGGAAGGTGTAGCGGCCGGTCAGGGCCATGCCCTTGAACAGCTCCACCAGCATGAAGCTCTTGAAAAAGTCCTTCAGCGAGAAGGGCGCAACGGCGGTGGTCGTCGTGTTAGCAGACATCTTGTTTGGCCCCCATTACTTCCAGATGTTCCAGGAAGACTGCATCAGGAAGCCGACCAGCAGCAACCAGACCAGGGTCACGGGAATGAAGATCTTCCAACCCAGACGCATGATCTGGTCGTAGCGGTAGCGCGGGAAAGTCGCGCGAATCCAGATGAAGGCCGACATGATCAGGAAGGACTTGAGGCCCAGCCAGATCCAGCCCGGAATGAAGTCGAGCGCGGCCACCGGCGACAGCCAGCCACCCAGGAACATCAGCACGGCCAGCATCGAGACCAGCCACATGCTGGCGTATTCGGCCAGGAAGAAGATCGCGAAGCCCATGCCCGAGTACTCGACCATGTGGCCGGCGACGATCTCGGCCTCGCCCTCGACCACGTCGAAGGGATGGCGGTTGGTTTCGGCCACGCCCGAGATCAGGTAGACGAAGAACACCGGCAGCAGCGGCAGCCAGTTCCAGGACAGGAAGCTCAGGCCCAGGTCGGCGGCGAAGCCACGCGATTGCGAGGCGACGATCTCGGACAGGTTCAGGCTGCCGGCGGTCATGACGACGATCAGGAAGCAGAAGCCGATCGCGATCTCGTAGCTCACCATCTGGGCCGAGGCGCGCAGCGCGCCCAGGAAGGCGTACTTGGAGTTCGACGCCCAGCCCGCGATGATCACGCCGTAGACCTCGATCGAGGTGATCGCGAGGATGACCAGCACACCGGCGTTGACGTTGGACAGCACGGTTTCGGGACCGAAGGGGATCACCGCCCAGGCGGCCAGCGCCGGCATGATGGCCATCAGCGGACCGAGACGGAACAGGCCCTTGGCGGCCGCCGTCGGGTTGATCAGTTCCTTGGACAGCAGCTTGACCGCGTCGGCGATCGGCTGCAGCAGACCCTTGGGGCCGACCCGGTTGGGGCCGATGCGGACCTGCATGAAGCCGAGCAGCTTGCGCTCCCACAGCGTCATGTAGGCGACCGCGCCCATCAGCGGTGCCAGCACCGCGACGATCTTGAGCAGGATCCACAGGACCGGCCAGGCCATCGTGACCCACCATTGGGCGGCGACCAGGTTCAGGCCGCCGTTGTACAGAGCATCGATCATGCGCTCACCTCCGAGGCAGCACGGGCGTCAGCCGTCAGTTGCAGGGAACCGGCGCGACGCACCAGCGCGTCCAGTTGGTAAATCGACGCCACGCAAGGCTGAGCCGTCGCGGCGGTGATGTCGATGGCCGCCGCGGTCCGGTTGGACAGGCGAACCGCCGGGACCAGCTCGCCGTTGCCGACACCAGGCAGCGCCTGGGCCAATGCGTCCTGCGATGACTCCTGGGCGAAGCCGCCCAGGCCGAGCAGGTTGCCGAGCACGCGCAGCACCTTCCAGGCCGGACGGGTCTCGCCCAGCGGCTTGACCACGGCATGGAAACCCTGCAGGCGGCCTTCGGCGTTGACGAAGCTGCCCGAGGTCTCGCTGAACGGCGCGATCGGCAGCAGCACGTCGCTGATGTCGAGGTTGGTCTTGAACGGGCTGAGCGTCACGACCATCTCGGCCTTGGCCAGGGCCTTGCCGTCGATGGCGGTATCGGCGCCGGGTTCGACGTTGAGCAGCAGCGCGGCCTTGACGCCACCGGCGAGCATCTGGCCGGCGTTCAAGCCGTCCTTGCCCGGAAGCGCGCGCACCAGCTGCGCGCCCACGGTATTGGCGGCCTCGGTCAGGTAGCCGAACGAGGCGCCGGTTTCCTTGGCGATCCACTGCGCCAGGGCCAGCAGGCTGGCCGCTTGGCCATGGTGCGCGGCGGCGTTGCCCAGCAGCACGGCCTTGCGTTCGCCACCGAGCAACGAGGCGGCGATGGCGCGGGCGGTGTCGTCAGCCTGGGCGGCGACCGGAGCGGCAATGCCCTTGAATTCAGCCACGGCGGCAGCGATGCTTGCCAATGCCTCAGTCCAGCGGACAGCGTCGGCCACCAGGGTGTGGGCGACGGGCATGGCCCAGTCCTGCAGCGCAGCGTTGAGCGCATTGACCTGGGCACCCTTGCGGACGGCCTGGCGGATGCGCTGGGCGAACAGCGGGTGGTCCTTGCGCAGGTTGGAGCCGACCACCAGCACGCGCTGCAGATCGCTCAGCGCGACAATCGGCAGGCCCAGCCAGCGGGCTTCGCCGTCCTGAGCCGCGTTGCCGAAGTCGGCGGCGCGCAGGCGGCTGTCGATGTTCTGACTGCCCAGGCCGCGCACCAGGGCACCAGCCAAGGCGAGCTCCTCGACCGTGCTGTGCGGGCTGGCCAGCAGGCCGATGGCCTGGGCGCCCTGCCCGGCCTTGATGCTCTTGAGGCCGTTGGCGACATATTCCAGCGCGGTCTGCCAGTCGACGGCCTTCCACTGACCGCCCTGCTTGAGCATGGGCTGGGTCAGGCGCTCGGCGCCGTTGAGCGCCTCGTAGGAGAAGCGGTCGCGGTCGGCGATCCAGCATTCGTTGACATCCTCGTTCTCGAACGGGACGACACGCATGACCTGGTTGTTCTTGACCTGGACGATCAGGTTGGCGCCAGCCGAGTCGTGCGGGCTGACGCTCTTGCGCCGGCCCAGCTCCCAGCTGCGGGCGTTGTAGCGGAACGGCTTGCTGGTCAGCGCGCCGACCGGGCAGATGTCGATCATGTTGCCCGACAGCTCGGAGTCGACGGACTGGCCGACGAAGGTCTCGATCTCGGCGTGCTCGCCGCGATGCGACATGCCGAGCTCCATCACGCCGGCGATTTCCTGGCCGAAGCGCACGCAGCGGGTGCACTGGATGCAGCGGCTCATCTCCTGCATCGAGACCAGCGGGCCGACGTCCTTCGGCATCACGACGCGCTTTTCTTCCTCGTAGCGCGAGGCACCGCCGCCGTAGCCGACCGCGATGTCCTGCAGCTGGCATTCACCGCCCTGGTCGCAGATCGGGCAATCCAGCGGGTGGTTGATCAGCAGGAACTCCATGACCGACTGCTGGGCCTTGATGGCCTTGTCGGACTTGGTGCGCACGACCATGCCCATGGTGACGGGCGTGGCGCAGGCCGGCATGGCCTTGGGCGCCTTTTCGACGTCGACCAGGCACATGCGGCAGCTGGCCGCGATGGAGAGTTTCTTGTGATAGCAGAAGTGCGGGATATAGGTACCCACCTTTTCGGCTGCATGCATGACCATGCTGCCGGGGGGTACTTGCACTTTCTTGCCGTCGAGTTCGATTTCAACCATGGTTCAAAGACCTCAGACGTATGCCGGGACCGCGCAGGTCTTGTGTTCGATATGGTGCTCGAACTCGTGCCGGAAATGTTTGATCATGCCGCGCACCGGCATCGCCGCTGCGTCGCCCAGGGCGCAGATGGTGCGCCCCATGATGTTCTCGGCCACGTTGTCGAGCAGCGCCAGATCGCTGGGTTTGCCCTCGCCGCGTTCGATGCGGTCGACCATGCGCCAGAGCCAGCCCGTGCCTTCGCGGCAAGGCGTGCACTGGCCGCAGGACTCGTGCATGTAGAAGTAGGACAGACGCTGCAGCGACTTGACCATGCAGCGCGTGTCGTCGATCACGATCACTGCGCCCGAGCCCAGCATCGAGCCGGCCTTGGCGATGGAGTCGTAGTCCATCGTGCAGTTCATGATGATGTCGGCCGGCAGCACCGGCGACGAGGAGCCGCCCGGGATCACCGCCTTGAGCTTGCGGCCCTGGCGCACGCCACCGGCGAGCTCGAGCAGCTTGGCAAACGGGGTGCCGAGCGGGATCTCGTAGTTGCCCGGACGCTCGACGTCACCGCTGACCGAGAAGATCTTGGTGCCGCCGTTGTTGGGCTTGCCGCACTCGAGGTAGGCCAGGCCGCCGTTGCGGATGATCCAGGGCACCGCCGCGAAGGTCTCGGTGTTGTTGATGGTGGTCGGCTTGCCGTAGAGGCCGAAGCTGGCCGGGAACGGCGGCTTGAAGCGCGGCTGGCCCTTCTTGCCTTCGAGCGATTCGAGCAGCGCGGTTTCCTCGCCGCAGATGTAGGCGCCAAAACCGTGCGCGGCGTGCAGCTGGAAGCTGAAGCCGCTGCCCAGGATGTTGTCACCCAGGTAGCCGGCCGCGCGTGCTTCCTCGAGGGCCGCCTCGAAGCGCTCGTAGACCTGGAAGATCTCGCCGTGGATATAGTTGTAGCCCAGCGGGATGCCCATCGCGTAGGCCGCGATGATCATGCCCTCGATCACGATGTGCGGGTTGTGCATCAGGATCTCGCGATCCTTGCAGGTACCCGGCTCGCCCTCGTCCGAGTTGCACACCAGGTGCTTGATGCCCGGGAACTGGCGCGGCATGAAGCTCCACTTCAGGCCGGTCGGGAAACCCGCGCCGCCGCGGCCGCGCAGGCCGGATTCCTTGACGGTCGCGATGACCTGGTCCTGGCTCAGGCCTGCCTGGCCGTCCTGGCCCAGGATCTTGCGCAGCGCGGCGTAACCACCACGGGCTTCGTAATCCTTGATCGACCAGTTGTTGCCGTCCAGGCCCGCGTAGATCTGCGGGTTGATGTGGCGGTCGTGGAAACAGGTCTCGACGCCGGAGGCGGCGAACCGTTGCAGCACTTGATTGGCGTTCATGCCTTGCCCTCCGCGGCGCGCAGGTCATCGATCAGCTGGTCGAGCCGGCTATTGCTCATGAAGCTGCACATGTGGCGGTCATTGACCAGCATCACCGGCGAGTCGGCGCAGGCGCCCAGGCACTCGGACTGCTGCAGCGTGAACAGGCCGTCGGCGGTCGTCATGCCCATCTGGATGCCCAGCTTCTGCTCCAGGTGAGCCAGCGCCTTTTGCCCGTCGCGCAGCACGCAGGGCAGGTTGGTGCAGACGTTGAGCTTGTACTTGCCCACCGCATGCTGGTTGTACATGTTGTAGAAGGTCGTGACCTCGTGCACGGCCATCGCGGGCATGCCGAGGTAGTCGGCGATGCCCTGCTCGGCCTCGGGGCTGAGCCAGCCCTGTTCCTGCTGGACGATGGACAGGATGGCCATCACGGCCGACTGTTTCTGTTCGGCCGGGTACTTGGCCACTTCGCGTGCGAAACGGGCCAGCGTCGCTTCGGAGAAGGACTGCGCCTGCACGCCTTGCTTGATGGAGCTCATCGGTCAATTTCTCCAAACACGATATCCATGGTGCCGATGATGGCGACCGCGTCGGCCAGCATGTGGCCCCTGGCCATCTCGTCGAGACCGGCCAGGTGGGCAAAGCCCGGGGCGCGGATCTTGAGTCGATACGGCTTGTTGGCGCCGTCGCTGACCAGGTAGATGCCGAACTCGCCCTTCGGATGCTCGACGGCCGCATAGGCCTCGCCCTCGGGGACGTGGAAGCCTTCGGTGAAGAGCTTGAAATGGTGGATCAGCTCCTCCATGTTCGACTTCATCGACTCGCGCGAGGGCGGCGCCACCTTGTGGTTGTCGGTGATGACCGGACCCGGGTTGACGCGCAGCCAGTCCACGCACTGCTTGATGATGCGGTTGGACTGCTTGAGCTCTTCCATCCGGACCAGGTAGCGGTCGTAGGTGTCGCCGGTCTTGCCGACCGGGATGTCGAACTCGACCTTGTCGTAGGCGTCGTAGGGCTGCTTCTTGCGCAGGTCCCAGGCAAAGCCGGAGCCGCGCAGCATCGGACCGGTCAGGCCCATGTTGAGCGCGCGCTCGGGCTCGACCACGCCGATGCCGACCGTGCGCTGCTTCCAGATCCGGTTGTCGGTCAGCAGGGTGTGGTATTCGGCCAGGTACTTGGGGAAGCGCTGGGTGAAGTCGTCGATGAAGTCGAGCAGCGAACCCTGGCGGTTCTGGTTCATCTCGGCCATGGCACGCGCATTGCGGATCTTGCTGTGCTTGTACTGCGGCATGGTGTCCGGCAGGTCGCGGTAGACGCCACCCGGACGGAAATAGGCCGCGTGCATGCGCGCGCCCGAGACCGCCTCGTACATGTCGAACAGATCCTCGCGCTCGCGGAAGGCGTAGATCAGGATGGTCGAGCTGCCGCAGTCGTTGCCGTGCGAGCCCAGCCACATCAGGTGGTTGAGCATGCGGGTGATCTCGCTGAACATCACGCGGATGTACTGGGCGCGGATCGGCACCTCGATGCCGAGCAGCTTCTCGATCGCCAGGCAGTAGGCGTGCTCGTTGCACATCATCGAGACGTAATCCAGCCGGTCCATGTAGGGCAGCGACTGGATGAAGGTCTTGGTCTCGGCCAGCTTCTCGGTGGCGCGGTGCAGCAGGCCGATATGGGGATCGGCGCGTTGCACCACCTCGCCGTCGAGCTCGAGCACCAGGCGCAGCACGCCGTGAGCGGCCGGGTGCTGCGGACCGAAGTTGAGGGTGTAGTTCTTGATTTCAGCCATGATTTCGCCTAAGGGGCATCAGCCCTTCAGTGCAGGCCCCCGTAGTTGTCTTCGCGGATGATGCGCGGCGTGACCTCGCGCGCCTCGATCGAGACCGGCTCGTAGACGACGCGACGGCGCTCGGCGTCGTAGCGCATCTCGACATGGCCGGTGACCGGGAAGTCCTTGCGGAAGGGGTGACCGATGAAGCCGTAGTCGGTCAGGATGCGACGCAGGTCCTCGTGACCGTCGAACACGATGCCGTAGAGGTCGAACGCCTCGCGCTCGTACCAGTTGGCGACGGACCAGAGCGGGCACAGCGTCGCGACGACGGGGAAATCGTCATCGGCACAGAACACCCGCACCCGCAGGCGCTGGTTGAGCTCGACCGAGAGCAGATGCGCGACGACCGCGAAGCGCTGGCCTTCCCAGGCGCCGTCGCGGTAGGCGGAATAGTCGAGGCCGCACAGATCGACCAGCTGGTCGAAACGGCAGCCCGGCGCGTCGCGCAGCAACTGCATGGCCTCGAAATAGTCGGCAGGCGCGATCTGCACGGTGACCTCACCGCGTTCGAGCTTGATCTGTCCGACCTTGTCGCCGAGTGCCTCGGCGACGGTTTGCTGCAGCGCCTCAGGGGCGATCGCCACGGCTTGTGCGGTTGCGTTCGTCATCGGGGGTATCTCCAGCGCTCAGGCGCGCGCAATGGTGTTGGTGCGGCGGATCTTCTGCTGCAACTGGATGATGCCGTAGATCAGCGCTTCGGCCGTCGGCGGGCAGCCGGGCACGTAGACATCGACCGGCACGATGCGGTCGCAGCCACGCACCACGGAGTAGCTGTAGTGGTAGTAGCCGCCGCCGTTGGCGCAGGAACCCATCGAGATCACCCAGCGCGGCTCGGCCATCTGGTCGTAGACCTTGCGCAGCGCGGGCGCCATCTTGTTGCACAGCGTGCCGGCCACGATCATCAGATCGGACTGACGCGGACTGGCGCGGAACACCTCGGCGCCGAAGCGCGAGATGTCGTAACGCGCGGTGGCCGCATGCATCATTTCGACGGCGCAGCATGCCAGACCGAAGGTCATGGGCCAGAGCGAACCGGTCTTGGCCCAGTTCACCACCGAGTCGTAACTGGTGGTGATGAAACCTTCCTTGAAGACGCCTTCAATCATTTGTACTCCTGAGCGCTGTCGCGCGCCTCATTCCCAGTCCAGGGCGCCGATCTTCCAGGCGTAGACAAAGCCCACGAGCAGGTCGATCAGGAACACCACGCCGGTCCAGAAACCGGTCGAACCGATGTCGGTCAGAGCGACCGCCCAAGGGATGAGAAACGCGATTTCGAGGTCGAACAGAATGAAGAGGATGGCGATGAGGTAGTACCGCACATCGAACTTCATGCGAGCGTCTTCGAAGGCTTCGAAGCCGCATTCGTATGGGGAGTTTTTCGCCGCATCAGGGCGATTGGGGCCGAGTATGTAGCCCAGGACCTGGGGCAGGACACCTACCGCCAGACCCACCAAAACAAACAAGAGTACCGGGAGGTATTGTGCTATGTCCATTTGCTTGTCTCGCAGGCGCGTTGCGCGCCCCATTGATATTTGGTGCCGACGGCGAGACTCGAACTCGCACAGCTTTCGCCACTACCCCCTCAAGATAGCGTGTCTACCAATTTCACCACGTCGGCTATTGTCTTGCTGCAGCCTGTTCTTGCTTCACCGTGGGTGCCGCGCTGCATCAATGAAACGAATTGTAGCTGGAAAAATCAGCTTTTCCGGACCACCCGCATGTTTTTATCCATACGGGCATTTTCCATGCTTACTGGCCCGGAATCTGGCCCGCGGCCGGCTGAGCGGGAGCCGCGGCCGGCGCGGTGACGGGCGCCGCGCCCTCGAGCACGCTGCCGCTGCTGGCCGGCTTGCTGTGGCCGAAATAGGCCAGCGCCAGCGTGCAGACGAAGAACAAGGTCGCCAGCACGCCAGTGCTGCGCGACAGGAAGTTGGCGCCGCCGCTGGCGCCGAACAGGCTGGCCGAACCGCCGCCGCCGAAGGCCGCTCCGGCGTCGGCGCCCTTGCCGTGCTGGACCAGGATCAGGCCGATCATGGCCAGGGCGGACAGGACTTGAGCGATGGAAAGCAGGTTGAAGAGGATGGTCATGATCTGGTGCTTCAGATACCGGCTGCCACGCGCGGGCAGCAGGCGGTGATGTGGAGGAAATCAGCGGCCTTGAGCGACGCACCGCCAATCAGGCCGCCGTCGATGTCGGGCTGCGCCAGCAGCTCGGCGGCGTTGTCCGCGTTCATGCTGCCGCCATAGAGGATGCGGTTGCGGCTGGAGTGCGCCGAGGCCGCCCGCAGCTGGGCCCGCAGCACCGCGTGCACCGCCTGCGCCTGCTCGGGGCTCGCCGTGCGGCCGGTGCCGATGGCCCAGACCGGTTCGTAGGCCACCACGATCTCGCTGGCGCAATGGCCGACCGCGTGGATCACGGCCGACAGCTGTCGCTTGACCACGAATTCGGTGCGACCGGCCTCGCGGTCAGCCAGCGTCTCGCCGACGCAGACGATCGGCGTGATGCCCTGGGCCAGCGCGCGCTGGGCCTTCTGCGCCACCAGGTCATCGCTCTCGCCATGGTACTGGCGCCGCTCGGAATGGCCGACGATCACGTAGCGGCAAGCGAAGTCGCGCAGCATGGCGGCGCTGACCTCGCCGGTGTAGGCACCCGCTTCGTGCGCGGAGCAGTCCTGCGCCCCCCAGTCCAGCGCACTGCCCCGCAGCAGGGCTTGCAACTGGGCCAGGTAAGGCGCGCTGGCACAGACCGCCACGTCGGCGGGGCTGTCATGCAAGCCAGCCAGCAGGGCCGCCAGCAGGCTGGCGTTGTCCGCCAGACCGCCGTTCATCTTCCAGTTACCGACTATGAGTTTCTTCGTCATGCTTGAGGGTTGCATTGGAACTTGGCTTCAGGCCGCCGACCAATCGAGCAGGATCTTGCCGATATGCCGGTTCGACTCCATCAGCGCGTGCGCCTGCGCGGCTTGCGCCACCGGGAACACCTGATGGATCACGGGCTTGATCCGGCCGGACTCGATCAGCGGCCAGACCACATGGCGCAGCGAGCGCGCGATCGCGGCCTTGAAGGCCAGCGGGCGCGGACGCAGCGTGGAGCCGGTCACGGTCAGGCGCCGGCGCAGCACCTTGGCGGCGTTGATCTCGGCCTTGGCGCCGCCCTGCACCGCGATGATGACCAGGCGGCCGTCCTCGGCCAGGCAGTCGAGCTCGCGCGCGACATAGGGACCGGCGACCATGTCGAGGATGACATCGACGCCGCGCCCCTCGGTCAGGCGCATGACCTCGGCGACGAAGTCCTGCTCCTGGTAGTGGATCGCGTGGTCGGCGCCCAGCGCCAGACAGGCCCGCGCCTTCTCGGTGCTGCCGACGGTCACGATGACCTGGGCGCCGCGCGCCTTGGCCAGCTGGATCGCCGTCACGCCGATGCCGCTGGAGCCGCCCTGCACCAGCAGGGTCTCGCCGGGCTGCAGGTGGCCGCGCTCGAAGACGTTGCTCCAGACCGTGAAGCAGGTCTCGGGCAGGCCGGCGGCCTCCAGCTCGGTCCAGCCGGCGGGCACCGGCAGGCACTGCGCCACCGGGGCGACGCAGTATTCGGCATAGCCGCCGCCAGCGACCAGCGCGCAGACGCTGTCGCCGAGCTTGAAACCTTCGGCGGCGAGCGCGGCGGCATCGCCCTCGACGATCACGCCAGCCACTTCGAGGCCGGGGATGTCGGAGGCGCCCGGGGGCACCGGATAGTTGCCCAGGCGCTGCAGCACGTCGGGGCGGTTGACGCCCGAGGCGCTGACGCGGATCAGCAGCTCGCCCGCACCCGGCACCGGGCGCTCGCGCTCAGCCAGCTTCAGCACCTCGGGGGCACCGTGGGTCGTGATCTCGACGGCCTGCATGGCTGCGACTTACTGCTGTTGCTGCTGTTGCTGGGCGAACGCTTCCTCGCGATCGATCAGCGCCTTCATCGACAGCTTGACGCGACCCTTCTCGTCGGTCTCGAGCACCTTGACCTTGACGATCTGGCCTTCGGTCAGGAAGTCGGTGACCTTCTCGACGCGCTGATGCGCGATCTGGCTGATGTGCAGCAGGCCATCCTTGCCCGGCAGCAGGTTGATCAGGGCACCGAAGTCCAGGATCTTGGTGACCGGGCCTTCGTAGACCTTGCCGACTTCGACCTCGGCGGTGATCTGCTCGATGCGGCGCTTGGCCTCGTCAGCCTTGGCGGACTCGGTGGCGGCGATCGTGATGGTGCCGTCTTCCTCGATGTTGATCTGGCAGCCGGTTTCCTCGGTCAGCGCGCGGATGGTGGCGCCGCCCTTGCCGATCACGTCACGGATCTTCTCGGGGTTGATCTTCATGGTGAACAGCTTGGGCGCGAAGTCCGACACCTCGGTCTTGGCCTCGCCCATGGCGCCTTGCATCTTGTCGAGGATGTGCAGGCGGGCTTCCTTGGCCTGGGCCAGCGCGACCTGCATGATTTCCTTGGTGATGCCCTGGATCTTGATGTCCATCTGCAGCGCGGTGATGCCGCCGGTGGTGCCGGCGACCTTGAAGTCCATGTCGCCGAGGTGGTCCTCGTCACCCAGGATGTCGGTCAGCACCGCGAAGCGGTTGCCGTCCTTGATCAGGCCCATGGCGATGCCGGCCACATGGGCCTTCATCGGCACGCCGGCATCCATCAGCGCCAGGCAGCCGCCGCAGACCGAAGCCATCGACGAGGAGCCGTTGGACTCGGTGATCTCGGACACCACGCGCAGGGTGTAGGGGAACTCTTCCTTGCTCGGCAGCGCGGCGACCAGGGCGCGCTTGGCCAGACGGCCATGGCCGATCTCGCGGCGCTTGGGGCTGCCGACACGGCCGGTTTCGCCGGTGGCGAAGGGAGGCATGTTGTAGTGCAGCATGAAGCGGTCTTCGTACTCGCCGGCCAGCGCGTCGATGCGCTGCGCGTCGCGGTCGGTGCCCAGCGTCGCGACGACCAGGGCCTGGGTCTCGCCACGGGTGAACAGGGCCGAGCCGTGGGTGCGCGGCAGCACGCTGTTGCGGATCTCGATTGCACGCACGGTGCGGGTGTCGCGGCCGTCGATGCGCGGCTCGCCAGCCAGGATCTGGCCGCGCACGATGCGCGCTTCGATGTCGAACAGCAGGCCTTCGACCTTGACGCTGTCGAACTCGACGCCGTCGGCCTTGAGGCCGGCCATGACTTCGGCGTAGGCGCCGCGGCAAGCCTGGGTGCGGGCCTGCTTGTTGCGGATCTGGTAGGCGGCGGCCAGCTTGTCGGCGCCCAGGGCTTCGACCTTGGCGATCAGCGCTTCGTCACGCGCCGGGGCCTGCCAGTTCCACTCCGGCTTGCCGGCTTCGCGCACCAGCTCGTTGATGGCGGCGATCGCGATATTGCCCTGCTCGTGACCGAACACCACGGCGCCGAGCATGATTTCCTCGGACAGCTGCTGCGCTTCGGACTCGACCATCAGCACGGCGGCTTCGGTGCCGGCGACGATCAGGTCCATCTGGCTGTTCTTGCGCGCGGTCTGGCCCGGGTTGAGCACGAACTCGCCATTGACATAACCGACGCGGGCGGCGCCGATCGGGCCGTTGAACGGGATGCCGGAAACCGACAGCGCGGCGCTGGTCGCGATCATGGCGGCGATGTCGGCGTCGACCTCGGGATTCAGCGACAGGGTATGGATGACGACCTGCACTTCGTTGAAGAAGCCTTCCGGGAACAGCGGGCGGATCGGGCGGTCGATCAGACGGCTGGTCAGGGTCTCGAACTCGCTCGGGCGGCCTTCGCGCTTGAAGAAGCTGCCCGGGATCTTGCCGGCGGCGTAGGACTTCTCCAGGTAGTCGACGGTCAGCGGGAAGAAGTCCTGGCCGGACTTGGCATCGGCCTTGGCGACGACGGTGGCCAGCACGACGGTGCCGTCCATGTCGAGCAGCACGGCGCCGCTGGACTGACGGGCGATCTCGCCGGTTTCCATGCGGACGGTGTTCTGACCCCATTGGAAGGTCTTGGTGACTTTGTTGAACAGGCTCATGGGTTTCCTAGGATGTTTGTGCGCGAGAAGGCCGCGCACGGTGCCTGGAGTCAGGCCATCAGAACACGATGCCATTCCAGCGCAGGCCCGACCCAGGGGACCTCGTTGGAATGACACAGCTTCGCTCTGAAAAGACAAGACTCCGGATTTAAAGGGTTTACAAAGCGCAAAACGCCTGAGTGGCCGAGCTACCCAGGCGTTTCGGTCAGCAAGACAGCGTCAAGTTTACTTGCGCAGGCCCAGCTTCTGGATCAGGGCGATGTAACGCGATGCGTCCTTGGCCTTCAGGTAGTCCAGCAGCTTGCGACGGCGGCTGACCATCTTGAGCAGACCGCGACGGCCGTGGTGGTCCTTGGAGTGGGCCTTGAAGTGCGGCATCAGTTCGTTGATGCGGGCGGTCATGATGGCGACTTGCACTTCCGGGCTACCGGTGTCGGTGGCGCTGCGGGCGTTGGCGGCAATGACTTGCGCCTTGTTTTCGAAAGAGATCATGATGGTCCTTGTATGACTTGCATCCCGCCGCAGCCTCCTCTTGGGGGCAGCCGCAACGGGCGTGAAACCACTCGCCGAAATGGCGGGGGTCGTCGATTATAGCGCGGGCCAGGCCGGCTGCGCCAGGGATTTCAGGGACGAACCATGCGGCAGCTGTGGACTTGCGAGGCCGTCTCGGCGTTGAGCTGGCGCACGACACGGAAGCCATAGCCCGAGCCCTCGACGTCGAACGATACCCCCTTGGCGCCCTTGCGATCCATGATGGCGACCATCAGCGGCTGCTGCGCCTGGTGGTCGGCCGCGCGCATCTGCAGCGACTGCCCGCCCAGCCTGACATCGGCCTGCTCCAGCGCGCGCGCGACGGCAAGCGCCGCCGGGACGGCATCGCCCTGCCCCGCCCGCCCGGCGGCACCAGCACGTTCGAGCGCCTGCGCCAGCGCCTCGATCATGAGCTGCATGCGCAGGTGGACATAATCGTCCTCCGGCCTGGGGAAGCGCTGGTGGAAGGCCTCGTAGAAGGCCCTGGCTTCCTGGCCGGGCGCATTCGGGAACCATTCGGCCACCGCCAGCACCCGGCCGACGCCGGCCTCGCCCAGCGCGGCGGGCGCCCCCAGCGCATTGCCGTAGAAGGTGTAGAACTTGCCTTCGTAGCCGACCTCGCGCGCGGCCTTGACCAGCAGCGTGAGGTCATTGCCCCAGTTGCCGGTGATGACCGCCTGGGCGCCGCTGGCCTTGATCTTGGTCGCGTAGGGCAGGAAGTCCTTGACGCGCGCCATCGGGTGCAGCTCCTCGCCGACGATCCTGACATCGGGCCGCTTGATGCCGAGTGAGCGCTTGGCCTCGCGCAGCACCTGCTGGCCGAAGCTGTAGTCCTGGCCGATCAGGTAGACGCTGGCGACCTGGCGGTCGGCCTTGAGCACATCCATCAGCGCGGCCATGCGCATGTCGGCATGGGCGTCGAAGCGGAAATGCCAGAAGCTGCAGCGCTCGTTGGTCAGCGCCGGATCGACCGCCGAATAGTTGAGGAACAAGACCTGCTGCGCCGGGTTGCGCTCGTTGTGCTTGGCGATCGCGTCGATCAGCGCGCCGGCCACCGCCGACGAGTTGCCCTGCGCGACGATGCGGATACCGGCGTCGATGGCGGAGCGCAGGGCGGCCAGCGCCTCCTCGATCTGGCCCTTGCTGTCGTAGCGCTCGATCGCGAGCGGATGCCTGCCATCGGCCAGCTTGATGCCGCCGCGCGCGTTGACGCGCTCGGTCGCCAGCACGAGGTTGCGGTGCACCGCCTCGCCGGTGTTGGCGATCGGACCGGACAGGCTCTCGATCAGCGCGACGCGGATCGGCGCGGCGGCCGGGCTGGCGGCCACTGCGGGCAGTGCGGGCAGTGCGGCGGCCCCGAACAGGCCGAGCAGCACCTGCAGGGAACGACGACGGTCAAACGGATTCATGCAAAAGCTCCTCATTTCTCGATTGAAAAGCCGCGCCCGGGCAAAGCCACAAGCTCGCCGGGCGCAGGAAGCGGGCGACTTCAGGCCGGCAGGGACAGCTCGGCCAGCGGCCAGCGCGGCTTGACGTCGAAGGCGTAGCCAGTTCCGGCGGATCCGGCCGCATCGGTCAGGCCAGCCTGCACCCGCATGCCGGCGGCGAGAGCGATCATCGCGCCGTTGTCGGTGCACAGGTGCAGCTCGGGGTAGTGCACGCGCCAGCCACGCTTGGCACAGGCCGCATTCAACTGCTCGCGCAGCGCGGCATTGGCGCCGACGCCACCGGCCACGACCAGGCGCTTCAAGCCGGACTGCTTGAGCGCGGCGACGGACTTCTTGACCAGCACCTCGACGATCGCGGCCTGGGTCGATGCGGCCAGGTCGGCCTGACGTGCCGGCAGCTCCGCACCGAGCTTCCTGGCCTGGGTCAGCACCGCGGTCTTGAGCCCGGCAAAGGAGAAGTCGAGGTCGCCGCTGTGCAACAGCGGACGCGGCAGCTTGAAGGCCTGCGGGTCGCCCTGCTGCGCCAGGCGCGACAGCGCGGGGCCGCCGGGATAGCCCAGGCCGAGCAGCTTGGCCGACTTGTCGAAGGCCTCGCCGGCGGCGTCATCGATGGTCTCGCCCAGCAGTTGGTAGCGACCCACGCCATCGACGCGCATGAGCTGGGTATGGCCGCCCGAGACCAGCAGCGCGATGAAGGGGAATTCGGGCGGATCGGCGCTCAGGAAGGGCGACAGCAGATGGCCTTCGAGGTGGTGCACGCCCAGCGTGGGCTTGTCCAGCGCGGCGGCGATCGCGCAGGCCACACCGGCGCCGACCAGCAGCGCGCCGGCCAGGCCCGGGCCGCGCGTGTAGGCGACCAGGTCGACGGCGTCCAGCCCCAGACCGGCCTGCGCGAGAGCGGCCTCGGTCAAGGGCAGCACGCGCCGGATATGGTCACGGCTGGCCAGTTCGGGCACCACGCCGCCATAGGCCTGGTGCATCTCGATCTGGCTGTGCAAGGCGTGACCGAGCAGGCGCGGGATGCCGCTGCCACTGGCGTCGACCAGCGCCACGCCAGTCTCGTCGCAGGAGGATTCGATTCCGAGGATGAGCATGCGGCGAGTGTAAGCGCAGGACTGGCCCGGAACTTGCCTATCAAAAACGACAGTTTTGTCGCATAGGACGGGAGCAAGCATGAAGCAAGAGTACAGGCGGCTGGCGGCCCTGCGCCAGCAGGAAGCTCGGGCACTGGAAAGGGATCGGTTCTGCATCGATCTGGTGCAGCGTTGCACCGATTTGATCGACGAACTGCAGCGCGAACGCGGCCTGGGTCAGCTGGTGCTGAGCACGGCGGCCGAAAGCTACGCCCCGGCGCTGTGCGAGCAGATCCAGTGCAGCGTCGAGGTCGAGCAAGCCCTGCGCCAGCCACTGCGCCAGCTCGAACAGGCGCCCAGGAACGCCGAGACCGAACTGACTGGGCTCAAGCGGCTCGGCCTGGCCATGCTGCATTCGCCCGGCCTGGCCGACCTGGTGTCGCTGCGCCGCGACCTGCTGCTGACGCGCTGTTCGCGCCAGGCGGTCTACGATGCCTACTGCACCCTGCTGGCGCAGCTGCTGGAGCTGGTCGAGGCCGCCGGCCACGCACTGAGCGACTCCGCGCTCAAGCAGGAGCTCGCCATCTTGCTGCAATTGATGTGGGGCAAGGAATACAGCGGACAGGAGCGCGCCAGCGGGGCTGGCCTGTACGCCTCGGGTCGCCACGCAGCACGGGGCTGGCAGCGCATCGGCCAGCTGATCGAGGCCCAGCAGCGCTGTGCCTCGGCCTTCATCAGCCGGGCCAGGCCCGGAGCGCGCAAACGCCTCAAGGACAGCCTGCGGTTCGAGACCCAGATCGAACTGGAGGCCCTGCGCCAGCAGCTGGCCGACAGCCCGGATCAGGCAACGCTGGACCCGGGCCTGGGCGAACTCTGGTTTCGCAGCTGCAGCCGCCGCATGAACGAGCTGCGCGAAGTCGAACGCCACTTGCTGCAGGAGATGCAGCAAGCGCTGGCGCGGCGGCAGGCGCACCCGGTCACGACCCGCCCGCCGGCGGAGATGGCGCAGACCGCCCGGCTGACGCCCGGCGCGGTCGAGACGGTGCTGCGCACGGCCGCCGCCTGGCTGGCGGGTGCGAGCGCTGGCGCCACGCCGCGGCGCGGCACGCCGGCATGAGCGAGCCCCTGCGGCCACTGAACCGCAGCCGCGCTCAGCCGCCGGTCAGCCGGCCAGTGGCGCCAGCAGCCCCCACCCGCTCAGATAGGCCCGCACCGAGGCCTCGGCCGTGGCCTCGAGCTCGAACGTCTCGGGCGCCAGCAGCCAGCTGCGGATCAGCCCGACCAGCAAGGCATAGAGTCCCTGCGCGACCGTGCTCACCGGCAAGGGCAGCGACAGCCCGCGCTGGGCCAGGGCCTGCTGCAGACTGCGCTCCACCTGCAGCACGTTGCCGGCCTGCACGCGCCGATGGCGCGCCCGCACGGCCATCAATTCGTCGACATATTCGACCTTGAGCGTGGCGACCTCGAACACGCGACGGGTGCGCTCGTCGGTCGCGATGCGGTGCATGGCGTCGGCCATCGAGCGCAGCAGTCCGGCCAGCGGATCCTGCCCCGGCTCATGCCCGCCCTGGTGCAAGGCCTGCTCCATCGGCAAGGTGGTGCGCTCCATCATGGCGTTGAACAGGTCGGCCTTGTTCTTGAAATGCCAGTAGATCGCACCCCGACTGGCACCGGCGGCCAGCGCGATGTCGTTGAGCGAGGTGCGCGACACCCCTTTTTCGGCAAACACGCACTCGGCCGCATCGAGCAGCTGGTGACGGGTCGCTAGGGCCTCTTCTTTGGTGCGGCGTGCCATGACGGGGTCCATTTCCAACGGGTTCCAGGAGCAGCCACCTGCCCTTATACATTCACGATTGTATGTATACTGGCCCGCATTGCCCTGGCCGCATGGCTGGCACGCCCCATCACGCTCCCACCGGACCTCGACATGCCTGTGATCCAAGCTGCATCCTCCCGTCTCCCCGCGCACTGGCGCACCACCCTCAGTGCCCTGGGCCTGGCCGCCCTGCTGGCGGCCTGTGGTGACAAGACCAGCGCGCCGACCGCCCCCGGCGCCGGCATGCCGCCGCCCGAAGTCGGCGTGCTGACCGTGACACCGGGCGAGGTCGGCCTGGTCACCGAGCTGCCGGGCCGGCTCGAAGCCTCGCGGGTGGCCCAGGTGCGGGCGCGCGCCGCCGGCATCCTGCAGCAGCGGCTGTTCAGTGAAGGCAGCGAGGTCAAGGCCGGCCAGACGCTGTTCGCGATCGACGCCAGCCCCTACCAGGCCAGCCACGACAGCGCGCAAGCCAGCCTGGCCAAGGCCGAGGCCAACTTGATCCAGGCCAGCGCGCTGGCCGAGCGCTACCAGCCGCTGGCCGAGGCCAAGGCCATCAGCCAGCAGGAATTCGTCAGCGCGCAAGCGGCCCAGAAGCAGGCCCAGGCCGATGTGGCCGTGGCCAGGGCGGCGGTGCAGACCGCGCGCATCAACCTCGGCTACACCAAGGTGACGGCACCGATCGCGGGCCGCATCGGTCGCGCGCTGGTGACCGAGGGCGCGCTGGTCGGCCAGGGCGAGGCCACGCCGCTGGCGGTGGTGCAGCAGATCGATCCGATCTACGTCAACTTCACCCAGTCGGCCGACGAGGCGATGCAGCTGCGGCGCGCGTTGGAGAGCGGCCAGCTCAAGCGCGCCGGACAGGACGGTGCCAGCGTGCGCCTGCTGCTGCCCGACGGCAGCGAGCACAGCCGCGCTGGCAAGCTGCTGTTTTCCGACCTGACGGTGGACGCCGGCAGCGGCCAGGTCACGCTGCGCGCCGAGGTGCCGAACCCGGGTGGCCTGCTGCTGCCGGGCCTCTATGTACGGGTGCGACTGGAACAGGCCAAGGCCGGCAACGCGATGGCGCTGCCGCAGCAGGCGGTGACGCGCTCGGCCCAGGGCGACAGCGTGATGGTCGTGGCCGGTGACGGCAGCTTCGGCCCGCGTCCGGTCAAGATCGGCGCCCAGCAGGGCGGGCAGTGGATCGTCCTCGACGGGCTCAAGGCCGGCGAGCAGGTCATGGTCGACGGCTTCCAGAAGCTGCGCGGCGCCAAGGTGGTCAAGCCCGTGCCGTGGCAGGCATCCGCCGGCCAGCCGGCAGGCAGCCCGGCCAAACAGGATGGCAAGGCCGCTGCACCAGCAGCGCCAGAGGCTGCAGCCCCGGCCAAGGCCGGCGCTGGCGCGGCACGCTAAGGAAGCACTGACATGGCGAAATTCTTTATCGAGCGGCCCATCTTTGCCTGGGTGATCGCGCTGTTCGTGATGGTGCTGGGCTCGGTGGCCATCACCCAGCTGCCGATCGCCCAGTACCCGCCGGTGGCGCCGCCATCGATCGTGGTCTCGACCGCCTACCCCGGCGCCTCGGCCCAGACGCTGGAAGACAGCGTGCTGTCGGTGATCGAGCGCGAGATGAACGGCTCGCCCGGCCTGATCTACATGGAGTCGGTGGCGCAGGCCGACGGCTCGGGCAACCTGACCCTGAGCTTCCAGCCCGGCACCAACCCGGAGCTGGCGCAGGTGGATGTGCAAAACCGCCTGTCGCGCGCCACGCCGCGCCTGCCGGCGGCGGTCACGCAGCAGGGCGTGCGGGTCGACAAGTCGCGCAGCAACTTCCTGCTGTTCGCCATCCTGTCCTCGGACGACCCGGCCTGGGACCCGGTCGCGCTGGGCGACTACGCCTCGCGCAACGTGGTGCCGGAACTGCAGCGCCTGCCCGGCGTCGGCCAGGCCCAGCTGTTCGGCACCGAACGCGCGATGCGGATCTGGATCGACCCGGCCAAGCTGCTGAGCTACAAGCTCAGCGCGGCCGATGTCAACGCCGCGATCCGGGCGCAGAACGCCCAGGTCTCGGCCGGCGAGATCGGCAGCCTGCCCAACGTCGCGGGCCAAGGCATCGCCGCGACCGTGGTGGTCAACGGCCAGCTCACCAGCGTCGAGCAGTTCGGCCGCATCCTGCTGCGCGCCAACCCCGACGGCTCGGCGGTGCGGCTGAAGGATGTCGCGCGCATCGAGCTCGGCGGCCAGGCCTACGCGACCTCGGCGCGGCTGAACGGCAAGCCCTCGACCGGCATCGGCGTCCAGCTCTCGCCGAGCGGCAACGCGCTGGCCACGGCCGAGGCCGTGCGCGCCAAGATGCACGAGCTCGAGAAGTTCTTCCCGGCCGGCATGCAGTGGAAGATCCCCTACGACAGCTCGCGCTTCATCAAGATCTCGATCGAGCAGGTGGCCAAGACCCTGCTGGAAGCGGTGGCGCTGGTGTTCCTGGTGATGTTCCTGTTCCTGCAGAACTGGCGCTACACGCTGATCCCGACCATCGTGGTGCCGGTGGCGCTGCTGGGCACCTTCGCCGCGCTGCTGGCGCTGGGCTTCTCGATCAACGTGCTGACCATGTTCGGCATGGTGCTGGTGATCGGCATCGTGGTCGATGACGCGATCGTGGTGGTCGAGAACGTCGAGCGCATCATGAGCGAGGAAGGCCTGTCGCCGCAGGCGGCCACGCACAAGGCCATGGGCCAGATCTCGGGCGCCATCGTCGGCATCACGGTGGTGCTGATCTCGGTGTTCGTGCCGCTGGCCTTCTTCAGCGGCTCGGTCGGCAACATCTACCGCCAGTTCGCCACCGTGATGGGGGTGTCGATCGCGTTCTCGGCCTTCTTCGCGCTGTCGCTGACGCCGGCGCTGTGCGCCACCCTGCTGAAGCCGGTCGAGGCCGGCCACCAGCATGCCAAGACCGGCTTCTTCGGCTGGTTCAACCGCGGCTTTGCCAGCGGCGCCAAGCGCTACGAGGGCTGGGTCGGCCGGCTGCTGCCGCGCGCTGGTCGCTCGCTGCTGCTGTACGGCGTCATCGTCGGCGTGGCGGCGGTGGTCTATCTGCGACTGCCGACCTCCTTCCTGCCCAACGAGGACCAGGGCACGCTGCTGGTCAACGTGCAGCTGCCGCCGGGCGCCACGCGCGAGCGCACCAGCGCCGTGATGGAGCAGGTCGAGGGCTTCATGCTCAAGCAACCCGAGGTCCAGAGCATGGTCGGCGTGCTGGGCTTTTCCTTCTCGGGCCAGGGCCAGAACGCCGCGCTCGCCTTCGTCACGCTCAAGGACTGGTCCGAGCGCCATGCGCCGGGCAGTTCGGCGCAGGACCTGGCCGGTCGTGCCTTCGGCGCGCTCTCGGGCATCCGCGACGCCTTCATCTTCCCGCTGAGCCCGCCGCCAATCCCCGAGCTGGGCTCGGCCTCGGGCTTCTCGTTCCGGCTGCAGGACCGCGCCGGCCTGGGCCGCGAGGTGCTGCTGGGCGCGCGCAACCAGCTGCTGGGCATGGCCAGCCAGAGCAAGGTGCTGGCGCAGGTGCGCCCGGACGGGCTGGAGGACGCGCCGCAGCTGCAGCTCGACATCGACCGCGACAAGGCGCAGGCACTCGGCGTGGGCTTCGATGCGATCAACGCGGTGATCTCGACCACGCTGGGTTCGAGCTACATCAACGACTTCCCGAACGCCGGCCGCCTGCAGCGCGTGGTGGTGCAGGCCGATGCACCGGCACGCATGCAGCCCGACGACCTGCTCAAGCTGCATGTGATCAACAGCAGCGGCCAGACCGTGCCGCTGTCGGCCTTCGCCAGCACGCGCTGGATCACGGGGGCGATGCAGACCGTGCGCTACAACGGCTATCCGGCCATGCGCATCAGCGGCAGCGCCGCGCCGGGCTACAGCACCGGCGCCGCGATGGCCGAGATGGAACGGCTCGCGGCCCAGCTGCCGCCCGGCCTGGGCTTCGAGTGGACCGGCCAGTCACGCGAGGAAAAGCTCGCCGGCGCGCAGGCCATCATCGTCTACGGCTTCGCCATCCTGGCGGTGTTCCTGTGCCTGGCCGCGTTGTATGAAAGCTGGTCGATCCCGCTGGCCGTGATCCTGGTGGTGCCGCTGGGCGTGCTCGGCGTGCTGCTGGCGACGCTGCTGCGCGGCTATGCCAACGACGTCTACTTCCAGGTCGGCCTGATCACGATCATCGGCCTGTCGGCCAAGAACGCGATCCTGATCATCGAGTTCGCCAAGGACCTGCAGGCCCAGGGCAGGACCGTGATCGAGGCGGCGCTGGAAGCGGCGCACCTGCGCTTCCGCCCCATCATCATGACCTCGCTGGCCTTCATGCTGGGCGTGCTGCCGCTGGCGCTGTCGAGCGGCGCGGGCTCGGCCAGCCAGCGCGCGATCGGCACCGGCGTGATCGGCGGCATGATCACGGGCACGCTGCTGGCCGTGGTGTTCGTGCCGGTGTTCTTCGTGGTGGTGCGCAGCCTGTTCAAGGGCAGCGAGCGCCAGCACCAGTTCGACATGGCCCATGGCCAGCAAGCCGGAATCCACAGCCATGAATAAGATCCCATTGACCTCACTCGGCCCGCTGGCGGCGGCCCTGCTGCTGGGCGGCTGCAGCCTGATGCCGGCCTACGAGCGGCCCACCGCGCCGGTGCCGGCGCACTGGCCGGCCAGCGCCGGGGCGACCGCCCAGCCTGGCGCCTCCCATCAGCCTGACAGCGCCAGCGTGGCGGCCGACGAGCTGCCGGACTGGCAGGGCTTTTTCAGCGACCCGGCGCTGCGCCAGCTGATCGAGACCGCGCTGGCGCACAACCGCGACCTGCGCGTGGCCGCGCTCAACCTGGAGCAGGCCCGCGCCCAGCTCGGCCTGCGGCGCGCCGAGCAATGGCCCGGCGTCGGCCTGGCCGTCAACGGCTCGCGCACACCCAACAGCTCGGGCGACATCACGAGCAGCTACAGCGGCGGCCTGCTGGTCACCGCCTACGAACTCGACTTCTTCGGCCGCGTGAGCAGCCTGAAGGAACAGGCGCTGGCCCAGTACCTGGCCAGCGAGGCCGGCCGCCAGAGCGTGCGCATCGGCCTGGTCGCCGGCGTGGCGCAGGGCTGGCTGGCGCTGCTGGCCGACCAGGCCCAGCTGGAGCTGGCGCGGCAGACGCTGAGCGCGCGCGAGGCCTCGCTCGGGCTGATCCGGCTGCGCCTGGAGCATGGCGCGACCTCGGAGCTGGAGCTGCGCCAGGCCGAATCGCTGATCGAGAACGCACGCGTCACGCTGGCGCAGTTCGAGCGCCAGCGCGCGCAGGACGAGAACGCGCTGGCGCTGCTGCTGGGCCAGCCGCTGGACCCCGCCCTGCGCGCCGAGCTGGCGGCCCAGCGGCTGACCGCGCTGCAACTGCCCCAGCTGGCCGCCGGCCTGCCGTCGCAGCGGCTGACGCGCCGCCCCGACATCGTGCAGGCCGAGCAGCAGCTGATCGCGGCCAATGCCAACATCGGCGCGGCGCGCGCGGCTTTCTTCCCGCGCATCTCGCTGACGACCGGCATCGGCTCGGCCAGCGGCGAGCTGTCGGGCCTGTTCAAGGACGGCAGCTGGGGCTTCACGCTGGCGCCGCAGCTGCTGCTGCCGATCTTCGACGCCGGGCGCAACCAGGCCGGGCTCGATGCGGCGCGGGCCGGGCGCGAGGCCGCCCTGGCCCAGTACGAGAAGGCGATCCAGTCCGCGTTCCGCGAAGTGGCCGACGCCCTGGCCGGACGCGAGACGCTGGCGCGCCAGCTGCAGGCCCAGCAGGCGCAGACCACGGCCGATGCGCGCCGACTCGATCTGACCGAGCTGCGCTTGCGCCATGGCGCCGCCAGCCAGCTCGACTGGCTCGACGCGCAGCGCTCGCTCTACGCCAGCCAGCAGGCGCTGACGCAGACCCGACTGGCCTACTGGCAGAACCAGGTCACGCTCTACAAGGTGCTGGGCGGCGGCTGAATCCGTCGCGCGTGCCTGGCGCTGGCACGAATCTCGCTTGATGGACTGCAAGTTCAACTTTCACTGGAATTTGCACCATGGCGGGATTCAGAACCTTCCTCAAGTCCGGGCATGCACCAACGCTGTTCGCGTCTTTCCTCTACTTCGACTTCTGCTTCGCGGTCTGGGTGCTCAACGGCGCGATGGCGCCCTTCATCTCGGAGGCCTATCAACTGAGCGCAGCGCAGAAGGGCTTCATGATCTCGGTGCCGATCCTGGCCGGCGCCTTCATGCGCTTCCCGCTCGGCATCCTGGCGCAGTACATCGGACGCAAGAACGCCGCGCTGGTCGAGATGAGCCTGATCATGCTGGCACTGGTGTTTGGCTATTTCTTCATCAGCAGCTACGACCATGTGCTGGCGATGGGGGTGCTGCTGGGCATCGCCGGCGCGAGCTTCGGCGTCGCGCTGAGCCTGGGCAGCGGCTGGTTTCCGCCGCAGCACAAGGGCCTGGCCATGGGCATCGCCGGCGCCGGCAACTCGGGCACGGTGCTGGCCGTGCTGTTCGCTCCGCCGCTGGCGCAGGCCTACGGCTGGCAGACCGTCTACGGCCTGGCCGGCCTGTGCATGCTGCTGCCCTTCGCGGTGATGGTGATCTTCGCCAAGGAGCCGCCCGACAGCGAGCACCAGACCCTGCGCGAGCATATCTCCTGCCTGTTCGAGAAGGACGGCTGGGCCTTCAGCCTGATCTATGTCGTGACCTTCGGCGGCTTCATCGGTCTGGCCAGCTTCCTGCCGACCTATTTCCACGACCAGTTCGGCGTCACCAAGATCGAGGCCGGCCAGCTGACCATGCTGGCCACCCTGATGGGCTCCGCCGTGCGCGTGGTCGGCGGCTACATCTCGGACCGCGTCGGCGGCATCAACAGCCTGAGCGGCGTGCTGGTGCTGACCGCGATCAGCCTGCTGCTGTGCGGCCTGGCCGGCAGCTCGCTGACCACGACCACGCTGCTGTTCATGCTCTGCTTCGCGGCGCTGGGCGCGGGCAACGGCGCGCTGTTCCAGCTCGTGCCGCTGCGCTGGCCGCTGAGCACGGCCGTCGCCGGCTCGATGATCGGCGAGATCGGCGCCCTGGGCGGTGGCTTCATTCCCAACGCCATGGGCCTGTCCAAACAGTATCTGGGCAGCTACTTCTGGGGCTTCGCCGCCTTTGCGGCCCTGTCGATCGGCATGCTGTTCATGCTGCGCCTGATGCAGGTCCGCTGGACCCGGACCTGGGCCGAGAAGGGCGGGCGCGCGCGCCCTGTCGCGGCGGCGCAACCGCCGGCCAGCCACCCACTGGGCACGGTTCAATCGGCCACGGGTCGCTGAGACAGCGATCGGGCCGCCGATATCCGCTAGCATTGCTGCCAACATCAGAAATCCCACATGAATGGAGCTGCCCGCATGGCGAACCCGATCCGCATCATCTCTTCCATGGCCACCAGGCAGCTGCTCGGCGACCTGATCGCCCAGTACCGGCAGCATTCCCCCGATCAGGAGGTCGAACTGATCTCGGTCGGCGGCGTCGACGCGGCCAAGCGGGTGCAGGCCGGCGAGGCCTTCGACATCGTGGCGCTGGCGTCCAACGCCGTCGACAAGCTGATCGCCGAAAGCCATGTGCTCGCCGGCAGCCGGGTCGACCTGGTGCACTCCGGGGTGGCGGTGGCCGTGCAGGCTGGCGCTCGACAGCCAGACATTTCGAGTGAAGAAGCGCTCAAGGCCGCGGTGCTGGCCGCGCGCACCCTGGGCTACTCGACCGGCCCGAGCGGCGTGCAGCTGGCCAGGCTGTTCGAGCACTGGGGCATCGCCGAGCAGATCGCCGAGCAGATCGTGACCGCGCCGCCCGGCGTGCCGGTCGGCGCTCTGGTGGCCCAGGGCGCGGTCGAACTCGGCTTCCAGCAGCTCAGCGAGCTGATGAACCTCGAGGGCATAGCCCTGCTCGGCCCGCTGCCGCCCGAGGTCCAGATCACCACCACCTTCTCGGCCGGCATCGCGTCGGCCTCGACCCAGCCCGATGCCGCGCGCGCGCTGATCGCCTTCCTGGCCTCGCCGGCCACGGCCGAAGCCAAGCGTCGCAACGGCATGGACCCGGCCTGACGCCGGCTTCGGCACCGACATGAAAAAACCGCCGCGGCTTGCGCCAGGGCGGTTTTTTTCGGGCCGATGCGGGATCAGTCGACGTCGAACTCGGACTCCGGCAGCGCGATCTTGTCGTCGGTGCTGAACTGGTAGTCCTCGAACACATGCTGGGCGCTCAGCAGCTGGTAGCTGCCGTCGTCATGGCGCAGCGTGGTGTCCTTGAGGCGGCCGGTGAGCTGGCCGCAGGTCCAGACCTCGAAATTGCGCATGTGGGTGCACAGGCAGGTCTTGTCCCAGACCTGGACCTTGCGTTCGCCCGGATGCGCCAGCACCACGCGGTTGTAGGCGTCGATGTAGGCGCATTTGCCGTTGGCGTCGAGCAGGTAGCCGTAGGCCTCGCAGTTCGGGCGGATGCCGTCGCCAATGGCGGGGCTGGACTTGATCATGCGCATCGGGTAGCCGGTGGGCGAGATCTGGTTGACCTCGATGTCGTCCTCGTCGGCCTTGAAGTACTCCTGCTTGACGTCGTCGGGCAGGCCGCATTCGCGCGTCACGGTGAAGCGGGTCGCGACCTGCACGGCGGCCGCGCCCATCTCCATGAAGCGCACCGCGTCGCTGCCGGTGAAGATGCCGCCAGCCGGAATCAGTGGGAGGTCGAGCTGCTCGGCCTTGAGCCAGGCGGCGATCTCGGCCGTGATGGTCGCGAGGTCGTACTGGGCCCAGTCCATGCCGAAGCCCAGGTGGCCGCCGGCCAGCGGACCCTCGACCACGACGTAGTCGGGCAGGCGGTTCAGGCGCGCGTTCTTCTTGAGGAAGAGCTGCAGCGCGCGCAGCGAGGAGACGATGATGCCGAGCTTGGCGTGACGAAAGCGCGGGTGGTCCTCGATCAGCGCGAAGCTGCCCAGGTGCAGACCGGCGGCCAGCGTGATGCCGTCGATGCCGGCGTCGAGCGCGGCCGACAGGCGGACCCGGAGGGTCTCCCGGGGCGCGTTCATGGTCAGCTTCTCCATGCAGTTGATGAAGATCTGGCCACTGCCCTGCTTGCGCGTCATGCTGTGCTCGACATGCAGCCTGGTCGCCTCGGCCAGGTGACCGAGGTCGAACTTGACGTCCGACTTGTCGGCGTTGTCGACGTTGTACTTGTACTGCGCCTGCTTGGCCTTGACGTACTTGGTCTTGTAGCGACGGTCGGTCACCGTCTTGATCATCGCGTCCGAGATGTGGCCCACGCCACCCAGACGCGCGGCTTCGAGCGCCAGGTCGGAGGAGGAAATGTCCACGCCCATGCCGCCGATCATGATCGGCACCAGCTCGTCGCCACCCAGGCGCAAGCGGAAATCGTCCAAACGTTTCACTGTCATCTTTCGTGTGTGCTTTGCCGGACCGATCCGCTGCCTGCGGTCAAAAATCCGTAACCCCGAATTTTCGGACTTTTTTCTGACTTTCGCCTGTCGAGGGTTAAGTTATCGTGAGATAAAAGCTATCACAAGAATCATCCGATAGAGCAAAGCTAGCACTAAGCTGTCAAAAAGACTAGCTCGGCAGGAATATCAGCCAGTAAATCAGCAGCAAATTGAGCAGCAGGCTGACGCCGAGCGCAAGCTGCCAGGCCACGGCAGGATCGCGTTGCAGCAGCGGCGTGGGCGGCAGCGCGGTCAGCGGCCGGCTGGCACCGCGCTCGAGCGCCAGCAGCAATTCCTCGGCGGTCTCGAAGCGCCGCGCCCGGTCGCGCGCGACGGCCTTGAGCAGCACATGGTCGAGCCAGATCGGCACCTCGGGCCGGTGGCGGCTGGGCGGCAGCGGGTCGCGATGGTAACGGCCCTTCTGATAGGGCAGCACCTCGCCATAAGGCAGCTTGCCGGTCAGCAACTGGTAGAGCGTGACGCCGAGCGCGAACAGGTCACTGCGCGCGTCGGGCGGCTGCGGCGGCACATAGCCGCCATTGAGCGCGTAGCCCCATTGCTCGGGGTTGATATAGCTCGGCGTGCCGGCGTGCAGCAGGCGCGCGGACTCGGGCTCGCGGCCGCTGAGCGCGACACCGAGGTCGAGCAGGCGCAGCAAGCCGTCGTCGCCCAGGTGCAGGTTGGCCGGCTTGACGTCGCGGTGAATCACGCCCTGGCGGTGCAGCAGTCCGAGCGCGCGCGCGGCCTGCACCGCGACCAGCAGCACCTGCGGCAGTCCGAGCCGCTGCTGGCGCGCGAGCTGCTGCTCCAGCGTCTGACCGGCGTGCCAGTCGTAAAGCAGGTAGAAACCGGCGGGCTCGACCGCGGCCTGCGCGCTGCCAGCCGGCCACGGGCCGCGGCCCTCGCGCAGCGCGACCAGATGCTCACCGCCCGGCCCCGACGGCAGGCGCTGCGCCAGCCAGGCCTCGTGCGCGAGCATGGCGCGCTCCTCGCGGTCGTGCGCACGCGCCGGGTGCAAGGTCTTGAGCGCGTAAAGCGCCCGCGTCTGCGGCTGACGCACCTGATAGATCAGGTTGATGCCATTGTCGGCCACCAGTTCCGTCACCTCGAAACCATCGACCGATTGGCCCACCTCCAGTCGAGGCAGTACGGGCAGCTGCTCGGACTTGCGCTCGGCATCGTGCAGGCCCGCCTCGTCCAGCCCCAGCACGCGCAGCACCAAGGCCGAGGCATTGTCCCCACTGCCCTGCTCGATGGCGCGATCGACCAGCGCCTGGCTCAGCCGCTGCGAGTCACCGGCCTGGCCGAGCAGCTGGCGCAGGCGGCGCTCGTCCAGCAGATTGTGGACCCCGTCGGTCAGCAGCACGAAGAGGTCGCCGAGCTGGACCTCGCCCTGGCGGTAATCGACCACGACACGTTCCTCGGCGCCGACGGTGCGCAGCAGCTGGTGCGAGAAGTCCGGATGCTGCACCGCATGGTCCTGCGTCAACTGGGTCAGCTCGCCGCCACGCAGCAGGTAGGCGCGGCTGTCGCCGACATGGGCCAGGGCATAGCCCTGGCCACGCAGCACCAGCGCGGTCAGCGTGGTCATGCCCAAGGCTGGTGCACGACGCCGGTTGACGCCCGCGAGCCAGGCGTTCTGCGCCGTAATGATGCGGTCCAGCGCCACGGTGGTATCCCAGGTCTCGGGGGTGCCGTAGTAGTCGCGCACCAGGCTGGTCACCGTGGTCTGCGCCGCCTCCCGGCCCATGCCGCCCTGGCTGACGCCGTCGGCGATCGCCGCGATCGCCCCCATGCCCGCCTGGGCTGGCTCGGGCAGCATGGCGGCCACGAAGTCCTCGTTGATGTCCTTGCGGCCCGCGAGCGAGACGAAGCCGATGTCGATTTCAAATGCCATGCGAGCCACCAAGCAAGAATGATGCGCGGCCGACAGAAATATCTGGCATGGCCTTTGCATGTTCCGTGACAACCCCTTTTTCTGGAGATGCCTGTGACCAAGCAAAAACTCGTCCTGATCGGCAACGGCATGGCCGGCGTGCGCACGCTGGAGGAACTGCTCAAGATCGCGCCCGATCAGTATGAGATCACGGTATTCGGTGCCGAGCCGCACCCGAACTACAACCGCATCCTGCTGTCGCCGGTACTGGCCGGCGAGATGCAGGTCCGGGACATCATCCTGAACGAACTCGACTGGTACGCCGAGCACGGCATCCGGCTGCATACCGGCAAGACCGTCACCCGGATCGACCGCGCCCGGCGCCTGGTGATGGCCGACGACGGCACCGAGGAGTCCTATGACCGGCTGCTGATCGCGACCGGCTCGACCCCCTTCATGCTGCCGATCCCGGGCAACCAGCTGCCGGGCGTGATCGGCTACCGCGACATCCAGGACACCGACGAGATGATCGCGGCGGCCAGCCAGTACCGGCACGCGGTCGTGATCGGCGGCGGCCTGCTGGGGCTGGAAGCGGCCAACGGCCTGAAATTGCGCGGCATGGACGTGACCGTGGTGCACATCGGACCCTGGCTGCTCGAACGCCAGCTCGACGAGGTGGCCGGGCGCATGCTGCAGCAGTCGCTGGAGGACAAGGGCCTGAAGTTCCTGCTGCAAAAGCAGACCGAGGCGCTGCTGCAGGCGCCCGACGGCGGCACCGAGGGCCGGGTCGGCGCGGTGCGCTTCAAGGACGGCATGCAGATCCCGGCCGACCTGGTCGTGATGGCGGCCGGCATCCGTCCCAACTACGCGCTGGCCGAGGCCGCCGGCATCCACTGCCAGCGCGGCATCGTGGTCAGCGACACGATGCAGACCTACGACCCGCGCGTCTACGCGGTTGGCGAATGCGTGAGCCACCGCGGCATCGCCTACGGCCTGGTCGCGCCACTGTTCGAGCAGGCCAAGGTCGCGGCGAATCACCTGGCCAGCCACGGCATCGGCCGCTACACCGGCTCGGTCACCTCCACCAAGCTCAAGGTCACCGGCATCGACCTGTTCTCGGCCGGCGATTTCCAGGGCGGACAGGCCGACACCGAGGAGATCACGCTCAACGACCCGCACGGCGGCGTCTACAAGAAACTGGTGATCCGCGACAACAAGCTGGTCGGCGGCGTGCTGTACGGCGACACCGCCGACGGCCCCTGGTACTTCCAGCTGCTCAAGGACGGGCGCGACATCCACGACCTGCGCGACAGCCTGATCTTCGGCCAGTCGCAGGTCGGCGACGTCGGCCACGCCGGCAACAGCAAGGCCGCCGAGATGCCCGACAGCGCCGAGGTCTGCGGCTGCAACGGCGTCAGCAAGGGCAGGATCTGCCAGGCGATCAAGGAAAAGGGCCTGTTCAGCCTCGACGAGGTCAAGAAGCACACCAAGGCGGCCTCGTCCTGCGGTTCCTGCGCCGGACTGGTCGAGCAGATCCTGGCCTCGACCCTGGGCGGCGCCTACACCCCGGGCAAGCTCGACAGCAAGCCGGTCTGTGGCTGCACCGAGCATTCGCACCAGCAGCTGCGCCAGGCCATAGTCACCCAGCGCCTGACCAGCAAGGAGGCGGTGTTCGACTTCCTCGAATGGAAGACGCCCAACGGCTGCGACAAATGCCGTCCGGCGGTCAACTACTACCTGATCTCGAGCTGGCCGCACGACGCCCGCGACGACCCGCAGAGCCGCCTGATCAACGAGCGCGCGCACGCCAACATCCAGAAGGACGGCACCTACTCGGTGGTGCCGCGCATGTGGGGCGGCCTGACCACGCCGGCCGAGCTGCGCGCGATCGCGGACGCGGCCGAGAAGTACCAGGTGCCGACGGTCAAGGTCACCGGCGGCCAGCGCATCGACCTGCTCGGCATCAGGAAGGCCGATCTGCCCGCCATCTGGGCCGACCTCAACGCCGCCGGCATGGTGTCGGGCCACGCCTACGGCAAGTCGATCCGCACCGTCAAGACCTGCGTCGGCGCCGAGCATTGCCGCTTCGGCACCCAGCTCGCGATGGACATGGGCATCAAGCTCGAAAAGATGCTGTTCGACATGTACGCGCCGCACAAGGTCAAGCTGGCGGTGTCGGGCTGCCCGCGCAACTGCGCCGAGGCCGGCATCAAGGATGTCGGCGTGATCGGCGTCGACTCGGGCTACGAGCTCTATGTCGGCGGCAACGGCGGCATCAAGACCGAGGTCGCGCAATTCCTGTGCAAGGTCAAGACCGACGAGGAAGTGATGGAGTACTCGGGCGCCTTCCTGCAGCTGTATCGCGAGCAAGGCTGGTACCTGGAGCGCACCTGCCACTGGCTGGAACGGGTCGGGCTGGACTCGGTCAAGCGCCAGGTGGTCGAGGACGAGGCCGGGCGCAAGACGCTTCACGCCCGCCTGCTCGACTCGCTCAAGGACGCCAAGGACCCCTGGCAGACCTCGCGCGAGACCCAGCCGATCAAGCAGTTCATCCCGATCAAGCTCGAAGCCTGAATCGCCAGCCAAGGACAAAAGACATGACGACCTGGAACCTCATCTGCCCGCTCGACGACATCCCGCCGCTGGGCTCGCGCATCGTGCAACGCCCCAGCGGCGGCGACATCGCGATCTTCCGCACCGCGGCTGACGAAGTCTTCGCGCTGCACGACAAATGCCCGCACAAGGGCGGCCCGCTGTCGCAGGGTCTGGTGCACGGCCGGCGCGTGACCTGCCCGCTGCACGGCTGGAACTTCGAGCTCGAAAGCGGCCAGGCGGTCGCGCCCGACAGCGGCTCCTGCGCCAAGTTCGAGCTCAAGGTCGAGGACGGCCAGGTCTTGCTGGCCCTGAACTGACCCGAATCCCACCAGGAGCGCGCATGACCGAAACCCGATCCACCTGCCCCTACTGCGGCGTCGGCTGCGGCGTGATCATCGAGTCGCAGGGCGACCGGATCACCGGCGTGCGCGGCGACCCCGAGCACCCGGCCAACTTCGGCCGACTCTGCACCAAGGGCTCGACCCTGCACCTGACCGCGACCGAAGCCGTCACACGCCAGGCCCGGCTGCTGCAACCGATGCAGCGCCTGCAGCGCGGCGCCCCACCGCAGCCTGTGGGATGGGACGCCGCCATCGGGCTGGCGGCGGACCGGCTCGGCGACATCATCAAGCAACACGGCCCCGACGCGGTCGGTTTCTACCTCTCGGGCCAGCTGCTGACCGAGGACTACCATGTCTTCAACAAGCTCGCGCGCGGCCTGGTCGGCACCAACCAGATCGACAGCAACTCGCGCCTGTGCATGAGCAGCGCGGTGGTCGGCTACAAGCGCACGCTGGGCTCGGACGCGCCGCCGACCTGCTACGACGACCTCGCGCAGACCGACTGCCTGTTCATCAGCGGCAGCAACACGGCCTGGGCGCATCCAATCCTGTTCCGCCGGATCGAGGACGCGCGCGCCGGCATGAAGATCATCGTGGTCGACCCGCGCCGCACCGAGACCGCCGAGCAGGCCGACCTGCACCTGCAGATCCAGCCCGGCACCGATGTGCTGCTCTGCCACGGCCTGCTGCACATCATGCTGTGGGAAGGCTGGACCCGGCCCGACTACATCGCGCGCCACACCAGCGGCTTCGAGGCGCTGAAAAGTCTGGTGCGCCAGGCCACGCCCGAGCGCGTGGCGCGCGGCTGCGGCGTCAGCGTCGAGGACCTGCACACCGCCGCGCGCTGGTTCGCGCAGTCGGCCGCCACGCTGAGCCTGTACTGCATGGGACTGAACCAGAGCAGCAGCGGCAGCGCCAACAACGCCGCGCTGATCAACCTGCACCTGGCGACCGGCCAGATCGGCAAGCCCGGCGCCGGCCCGTTCTCGCTGACGGGCCAGCCCAACGCCATGGGCGGGCGCGAAGTCGGCGCCATGGCCACGCTGCTGCCCGGCCACCGCGACCCGACCGACGCCACGCACCGCGCCGAGATCGCCCGTCTCTGGGGCGTCGATCAGTTGCCCGCTCGCCCCGGCCTGACCGCGATCGAGCTGTTCCAGGCCGCCGCCGACGGCCAGATCAAGGCGCTGTGGATCGCCTGCACCAACCCGGCGCAATCGATGCCCGACCAGGCCCTGGTGCGGCGCGCGCTGGAACGGGCCGAATTCGTGATCGTGCAGGAGGCGTTCGCCAGCGCCGCGAGCTGCGACCATGCCGACTTGCTGCTGCCGGCGGCCAGCTGGGGCGAGAAGGAAGGCACGGTCACCAACAGCGAGCGCCGCATCTCGCGCGTGCGCGCGGCCATCCCGCCGGCCGGCCAGGCCCGGCCCGACTGGGCCATCGCGCGCGATGTCGCGCGCCGGCTCGAAGCGCGGCTGCGCCCCGGACAACCCAGCCTGTTCGGCTTCGAGACGCCCGAGCAGGCCTGGCTCGAGCACCGCGAGAGCACGCGCGGGCGTGACCTCGACATCACGGGCCTGAGCTACGACCTGCTCGACCAGATCGGCCCGCAGCAGTGGCCGATGCCCACGGACGCGGAGCAGGGCCAGGCTCGGCTGTATTCCTACGGTGTCTTCGCCACCCCCGACGGCAAGGCGCGCTTCGCGGCCGATGCCTGGCGCCCGGTGGCCGAACCGCGCTCGCCGCGCTACCCGTTTTCGCTCTCGACCGGGCGGCTGCGCGACCAGTGGCATGGCATGACGCGCACCGGCACGCTGGGCCGGCTGTTCGGCCACACTCCCGAGCCGGCGGTCGGACTCCATCCCGACGACCTGATCGCGCTCGGCCTGCAAGCCGGCGAGCTGGTGCGGGTCGGCAGCGTGCGCGGCGCCATCGTGCTGCCGGTGCAAGCGGCGCCCGAGCTGGGCCGGCAACAGGCCTTCATCCCGATGCACTGGGGCTCGGAGGTGCTGAGCGGACGCGACAGCGCTGGCCACCCGCTGGCGGGCGTCAACGCGCTGACCACCCCGGCCAGCTGCCCATTGTCCAAGCAACCCGAGCTCAAGCACTGCGCGGTCCGGATCGAGAAGGCGGCATTGCCCTGGACCCTGCTCGGCCTGGCCTGGCTGCCGCAGGAGCGCGCGATCGAGGTCCAGCGCGCACTGCGCGCGCTGCTGCCCGAGTTCGACTTCGCGAGCTGCGTGCCGTTCGGGCGCGAGCGCAGCGGCTTGCTGCTGCGCGCCGCCTGTGCCGAGGCACCGCCCATCGAACTGGTCCGGCGCATCGAGGCGCTGCTCGGCCTCGATGGCGCCGAGGTGCTGCGCTACGAAGACCGCAGGCGCCATCACAGCCGTGCCATCCGACAACACCGCAGCGGCGAGGAAAGCCGGATCGAGGCCCTGCTGCTGGCGGGCGACAGCCGTGCCGAGGCCTGGCTCAAGACGCTGCTGCAGGACGAGCTGCCGGCGCAGGACTACGGCCGCCTGCTGCTCAGGCCCGACGCACAGGCGCCGGTCGCGCTGGCCGCGCGCAGCCCCCAGGTCTGCACCTGCCTCGACGTCAGAGAGGACGCGATCCGCCACGCGCTGCCCGACTGCACGGGCGATGGCACCCAGCGCCTGCTCCAGCTGCAGGACGGCCTGGGCTGCGGCACCCGTTGCGGCTCCTGCGTGCCGACGCTCAAGCGCCTGATCGCGGTCGTTCCGGCCGGCGCAGCCCTGAGCTGCTGAGCGCCGATCGCCACCCCTCGTCGACAACTCAGTCGGCGGGGATTTTTTGCTTCATAACCCGAAGTCATCAACCATCGCGGAAAATCGCCCCATGGCCATCAGTCACTACCTCAAGGAAATCGGGCGCGGCAAGGACGGCGCCCGCTCGCTAAACCGCGCGCAGGCAACCGACCTGTTCGGCCAGCTGCTCGACGGCAGCGTGACCGAGCTCGAACTCGGCGCCTTCTGCCTCGCGATGCGCATCAAGGGCGAGACACCCGAGGAAATGGCGGGCTTCCTCGACGCCACCGCCGCGCGCACCGCCAAGGTGCCGACCCACGGACGCACCGCCGTGGTGCTGCCAAGCTACAACGGCGCGCGCAAGCTGCCGGTGCTCACGCCGCTGCTGGCCTTGCTGCTGGCGCGCGAGGGCCTGCCGGTGCTGGTGCATGGCGCGGCGACCGAGGGCCGGCGCATCAGCTCGGTCGATGTGCTGGCGCTGCTGGGCGTGGCCGCCGACCACTCGGTCCAGCCGCTGCAGCCCGGCCGGGTCCGCTTCATGCCGACCGGCTTGCTCTGCCCCGGCCTGCAGCGCCTGCTTGAGGTGCGCCAGGTCATCGGTCTGCGCAACTCGGCGCACAGCCTGGTCAAGCTCATGAACCCCTGCGACGGCGACGCGCTGGTGGTCGGCAGCTACACCCACCCCGAATACCTGCTGTCCATGGGTGCGACCTTCGAGCTGACCGGCCAGCGCGCCATGCTGCTGCGCGGCACCGAGGGCGAACCGGTGGCCGACCCGCGCCGCCTGCCGCAGATGGATGTCTTCTGGCAAGGCCAGCGCCGCTGCGTGCAGGAAGCGCAAGGCGGCTCGCTGGCCAAGCTGCCCGATCTGCCCGCGATCGACGCCGCCAGCACGGCTGCCTGGATCGCCGAGGTGCTCGCGGGGCGCCGCGCCGTGCCGGCGCCGATCGCGCGTCAGGTGGAACATATCTTGCAAGCGGTACAGGCATCATGACGCCCCATTTCCGACTTCCAAGCTCCGCCCTGCCCCTGACCGCCGCTGGCCAGGTCACCCTGGTCGGTGCCGGCCCGGGCGACCCGGAACTGCTCACGCTCAAGGCCGCCCGGGCCATCGCCGAAGCGACGGTGCTGCTGGTCGATGACCTGGTCAACGACGCGGTGCTGACACACGCCTCGCCCCGGGCCCGCATCGTCCATGTCGGCAAGCGCGGCGGCTGCAGGAGCACGCCGCAGTCCTTCATCGAGAAGCTGATGATCCAGGCCGCCCAGGAGGGCGAGGTCGTGGTGCGGCTCAAGGGCGGCGACCCCTTCATCTTCGGCCGTGGCGGCGAGGAGGTCGAAGCGCTGCAGGCCGCCGGCATCCCGGTCTCGGTGGTCAACGGCATCACCGCCGGGCTGGCGGCGGTCAGCTCGCTGAGCGTGCCGCTGACGCACCGAAAACACGCCCATGGCGTGGTGTTCGTGACCGGCCACGCCAAACCCGGCGACAGCGGCACCGACTGGGCCGCGCTGGCCCGTTGCGCGCGTGACGCCAAGCTGACGCTGGTGATCTACATGGGCGTCTCCAGCGCGGCAGCCATCCAGGCCGGCTTGCTGCAAGGCCTGCCGGCCTCGACGCCGACCGCGATCGCGCAGCGCGCCAGCCTGCCGCAGCAGCGTCACGCGGTCTGCACCCTCGCCAATCTGGTCGAGACGTTAAAGACCGAACAGCTGGGCAGCCCCTCCATCCTGGTGATCGGCGACGTGATCGCGGGTCTGGCGCAGCTGCAGCAGGACGGCGCGGCACGCCAGGCCGCCTGAAGCCGGGCCGCCAACAATCCTCAGGCCTTCAGGTCTGGGTGTCGAGCCAGCTCGGCCAGGACCACTCCAGCAGCTCGGCCAGGCGCTTGACGACCCAGCCCGCCTCGGCGGCCGACAGGCCAACCTCGCCACCGCTCAGGCCGGCATGCATGCGTTCGAGCACGTCGGTCTCGTGCACGCCGAGCTTGAACTGCAGCTGGGCGGCCTGCTCGGTCAGCAGCTGCGCCATGTCCTCGCACAGCTCGTGGCGCTGCGCGAGGACCTCGTAGGGCTCGGTCGGCTTGATCTTGCCGGGCGGCACGAACAGCGCGACGAAGGACTCCGGCAGCACGATCTGGCTCTCGCCATGGGTAGGGGTTTTACGCATCCCGGGCCTCGACCTACGCGGGCAGTCGGACCTGCTGGTAGCGCTGGGCCAGCTCCTTGCGCACCTGCTTGCGCACCAGGGCCGCGTCCCAGCGCCGCTTTTCCTCGGGACTGAAGGGGCGCAGCGGCGCCACCTTGGCCGGCTTGCCATCGTCGTCGACCGCCACCATGGTGAAGAAGCAGCTGTTGACATGCCGCACCACCTGGCTGCGGATGTCCTCGGCCACGACCTTGATGCCGATCTCCATCGAGGAGTTGCCGGTGAGGTTGACGCTGGCCAGGAAGGTCACCAGCTCGCCGACATGGATCGGCTGCAGGAACATCACCTGGTCGACGCTCAACGTCACGACATAGTGCGAGGCATAGCGGCTGGCACAGGCGTAGGCCACCTGGTCGAGCAGCTTGAGAATGGCGCCGCCGTGGACATTGCCGGAGAAGTTGGCCATGTCGGGCGACATCAGCACCGTCATGCTGAGTTGGTGTGCGGGCAGGTTCATCTTGGAGAGCTTGAGCTGAAGAATGGGCAGTATGCCGCAGGCAAATGTCATGCCATGCAAGACTGCCCGCAGCCGGTCCGGCCAAAACTCACAACACGAAATTCGCCGCCGTCAGCGAGGCCGGCATGACGCCGGTCCGTCCGATCTCGAAGTCGGCCTTAGCGTCGCCCGTCACGTCGCCATAAATGACCCTCTGCTAGACTGGCAAAGGCGTTGCTGGCGACAGCACAAGAGCTCGGACGGTGGAAGCGGCAACTGCTCCATCAACATCGATCGCTTCGCATCAGCTGTCCCCTTGATCACTGATCAGGCATCCAATCAGATCGGATCTCCCTACTGACTTGTGCATCGCCGGCATGCCGCTGGTGATTGCTCGCGTAGCGCCCGCCGATGACACCGAACAATAACAGGAGGAGCCTGTGGCTTCCCAACAAGACCTGCACGCACTGATCGCTGAAACCCTGCTGTCACTAGTCCCCCCGGACGGCTCCACCATGGGCAACACCGCACTGCGGCGCGAGATCGAATCCCGGCTGAAGGCCGAGGGCCTGAGCAGCACCGAGGACGATTACTGGAAGGTCCACGCCGACCTGATCGCGCAGGGTCGGCTGGTGAAAGGGCAGGGGCGCGGCGGCTCGGTGCGTCGCGCTACGTCTGCCATCACTGCCACGCCGGCCAGTGAGATCGCTGACAGCGGCGAAGGTTTTGCCCTCCAGGCCGAGCAGGCTCCGGCGCCGCTGGAACTGGAACCAAAGGCCGCGCCGGTGAAGACGCCTGCTGCAGCCAGCAAGACTCCAGCGCGCCGGACGCCAGCGGGCGAAGCGGCGCAGATCATTGCCTACCGCCACCCCGACAAGCGGGTCAACAACCCGGAAGTCGGCATGGTCACGCCGGCCACCGACCCCGAAGCCGGCAAGACCCGCTGGGCTTTCGACCCGCACCTCGACCCTGTGCTGGCCTTCGACCCGCAGCGCGCCGGCATCGAGGCGCTGATCGACGGCGCGCTGGAATCCGGCGACGCCGACCGGATGCGCGCCGCGCTGGAAGAACTCAAGCGCCTGCAGTCGCCCTACCTGAACTGGGCCGGCAAGGCCGAGCGCACCAGCTTCGAGATCGATACCGTCAGCCTGCATGTGCACGAGCGTGTCGACCCGGCGAGCATCCTATCTGCCGTGCGCAAGGCGATGAAGGGCGAGGCCAAGTCGGGTGGCAAGGGCGCCGAGAAGGCGGTGCAGCCGGGCCTGTTCGATGCGCCGTTCGAGAACCTGCCGCTGCGCGACGCGATCGACTTCTACCGCCACGAGAAGGGCTGGGCCAACCGCCTGGTCGCCGGCGACAGCCTGCTGGTGATGAATAGCCTGCTGCACAAGGAAAGCATGGCTGGCCGGCTGCAGATGATCTATATCGATCCGCCCTACGGCATCAAGTACGGCAGCAATTTCCAGCCCTTCGTGGGCAAGCGCGACGTCAAGGACCGCAACGACGCCGACCTGACGCAGGAACCCGAGATGATCAAGGCGTTCCGCGACACCTGGGAGCTCGGCATCCACTCCTACCTGACCTATCTGCGCGACCGGCTGCTGCTGGCGCGCGAGCTGCTGAACGAGACGGGCAGCGTGTTCGTGCAGATTTCGGATGAGAACCTGCACCATGTGCGGGAGCTATGCGATGAAATTTTTGGATTTGAAAATTTCGTTAGTTTGATTGCCTTTAAAAAAACTACTAGCTCAACGTCAAATTTGTTGGCCGGGGTTTCTGATTATTTGGTTTGGTATTCAAAATCGCTACCCCAGCTAAAATACCATCAAATGTATTTGACAAAAGAGTTGGGCGGTGAAGGTGGTGGGGCGTATGGGAAGGTGCAGTTATCTTCCGGGGAGCGTCGGGCACTGAGGTCTGAAGAACGGTATGGAGGATTCGTAGATGGTCGGGTTTTTCGGTTCGATAATCTAACCAGTCAAAGTCCAGGAACTCGATACGATGTTAAGTTAGATGGTCGAACTGTTTACCCTAAAGGTTATTGGAAAACCGAGCAGTCTTTGATGCCTCGGCTGTTAAAAAGTCGCAGGGTGGCCGCTAGTGCGGATAACCTTTACTATGTCAGATTTATTGATGATTTCCCGGCATTTCCAATATCGAACAGTTGGGATGACACTAGTATTGCTGGTTTTGCGTCTGACAAAAGGTATGTCGTCGAGACGAGTGTCAAAGTTGTAGAACGCTGCATTCTCATGACCACCGACCCCGGCGATCTCGTGCTGGACCCGACCTGCGGCTCGGGCACGACGGCCTACGTGGCCGAGAAATGGGGCCGGCGCTGGATCACCTGTGACACCTCGCGCGTAGCGATCACGCTGGCCAAGCAGCGGCTGATGACGGCGAGCTTCGACTATTTCGAACTCAAGTACCCGCACGAAGGTCTCAAGGGCGGCTTCATCTACAAGACCGTGCCCCATGTCACGCTGAAGTCGATCGCCAACAACCCCGAGATCGATGCTATCTACGAGCGCCTGCACCCGGCCATCGACTCCGCGCTGGCGGCGCTGAACGCCGCGCTCAAGTCCGATCCTCCATCCGAACCCTTCGCAGTCACCGAAGGTACCCGCAAGGGCCAGAAGCTCGTGCTCGGTCTGGCCGGCCAGGATCTGCTGGAGTGGGAAGTCCCGTTCGACTTTTCCGCCGACTGGCCCGAGGCCGTCCGCCCGGCCTTCGATGCCTTCCACGTCGCGCGCCAGGCCATGCAGCGCCAGATGGATGCGTCCATCGCCGCCCATGCCGACCAGGAAACGCTGTACGACCAGCCCGCCATCGCCAGGAACAAGTTGCGCATCACCGGCCCGTTCACGGTCGAGGCCGTTCCGTTCCCGAGCGTGCAGTCATTCGACGAGGCCGCCGGCCCGCAGGAAGCCGACGCCAGCATCGCCCGCACCGGCGAGAGCGGCCGCCAGCACCAGTGGCGCGACGAACTGCTCAAGACCGGCATCCGCGGCAAGGGCGGCCAGATGCTCAAGTTCGCCGATCTCGAAACGCTGGCCGACTGCGCCAGCCTGCATGCCAGCGGCCACCTCGATTCCGGCGAGCGCGTGGTGGTGAGCTTCGGTCCTGAGCATGCCGCGCTGGAGCAGCGCCAGGTCGTGAATGCCCTCAACGAGGCCGGCAACCTGTTCCCGCTGCCCAAGATGATCGTGTTCTGTGCCTTCACCTTCGACCCGGAAGCGGCCAAGGACATCGATGCGCTCAAGGGCATCACTGCGCTGAAGGCGCAGATGAACACCGACCTGCTGACCGAGGACCTGAAGAAGGCGCGCGCCAGCAACCAGAGCTTCTGGCTCATGGGCCAGCCCGAGGTCGAGTTGCGCCGGCGCCAGGACGGCCAGTACGAGGTCGAGGTCCACGGCTTCGACTATTTCGATACCGTCAAGGGCGAGCTAGTGTCGGGCGGCAAGAGCAAAATCGCGATGTGGGCGCTCGACACCGACTACGACGAGCGCAGCCTGTTCCCGCGCCAGGTCTTCTTCCCGATGGCCGGCAAGGGCGAGGGCTGGGACAAGCTCAAGAAGAATATCCGCGCCGAACTCGACGAGTCCAGGCTGCACCAGTTCCACGGCACGGTCAGCCTGCCGTTCGACGCCGGCGACAACCGCAAGATCGCGGTCAAGATCGTTGATGACCGGGGCATCGAATCGCTTAAAGTGGTAGCGCTGTCGAATGGAGTGAACACATGACTCAAGAAGCGGAAAAAACAGCTCGACTGGATCTACCCAGCTGGCGCTTCAAGCCGGGCAAGCTGGGTTGCCTGCTGCCCGAGGCAGGCCACGTCGAATTCAAGCCTCTGACCCTGGTCTGCGGCCAGAACAACACCGGCAAGACCTGGGTCATGTATGCGCTCTATGCCTTTCTGACCCATGCGATGCCGGTCAGGTTGCCGGGGATGGAGGCGTTGGCCAAGGAGTTAGTGCGCGAGGGGCAGGTCAGCTGGGATCTGGCGCAATGGGCCGGTGAACATGGCAAGAAGGTGTTGCAAGCGATCAACCAGGCGACCAAGCGCAGTCTGTCCCAGACGTTCAACAGCAATCCGGAGTTCTTCAAGGACAGCCGGTTTGACTGGGATGTCGATCTATCCCGGCTCTTTTCGCAGGCCATTGCGCGGCCACTGGATTTCAAGCTGAAGCTGGGCCGGGAAAAAAATGAGGTGTTGCGAATCAGCAAGCCGGCTGGCGTGAGCAAGGCTCAGCTCGTGCTTCTGTCGGAGCAGTTCCCCGATACCGAATATTTCCTCTCTGATGCGATTGCTCGCCATCTGATTGGTAATCCGCCGCGCCGCAACGTATTCCTGATGCCCGCCGAGCGCAATGGCTTGCACCTTTTCTACCGCGAACTGTCCAACCGTCGGGCGGCTCTGCTGCACCATGCAGCCAAGAAAGACAAGGATATCCATATCGGCGAGCTGATCCAGGACTTCATCCGCTCGCGCTACGCGCAGCCGATTGCTGATTACATCGACTGGCTCAATGACTTGCCTGACATTCGAAAGAAGAAGAAGGGACCGTTCCATGCCTTGGCGGAGGGGGTCAAGCAGATCATCGGTGGCCGCTACGAGGTCGATGCCGAGGGTGACATCACCTTCACCCCTTACAAACTCAGGCGAGGCGACCAGGAAGCACCACCCAGAATGGGGCTGCATCTGACCTCTTCGACGGTCAAGAGCCTGTTCGGACTCTGGGCCTACCTGGAGTTCGACGCGCAACCCGGCGATGTGCTGATGATTGACGAGCCGGAACTGAACCTGCACCCCAGCAACCAGCGCAAGCTGGCCCGTCTGCTGGCTCGCCTGGTCAAAAGCGACCTGCGCGTGGTGGTCAGCACCCACAGCGACTATCTGGTGCGCGAGATGAACTCCCTGATCATGCTGTCTCGTCCCGCGCCTGTGCAGCAGGATCTGATGGATCGGTTCGGCTACAGCAGTGAGGAAGTCATGCAGCCCGACCAGGTGTCGGCCTGGCTGTTTGGCGAGCGCCGCATTTCCGCCATGGACATCGATGCTGTCGAGGGCATAGACGCCAAGACCTTCGATGAACAGATCCACGATCTGAACGACACCAGCGATGGCATCTACTATGGCTACCAGAACGCGACGGCGCCAGAGGATACGGAATGAGCCTGGTGGCGCAATTTGACAAACTGATCGCATCCGACTGGAAGCTGCCTCGGACTGGCAACTTCTGGCAGATTCAGGAGCCGGATTCCGGGCACTCCCTGTTCGAAATCGGCGGTGGGCAGTCCCTGGCCTTCTCGCTGGACAAGAAGGGGGCAGACTGTTTTCCCTTTTTTTCGTCTTCGGCTCAAACCGGCATGCGACAGGTCACTGATGCCATCGTGGTGGCGGAGGTGGTCGGACAGCCCTATGTCATTGCAGTGGAAATGAAGACCACCCCCAATGACAAGTCCAAGGCGCTCAGGCAGATCGAGTCCGGGCGCTGCCTGTTTGAATGGATGGAGCGGCTGCTGCGGTTTCATGGACATGTGGGAAGCCCAGCCAGCTTCTGCGGGGTCGTCAGTCTGAAGCCGCGCAAGCAGGAGCGCAAGGGTACGACTCGTCGCGGAGCCGAGCTGCCCATGCCCGAGCGCTCGCCGTTTGGCGATTATCCCGTTTTCGTGTTGCAGAATCATCCGCGCGCTTCGGTGCAGGATCTAATCAAGAAGCTGGCCGAGGCCGCATGAAGTCACTCATCATCAGCTCACCGTTCGAGCGACCGACCCACCACTGGAAGCGCGCCAGCGACAGCCGGCTCGAACTGGTCGAGGGCCGCAGACCCGCCGGTTACGAGATCTTCGACACCCGCAATAACACCGTCCGTGGCGTCGAGCTGGAACTGGTCAACCGCATCCGCGCGCGCGTTGATGAATGGCGTGCAGCCGACTACCCCGGTGTGACCGCCATCACCCGGCAGCTGCTTGAGCATTGGCGCGATGGGGGAGCCAGGCGCCTGTACGCCTTCTATTTCTGCCAGCTCGAAGCCATCGAGACGTTGATCTGGCAGGTGGAGGCGCCGTCCGAGTTCAAACAGGGCGTGGCGATTCCGGGCGACGGCGGTGCCTGGGAGCGCCTGTGCAGCAAGATGGCGACCGGCAGCGGCAAGACCACGGTGATGGCGATGATCATCACCTGGCAGGTGCTCAACGCGCTGACCTACCCGAAGCGCAACAAGGATTTCTCCCGCGCGATCTTCATCGTCGCCCCTGGCCTGACGGTGAAGGAGCGCCTGCAGGTGCTGCAGCCAGGTCACCCGGAGAACTACTACGACCTGTTCTCGGTCTGTCCCAACGAGGCCTTGCGCCAGAAGCTCAACCAGGTCGAACTGCTGATCGACAACTGGCACAGCCTGATGCCGCTCAAGGAACAGGCCAAGTCCGTGGTCAGGAAGGGCGCCGAGAGCGACGAGGCCTATGTGCGCCGCGTGCTCGGCAAACTGGCCGCGTACAAGGATCTGGTCATCATCAACGACGAGGCGCACCACGCCTACCGTAAGCCGGCCGAGGCCAAGGTCAGCAAGAAGGACGCCGAGGAGCTGGGCATAGACCTCGAAGAGGCGACGCGCTGGATCGAGGGCCTGGACCGCATCCACAAGATGCGCCGCATCACGCGCTGCTTCGATCTCTCGGCCACGCCTTTTGCGCCGACCGGCAGGACCAGCACCGAGCAGTCGCTGTTCGAATGGGTGGTGTCGGATTTCGGCCTCAACGATGCGATCGAGGCGGGCCTGGTCAAGACGCCGCGGGTGGTGATCCGCGACAACGCCTTGCCCAATGCGCAGACCTACCGCAGCAAGCTGTACCACCTCTACCGCGAACCCGAGGTCGCGGAAGACCTGAACCGTCGCGGTGCCGAGCCCCACGAGGCCTTGCCGCAGATCGTGCAGGAGGCCTACACGCTGCTGGGTGCCGACTGGCGCGAGACCATGGTGGCCTGGAAAGCGGCCGGGCATCTGTCGCCGCCCGTGATGCTGACCGTCTGCAACAAGACCGAGACAGCGGCGCGGGTCGAACACTATTTCCGCCAGGGCGATGCCTACTGGCCCGAGCTCAAGGCACCCGAGCGCACGCTGCGCGTCGACTCCAAGGTGCTCAACAGTGCTGAGATTGGGGAGAAATCTAGCTCAGAAAGTGCTTTCAAAGTACGTCTTGGCGTGTTGATTAAGGCGTTGAAATTGCCTGATGGCGTGAGCACTGAACTGGAAAAAAAGAAGAAGGATGCGGACAAGCTGGGGTCGCTAGCCAAGCATATGGGTATGTCCGATGTCGAAATCCAAAAATTGTCCCAACTGTCTTCAGACGCGCAACTCCAAGCCTTGATCGACCGCGCGCCTTTGTCACAAAGCGTGCGTGGTTATTTGGGCGAAGGTACCGATTACATGCAGCGCTTGCAGGAAATCGTGAAAGCTGCACGAATCCCTTCGGCTCGCCAAAAAGAGATGTTGGCACTGGACAAGGAGAGCTTGCTGCGAGCCATCATCGACAACGTAGGCAAGCGCGGTAGCGCAGGCCAGGACCTGCAGAAGGTGATTTCGGTCGCGATGCTCTCGGAGGGCTGGGACGCCAAGAACGTGACCCACATCATGGGACTGCGAGCCTTCACCAGCCAGCTGCTGTGCGAGCAGGTGATTGGTCGCGGCCTGCGGCGCGTGTCCTATGACACCGAGCCGGTGCTGTGCCCCGATGGCGTGACGCGCGAACTGTTCCGGCCCGAGTTCGTCAACGTCTTTGGCGTGCCGCTGTCGATCTTCCAGGAATCCGACGGTGACGGTGATCCGCCGCCCCCGCCCAAGTCCAGTACGCAGATCGAATCCATCGCGGATCGAGCCGAACTGGAGATCAGCTGGCCCAATGTGCTGCGGGTGGATGTGGTGGTGCGGCCTGAGCTCACGGTGGACTGGTCAAAAATGCCACCGCTGAAGATTGATCCGGCCCAGATTCATGTGACGGCTGATCTGGCGCCGGCGCTGGGCGGTGCCGCCGATCTGTCCAAGGCCGTATCGATCGACCTCGAGGCTTTGCCCGAGGAGTTCCGTCTGCAACGACTGCTGTTCCTGGCTGCGCGCAAGGCGCTCTCGACTGTCGAACACGGCTACGTCGGTGGGCGCGAGTGGCTGATCCAGCAGCTGGTGCGTCTCGTCGAGCAGTTCTTCAACTCGAAGCAGCTCGAGATTCCTTCGCTGTTCCATCAGGACCCGCTGCGCAAGCGCATCCTGGTCGCGCTGTCGATCGACACTTTGGTGCAGCACGTGGTAACGCAGATCCAGCAGCAGAACCATGACAGGCTGGAACCGGTGTTCGATCCCGAATTCCCGATCGGATCGACCCGCCTGATGCGGACCTGGTATTCCACCAAGCCCTATCTGGAAACGTCGAAGTCGCAGCTCAGCCATGCGGTGGTCGACAGTACCTGGGAGCATTACACGGCCACCCTACTGGAGAAGCGGTCTGACGTCTCGGCCTATGCCAAGAATGACCATCTGGGTTTCCAGATCTACTACCTCTGGCGCGGCAGCAAGCGCAAGTTCGTGCCGGACTTCCTGATCCGCCTCGCCAATGGCAAGCACCTCGTGCTGGAGATCAAGGGCGAGGATTCGGACCAGAACCGCAACAAGCGCATGGCTCTCGACACCTGGGTACGTGCCGTCAACGAGCGCGGCGGCTTCGGCACCTGGTGCTGGGACGTGGTCAAGGCCGAGCCCTCGAAGGTCGACGACGTGATCGCGCATCATTCGGCCAGTGGGCTGCACACAGAGCCGATCGGCGAACTTACTATCGACGACTTCATGCCGAAGTTGCCAGAAATCGGAAACCATGTCTGACGTGCAGCCAGAAAAATTCGATGTCGTCATCGTCGGCGCGGGTGCCGCCGGCCTGTTCTGCGCCGGCGTGGCCGGCCAGCTCGGTCTGCGCGTGCTGCTGCTCGACCATTCACCCAAGGTGGCCGAGAAGATCCGCATCTCGGGCGGCGGCCGCTGCAACTTCACCAACCGCGAGCTCAACCCGCGCCAGCCGCAGCAGCATTACGTCGGCGCCAACCCGCAGTTCTGCCGCTCGGCGCTGTCGCGCTACCAGCCGGCCGACTTCATCGGGCTGCTGCAGCGCCACGGCGTGCCGTTCGAGGAAAAGCACAAGGGCCAGCTGTTCTGCAGCCGCTCGGCCGAGGACGTGATCGAGGTGCTGCTGAAGGAATGCGAGGCCGGCGGCGTGCAGCGCTGGCAGCCCTGCGGCGTGCGCGAGATTGTCTTTTCCGATGCCGACCCGGCCACGCGCTACCAGCTGGCGACCGATCGCGGCGCGGTCGGCTGCCGCTCGCTGGTGATCGCGACCGGCGGCCTGTCGATTCCGAAGATCGGCGCCAGCGACTTCGGCTACCGGGTCGCGCAGCAGTTCGGCCTGCGCCTGGTCGAGCGCCTGCCGGGTCTGGTGCCGCTGACCTTCGACGGCGCGGCCTGGGCGCCCTACGCCGACCTCGCCGGCCTGGCGCTGCCAGTCGAGATCGAGACCGGTGCCAAGAAGACCCGGATCAGCTTCCACGAGGACCTGCTGTTCACGCACCGGGGCCTGAGCGGGCCGGCCGTGCTGCAGATTTCGAGCTACTGGCGCGAAGGCCAGCCGATCCGCGTCAACCTCGCGCCCGAGCTCGACCTGGCGCAGCGGCTGCTCGAAGCCAAGGGCCGCTCGCGCAAGCTGATCGCCAACGAGCTCGCCACCCTGCTGCCCGCGCGCCTGGCCGATGCCTGGACCCGCCAGAACCCGGACTGGCAGCGCCCGATCGCCGAGGCCTCCGACAAGGCGCTCCATCTGCTGGCCGAACGGCTCGCGCGCTGGGAGCTCACCCCCACCGGCAGCGAGGGCTACCGCAAGGCCGAGGTCACGCTCGGCGGCATCGACACGCGCGAGCTGTCATCGCAGACCATGGAATCGAAACAGCCCGGCCTGCACTTCATCGGCGAGGTGGCCGACATCACGGGCTGGCTCGGCGGCTACAACTTTCAGTGGGCCTGGGCCAGCGGGCATGCCTGCGCGCAGGCGCTGGCCGCCGATCGCCAGCAGGCCGGGCAGGACTGAGGGCTCGGGCGGCTTGGCTCTTTCAGATTCCCAGCAGCCTCTGCGCTTCGCCCAGAAGTCTCAGGGACTCGTCATGCTTGCCGGCCTTGTGCGCGGCTTCACCGTCGGCGCGCAACTGCTTGACCTTGGCCATGTCGGCATCGGAGAGCTTGGGGTGGGCCGCCAGCTTCGCGTCGATCGCGGCCATCTCCTGGGGGCAGTGGTAAGCAAAGGCCGCTGGCGCGAGCGCGACAAGACCGAGTGCCAGAATCAAGTGCTTCATGGTTGACCTCACTGTGACATGGCCTGCGGCTTCTGCAAATGCCTGGCCGCAGGGATGAAAACAGTATTCCTCCCAGCTCGCACTGTCAACATGGGGCGGCTACTCGCAGCAGCTCCCACATCCCCCAAGGCTCAGCCCCGCGCCTCCAGCGCGCGCTCGATCCGGTCGCACAGCACTTCGAGCACCTCCAGCCGCGACCAGTGCTTGTCGTCCGAGGCGACCACATGCCAGGGCGCGACCTGGGTCGAGGTGCGGTCGATCATGTCGCCGACCGCCTGCTCGTACAGCGGCCATTGCTCGCGGTTGCGCCAGTCGTCCTCGGTGATCTTGAAGTTCTTGTGCGGCGTCTCGCTGCGCAGCTTGAAGCGGCGCAGCTGCTCGTCGGGCGTGATCGCGAGCCAGAACTTGACGATCAGCACCCCCGCCTCGCTGAGCTCCTCCTCGAACTCGTTGATCTCGCCGTAGGCGCGCATCCAGTCGGCCTCGGTGCAGTAGTTCTCCACCCGCTCGACCAGCACCCGGCCGTACCAGCTGCGATCGAACAGGGTCGAGCGGCCATGCTTGGGGATGTAGCGCCAGAAGCGCCAGAGGTAGGGCTGGGCGCGCTCGTTCTCGTTGGGCGCCGCCACCGGGATCACGCGGTAGAAGCGCGCATCGAGCGCCTGCGTGATGCGCCGGATCGTGCTGCCCTTGCCGGCCGCGTCCATGCCCTCGAACACCACCACCAGCGACTGCCGCTGCATGCGCGGGTCGCGGCTCAAGCCGTTGAGGCGTCCCTGCAGCGTCTCCAGCCGACTCTCGTAATGCTTGCGCTCGACACTGCGCGCGTAGTCCTGCGCCGACAGCAGGTTGCGGTCATCGAGCGGGCGCGTCATCGGCGCGAGCTGAGCGGGCTTGTGCCGCTCCTGCGGCTGGTCCAGCCGTCGGGTGACGGCATCGAGCAACAACTGGCCCGCCGTCAGGCAGCGGTAATAGGGATCGCTGCCCTCGATCACCAGCCAGGGCGCCTCGCCCAGGCTGGTCTTGCGCAGCGCCTCGTCGCTGACGCTGACGAACTCGTCATAGGACTTGAGGTGGCGCTCCTCCTGTGGGGTCACGCGCCAGGCGGTCTGGGGCGAAGCCTGCAATTCCTTCATGCGCGCCTTGGCCGCCTTCTTGGACAGGTGGAACCAGAACTTCAACAGCAGCACGCCCTCGGCCGCCAGCATGCGCTCGAACTGGCGGATGCGTTCGAGCCGGTGCACGAAATGGTCGTGCTTCTCCTCGCCCAGCGCATGCGCGACGATGGGGTCGGTGTACCAGTTGCCAAACAGGATGCCGATATGCCCCTTGGGCGGCAGCACCTGCCAGAAGCGGAACATCTCGGGGTGATGGCGCTCGGGATCGCTCAGCGGGCCGAAGGCCTCGGTGCGGATATGGCGCGGGTCCATCCACTCGTTGAGCACGTTGACCGTCTCGCCGCGCCCGGCCAGATCGACGCCGTTGACCAGGATCACGACCGCGAAGCGGGCCTCGCGCAGCAGCCGGAACTGCATCTCGAGCAACTCCGCGCGCAGCTGGGGCTCCTTCTCCTTCCACACCTTCTTGTCGATGCGATGACCGATTTCTGCCGACTCGAACATGAACACCTCGTTTTCTGATGACGGCAAGCGTAGCATGGCGCTTTTTGAGCAGCTATAATCTTCCTCTTTGCCGGCAAACCCCGTCGGCCAGATCACGATAGACGGGGAACAACTGCCGCAAGCACGAATCCAAGGCCCGATCTTCCCTGGATATCGACGGCGGCGCAAATTTGACATTAGCTAATGACCACGATCCGCGTTAAAGACAACGAACCCTACGACATCGCCCTGCGCCGCTTCAAGCGCACCATCGAAAAGCTCGGCTTGCTGACCGACCTGCGCGCCCGCGAGTTCTACGAGAAGCCCACCGCCGAGCGCAAGCGCAAGAAGGCCGCCGCCGTCAAGCGTCACTACAAGCGCGTGCGCTCGATGCAGCTGCCCAAGCGCCTGTACTGATCGGTACCCGCAAGCGCCGCGGCTCCCATGGCCGCGCCACAAGCCCGCTGGAGGACGCTCAGGCGGGCTTTGTCGTTTCCGGCCCCCGGCCGGCGGTGCGCAGGCGCTAAGATCGGCCTTTATCCAGGATCAGACCATGGCACTCAAAGAACAGATCACCGAAGACATGAAGACCGCGATGCGCGCCAAGGACACGGAGCGCCTCGGCACCATCCGCCTGCTGCTGGCCGCGATCAAGCAAAAGGAAGTCGACGAGCAGCTCCAGCTCGACGATGCCCAGGTGGTCGCCGTGGTCGACAAGATGCTCAAGCAGCGCAAGGACTCGATCACCGCCTTCGAGCAGGCCGGCCGCGACGACCTGGCCGCCAAGGAAAAGTCCGAGGCCACCGTGCTGCAAGCCTACCTGCCCGCGCGCCTGAGCGCCGAGGAGGTCACGGCCGCGGTGCAGGCCGTGGTGGCGGGCGTAACCGCCGAACTCGGCCGCGCGCCGGCCGCCGCCGACATGGGCAAGCTGATGGCCGCCGCCAAGGCTGCCCTGGCTGGCAAGGCCGAGATGGCGCAGGTCTCCGCCGCCGTCAAGGCCGCGCTGGCCGGCTGAGCCTGTCCAGACCCCGCCCGGTTGCGATGAGCGCCGCCCCCGACCCGAACCGCAACCGCCCGATCGGCGTGTTCGATTCCGGCGTTGGCGGCCTGTCGGTGCTGCGCGAGATTCGCCGCGCGCTGCCAGCCGAGGCGCTGTGCTACGTGGCCGACTCGGCCCATGCGCCCTACGGCGACAAGAGCGCCGACTACATCGAGGCGCGCTCGCGCCAGATCATCCGCTTCCTGCAGCAGCAAGGCGCCAAGGCGGTGGTGGTGGCCTGCAACACCGTGACCGGCCTGGCGATCGAACATCTGCGCCAGACCTTCCCCCAGCTGCCGATCGTGGCGATCGAGCCGGCCGTCAAGCCGGCCGCACAATCCACGCGCAGCGGCGTGGTCGGCGTGCTGGCGACGCGCCAGACCGTCGCCAGCCCCGGGCTGGAACGGCTGGTGCGGACTCACGGCTGCGGCAAGCACTTGCTGCTGCAAGCCTGCCCTGGCTGGGTCGAGCGGGTCGAGCGTGGCGAGCTGACCGGCGCCGCCACCCTGGCAGCGGTGGCGCAATACGTGCAGCCCCTGCTCGACCAGGGCGCCGACACCCTGGTGCTGGGCTGCACCCATTACCCCTTCCTGCTGCCGCTGATCCGTCAGCTGGCGGGCGCCGCCGTGCAGGTGCTGGACCCGGCACCCGCCGTGGCGCGCGAGCTCGGGCGCCGGCTCGATGCGCTGGGCCTGCGGCACGACTCCGACCCGCCGGGCGAGGTGCGCTTCTGGACCAGCGCCGACCCGCGGCGCATCGCCCCCGTGATCGGCACGCTCTGGGACGCGCCGGTCGAGGTCGGTCAGCTGCCCGCCAGCTTCATGCGCTTGATCAGCACCGAGCCCACGCTCTTGGCACCGTAGTTGTAGACATCGGCGCCGACCGCGACGATCTCCCGCAGCATCTCGCGCAGGTTGCCGGCGATCGTGATTTCCTGCACCGGGAAGGCGATCCGGCCATTCTCGACCCAGAAACCCGAGGCGCCGCGCGAATAGTCGCCGGTCACGTAGTTGACCCCCTGCCCCATCAGCTCGGTCACGAACAGGCCGGTGCCGAGCTTGCGCAGCATCGCGTCGAGGTCGTCGCCCGCCTGCGTGAGGCGGCTGCTCAGCGTCAGGTTGTGCGAGCCGCCGGCGTTGCCGGTGGTGCGCATGCCGAGCTTGCGCGCCGAATAGGTGCTGAGGAAATAGCCCTGCACCCGGCCCGCCTCGACCACCTGGCGGCGCGCGGTGCGCACGCCCTCGTCGTCGAACGGCGCGCTCCCCTTGCCGCCGCGCAGATGCGGGTCTTCCAGGATGTCGATGTGGTCCGGAAACACCTGGGTGCCCAGGCTGTCGAGCAGGAAGCTGGTCTTGCGGTAGAGCGCGCCGCCGCTGACCGCCTGCACGAAGCCGCCGAGCAGGCCGGCGGCCAGCGGCGCCTCGAACAGCACCGGGCATTCGGTGGTCGCGACCTGGCGCGGCTTCAGGCGCGCCAGCGCGCGCTCGGCCGCGTAGCGCCCGACCGCTTCCGGGCTGGCCAGCTCGGCCGGCGAGCGCATCGAGCTGTACCAGGCGTCGCGCTGCATGTTGGCGCCCCGGCCCGCGATCGGCGCGACCGAGAAGCTGTGGCGCGAGCTCGCGTAGCCGCCACGGAAGATGCCGATACGTCCGCGCTCGCCGCCGCGCATGTGCTCGGTGAAGAAATGCGACTGCTGGGCCGAGACGCCCGCGCCCTCGCTGTTGGTGATCTTCTTGCTGGTCGCGAAGGCGGCGGCCTCGCAGCGCAGCGCGATCTGCAGCGCCTCCTCGGGCGTGACGGCCCAGGGGTGGAACAGGTCGAGGTCGGGATAGTCGTTGGCGATGTCCTGCTCGTCGGGCAGGCCGGCCACCGGGTCCTCGGCCGTGAAGCGCGCGATGTCGTAGGCCGCCTGCACCGTGCGCCGGATCGCGGCCGGACTGAAGTCCGAGGTCGAGGCGTTGCCGCGCCGCTGTCCGAGGTAGAGCGTGATGCCGAGCGACTTGTCGCGGTTGCGCTCGACGTTCTCGAGCTCGCCCTTGCGCACCGAGACGCTCAGGCCGGCGCCCTCGGAGACGTCGATGCCCCCGTCCTGCGCGCCCAGCGAACGGGCGTGCGAGAGGGCAAGATCGGACAATTCCTCGAACTGGGTCCGGCTGAACTGGAAGCCAGTCTCGGGCTGGGACTGGGGCGAAGGGGTGGAGGCGGCGCTGGTCTTCTTCATGTCGGCGGCTATGATACTTGGCATGTCACGCAAACCCACCAAAGGCTATTACGTCAAGGGCCACTTCGTTGCCCTTGGCAGCGAACTCGACCTCGAACTCAAGCGCGAACTGCGCGGCGACGTCGACCTCAGCCGGACCGATCTCAAGAAACACAGCGACCACCTGCAGTTGCTCGGCGAGCAGCTGCTCACGCTGCGCCGCGGCCTGCTGGACAAGCTCGCCCTGCCCGACCGCCTGCTCGACGCGATGGTCGAAGCCAAGCGCATCACCAACTTCGAGGGCAAGCGGCGCCAGATGCAGTTCATCGGCAAGCTGATGCGCAAGCTCGACGAGGCCACCGTGGCCGCGATCGAGGAATCCCTCAAGGTCCAGCACCAGGGCAGCGCCAAGGACACGCTGCGCCTGCACCAGGCCGAGCAATGGCGCGACCGCCTGATCGCCGAGGACGAGGCGCTGGAGGCCTGGCTGCGGCTCGACCCGGACGCCGACCTGCAGCGCTTGCGCACGCTGGTGCGCCAGGCGCGCAAGGACGCCGTGCCGGCGCAAGAGGGCGAGGCACCACGCCACGGCAAATCCTTCCGCGAGATCTTCCAGCTCGTGCGCGCCAAGCTCGACGGCGATGCCGCAGCGGCCCAGGCCGCCGAGGACGCCGCTGAAGACGAGGACGACGCATGAGCCAAGCGCTGAACGCCGGCCCGGAGCCGGTCAGGATCGGCATCGTCTCGATCAGCGACCGCGCTTCCTCGGGCGTCTACCAGGACCAGGGCCTGCCCGCGCTGCAGGACTGGCTGAGCCGGGCCCTGAAGAACCCGATCCAGTTCGAGCCGCGCCTGATCCCCGACGAGCAGGCCCGCATCAGCCAGACCCTGATCGAGCTGGTCGAGGCTGGCTGCTCGCTGGTGCTGACCACCGGCGGCACCGGCCCGGCGTTGCGCGATGTCACGCCCGAGGCCACGCTGGCGGTGGCGCACAAGGAGATGCCGGGTTTTGGCGAACAGATGCGCCAGATCAGCCTGACCTTCGTGCCGACCGCCATCCTGTCGCGCCAGGTCGCGGTGATCCGGGACCAGAGCCTGATCATCAACCTGCCAGGCCAGCCCAAGGCCATCGCCGAAACCCTGGCCGGCCTGAAGGACGCCGACGACAAGCAACAGGTCAACGGCATCTTCGCCGCCGTGCCCTACTGCATCGACCTGATCGGCGGCCCCTACCTCGAAACCCACGACGAGGTCTGCCAGGCTTTCCGGCCCAGGAGCGCGCTCCGGCCGCCGCGCGGCTGAAGCCCGCGGCCTACTTGCCGACCATCTCGTTGAACTTGTCGGCCGGGAAATGCTCGACCTTGGCCGCGTCGGCCGGCAGGCCGGGCGCGCGGGCGCAGGCCAGCTGCTCGATCGCCTGCCACAGCAGCGCGATCTGGTGCTCGTGGCCGGCCGCGTTGTCGATCAGGCCGCGCATGGCCTGGCTCAGCGGGTCGTCGTTCTGCGTCACGCCATAGGCCGAGAAGCCCATCTTGGACGCCGCCTCCTCGCGCTTGGCGTCGGCCTCGGCCTGGATGATGCGCGCCGGGTTGCCGACCGCCGTCGCGCCGGCCGGCACCGGCTTGGTCACCACCGCGTTGCTGCCAACCTTGGCGCCGTCGCCCACCGTGAAGCCGCCCAGCACCTTGGCCCCGGCGCCGACCACCACGTCGCGCCCCAGCGTCGGGTGCCGCTTGGCCCCCTTGTAGAGCGAGGTGCCCCCCAGCGTGACGCCGTGGTAGATGGTGCAGCCGTCGCCGATCTCGGCCGTCTCGCCGATCACCACGCCCATGCCGTGATCAATGAAGACGCGCGCGCCGAGCCGGGCGCCCGGGTGGATCTCGATGCCGGTCAGGAAGCGGGCCAGGTGCGAAATGAAGCGCCCCAGCCAGCGGTAGCCGCGCGTCCAGCAACCATGCGCCAGCCGGTGCAGCAAGACCGCGTGCAGGCCCGGGTAACAGGTCAGGACCTCCCAGCGCGAGCGCGCGGCCGGGTCGCGTTCCAGGATGCAGTCGATATCGGTCTTGAGGCGGGAAAACATGCTCGGGTCCTATCAGTCCTACAGTCTAGCGCCTGGCCTGGGCGGCGGTCTGCAGCATGGCGCGCGCCACCCCGCGCAGGATATGGACTTCCTCCTCGGTCGGCACGGCGCGGTTGAAGAGCTGGTTCAGGCGCGGCATCAGCTTCCTGGGCGCTGCCGGATCGAGGAAACCGACGGCGACCAGCGCCTGCTCCCAATGCGCCAGCAGGCCCGCGACCGCCCGCGCATCGGCCAGGCGCGGCTGCGGCGTACCCGAGGCAACCAGCGCGAAGCCGCCCAGCGCCTGTCGCCACTCGTAGGCGATCAGCTGCACGGCGGCGGCCAGGTTCAGCGAGCCGTAGTCGGGCGCGGTAGGGATGCTCAGGCAGGCGTGGCAGCGGTAGACATCCTCGTTCTTCATGCCATGGCGCTCGGAGCCGAACAGGAAGGCCACCCCGGTCGGGGCGGCGGCACCGTGCTCGGGCGCGGACTGCGCGGCCAGCGCGGCCAGGTGCGCGCGCGGCGCCACGGTGGGCGGGCCGAAGTCGCGCGGCGTCATCGCGGTGGCGCAGACATGCGAGACGCCGTCGAGCGCCTCGTCGAGCGTCGGCACGATGCGCGCCCTGGCCAGCACATCGTCGGCGCCGCTGGCCAGCGCCAGCGCCTCCTCGCGCTGCAGCACGTCGGGCCAGCGCGGGCGCACCAGCACCAGGTCGTCGAAGCCCATCACCTTCATGGCGCGCGCGACGGAGCCGACATTGCCGGCGTGACTGGTCTCGATCAGGATGAAGCGGGTCTGCATATGGCGCGAATGATGGCGAAAGGATAGAATCGAGGTATTGTCGCCGTCATCGCACGGCCCCTTATTCGTTCCTCACACAATTCATGTCTGCTCATCTGCACCCCATGCTCAACGTGGCCATCAAGGCTGCGCGCGCCGCTGGCGCCATCATCAACCGTGCCGCACTCGATGTCGAGTCGGTCCGCGTCGCCGCCAAGCAAACCAACGACTTCGTGACCGAAGTCGACAAGGCCGCCGAAGACATCATCATCGAGACCCTGCTCGAGGCCTATCCCGACCACGGCATCTGGGCCGAGGAATCGGGTCGCCGCGAAGGCACGGGTGCAGGCAAGCGACATATGTGGATCATCGACCCGCTCGATGGCACCACCAACTTCATCCACGGCTTCCCGGTCTACTGTGTCAGCATCGCGCTGATGTACAACGGCAAGATCGAGCAGGCCGTCGTCTACGACCCGAGCCGCAACGACCTGTTCTGCGCCACCAAGGGCCGCGGCGCCTACCTCAACGACCGCCGCCTGCGCGTGGCCAAGCGCACCCAGCTGCGCGACTGCCTGATCAGCACCGGTTTCCCCTTCCGTCCGGGCGACAACTTCAAGAACTACATGGCCATGCTGACCGAGGTCATGCCGCGCGTTTCGGGCGTGCGCCGCCCGGGTTCCGCCGCGCTCGACCTGGCCTATATCGCGGCCGGCTTCTCCGACGGTTTCTTCGAGACCGGCCTGAGCCCCTGGGACGTCGCCGCCGGCTCGCTGCTCGTGACCGAGGCCGGTGGCCTGATCGGCAACTTCACCGGCGAAGCCGATTTCCTGGAACAGAAGGAATGCCTGGCCGCCAACCCGCGCATCTACGGTCAGCTGGTCGGCCTGCTCGGCAAGTACAGCCAGTTCGCCAGCGCCGGCGACAAGGCTGGCGTGCGCCAGACCCTGAGCGTGCCGACCGCCGCGGAGGGCGACAAGGCAGCAGTCGCCCCGGCTGAAATCCAGCCGGGGGCCGATGCCCCGGTGACCGACACCTCCAAGGGCGACGCGGCGCCGTTCTGACGCTTTCCAGTTCCCATCCCAAAACCCGCGCCTGCGACCTGCAGCGCGGGTTTTTTGCTGGTACTTATCAGAGTTCGCGTGAATAATGAGATCGAGAGGGAGATGGACGGGGACAACGCCCTGACATGACCGGATCAACCAACAGATCGAGCATATGTCCTGGTACAGCAAAGTCGTCTGGTCAGAAGGGCTGTTCCTGCGGCCGCAGCATTTCCAGCAGCAGGACCGCTACCACGAGTGGCTGGTCGAGGCCAGGGCGCGCAGCCTGGGTGGTCACTTCTGGGGCTTCCTGCAGCTCGAACTCGACGAGGCCGCCCTGCTGACCGGCAAGCTGGCGCTGGGCAGCGCACGCGGGGTGCTGCCGGACGGCACCCCGTTCGACTTCCCCGCGGCGCACGCCGCGCCCGAAGCGCTGGACTTCCCGGCCGACGCGCGCAACGCGATGGTCTACCTGGCGCTGCCGCTGCGCCGGCCCAACGCGGTCGAGGCGATTCGGCCGGGGACATCCGCTGGCGAACTCGCGCGCCACGGCTGTGCCATCGAGGAGATCGTGGACTCGGCCGGCAGCGGAACCGCGCAGGAGCCGATCGAGATCGGACAGCCCAGGCTGCGACTGGCGCTGGCCGAACAGGCGGGCGACGCCTTCGTGCGCCTGGGGGTGGCGCGCATCGTCGAGCGCCGGCCCGACAACAGCCTGGTGCTGGACCGCAACTACATTGCGCCCTCGCTGTCCTGCAACGCCTCGCCCGTGCTGGCGAGCTGGCTGCGCGAGGTCCAGGGCCTGCTGGCGCAGCGCGGCCAGGCGCTGGCGGCCCGGCTGGGCCAGCCCGGCGCGGGCGGCCTGGGCGAGATCGCCGACTTCGTCTTCCTGCTGACGGTCAACCGGCACCAGCCCGTGCTGGATCACCTGGTCAGCCTGTCGCAGCTTCATCCCGAGCGGGCTTTCAGCCGGCTGCTTGAGCTCCACGGCGAGCTCGCCACCCTCGCCAAGGCCGAGCGCCGACCGGCGCCCATGCCGGCCTACCAGCACGATGCGCTGGAGACCTGCTTCGCGCCGCTGCTGCGCGAGATCCGGCTCGCGCTGGCGACCGTGCTGGAGCAGAACGCGATCCAGATCGAGCTCAAGGACCACAAGCAAGGCCGCTATGTCGGCCTGATCGCCGACCGCAGCCTGCTGCGCCAGGCCGGCTTCGTGCTCGCGGTCAAGGCCCAGCTGCCGGGCGAGACGGTGAGGACCCGCTTCCCGGCCCAGGCCAAGCTCGGGCCGGTCGAGCGCATCCGCGAGATCGTCAACCTGCAGCTCCCCGGGGTGGGGCTGACGCCGCTGCCGGTGGCGCCGCGCCAGCTGCCCTACCACGCCGGCTTCAGCTACTTCGAGCTCGACAAATCGGGCGAGCTCTGGCAGCAGCTCGAACATTCGGGCGGACTGGGCCTCTATGTCACGGGCGACTACCCCGGGCTGGAGCTCGCGCTGTGGGCCATCAGGTCCTGAACCGCCCTCCCAGCCGACCCTAGCGAAGCGAGACACCATGGCCCAGCAAGACCCCAACCCCGCCGCTGGCATGGACCAGACCATAGTGATTCCCTCGCCGGGCAAACGGCCGCCCGGTCCAGTTTCGACGAGCGCGGCGAGCGCGGCACAGCCCGCGAGCCCGCCGCTGGAACGACTGGGACTCGATGCGCTGGACTGGCGGACCGGGATCAACCCGCTGGTGGCGGTCGCCAATCCCCTGCTGGGTCTAGTGCCCCGGCTGCGCCAGGCGCAGCACCCCGACCCGACCGGCCTGCGCGAGACGCTGGCCCAGGCCGTGACGCAGTTCGAATCCAGGGCCGCGGCGACCGGCCTGCCGCATGATCAGCTGGTGGCGGCGCGCTACGCACTCTGCACCTTTCTCGACGAGGCGGCGGCCAATACCCCCTGGGGCGAGCAAGTCTGGGCCCAGCGCAGCCTGCTGGTCCAGTTCCACAACGAGGCCTGGGGCGGCGAGAAGTTCTTCCTGCTGCTGGGCAAACTGGCCGAGCGCCCGAGCGAGCACCGCCAGCTGCTTGAACTGTTCTACCTGATCCTGGCGCTGGGCTTCGAGGGCCGCTACCGGGTGCTGCAGAACGGCCGCATCCAGCTCACGGACTTGCGCGCGCGGCTGGCCCAGCTGCTGGCCAAGGAGCGCGACACGTTCGAGCGCGAGCTCTCGCCGCAGTGGCGCAGCGACGCCGGCGGCTCGACCGCCCTGCGCGAGCGGCTGCCGCTGTGGGTCATCGCCTCGGTGATGGCGCTGCTGCTGGCCTTGATCTACGCCGGCCTGAGCTTTGCGCTCAACCGCCAGTCCGACCCCAGCTTCTCGGCCATCCTGGCGCTGCGCACCCAGGCGCCACCCGAGCCGACCCCGGCCGCCAAGACGCCCGACCGGCTCGCGCACCTGCTGGCCGCCGAGATCCAATCAGGCGCGCTGCTGGTGCGCGACTTGCCCGACCGCAGCATCGTGGTGGCGCGTGGCGACCAGCTGTTCGAGCCCGGCAGCGCGACGGTCTCGCCCGGCTTCGAAAGCCTGCTCGCGCGCATCGGGGCGGCGCTGGCCCAGACCGGCGGCAGCGTGCTGGTACGCGGCCACACCGACGACCGCCCGATCCGCTCGGTGCGCTTCCCGTCCAACTGGCACCTGTCACAGGCACGCGCCGAGGCCACCGCCCGCCTGCTGCTGCCAGCCATCGGCGACCCGAGCCGCCTGCGCACCGAGGGCCAGGCAGACAGCGAGCCGGTCGCGAGCAACCAGACGCCGCAAGGCCGCGCCAGCAACCGGCGAGTCGAGATCGTCGTCTATCCATCCGCGCGGGCCAACTGAAACAACGCACAGGCCGCAGCGCCTGCACACAGGACCCTGAGCATGAAAAGAATCTTCAGCGCCTTGCTCCACCCGGCCACGCTCGGCGTGCTCGGCCTCCTGGCCCTTGCCCTGCTGATCTGGTTCGTCGGTCCGCTGGTCACAATCGCGGGCCATGCGCCGCTCGAATCGGCCACCGCGCGCAGGCTGGCGATCGGCTTGCTGCTGGCCGCCATCCTGCTGCGCATCGGCTACCTGCGGCTCAAGGCAAGGGCCGCCGACGCGAGCTTCTTGCGCGGCCTGTTCGGCCACCCGGCGGCCAAGGCCGAGCCGGCCGAGGTCCAAGTGCTGCGCCAGCGGCTCGAACAGGCGGTCCAGCTGCTGCGCGAGAGCCAGCTCGCCCAGGGCGGCAAGGGACTGACCCGCTTGCTCGGCCTGGGCCAGCAGCGCCACCTCTACCAGCTGCCCTGGTACATGTTCATCGGCGCGCCGGGCTCGGGCAAGACCACGGCGCTGGTCCATTCCGGCCTGCGCTTCCCGCTGGCCGAGAAGCTGGGCAGCCACCAGGTCCAGGGTGTGGGCGGTACGCGCCACTGCGACTGGTGGTTCGCCGACGAGGCGGTGCTGATCGACACGGCGGGCCGCTACACGACCCAGGACTCGGACCAGGCAAGCGACCGCGAAAGCTGGCTGGGCTTCCTGGCGCTGCTGCGCAAGCACCGGCCGCGCCAGCCGCTCAACGGCGTGATCCTGACGATCAGCGTGGCCGACCTGCTGGGCCAGTCCGGCAGCGGTGCCGCGACCCGGCATGCGCAGGCGCTGCGGGCCCGGCTGCAGGAGCTCTACAGCCAGCTCGGCGTGCGACTGCCGGTCTACGTGCTGGTGACCAAGTCTGACCTGATCGCTGGCTTCGACGAATTCTTCGGCAACCTGGACCAGGCCGGGCGCGACCAGGTCTGGGGCTGCACGCTGCCGCTGGGCGGCCAGCCAGAGTCCGACCCGGCCCAGGCGCTGGCACCGATGCTGGACGCGCTGCGCGAGCGACTGCAGGGCCAACTGCTGGCCCGGCTGCAGGAGGAGCCCGACCTGGCCCGGCGCGGCGCCATCGCGGGTTTCGACCAGCAGTTCGCCGCGGTCAGCCGCATCCTGCAGAGCTTCCTCGGCGAGGTGCTGGCACCATCGGGCTATGACCATGAGCTGATGGTGCGCGGCTGCTACTTCGCGAGCGGCACGCAGGAGGGCAGCCCGATCGACCGGCTGATGTCCAGCCTGGGCGGCGCCTTCGGCCTTGAGCGCCGCGTGCTGCCCCCCTTGCCCGGCGGCGGCCGGAGCTACTTCCTGAGCCGGCTGCTCAGGGAGGTCGTGTTCGCCGAGCAGCGCGTCGGCGGCAGCCAGCTGGCCTGGGAAAGGCGCCGCGACCTGATTCATGTCGGGCTGCTGGCGGGACTCGGCCTGTCAAGCCTGGCGCTGCTGGCCGGCTGGGCCGTCAGCTACACGCGCAACGCCCGCTACGTCGAGCAGGTTGACCAGGCCGTCGCGGCGGCCCAGCCCCTGGTCGCGCGCGCCGGCAGCGCGCAGGCGCAGCATCTGACCAGCCTGCTGCCCGTGCTCGAAACCGTCTACAACATCTCGGCCACGCCCGAGCGAGCGCTGGGCCAGGAGCCATCCGGCATGGGACTGGGCCTGTTCCAGGGCAACAAGCTGGACGCCGCCGCACGCCAGGCCGATCGCGCGCTGCTGCGCGAGCTGCTGCTGCCGCTGGTCACGCGGCGCATCGCCCAACAGTTGCGCGAGCTCGACGACAGCGACCTCGAATTCGCCTATGAGGCGCTCAAGGTCTACCTGATGCTCCACGAGCCCGCGCATTTCGATGCCGCCGCGCTCAAGGCCTGGATCCAGCTGGACTGGGAACGCCAGCAAGCCGGCGGGCTGGATGCCGCGCGACGCGGGGCGCTGGAGCGACAGCTCGACGAACTGTTCGCCTCCGGTCCGCTCAGTCCGCCCCTGGCGCAGGACCAGGCTCTGGTCGCGCGCGTGCGGGACATGCTGCTGCGCTATCCCCTGCCCCGGCGCATCTACAGCCGGCTGCGGCGCGAGGGAGTGGGTTCCGGGTTCCAGGGCTTCAGCGTCGAGCGTGCCGCCGGGCCGGCGGCGGCACTGGTGTTCGCGCGCCGCAGCGGCAAGCCACTGAGCGAAACGCTACCGGGTCTCTACACGCGCGACGGCTACCAGCAGGGCTTCGCGCGCGAGGTCGAACGCGCCAGCCGCCAACTCGCCGCGGAAGAAGGCTGGGTGCTGGGGACCCGCGCGACAACAACCGCAGCGCAGGCCGGCGAGGTCGCGACACAGGTGCGCCGGCTGTATCTGGAAGACTACGCCCGGACCTGGGAAGCGCTGCTGGCCGACCTGAGCTTGCGTCCCTCCACCAGCCTGAACCAGAGCGTGCAGGCCGCCCGCATCCTGTCGGGCAATGACTCGCCACTGCCCAGGCTGATGGCGGCCATCGCGCGCGAAACCACGCTGGCGCCGCCTCAGGAAGCCAGGAGCCTCACCGACAAGGCGGGCGACAAGCTGGCCGACGCGCGCCAGCAGCTCGGCAAGCTGTTCGGCCAGGAGGCTGGGCCCGGGGTGACCGCGACGCCCGCCGATTTTCCGGAGCGCCTGGTCGACGACCGCTTCGCCGCGCTGCACCAGCTCGTGGCGGGCGACCCCAAGACGGCACCGATCAACGCGGTGCTCAAGCTGCTCGACGATCTCTACGTCCAGCTCTCGGCCACCGAGACCGCGGTGCGCGACAAGCTGGCGCCGCCTGCCGGCGATGCGGCGGCCCGCATCAAGGCCGAGAGCGCCCGCCTGCCCGAGCCGCTGCGCTCGATGCTGCAGCAGCTCTCGGCCGCCGGCGCGGGCCAGACGCTGGCAGCGACACGACAGAACCTGTCAGCGGCACTCGGCAGCCAGGTGGGGCAGTTCTGCAGCCTGGCGACACAAGGCCGCTACCCCTTCGCGCGCGCCAGCCAGCGCGACGTGACGCGCGAGGACTTCGCCCGCCTGTTTGCCCCCGGCGGCCTGATGGACGAATTCTTCCAGAAAAACCTGGCCGCTTATGTCGATACCAGCACCCGACCCTGGAGCTTCAGGAAGGTGCAGGAACAGTCCTTCGGCAGCCCTGGCAACCTGGCGCAGTTCCAGCGGGCGGCGACGATACGCGACGTCTTCTTCCGCTCCGGTACGCTGCGCTTCGACTTCAAGCTGCTGGAGGCCGACGCCGGACTCGCGCCGTTGACGCTGGACGTGGACGGCCAGCTGCTGCAATTCGGTCCCGGCCAGGCTTGCCCGCAATCGGTCCAGTGGCCGGGTCCCAAAGGCGGCTTGACGGCACAGCTCAAGCTCGGCAACGCGGAAGCCATCGCCGCAGAAGGCCCCTGGGCCTTGTTCCGCCTGATGGACCGGGCCCGCACCGAGCCGCTCGCAGCCCCCGAGAAGCTCCGGGCCAGCTTCGAAGCCGGTGGCCGACGCGCCAGCTTCGAGGTCACGGCCGGCAGCGTGCAGAATCCGCTGCGCCTGCGCGAGCTGACCGAATTCCGCTGCCCGCAAGGTCTCTGAGTGCCGCAAATTGGACAAGCCCCTGGCTGGTACGGCAAGCTGCCGCAGCTGGGCGATTTCGCACGCCGGCGCCTGCCGTCCGAATTCATCGGACCATGGGACGACTGGCTGCAGCAAGGCCTGCAGTCCAGCCGCGCGGCCCTGGGCGAGGCCTGGCTGGAGCACTACCTCGGTGCCCCGGTCTGGCGCTTCGTGCTGCTGCCGGGCGTCATCGAGCCGGACGCCTGGGCCGGCGTGCTGATGCCCTCGGTCGACCGGGTCGGGCGCTATTTTCCGCTGACGCTTTGCACCAGCCTGAAGGAAGACGCGCCACTGGGCCCTTCGCTCACCGGACTCGACAGCTGGCTCGCCGGCCTGGAGACCTGCGCCCTGCTCGCACTGGATGCCGAACGGGGGCTGGATCGCATGGAGGTGGCATTGCAAGAGCTGCCGGCCTGTCCGGGAGCGGTCGATCCTGACCCGGCAGGACCGAACCGCCCAGCGGCGGGTTTTCTCGACGGGCTGGGCGCGCGCATCCTGCCGCGGGCGCTGGCCGGCAACGGCTTCTGGTGGCAATGCGACCTGGACGGAGGCTGCATCGGCTTTGTCCAGCCAGGCCTGCCTTCACCGTCCCGGTTCGCGGAGATGCTGAGCGGCAGGCCAAGCCAACAGGCTGCCACAACGGCATAGCGCATCGACTCCTCCAGTCAAGGAAAGGATGAACATCATGGTGCTCGGATTCAGCCCAGTCCAGTACGAGGCGCTCGGCCGCAGCAGCTATCTGGATCGGCTGGTCGCATTGATACGAAGCCGTTTTCCACGGCCGGCCGAGGCCATGGACGACGAGGCACTGGCACAGGCGCTGTGGGAAGAGACCGAACTGGCTCGCAGTTACGGTCTGGAGGACGAGCAATCGGCGGCCACCTTCGCGCTGACCGCCTGGCTGCTGGGACGGGGCTTCGATCACCGCATACCCGCGCTGGCCCAGATCCTGAATTCGGACGAACTCTCGCCAGGCCGCAAGGCCCAGGCGCTGAGAGACTTCACCTTGCTGCTCTTCTCCACCCTGGAAGGCCAGCCAACCCGCAAGACCGAGGAGATGCCATGAGCGCTTCATCCCTTCCTTCCAGCAGCGAGCAGACCCTGGTCATCGGCGGTGGCGCTGGCGCCTTGATGCCCGATAGCACGCCACCCGACTTCCTGCCAGTCGGCACCAGACTCCATGAGTTCGAGATCACCGGACTGATCGGCGAGGGCGGCTTCGGCGTCGTCTACCTGGCCCATGACCACCTGCTGCAGCGCCAGGTCGCGCTCAAGGAGTACCTGCCGGCCTCGCTCGCCACGCGCGGCAGCGGGCATGCGGTGACGCTGCGATCGCGTCGCCATGCCGAGGTCTATGAAAAAGGGCTGCAAAGCTTCATCAACGAGGCCAGGCTGCTGGCACGCTTCGACCACCCGGCGCTGGTCAAGGTGCACCGCTTCTGGGAAGCCAACGAGACCGCGTATCTGATCATGCCCTACTATGAGGGGCCGACGCTCAAGACCGCGCGGCAGGCCATGTCCGGTCCGCCCGACGAGGCTTGGATACGCCGCATCCTGGACCCGCTGCTGGACGCGCTCGAACTGGTCCACGGCCAGGGCTGCCTGCACCGCGACATCTCGCCCGACAACATCCTGCTGCAGTCCGATGGCAGACCTGTACTGCTGGACTTCGGCGCTGCCCGCCTCGTGATCGCCGACGTGACACAGGCGCTGACCGTGATCCTCAAGCCCGGCTACGCGCCGATCGAACAGTACGCCGAAATGCCTGGCAGCGTGCGGCAAGGCCCCTGGACCGATCTCTACGCGCTGGGCGCCGTGGTGCGCTTCATGGTCACGGGGCAGACGCCGCCGCTCGCGATCGGACGGCTGGTGCAGGACTCGCTCGCGACACTCGAAGTCCAGGCCAACGGGCGTTATTCGGCCGCCTTGCTCAAGGCAGTGGATCGCTGCCTGGCCGTGAAAGGCGAGGACAGACCCCAGTCGGTCACTCAGATGCGCGCGCTGCTCGGCACGCAGCCAAATCAACTCCAACAGACGGCTGCAGCCGCGCCAGACAATCCGGGAGTCGGCGCCAACCCACCGAAGCCGCGCGATTTCACCTGGCTCCGGCGCAAGGCCTGGACCGGAGCGGCCATCGCGGCCGTCACGGGAGGCTGGCTGTTGTATGCCGACGGAACACAGCCCTCACATCAAGCCCAGACTCCGCCTCGGCAGGATGTGGCCGCCGGCATGCCAGCGGTGGCTGACACGCCGCCCACGCCACCTTCCGCCAAGGCCGCGGACGCCCAGCTGCAAGCCGCCTGGCAGGCCACCCTGATGGCGGCGTCCCCCGGCTTCAGGCTGACTGTTTCGGGCGTCAAGAACCCGCTCCGGGTGGGACGCGACAGCCTGGGCCTGGAACTCAACAGCGCCCGCGGTGGCTGGCTCTACCTGCTGCTGTGGGACAAGGCCAATGGCCAGATCAGCCTGATCTTCCCGAATGAAGTCGACCGGGAGCACCGGCTGGAAGCCGGCCAGGCGCTGCGCCTGCCCCGGCCCAGATGGCACTACGAAGCCGACGCTCCAGCGGGTGAATGGGAACTGCTGTTGCTGGCATCGGAGTCGCGGCGCGACTTCTCCGCGCTGGGACTGACACCGGACGGCGTCATGCTGTCGGCCAGCGCTGTCAAGGTCGAGCAGACCCTGGCGGATTCCGACCTCGGCCGCCCCGCCCTGGCCGGCGTGCCTGACTGCGCGCCAGCGTCCGACTGCAAGGTCGACTATGGCGCCATGGCGCTGACGCTGCGTGAAATCGAGGGCGACAGTGACCGCCAGCCCTGAGCCAATCAGAACCGGCTCATGGTCAGTGCGCCACCCGCCAACTCCAGCGCCAGCCCCTGCCCGGGTGCGGCGCCCTCGAACAGGAAGCCGCGCAGCGGCCCGAACAGGGCCTGCAGCTGACGGGCTTCCAGCCCAGGCGCCGCCAGCCGCAGCACGCGCGGGTCGTACCAGCGAAACAGCAGCGATTCGCCGGCCGGTCCGTAGGCGATGGCCAGCTTGCGCAGGTGGCGGCGCACTGAGGCCAGGTCCATGGCCTCGGGGGCCTGCAGATAGACCCCCCAGTGGCTGCCCCAGCCCGACAGCAGCCAGTCGCGCCAAGGCCCCTGACGCGGGACCTCCAGCAGATAGGGCGCGAGCGCGGCGACACCGGGTTCGAGCCGGCCGTGGAACAGGCAGGCCCAGCGCGGTGCCGCAGGATGGTGCAAACGCGGCAGCAAGTCCGCGACGCCGGCGCCATCGAGCGCCACCCAGGGCTTGAGCCCCGGCTCGCGCCAGAGCCGGCTGTGCAGGGAATGGGCGTGATCCACCAGGCCTCCTCAATCCGGACATGGCTCGACGAAGGCACTCGCGCCGTCGCGCGCGCGCCTGAGCGCCTGTGCCTGCCGGGAGGGTGAAGCGGAATCAGGCGGTGCCGCCACCGGGCGCTTGCCGCCCCCTTGCGACGAGACAGCGGCGCGCGGTGGCCTGGGCGGCTCCGGACTGGCTCCCGATCCGCTGCCGGGGACGCCGCCGCCATTGATGCTGACCGAGGCACCGGCCAGGGTGACCCCGTCCGGCCCGAGCTGGATGAAGCTGCCGCCCACCTTGAGCGTGAGCTGGGCCCCCGCCTCCAGCACCAGTTTCAGGCCGGCCTTCAGGTGAATCTCCTGGCCCGCCTCGGCGGTCATCCGCAGGCCTACCCGCCCCTGCCAGTCCTGGCCGACGCTGAACGAATGGCTGCCACCGAGCTCGACATTCTGGTCGCCGCCAACCTTCAGGTGATGCTCGCCGTCGATGCGTTCCAGCAGGTCCCGGCCCACGGTCAGGTGGCTCTCGTGATCGACCGATTCGATCCGGTCGTGGCGCGTGTGCAGCAGCTGATCGCGCTCGGCGTGCAGGCGCAACTCCTCTGCGCCGCGCTTGTCCTCGAAGCGGATCTCGTTGTAGTGGGAGCCATTGCCGCCGGGAGTCGAGCGCGACTTGATGCCGCTTTGCGTCATGTGCCGGGGCAGTTCGTAGGGCGGCATCTGGTCGGCGTTGTAGACGCTGCCGGTGATGATGGGGCGGTCCGGGTCGCCTTCGAGAAACTCGACCACCACCTCCTGGCCAATGCGCGGGATCGCGACCATGCCCCAGTTCTGACCGGCCCAGGGATGGGCGACCCGGATCCAGCAGGAGCTGTCCTGGTCGCCGCGACCGAGTCGATCCCAGTGGAACCGGACCTTGACGCGGCCATAGCGGTCGGTGTGGATCTCGTCGCCTTGCGGCCCCGTGACCACGGCGGTCTGCGGCCCCTGGACCACCGGCCTGGGCGTCAGCAGCGGCGGGCGATACTCCTGCTCAGCGGGAATCGCGGCCAGGCGAACACTGAACCAGGGTTCCTCCGCCGCGCTGGCCGCTTCATCGGACAGTTCGCCGGCCTCGCGGCCACTCTCCCGCAGGCGGTATTCGGCGGCTGTGACCAGGTAGTCTCGATTCTGGTCTGGCCGGGGATGCGACTGCAGCCGGAACAGCGCACCCGGCGCGAGCCCGGCGGCATTGCCCTCGCCCTGGAAGAGCTCGTGCTGCTGGCGGAACGCCTCGGCCCGGATGCGGGCCAGGCGCTCGCCCTGGGCGCGCTCACGGTAGCCACCGGGATGGTCGTAGCTTTCCAGGTCGCGCGCGTGGTCATGCCCGACGGGCCGCGCCGGCTCGCCCTTGGCCTGCAGGTCGGCGCGCGGCTTCTCGAAATCGTGATCGCGCAGCACCTGACGCGTGGGCTGAATCTCGGCCGTGCCGGTCCAGGCATGCAGGCCTTCGCGCTGCAGGCCAGCTCCGGGTTCTGGCTCCAGAAAATCCACCCACTCGTAGCCTGGCACTGGCGCATGCGGCCTGCCGCTGTCGGCCAGCACCAGGGTATGCCGTCCGCCCGCATGCTCGAAGAAGCCATGCATGCCCTCCTGCTCCATCAGCCGGGCCATGAACTGGTAGTCGGTCTCGCGGTACTGCACGCAATAGGACCGGGGGGCGTAGTCACCAGCGAGCTCGAAGCGGAAATCCGCATAGGGGTGGCCGGCAAACACCGCCTGCAGGATCTGCTGCGTGGTCTGGTCCTGGAAGATGCGGCTGTCGCTGCGCCGCGTCAGCATCCAGGTCCAGGGCCGCAGCACGACCTGGTAACGGTGCAGCCGGCCCCGGCTGCCAAGCAAGGAAAAACTGGCAGCCAAGCCGTTGAACTGCCGCACGCCGCCCGACGGCAGCTCCACCTCGACCGAAAACGGCTTGCCCAGCAGCTCCGCCGCCGACAGGTCGCCGCGTCGGCACAGCAGCACGAGCTGGTATTCGCCGTTGCGCGACAGCCCGTCGCTGCCATCGAGCCGCTCGAACCAGAATGCGTCGTCAAGCGCGCAGGCGATCCTGACGCGCCGATCACCCGACCATGCCTCCATTGCTGCCTCCCTGAACGGCCTGATCGCCAGGCGGTTTCGTGAAACCCGCTGCCCCGCGCCCCAGCCCGGTGCGGTGCGGTGCGATGCGATGTGGCGCATCGAGCACCAGGTCATCGGCCGGCCGGTCGCTGCGACACCGCCCCAGCCAGCTGCTGTAGCCCAGCCGCGCGCCGCCGTCCAGCAGCAGGCGCGGCACGCCATCGGCCCGCAGCATCAGGCGCACATCCCATTCCTGTTCGATACCGACGTAATTGCGCACGGCGTCGACCAGCGTCTCGATGCCGCCTGCGCCCGGTAACAGGCCCTCGTAATCCGGCAGCGAGAGCGGCCCGATCCGCAGCCTGAACTTGTGCTGCCGGTCCCAGACTCTTGCGCCCAGCACGGCCTCACGTCCCAGGCCGCCGCGGCCACTGCCCAGCCAGGTGCGGTCGCGCTCGCGCAAGGTCATCCAGTGACCGACGAACTGCTCGACCGCCACCGGCAGCCCGAGAAAACCGGACAGCATGGTGGCCAGGCCCTCGGCGTTGCGGACCTGACGTCCCAGCAGGCCGGCATGGTGCAGCTTGGCGTGATCGGGCATCGCATCGCGCTCGCGCAGACTGTCCAGGCCCAGGCCGCACAGCGAGCCGACATAGCGGCCGAAACGGTCCTGCCCGGGCCGGTCCAGGCTGACGCAGGGCTGGGCCTGGGCCCAGGCCCGGTAGAACAAGCTGAGAAAGCGGTGGTGGATCAGGTCGGCGAAGCGCGCGAAACTCGCATCGCCAGCGTGCAACAGGCGGTTGCGGGCGTATTCGGTCAGGTGCAGCGGCAGCGGCCCGTTGGGCCCGAACAGCCCCAGGAAGCTGACCTCGATCCGGGGCGGCACACCCGCGTGGCCCGGAGTCAGTCCGGCCAGGCTGGCCGGCGCGAAGGACAGCGAAGGCTGCTGGCCCAGGCGCACGATCTCATCAGCGGGCCGGCTGGCCATGCCCAGGCGCGGCAGGTCGGAAGCCAGGCATTCGAGCAGGCGCAGGGCCTGGAAATAGCTCCATTTCCAGGGCTCGGCAGCGAGCGCCGCGAACAGATCCTCGCGACGGGTCGGACGGCCGGTGCCCTGCACCGGCAAGCCGCCGCTCACAGTATCGGCCGCGTCCCGCACCGGGCCCCCCAGCGCATGATCTCGCCGCGCGTGAGCGTGCGCAGCACCGTCTCGGTGAAGCCGTTGAGCGAGACATGGCGCGCGAAAAAGCGCTCGAGCACGCAGCCGAACAGGAAGGCGCTGCCGCCCTCGAAGGCCAGTTCGTCGAATTCAAGCGTGATCTCGACGCCGCGTCCGAAGCACAGCGGCCCCGGCATCGGCAGGCGCGCGACCACCGGCGCACAGCGCACCGAGCGCAGCCCCTCGACATGGCGGCGCAGGCCGGGATCGGCCGTGCGGGCGTGCAGCCCGAGCAGTTCCCGCAGCGCGGCCGCCCCCTCGTCCGCAGCACTGCTGTCGAGCAGCGACAGGTAGTTGAGCGACAGCTGGCTGATGAACTTCCAGGCCTCGGCATCCTGCGCCAGTGCCGAATAGGGCCGCGAAGGCCCCTTGATGCAGCGTATGCTTTCCACCGGCGCCGCCACCTCGAGCACGAAATCGCCGCGACCGGCACCCAGCGCCAGCAGCAGCGGCAAGTCGCGGTTGGTGCAGCGCGCGCGCAGCGACAGCTGACGCAAGGCGGCCGGATAAGGCGCCTCGCTCGGGTCGACCAGCGCCAGAAAGACCTCGCTGCCGACATAGCCGGTCAGGCGGCGGCCACGGCGCTGGCTCTCGCTCAGCAGCCTGGGCTCGCGCCGCAACGTGAAGTAGCCGTCGGGCTTGTGCCCAGCCCCGCGCCGAGTCGAATAGAAGGCGTCAAAGCGCTGCTCGCCCTGGGTGCTGCCGTGGCCGGAGACTTCGAGCAGGTCATAGATCTCGTAGTCGGTCGGCCGGGTCCGGTCGGCCACGACGTGGAACTCCGGCTCGCCGGGCTGGACCTGGATCCGGTCCAGGCGGCGCTCGAACAGGTTGATGGCCGGCACGCAATGCAGCAGGAAATTGGAGGCATCGACCTGCGCCTCCAGCCCGGCGTCACCGCGGTCGAACAGCAACACCAGCTCGATCTCGGCACAGCTCTGAGCTGCCAGCAGCGGCGCCAGCCCGTCGACCTCGAAGAACAGGAAGCGCGCGGGAAAGGAGAAATACTCCTGCAGCAGCCGATAGCCGTCGAAGCCGCGCGCGCTCGTCGGCAGCAGCGCCTCATCCTGCTCGAAACCGACCAGGCTGACGCGGCTGCCCGGCAGGAACTTCCAGCCACGATCGCCGCCCGCGCCGCCCCGGACCAGCACCCCCAGGGCCGAGGACCCGATCAGCTCGTGCAGCTTGTGCGCGACATCCTGTGCGCCGCCCAGGAAAAAGCGCAGCGCATCGAGCTTGAGGCCAGCGAATTGCAGCCCGGCGGTCGCGCGCAGCTTGAGCCTGACCCCGCCCTGGCAGCGGGCCGGCAGGGCCAGTTCGCCCAGCGGCAGATCGGACGCGAAGCTGAAATAGCGCGCCTGCAGCAACTCCAGCGGCCACAGCGCCAGGTCGCGCCCGGTGCGGAACTCGCACGCCACGCCATCGGCCCGCTCCGGCCCGTTGCGGATCGCCGTGCCACGCGGCAGCAAGCTGCCAGCCGCCAGATTGGCATCACCCAGTATCGGCTGGCATTGCGCGATCAGCATCGCCGGCGTGGGCGCCAGGTAATGCGGATACAGCATCTCCAGCAGATGCTGGGTGAAACGCGGAAACTCGGCGTCGAGCTTGAGCTGCACCCGCGCCGCGAGGAAGGCCGTCCCTTCGAGCAGGCGCTCGACATAGGGGTCGAGCACGACCTCGCTGCCGCGCATGCCCAGGCGGGAGGCGATCTTGGGAAATTCGGCAGCGAACTCGGCGCCGAGCTCACGCAGGTGACCGAGCTCGCGGTTGTAGTGGTCCAGCAGGCGGCGGTCCATGCGGCGGCCCCCTAGGCCTTGAGCTCGGAGAGCGAGACCTGCCCGGTCTCCAGGTCCACCTCGGTGCGCAGCATCATCTCGAGCGGCACCGGCTGGGCCCAGATCTGGCCACTGATCCTGACGCTGACCACATTGTGCCAGCCCAGCACGCTGTCCTGCACGATCGCCTGGACCTCCAGCCGGTCGGCCAGTATGCGCGGCTCGAAGCGCAGGATGGCCTCGCGGATCGCGCGCTCAAGCCCCTTCACGTCCAGCGTGGATGCCGTCTCGCCGGAGAAGGCCGGCAGCCCGTAGTTCAGCACCGAGCGCTCGACCTCGGGCCAGGCTTCGAGCGACTCGGAAGCACCCAGCCGGGTCGAATTCATCAGCCAAGTCAAGTCGCGCAGCACCGCGGCGCGCAACTGGCCCTTGCTCAGCACGCGCGCCTCGACCGGCTCGTTCTGATGCTGCGGGTTGTCATCGGTCAGGCGGTCGAGCAGCGAAGGCTGCAAGCGGTCGGAGCAGCTGGGCTCAGCCATGGCTCAAGATCCCGCAGAAGCGTCGAAGGCCAACATATCCCGAACCCCCCTTGTGGATTCAGTATAGGACGATGAAAGAAAAAGTGCACTTCCCAAGGCCTGCGACAATCCACACCGTCATGATGCCTACAGAAAAAGTCCAGACCCGAGCCGTTCCCGATCTCGACAAGCACACCCCGATGATGGCGCAATACCTGCGCCTGAAGGCCGACCACCCAGGCACCCTGCTGTTCTACCGCATGGGCGACTTCTACGAGCTGTTCTGGGACGACGCCGAGAAGGCCGCGCGCCTGCTCGACATCACGCTGACCAAGCGCGGCCAGTCGGCCGGCGAGCCGGTGGTGATGGCGGGCGTGCCCTTCCATTCGCTGGAGACCTATCTCGCGCGCCTGATCCGGCTTGGCGAGTCGGTCGCCATCTGCGAGCAGATCGGCGACCCGGCCACCTCCAAGGGCCCGGTCGAGCGCAAGGTGATGCGCGTGGTCACGCCCGGCACCTTGACCGACAGCGAGTTGCTGAGCGACAAGAGCGAGTCGGTGCTGCTCGCGGTCCATGCCGGGCCGCGCGCAAGCTGCGGCCTGGCCTGGCTCAGCGTGACCCAGGGCGTGCTGTACCTGGCGCAATGCCCGGCCGACGAATTGCGCGCCTGGATCGTGCGCATCGCCCCGAGCGAACTGCTGCACAGCGCCGAGGTCACGCCCGCGTTCGAGCAGGCCTTGCAGGAGCTGCAGCGCCAATGGCCAGCGCTGGCACAGGCTGGCGCTGGTGCGCGCCTGAGCCTGGCCTTGCGCCCGGCCTGGTCCTTCGACCCCGCCCTGGGCGAGCGCAAGCTCTGCGCCCAGCTGCAGGCGGCCAGCCTGGCCGGCTGGGGCGCGCAGGAGCTGCCGCTGGCACATGCCGCCGCCTCGGCCCTGCTCGACTACGCCGAGCACACCCAGGGCCGGGCGCTGGCACATCTGCGCCAGCTGCAGGTGGCACGGCCACAGGAACTGATCGACCTGCCCGCCACGACCCGGCGCAACCTTGAACTGACCCAGACCCTGCGCGGCGAGGCGGCGCCGACCCTGTTCTCGCTGCTCGACAGCTGCCAGACCGGCATGGGCAGCCGTCAGCTCAAGCGCTGGCTGCTTGAGCCGACACGCGACCGCGCGCCAGCGCGCAGGCGGCTGCGGGCCATCGGCCAATTGCGTGCCGGCCCGCACGAGCCGCTGCGGCTGGCGTTGAAGGGCGCATCGGACGTCGAGCGCATCACCGCGCGCATCGCGCTGCGCCAGGTGCGCCCGCGCGAGCTGGTCGGCCTGGTCCACACGCTGGAGAAGGCGGTCAGCGTGTCGCGGGGCTTGCAGCAGGTGCTGCGGGATGCCGCGGTACATCAAGGCCAAGACCAGGCATCCTTGCTGGCCGAGCTCGCACGCGAACTCGAACCGCCCGAGGACTGCGCCAGCCTGCTGCAGCGCGCCCTGCTGCCCGAGCCGGCGGCGCTGGTGCGCGACGGCGGCGTGATCAACCATGACTTCGATCCGGATCTCGACGAGCTGCGCGCGATCCAGAACAACTGCGACAGCTTCCTGCTGGCGCTGGAAGCGCGCGAGCGCGAACGCACCGGCATCGCCAACCTGCGCGTGCAGTACAACAAGGTGCATGGCTTCTACATCGAGGTCACCGCCAGCGGTCTCGACCGGGTGCCCGACAACTACCGCCGGCGCCAGACGCTCAAGAACGCCGAACGCTTCATCACGCCCGAGCTGAAGGCCTTCGAGGACAAGGCGCTCAGCGCCCAGGAGCGCGCGCTGGCACGCGAGAAATGGCTCTACGAGGGCCTGCTCGACCAGCTGCAAGCCCATGTACAAGCGCTTGGCGCGCTGACGCGCGCACTGGCCAGCCTGGATGCGCTGTGCGCGCTGGCCGAGCGCTCGCTCACACTGAATTGGTGCGAGCCGCAGTTCGTATTCGAGCCCTGCATCGAGATCCGCGCCGGCCGTCATCCGGTGGTCGAGGCCAGGATGGCCGAAACCGGCTCCGGCAACTTCATCCCGAACGACACGGTGCTGGGTCAAAAGGCCCGCCTGCAGGTCATCACCGGCCCCAACATGGGCGGCAAATCGACCTACATGCGCCAGGTGGCGGTGATCGCGTTGCTCGCGAGCATGGGCAGCTATGTGCCAGCCGAGAGCTGCCGCCTGGGGCCGCTGGACGCCATCCACACCCGCATCGGCGCGGCCGACGACCTCGCGAACGCGCAGTCGACCTTCATGCTGGAGATGACCGAGGCGGCACAGATCTTGCATACAGCCACACCACACAGCCTGGTGCTGATGGACGAGATCGGGCGCGGCACCTCGACCTTCGACGGCCTCGCGCTGGCCTCGGCCATCGCGACCCACCTGCACGACAAGGTCAAGGCCTTCACCCTGTTCGCCACCCATTACTTTGAATTGACTGAATTTCCCGCCACCCACTATGCCGCGCTCAACGTGCATGTCAGCGCGGCCGAGAGCCAGGGGCGCGACATCGTCTTCCTGCACCAGATCGAACCCGGACCGGCCAGCCGCAGCTATGGCGTGCAGGTCGCGCGTCTGGCCGGGGTGCCAGGCGCGGTGGTGCAACAGGCTCGCCACGCGCTGGAGGCGCTCGAAGCACACAGCGCCAGCGCCACGGCCCAGGTCGACCTGTTCGCCCCGCCGCCGGCCGCCGCCACGCCCGAGCCCAGCCGGGTCGAGCAGGCCCTGGCCGCCGTGGACCCCGATCTGCTGAGCCCGCGCGAGGCGCTCGAACAACTCTATTTGCTCAAGAAACTCCAAACCCAAGCATGACTTACTGCGTCGCCGTCAAACTCAACGCCGGACTGGTCTTCCTGTCCGACTCCCGCACCAACGCCGGGCTGGACCAGATCAGCACCTTCCGCAAGATGATCGTCTACGAGAAGCCGGGCGACCGCTTCATGTGCCTGCTGTCGGCCGGCAACCTGAGCATCTCGCAGTCGATCCGCGAGATCCTGCAGTCCGAGCACCTCAAGGACCCCGGCAGCGACGAGCCGATCACGATCTGGAACGCCAGGAGCATGTTCGATGCCGCGCGCGTGCTGGGCCAGGCCGTGCGCCATGTGCATGAACGGGACGGCGAGGCGCTGCGCCGCGCCGGCGTCGATTTCAACGTCAGCATGATCTTCGGCGGCCAGATCGCCGGCGAAGCCATGCGCCTGTTCCAGGTCTACTCGGCCGGCAACTTCATCGAGGCCACGCCCGAGACGCCGTTCTTCCAGGTCGGCGAATCCAAGTACGGCAAGCCCGTGCTCGACCGCGTGATCACGCCGACCACCCCGCTCGACGAGGCCGCCAAATGCGTGCTGGTCTCGATGGACTCGACGCTCAAGTCCAACCTCTCGGTCGGACTGCCGCTGGACCTGGCGGTCTACGAGGTGAACCGGCTCGAGAGCGACAAGATCGTCTGCATCGACGAGAACAACCCCTACTTCCAGATGGTGCGCACCACCTGGGGCGAGAAACTGCGCGAGGTCTTCGACGCGATCGAGCACCCGGCCTGGGATGGCCACGCGACCGAGGTACCTCTGCTGCACCCGAGCAAGCGCAACCAGCCGCTCAGGAAGATCGCCAATGCCGGCGAGCGCCTGATCTGACTGGCCAGGACGACTCAATCAGCCCAGACCACCCAGCCCTGCTGGGCGGTCAGCAGGATCAGCAGGCCGAAGGCGATGCGATACCAGGCAAAGCCCGTGAAGCTGTGGCTGGCGACGAAACGCAGCAGCCAGCGGATGCAGAGCCAGGCGCTGATGAAGGCAAACAGCAGCCCGACGCCGAACTGGGGCAGATCGGCCAGGCTCAGCAGCGCGCGTTCCTTGTACAGGCTGTAGCAGCCGGCGCCGATCAGGGTCGGGATCGCGAGGTAGAAGGAGAACTCGGTGGCCACCTGGCGCGACAGGCCCAGGAACATGCCGCCAATGATGGTGGCGCCGCTGCGGCTGGTGCCCGGCACCAGCGCCAGACATTGCACCAGGCCGACCTTGAGCGCGTCCAGGCCACTCATCTGGTCCACCGACAGGATGCGCGGCGCGGTCTCGGCGCGTGCCTGGCGCCGCTCGGCCCAGAGAATGATCAGGCCGCCGACGATGAAGGTGCTCGCCACCACCGTGGGCGTGAACAGGTGCGCCTTGATCGTCTTGCCAAACAGCAGGCCCAGCAGCACAGCCGGAAAGAAAGCGGTCAGGACATTGGCGGCGAAGCGCTGCGCCTTGACCTGGCTCGGCAACTGCACGACCGTGTCGCGCAGGCGCTGCCAGTAGACCAGGATCACGGCAAAGATGGCACCGGTCTGGATCGCGATCTCGAACACCTTGCCCTTGTCATCATGCATTTGGAGCAGGGAGCCCGCCAGGATCAGGTGGCCGGTCGACGAGATCGGCAGGAATTCGGTCAGGCCCTCGACAACGCCCATCAGGGCGGCCTTCAGTAGCAGCAAAGTATCCATCAGACTGGCAGATTGATTAAAACCTCCCAGTGTAATCCCGCCGGGTGACCCGCTCAGTACCGTCCATGGCCACGACGCCCATCGTCATCCCAGCCCCCCCGGCCCTCCCAGCCATGATGGTCATGTTTCCAGTGGTGCTTGTGATGCTTGCGCTGGTAATGACCGGGCGGAGCCCAGGCCGCGCCATAGACCGGCGGGGCCATGACCCGCGGTGCCGGATAGACGACCACCGGTGCCGGCGCGACATAGACCGGAGCGGCATTGCTGGCTCCGATCACCACGCCGGGACTCTGCATCCCGAGCGACCAGTACACATCCCCCGCCTGCGCCCCGGCTGCGCCCAGTGCCAGCCCCAGGCCCAGCACCAGACCGGAGAAGCTGGACGAGAGGATCCGGGGGCTGCGCTCCAGCTGCGCACGAGTTTCGACTTGCTTCATATTCCACTCCTTGTGCGCGTACTCACGCACTTGGGGTGATTAAAGCGTCAAAGCCCGCTTACAAGCTGCCACGACTTGTGACAGATGTATCAACGGGTAAACGGGGACTGCTGCCCCAGCGGCCCAGCGGCTGCTCGACCAGGTGAAAGAAGGCGGCTCCGGCCAGGTTGCAGGCCGCCCAGGCCAACAGCACGCCACCGGTCTGCACCCAGGAATCGGCCGGGGCAAAGCGGGTAAAGAGCGCGTTGACCACCAAGGCCACCGGAAAATTGAGCAGGAACACCGAATAGGAGATCTGTCCGAAGTAGGCCCAGGCGCGCCCCCGCGGCCACCGATGCAGCCATTGCCCCTGCTGGGCGACGCCAAGCAAGAGCGCGACCACCAGCGCCAGCGCGATCCGTTCGCGGAACTCCACCGCCAAGGCCCCCACCACCAACAGGGTGAACAGCAACAGCCAGCCCAGGCCCTTGAGACCATGGCGCGGCTGTGCCGCCCAGTAGGCCAGCGCCCCCAGCCCATAGGAGCCCAGGAAATAGAGCGCCCAATTGTCCCAGTCCGAATCGAGGTTGAAACCATAGAGCGACAAGATCACGCCCAGCAGCAGCAGCGTGGCGCTCAAGGCCAGCCGCCCATTGAGCGCGCGCGCCACCCAGAGCAAGCCCAGCAGCAAGGCGAACAACTGGAAGTCGATCGCCACATACCAGACGCCGGCCGAGATCGAATCGAAACCCAGCACGCCATGCAGCAGCAGCGCATGGGCCAGGAACTGCCCCAGCTCGGCCCGTTCAGGCAGCGAGTCGTGCTCCATCCAGTGGCGCGCGAACTCGGTGCACAACAGGCTCAGCAGCAAGGCGGCCAGATAGGGCGCGGCCGTGCGCAGATAGCGCTTCCTGAGCAGCATCAGCGGCTGCTGCGTCAGCAGCACACCGCGCGGCGCCAGACTGCGCGCCGCCAGGAAGCCGCCCACGACCAGGAAGACCTGCACCGCCATGCGGGCATCCCGGCTCAACCAATCGATCAGCTCAGGCCACAAGACCTGGGTCCAGTCCGACATGGGCCCGTAGAAAGCGAGGTGGTGCAGCACGATGAACTGCGACCCCAGCGCCTTCAGGGCATCGACCAGGGCCATCCGCCCAACGCTTGAAACTCCTGTGACCGACATCTGTGCGACTCCGACCGACCACCCATGACGGGCGACAGGCACTATTAATCAGAAAAAAACCCGCAATGGTAAACCCGTCGCCTCTAAAATCCAAGTCATGAGTTCCGCGTCCCATACCCCCGCAGCGCCCGAAGAAGGCGCGACCAAGCCCAGCAACTTCCTGCGCCAGATCATCGAGCATGACCTGGCCAAGGGCAGCTACGCCAGCCGTCGCTGGGCTGGCAGCCCAGGCGATGCCGCCCATCACGCCAGCGCACCGCACGACCCCGCCAGGATCCGCACGCGTTTTCCGCCCGAGCCCAACGGCTATCTGCATGTCGGCCATGCCAAGTCGATCTGCCTGAACTTCGGCCTCGCGCGCGATTACGGCGGCGTCTGCCACCTGCGCTTCGACGACACCAACCCCGAGAAGGAAGACACCGAGTACGTCGACAGCATCATCGACGCGGTCAAGTGGCTGGGCTTCGACTGGAACGGCGCGCCCGATGCCGCGCCCTACCAGGCCAGCGACTACTTCGACTTCATGTACCGCGCCGCCGAGGCGCTGATCGAGCGCGGTCATGCCTATGTCGATGAGCAGACGCCCGAGCAGATGCGCGCCAACCGTGGCGACTTCTCCAGGCCCGGCGTCGACAGCCCCTATCGCAGCCGTACGCCGGCCGAGAACCTGACGCGTTTCCGCCAGATGCGCGACGGCGAACTCGCCGATGGCGCCGCCGTGCTGCGCGCCAGGATAGCCATGGACTCGCCCAACATCAACCTGCGTGATCCGGCGATCTACCGCATCCGCCGAGCCACCCACCACAACACCGGAGACAAGTGGTGCATCTACCCGATGTACACCTTCGCACACCCGATCGAGGACGCGCTGGAAAACATCACGCACAGCATCTGCACGCTCGAGTTCGAGGACCAGCGCCCCTTCTACGACTGGCTGCTGGAGCGCCTGATCGAAGCCGGCCTGCTGGCCGCTCCGGCTCCGCACCAGTACGAGTTCGCGCGCCTGAACCTGAGCTACGTCATCACCAGCAAGCGCAAGCTCGCGCAACTGGTCAACGAAGGCAAGGTCAGCGGCTGGGATGACCCGCGCATGCCGACCATCGTCGGCCTGCGCCGGCGCGGCTATACGCCCGCCTCCATCCAGCTGTTCGCCGAGCGCATCGGCGTGACCAAGAGCGACAGCTGGATCGACTACAGCACGCTCGAAGGCTGCCTGCGCGAGGACCTCGAAGCCAAGGCATATCGCGGCATGGCCGTGCTCGATCCGGTCAAGCTGGTGCTGACAAACTGGGACGAAGTCATGGGTGCCGGCCACCTGGAGCCTTGCACCCTGCCCGCCCTGCCCCATGTGCCTGAAGGCCAGCCCGAACCGGCCGCGCGCCAGTTCTCGATCGGCAGGGAAGTCTGGATCGAACGCGAGGACTTCGAGGAAGTGCCCCCGAAGGGCTACAAGCGCCTGTTCCCAGGCAACAAGGTGCGCCTCAAGGGCGCCTATGTGATCGAATGCACCGGCTGCCTGCGCGACGCCGAAGGCCGCGTGACCGAGGTCCAGGCGCAACTGATCCCCGACACCAAGAGCGGCACCCCAGGCGCTGACAGCGTCAAGGCCAAGGCCGCCATCACCTGGGTCGGCGTGGCGGACGGCGTATCGGCCGAGATCCGGCTCTACGACCGCCTGTTCAGCGACGCGCAGCCGGACGCCGGCGGCAAGGACTTCCTGGCCAGCCTGAACCCGAACAGCCTGAAGGTCGTGAGCGGCTTTGTCGAGCCCTCGCTGGCACAGGCCAAGCCGGACCAGAAGTTCCAGTTCGAGCGCCACGGCTACTTCGTCGCCGACCGCCTTGACCACGCGCCAGGCCAGCCGGTATTCAACCGCGCCGTCGGGCTGAAGGACAGCTGGGGCAAGTGAAGCGGGCCGCCATCGGGAACTCCATCCCGATGGCCCCAAGCGGGGATCACGGCTGCTTCAGATAGTCACTGGCGCTTTCCCCAGCCACCTTGCCGCTCGCCAGGCAGGCAGTCAACAGGTAGCCCCCGGTGGGCGCCTCCCAGTCCAGCATCTCTCCCGCGCAGAACAGGCCCGGCTGCTCCCGCAGCATCAGTCCGGGCGTCAGGGATTCCAGGGCCAGCCCACCTGCCGTGCTGATCGCCTCGTCGATGGGGCGCGCAGCGATCGCGGTCACGGGCAGGCACTTGATGCGCTCGGCCAGCCGCGTGGGATCGGCCAGCTCGTCGCGCCCCAGCAGTTCATGCAGCAAGGCGATCGCCGTGGGACACAGGCCAAGCCGGGCCTTCAGCAAATTAGACAGCGATTTGCCACCGCGTGGGCGCGACAACTCGGCGCACAATTTTTCCTGGCTCAGATCGGGTCGCAGATCGAGCTCGAAGGTGGCGGCACCACGGCGTCCGATTTCGTCGCGCAACAGCGCGGACACCGCATAGATCAGACTGCCCTCGACCCCGGTCTCGGTCAGCACGAACTCGCCTTTGCGACAGAACGAATGGCCCAGGCTGTCGGTGAAGGACAGGGCCAGGTTCTTGAGCGGCTTGCCCGCATGACGCAAGGCGAGAAATTCGCTCCAGCCCTTGCGCCCGTCGACTGCCACTTCGAAGCCACAGTTGGCAGGCTGCAAGGGCTGCACGCGACCACCCAGAGATTCAAACCAACTGGTCCAGGCACCGTCCGAGCCCAGACGCGCCCAACTGCCACCGCCCAGCGCAAAGACCACCGCGCGAGCTCGCACGGAGTTCAGTCCCTCGGTGGACAAGAAAGTGAGCTGCCAACGGTCCCCGACACGAAAACAATCGCCAGTCCAGCGCTGGCGCATGTGAAAGATCACGGCAGGACCGGCAGCCGTCTGACGCAAACGATGCAACCAGGCGCGCAACAAGGGCGCGGCCTTCATGTCGGTGGGAAATACCCGCTGCGATGAACCGACAAAGGTTTCGATTCCCAGACCCTGGGCCCAGTCACGCACCGCCTGCGGTCCGAAACGCTCAAGCCAGCCTCGACAGGCCAATGAACGGGCGCCATAGCGGGCGACAAAATTGTCGAATGGCTCGGCATGCGTGAGATTGAGTCCACCAATGCCGGCCAGCAGAAATTTTCGACCCACCGTGGGCATGGCATCGAACAGGTGAACGGCGTGGCCAGCCTCGTGCAGCGATTGTGCCGCCATCAAGCCAGCAGGTCCCCCACCGACGATCAACACATCCGCTTCAAGCAAAGGGAACGAGGGAATGTGAGTAGGGATTTGACTGGGGACAGGCGTGCGATTCATGACGGGCAGGATCCTGACGCTCAAAACAAAAATGCCCCGATAAATCGGGGCATTTCTTGAATATGGAGCGGGATAAGAGACTCGAACTCTCGACCTATACCTTGGCAAGGTATCGCTCTACCAACTGAGCTAATCCCGCAATCAACCAATTATGACACAGTTTCCTGCGCCTTGACCCAGGGGACTGAAGATTTTTTCTTCAGACCGCTGGGGCAAGGCCTCTTGCGTCCTGGGGCTTGTGAACAAGCGCCGCTTGGTGGCAAAAGGCAAACCCCGTCTCTGCGAATTCACAGAGAGGGGGTTTCCAGCATAAGAGCCTGACGATGACCTACTTTCACACAGGGAT
>NZ_JAQTZS010000036.1 GCF_028687635.1 Malikia sp. | reverse complement strand
TGCGCTCCTCGGTGATGGTCAGGCCGTTCCAGAGCACGTCGACGCGCTTGCCGTTGAGCTCGGCTTCCTTGGCGCTCCAGTCGATCGGCTTGAAGCTGACTTCGAGGCCGCTGCGCTTGCCGGCTTCTCGGGCCAGGTCGATGTCGAAGCCGACCAGCTCGCCCTTGTCGTCGCGAAAGCCCATGGGCGGGAAGTTGTCGTCCAGGCCGATCACGATGGACTGAGCCGCCGCGGGCGCTGCCGCCTTGGAGACTTCAGGCTTCTTGCCACAGGCGGTGAGCACAGTGGCGGCGGCCAGCGTGGCCAGCGTGGCCAGCAGAATCGAAACGGTTTTCTTCATTGGACGTCCTGTCAGGATGGATGCGAGAGCGGCGACTGCCGACCGCCAGCCTTCAATTTTAACGATTCATGGCGGCCCAGATTCAAGCCTTGCGCTGCCAGACCGCGGCGAAGAAGCCGTCGCTGGCATGCAGATGCGGCCACAGGCGCAGGTAGTCGCCGCGCACGAGCGAATCAGCGGATTCGACCCCAGCGCGCGTCAGGAGTTCCCCGGCCGGCAGGGCAACGAAATCGCGCTGCGCGGCCGAGAAGGCCGCGGCGATGGCCTCGTTCTCCTCGCGCAGCAGGCTGCAGGTCGCGTAGACCAGGCGGCCGCCCGGCTTGACCAGGCGCGCGGCGCTGGCCAGGATGCGCGCCTGCAGCTCGGCGACTTCCGCGATGCCGGCCTCGCTTGATCGCCACTTGAGGTCGGGGCTGCGCCGCAGCGTGCCCAGGCCCGAGCAGGGCGCGTCGACCAGCACGCGGTCGGCCTTGCCGACCAGGCGGTCCAGCCGCGCGTCGCGCTCGTGCGCGATCGCCATCGGGTGCACGTTGCTCAGGCCACTGCGCCGCAGGCGCGGCTGCAGCGCTTCGAGCCGGTGCGCCGAGTTGTCGAAGGCGTAGAGCCGGCCGGTGTTGCGCATCGCGGCGCCCAGCGCCAGCGTCTTGCCGCCGGCGCCGGCACAGAAATCGATCACCAGCTCGTTGCGCTTGGCGTCGAGCAGCAACGCCAGCAGCTGCGAGCCCTCGTCCTGCACCTCGATGCTGCCGTCCTGGTAGCAGGGCAGCTGTTGCAAGGCGGCCTTGCCGGACAGGCGCAGGCCCCAGGGTGAGTAAGGCGTCGGTGCCGACGCGATGCCGGCGTCGAGCAGCTGCTGCTGCACGGCGGCGCGCTTGGCCTTCAGCGGGTTGACCCGCAGGTCCAGCGGCGCGCTTTCCTTGAGCGCGGTCGCCAGCGCGTCGAAGTCCGCGCCGAGCTCGGTCCGCAGCGCGGCGGCCAGCCAGTCGGGCAGGCCGTGGCGGCAGGCCACGGGCTGGTCGGCCGGCGGATTCGCTTCCAGCGCGCGGCAGGCGTCGAGCCAGGCCAGTTCCTCGGGGGTCGCGGCCTGGGCCAGGAATTCGGTCTGGTGGCGCAAGGCCAGCAGCGCCAGCGCGCGCGCCTTGGCCGAAGGCGCCGGCGCGGGCTTGGCGCCCTTGGCGGGCCGGGGCGTTCTCTGGGGCGCCGACGGCGCGGCCTTGGGGGCGGGCAGCTTCCTGAGCAGCCATTCGAGCAAGGGCTTCTCGCGCAGCAGCGCGTAGACGGCATCGGCCAGCAGCGGGCGCTCGCGCGAGCCCAGGCTGCGCTGCTCGCGGCAGTACTGGCTCACGGTCGCGTCGGCGGGATGGGCAAAGGTCAGGGTCTGCGCGATCAGTTCCGCGCAGTGGTCAATCAGGGCTTTCGGGTGCATGGCCGGATTGTCGTTGATGGACCGCCACAACGGGGCTCGGGGATAATCCGGCTCCATGTCTGACATCGTCTCTGAAGTGCGCCGCCGCCGCACATTTGCCATCATCTCCCACCCCGACGCGGGCAAGACCACGCTGACCGAGAAGCTGCTGCTGTTCTCGGGCGCGATCAACATCGCCGGCTCGGTCAAGGCGCGCAAGGCCGCGCGCCACGCCACCTCCGACTGGATGGAGATCGAGAAGCAGCGCGGCATCTCGGTCGCCTCCTCGGTGATGCAGATGGAATACCGCGACTGCGTGATCAACCTGCTCGACACCCCGGGCCACCAGGACTTCTCGGAAGATACCTACCGCGTGCTGACCGCAGTCGATGCCGCGCTGATGGTGATCGACGCGGCCAACGGCGTCGAGCCGCAGACCCGGCGCCTGCTGCAGGTCTGCCGCGCGCGCAACACGCCGATCATCACCTTCGTCAACAAGATGGACCGCGAGGTGCAGTCGCCGCTCGACGTGATGGACGAGATCGAGCGCGAGCTCGGCATGACGGTGGTGCCGTTCACCTGGCCGGTCGGCATGGGCAAGCTGTTCCACGGCGTGTTCGACCGCCGCACCGACCAGATGCGCGTCTACGCGGCTGGCGAGGACCGTGCCGGTGGCGACGAGGAGGTGCTGGCCGGACTCGACAACCAGACCTCGGCCGAGCGCTTCGGGGTCGAATGGAGCCAGGCCAAGGACGAACTGGAGCTGGTCGAGGGCGCCTCGCAGGCCTTCGACGAGCAGGCTTTCCTGGCCGGCAAGCAGACGCCGATGCTGTTCGGCTCGGCGATCAACAACTTCGGCGTACGCGAGGTGCTCGACGCGCTGGTTGACCTGGCGCCGCCGCCCGGCCCGAAACCCGCGATCCAGCGCGTGGTCGAGCCGACCGAGCCCAAGTTCAGCGGCGTGGTGTTCAAGATCCAGGCCAACATGGACCCGGCGCACCGCGACCGCATCGCCTTCGTGCGCGTCGCGTCGGGCCACTTCACGCGCGGCATGAAGCTGAAGGTCGTGCGCAGCGGCAAGGAACTGCGCCCCAACACGGTGGTGTCGTTCCTGAGCCAACGGCGCGAGCTGCTGGACGAGGCCTATGCCGGCGACATCATCGGTATCCCGAACCACGGCGTGCTGCAGCTCGGCGACACCCTGACCGAGGGCGAGACGCTGCAGTTCACCGGCCTGCCCTTCTTCGCGCCGGAAATCATCCGCAGCGTCGAGGTGGCCGACCCGCTGCGCGGCAAGCAGCTGAAAGCCGGCCTGACCCAGCTCGGCGAGGAAGGCGCGATCCAGGTGTTCCGTCCGATGGCCGGCTCGATCCTGATGCTGGGCGCGGTCGGCCAGCTGCAGTTCGAGGTGGTGCAGCACCGGCTGGAGGCCGAATACGGCGTCAAGGCCCGCATCACGCACAGCCCGTACCAGGTCGCGCGCTGGGTCACCTGCCCGCCCGAGAACGGCGGCGAGGTCGAGCTCAAGCGCTTCATCGACGCCAACATCCACCGCATGGCCTGGGACGCGGTCGACGCGCCGACCATCCTGGTCGACCACGGCGCCACGCTGCGCGCGGTGGAAGCCAACTGGCCCAAGATCCAGTTCCACGCCATGCGCGAGCACGCGGGGCTGGTGTTCCACAAGGCGGTGTGAGCACCAGAGCAGGCATGGCAGTTCCTACCTACGACCGGTTCATCGAGCCAATTCTGAGATTTCTGGCTGCCAGGCCGAACGGCGCGCCAGCCAGGGAGGCGCATGAAGCTACGGCAGAAGCACTCCAGATCACGGAAGCCGATCGACAGGAAGTGCTGCCAAGTGGCGCGCAACCGGTCTACAAGAACCGAGCGGGCTGGGCACACGACCGGCTCAAACGAGCTGGTCTATCTGACTGCCCGCGCCGGGGATACTGGCAACTTACCAGCCTGGGAATCAACTACGTGGCAGAACACCCAGACAGCTTGTCTGCTGATGAGTTGACCCACCTCGCCACCGGATACATGCGCGTTCAACTCGGAGCCAACAGCAAAAGCGGCTCTGATGCCTCGGCATCTTCCACGACATCACCTGTATTGACTGAAGCACTGCTGGGAAGCCCGGATGACCGATTGGGCCAGGCCTTGTCGGAAATGCGTCGCGCTGTCTCGGAGCAGGTGCTCGAAAGGCTCAGCACGGTTTCGCCCTCCTTCTTTGAAACCATCGTTCTCGACCTTCTGCACCGGATGGGCTACGGCGCCAAGCGCGACGACCTGCAACGCGTAGGTGGCTCAGGCGATGGCGGCATCGACGGAGTCATCTCGCTGGACAAACTTGGACTGGAAAAGGTCTACGTCCAGGCCAAACGCTGGCAAAGCTCGGTGGGCAGACCAGAAATCCAGGCCTTCTACGGTGCGTTGGCGGGTCAGCGTGCCAAGAAAGGCGTGTTCATCACCACTTCCTCGTACACAACGCAAGCAATCGACTTCGCCAGGTCGGTCGAGGGCATTGTGCTGGTCGACGGTGCGCGGCTGGCAGAGCTGATGATCGACCATGAGGTTGGCGTATCGGCACGAACGGTCAAGCTGCCAAAGATCGACAGCGATTACTTCGATGAGGATGCAGCATGAGCACGCAATCCATCCACCTGATCGGCGTCGAGTTCAGTCAGGCCGAGCGCGGCGTAGTGGAGTTCGAGGTTGATCAACTGGTGACGCGCGGTTGAGCCCGTGAATCTGATCCGCCCCATGCTGCCGGCCGACATCGCGTCGGTCCTGCGCATCCAGGCGCATTGCTATCTGCCCGACAACATCGAGTCCGAGGCCGTGATCCGCGCGCGACTGGCCAGCGCGCCCGACACGGCCTGGGTCGCCGAAGTCAACGGCGCGGTCTGCGCCTACCTGGTCGGCTACCGCAGCCGGCTCGGCAAGGTCGGCGCGCTCGGAGACGGTTTCGAGCCGGCCAAGGCACCGGACTGCCTCTATCTGCACGACCTCGCGGTCGGGCCACAGGCGCGCGGCCTGGGACTGGGGCCTCGGCTGGTGACCCATGCGCTGTCGCAGGCCAGGCGCGAAGGGCTGGCCTGGGCGGCGCTGGTATCGGTCCAGGGCTCGCAGGGGTTCTGGCGCCAACGGGGATTCGTGGCCAGCCAGCTGGATGATCCCGATCAGGCACTGGCGCTGGCCAGCTATGCGGGAGGACCGGCGTGCTACATGACACAGGCACTGCTGGACCTGACCGTATCATTTGATCAGACAGAACGATTCGCCTACAACCTCTGACCATGACATCCACAGCAATCTCACCGCAATCCGAAGCCGGCACGCCCAGCCGCACCCTGACCACCCTGGCCGGCAACCGCCAGCGCCTCGACGGCGGCGCCATGTTCGGCAACGCCCCGAAGGCGCTCTGGCAGCGCTGGATGCCGCCCGACGAGCACAACCGTATCGTGCTCGGCTGCCGTGCGCTGCTGGTGCGCGAACCCGATCGCAACATCCTGGTCGAGACCGGCATCGGCGCCTTCTTCGACCCCGCGATGAAGGAACGCTTCGGCGTCGAGGAAAGCGGCCATGTGCTGCTCGATCGCCTGACCGCGCTCGGACTGTCGGACGCCGACATCGATGTCGTGGTGCTGACGCACCTGCATTTCGACCATGCTGGCGGCCTGCTGGCACCCTGGTCCGAGGGACAGCCGCCGCGGCTGCTGTTTCCGAAGGCGCGCTTCATCACCGGACAGCGCCAGTGGCAGCGCGCCAGATCCCCGCACGCGCGCGACCGGGCGTCCTACATCCCCGAGCTGCTGGATCTGCTCGAAACCAGCGGCCGGCTCGAACTGCTGGCCGATGGCGCGACCTCGGCCACGCTGGGGCCGGACTGGCGCTTCCATGTCAGCGATGGCCACACGCCGGGACAGCTGCTGCCCGAGGTCGAGATGCCGTCCGGGCCAGTCGTGTTCGCGGGCGACCTGATCCCGGGCGCGCCCTGGGTCCATCTGCCGATCACGATGGGCTACGACCGTTTCCCCGAAGGCCTGATCGAGGAGAAGACCGCGCTGCTCGAAGACCTGCTGGCACGCAATGGCCGCGTCGTGTTCACGCATGATCCGGATGTCGCGCTGGGCCGCGTCAGCCGCGACGCCAAGGGGCGCTTCGGACTGAGCGAAAGTTCGGGCGAAGTCACCGACCTCGCCAATTGATGCAGGGCGGCGCGCGGCTCAGCGCGCTGCCGCCAGCAGCCTCTCCACCGCGCGCGGGTAGATCAGGTGCTCCTGCGTCAGCACGCGCGCGGCCAGCTGGTCGGCCGTGTCGTCGGGCAGCACCGGCACCACCGCCTGCTCCAGGTACTCGCCATGGTCGAGCTCGGCGGTGACGCGGTGCACGGTGGCGCCAGCGAACTTGCAGCCGTACTCGATCGCGCGCTGGTGCGTGTGCAGGCCCGGGAAGGCCGGCAGCAGCGAGGGGTGGATGTTGAGCATGCGGCCGACATAGCGGGCGACGAAGCCGGGGGTCAGGATGCGCATGAAGCCGGCCAGCACGACCAGCGCGGGTTGGCCGTTCGGGTCGAAGCCGTCGATCACGCGCGCGAGTTCGGCGTCAAACGCTTCACGGCTCGGGAAGGCCTTGTGATCAACCACCGCGGTCGCGATGCCATGCTGTTGCGCGAAGACCAGGCCCTTGGCGTCGGCCTTGTTGCTGATGACGGCGGCGATGCGGGCGCCGTATTTCTGCTGCCAGCCGCCCTGCTCGGCGGCCTTGACGATGGCGGCCATGTTGGAGCCGCCGCCCGAGATCAGGATGACGATGTTCTGTGGTGCAATTTGGGACATGCGGCGAGTTTAATGAAGCCGCCTTCCAACCGGACTGCCAGATGCTGAACTTCGAATCCACCCCCCTGAACGCCGCCGAGGCGCGCGTGCTCGCCACGCTGATGGAAAAGGCGCGCACCGTGCCCGACAGCTACCCGCTGACACTCAACAGCCTGCAGAGCGGCTGCAACCAGAAATCAAGCCGCGAGCCGGTCATGAACCTGAGCGAGGACGAGATCGCGCAGGCGATAGACGGCCTGCGCGAGCGCAGCCTGGTGTTCGAGAGCAGCGGTGGTCGCACCGCGCGCTACGAGCACAACTTCGAGCGCGCCGTCGGCGTGCCGAGTCAGGCCGCCGCGCTGCTGGGCCTGTTGCTGCTGCGCGGCCCGCAGACCGCTGGCGAACTGCGCCTGAACGCCGAACGCTGGCACCGTTTCGCCGACATCGGCTCGGTCGAGGTGTTCCTGGAAGAACTGCAGGAGCGCAGCCCGGACAAGGGCGGGCCGCTGGTCGTCAAGCTGGAGCGCGCACCCGGCGCGCGCGAGCAGCGCTGGGCGCAGCTGCTGTGCGGGCCGGTCGATGTGCAGGCCGCTGCAAGCTCTGCCGCACCGATGCCCGCCAGCACCAGCGCGAACGCGCAACTGCAGGCGTTGGCAGAGCGCGTCGCGGCGCTCGAAGCGCTGGTGGCCGAACTGCGGCAGCGCCTGGAGGCCGCCGGGGCCTGATTCAGGCGCTGCGAAACCAATCGCTGCGCGTCCCCCGCCCTGTCAGCCGGCCTGGCAGACCAGCTCCAAGTGCTCGACGGTCGGCGGCTGCGCGAAGAAGGGGCCGACGATGGCGCGCCATTCGGCGAAGGCCGGCGACTGGCGGAAGCCCACGGTGTGGTCCTCCAGCGTGGCCCAGAAGATGGTCAGGATGTAGCGGCCGGGTGACTCGATGCTGCGGTTGACCTTGTGGCCGCAATAGCCTTGCGCCTTGGCGATGACGCTGCTAAGGCCATGCTTGATCGCGACTTCGAAGTCGGCAGCTTTGGCGGGATCGATGCGGATGTCGGCGTGTTCAAGGATCATGGGAGAGCGGATGAGTGGATCATGAAAGGGGCGAGGCTGGCATCATAGCCAGCAGACCGGAACCGGCATGACAGGAAACGCGCGCCAGATATGTCAACATAGCGCGTTTGGTCGGGTTTCAGCGACCGCATCCTCCTATTGAGACAGCATGAAGATCATCCGAGGCCTGCACAACCTGCTGCGCCACCCGCAATCAGCCGGCCCCGGCTGTGCCTTGAGCATAGGCAATTTCGACGGCGTGCACCGCGGCCACCAGGCCATGCTCGCGCTGCTGATCAACGAGGCGCGCCACCGTGGCGTGCCCAGCTGCGCGATGATTTTCGAGCCGCATCCGCGCGACTATTTCGCGGCCAAGTTCAACAAGCCCGAGCTGGCGCCGGCGCGCATCGCCACGCTGCGCGACAAGCTGCACGAGCTGCGCCGCTGCGGCATCGACCAATGCGTGATCCTGCCCTTCGACGAGCGGCTCGCCTCGCAGCCGGCGCAGGCCTTCATCGACCAGATCCTGGTCGGCGCCTTGGGCGTGCGCTATATGCTGGTGGGTGACGACTTCCGCTTTGGCGCCCAGCGCCAGGGCGACTACGCGATGCTCGATGTAGCCGGCGCGCAACAGGGCTTCGACGTGGCGCGCATGCTGAGCTACGAGGTGCACGGCCTGCGCGTGTCGAGTTCAGCCGTGCGCGAGGCGCTGGCCGAGGGCCGGATGGAAGACGCCGCCGCGCTGCTGGGCCGCCCTTACGCGATCAGCGGCCATGTGGTGCACGGCGCCAAGCTCGGGCGCGAACTCGGCGCCAGCCAAATCGGCGCGGGCGACGGCTTTCGTACCCTGAATCTGCGCTTCACCCACTGGAAGCCGGCCGCCAGCGGCATCTTCGCGGTCCAGGTCCATGGGCTGGACCCGGCACCCGACGCGGCGCCGCTGATCGGCGTCGCCAACCTGGGCGTGCGGCCCTCGCTCGATCCGAACGACGTCAACGGCGGGCGCGTGCTGCTGGAGACCCATTGCCTCGAATGGCCCGAGCGCGTTCGCGCCGCGCTGGGCGGCAAGGAGGCCTACGGTAAAATCGTCAGGGTGGAGCTGCTGCACAAACTGCACGACGAACTCAAATACGACAGTCTGGACGCCCTGACGCGGGGCATCGCCAAGGACTGCGACGACGCGCGTGCCTTCTTTGCCTGCCAGGCAGCCCCTCTAGCCGCGCATGCCGCCCAGCGCCGCCAGACCACGCGCGACCGAATTTAACGCCCGCCCCGCCTGCAGTGCCGCATACCCCTGGACGGGCTCGGGGTGTCCGGCCATGGCCTGATGACCTCCTGCATTAGCGGGCCGAGCCTGTCACCGACCTCACATCCCGACCATGTCCGACGCCAACACCACCGACTACAGCAAGACGCTGAACCTGCCCGACACCCCCTTCCCGATGCGCGGCAACCTGCCGCAGCGCGAGCCGGGCTGGGTCCAGGGCTGGCAGGACGATGGCCTGTACCAGCAGCTGCGCGCCGCGCGCCAGGGGGCTCCGAAGTTCGTGCTGCACGACGGCCCGCCCTACGCCAACGGCCAGATCCACATCGGCCACGCGGTCAACAAGGTGCTCAAGGACATGATCGTCAAGGCGCGCCAGCTGGCCGGCTTCGATGCCCAGTACATCCCGGGCTGGGACTGCCACGGCCTGCCGATCGAGAACGCGATCGAGAAGCTGCACGGCCGCGGCCTGTCGCGCGACGAGATGCAGGCCAAGGCGCGCGCCTTCGCGACCGAGCAGATCGCGCAGCAGATGGCCGACTTCAAGCGCCTGGGCGTGATCGCGCAGTGGGACCAGCCCTACCGCACGATGGACTTCAAGAACGAGGCCGAGGAGCTGCGCGTCTTCAAGCGCGTGATGGAGCGCGGCTTCGTCTACCGTGGCCTCAAGCCCGTCTACTGGTGCTTCGACTGCGGCTCCTCGCTGGCCGAGTTCGAGATCGAATACCAGGACAAGAAGAGCGACACGCTCGACGTCGCCTTCCTGGCCGATGACAACGCCAAGCTGGCCGCCGCCTTCGGCATCGACGCGGCGCAGCTGAGCCAGGCCTTCGCGGTGATCTGGACCACGACTGCCTGGACCATCCCCGCCAACCAGGCGCTCAACGCCCACCCCGAGCTGGTCTACGCGCTGGTCGACACGCCCAAGGGCCAGCTGGTGCTGGCCGAGTCGCTGGTCGAGAAATGCCTGGAGCGCTACGCGCTCGAAGGCCGCGTCATCGCGACCGCCACCGGCGACCAGCTGGCCGGCCTGGCCTTCCGCCATCCGCTGTTCGATGTCGATGCCGGCTACCGCCGCCTGTCGCCCGTGATGCTGGCCGACTATGTCAGCGCCGACGACGGCACCGGCATCGTGCACTCGGCGCCGGCCTACGGCGTGGACGACTTCAATACCTGCGTCGCCCATGGCCTGGCCTACGACGAGATCCTGAACCCGGTGCAGGGCAACGGCCAGTACGAGGCCGAGCTGGCGCTGTTCGGCGGCCTCAACATCTGGAAGGCCTGCCCGATCATCATCGAGACGCTACAACACAACGGCCGCCTGCTGGCGACCAAGGCCATCACGCACAGCTACCCGCATTGCTGGCGCCACAAGACGCCGGTGATCTACCGCGCCGCCGCGCAGTGGTTCGTGCGCATGGACGAGGGCGACGGCATCTTCACCACCGACAAGGCGCCCAGGAGCCTGCGCCAGCTCGCGCTGGAAGCGATCGAGCACACCCATTTCTATCCCGAGAACGGCCGCGCCCGCCTGCGCGACATGATCGCCAACCGGCCCGACTGGTGCATCAGCCGCCAGCGTTCCTGGGGCGTGCCGCTGCCCTTCCTGCTGCATGTGGACAGCGGCGAGCCGCACCCGCGCACGCCCGAGATCATCGACCTGGCGGCCGAGGTGATCGAGGCCGGTGGCGTCGAGGCCTGGAGCAAGCTGTCGGTCGCCGACATCCTGGCGCGCATCGGCGACAGCGCCGACGCGGCGAGCTACAGCAAGAGCACCGACATCCTGGAAGTCTGGTTCGACTCCGGCTCGACCCACACCACCGTCCTGAAGGGCAGTCACGTCGGCGGCGCGCACGACCAGGGACCGGAAGCCGACCTCTACCTCGAAGGCCATGACCAGCACCGCGGCTGGTTCCACAGCTCGCTGCTGCTGGGCTGCGCGCTCCATGACCGCGCCCCTTACAAGGGCCTGCTGACGCACGGCTTCACGGTCGATGGCCAGGGCCGCAAGATGAGCAAGTCGGTCGGCAACGTGGTGGCGCCGCAGACCATCAGCAGCAAGATGGGCGCCGAGATCATCCGCCTCTGGGTCGCGATGACCGACTACTCGGGCGACCTCGGCATCGATGACAAGATCCTGGCGCGGGTGGTGGACGCCTACCGCCGCATCCGCAACACGCTGCGCTTCCTGCTGGCCAACATCAGCGACTTCGATGCCGCGACCGACACGGTGCCGTTCGACCAGCTGCTGGAAGTGGACCGCTACGCGCTGAGCCGCGCCTCGGCCTTCCAGGCCGACCTGCTGGCGCATTACCAGGTCTACGAATTCCACCCGGTGGTGTCCAAGCTGCAGGTCTACTGCTCGGAGGACCTGGGCGCCTTCTACCTCGACGTGCTGAAGGATCGCCTCTACACCACGGCACCCAAGAGCCTGGCGCGCCGCTCGGCCCAGACCGCGCTGCACCAGATCACCCACGCGATGCTGCGCTGGATGGCGCCCTTCCTGAGCTTCACCGCCGAGGAAGCCTGGGCCATCGTCGGTCACACGCCGTCGATCTTCACCGAGACCTACCTGCCGCTGGAAACCCCCAACGAGGCGCTGATCGCCAAGTGGAGCCGCGTGCTTGAACTGCGCGGACTCGTCAACAAGGCGATCGAGGAGCGCCGCGTCGCCGGCGAGGTCGGCTCCTCGCTGCAGGCCAATGTGGTGCTCACGCTGGGCGCCGAGGATCTGGCGCTGCTGCAGTCGCTCGGCGAAGACCTGAAGTTCGTCTTCATCGTGTCGGCGATCGAACTGGTGGCGGGTGCCGAGGTCGCGATCGAGGTCAAGGCCTCCGGCGCGCAGAAATGCGAGCGCTGCTGGCATTACCGCGACGATGTCGGCCACGACGAGACCCACCCGGGCATCTGCGGCCGCTGCACCAGCAACCTGCACGGCGCGGGCGAAACCCGCACCGTCGCCTGAGATGGAGAGCCGCCCCGGCCTGTCGCGCTGGCTGGCGCTGGCGCTGCTGATCCTGGTCGCCGACCAGCTCAGCAAATGGTGGATCCTGGCCAACTATGCGCAGCACGAGGCCACGGTCCTGACCGGCTTCTTCAACCTGGTGCGGGTGCACAACCCGGGCGCGGCCTTCTCCTTCCTGGCGGATGCCGGCGGCTGGCAGCGCTGGTTCTTCACCGCGCTGGGTCTGGGGGCGGCCGGCTTCATCGTCTGGCTGCTGCGCGCCCATGTCGGCCAGCGCCTGTTCTGCTTCGCGCTGTCCTGCGTGCTGGGCGGCGCCCTGGGCAACGTGATCGACCGCATGCTGCACGGCTACGTGGTCGACATGCTCGACTTCCACTGGACTTGGCTGGAGCCCATGTTTGCCGGTGGCCATTTCCCGGCCTTCAACGTGGCAGACGTGGCGATCAGCGTCGGCGCGGCCGGGCTGATCCTGGACGAACTGCTGCGGGTGCGGCGAGCACGCAACTAGACCGGCCGGCGCCCGATCACGATCCGCGCGATGCAGGACTGCACGGTCTCGCGTGCCTGGTTCGAGGTCGTGATCTGGACCCGGACCATGCCGCGGTCGGGCTTGGATCTGGAGGGAGTGACCTCAAGCACCTCGATCTCGACGCTGAGCCGGTCGCCGGGCCGCGTCGGGCGCGGCCAGCGCAGCTCGTCGATGCCGGCGCCGACCATGCCGCCGACCGGCTTGAAGTCGCTGTCGACCAGCAGCCGCATCGTCAGCGACGCGGTGTGCCAGCCGCTGGCGGCCAGGCCGCCGAACAGCGTCGAGCGGGCAGCCTCGTCGTCGAGGTGGAACGGCTGCGGATCGTAGCGGGCGGCGAACTCGCGGATAGAGTCGGCGTCGAGTTCGAGGCTGGCCGAGGCGAAGCGCTGGCCCACGCTCAGGTCTTCCAGATAGAGTGCGGGCGTCATGGCAACAGGATGCTCGACCCGGTCGTCAGCCTGGCCTCCAGGTCGCGGTGCGCCTGCGCCGCCTGCTCCAGCGGATAACGCTGGTCGATGTGGATCTTGACCTGGCCGCTGGCGACGACCGCGAACAGCTCGTCGGCCATGACCTGGGTGCGCTCGCGGGTGCGGGCGTGGCTGACCAGGGTCGGGCGGGTGACGTAGAGCGAACCCTTCTGCGCCAGCACGCCGGGCGCGAATGGCGGCACCGCGCCCGACGAGTTGCCGAAGCTGACCATCAGGCCAAGCGGCTGCAGGCAGTCGAGCGACTGGGCCCAGGTGTCCTTGCCGACCGAGTCGTAGACCACCTTGACGCCCTCGCCGCCGGTGATCTCGCGCACGCGCGCGACGAAGTCCTCGCTGCGGTAGTTGATCATGTGGGCGGCGCCGTTGGCCAGCGCCAGCGCGCATTTCTCGTCGCTGCCGGCGGTGCCGATCAGGCGGTAACCCAGCGCCTTGGCCCACTGGCAGGCGATCAGGCCGACACCGCCAGCGGCCGCATGCCACAGGATGAAGTCGCCCGGCTCCAGCCCCTCGGCCGGCAGCGTGCGCTTGAGCAGGTATTGCGCGGTCAGGCCCTTGAGCATCATCGCGGCGCCGGTCTCGAAGCTGATGGCGTCGGGCAGGCGACAGACGCTCATGGCCGGCATGACGCGGACATCGCAATAGCTGCCCGGCAGGCCACTGCCGGCATAGGCGGCGCGGTCGCCGACCTGGAGGTGGGTCACGCCCGCGCCGACCGCCTCGATCACGCCGGCGCCCTCGCCGCCCAGCACCAGCGGCATGGTCATCGGGTAGAGCCCGGAGCGCTGGTAGGTGTCGATGAAGTTGAGGCCGATCGCATGATGCCGGATGCGGACCTCGCCCGGGCCGGGCTCGCCGACCTCGACCTCGACGAGCTGCAGTTGCTCGGGGCCACCATGCTGTTCGATGCGGATGGCGCGGCTCTTGAAGATAGCCATGGAAGATGTCTCCTGCTGAATGAATCGGGGGATGAGCGTGATCCTGCCATGAAATCCGGTGGCGGTCGGTAGAAAAGCCTTTTCAAGCCCCGGTCGATTGGCCAGAATCCGCAGGAAACCGTGCGAATCCAGCGCACTGATCCAGGGAGGAGAAGAACATGGATGTTCCGCTGCAACGCTCTGGCGCCATCGGTCGCGCCGTCATCGCGCTCGGCCTGGGACTGTGCGGTGCCGCCCAGGCCGGCATGCAGGTGCAGCCGCAGCCGGCCGAGCCCGCCCCCAAAACGGCCCCCGCGCCCGCTCCGGCAGCGCCCAAGCCGCGCATCGCCGCTGGCCCCGTGCCCTCCCCCGCGCAGCGCCCGGATGAAAAAACCGCCTGGTCGCCTTGCCTGCGGCTGATCAACGCCGCGGCGTTGGGAGCGGAGATCGACACCGAACGACGCCAGGCCCTGTTCGCGCATTGCGCGTCCTGAAGCCATCAACGGGAGTCCACCATGAAACGCATCCTTCGTTCGACCTCGACGCTGTGCCTGCTGCTGGCGCTGGCGGCCTGTTCCTCGACTGGCCAGCCTGGCCCGGACAGCGCCGTCACGACGCCGGCAGAGTCCGATCCAACCGAAGCGGACGCCACCACGGCAGCGGCCCAGTCCCGTGCCGGTGACTTGCTCGCCGAAGGGGACCGGCTGCAGGCCCTGGGCCGCTGCCGCGAGGCCTTGCCGCGCTACGGCATGGCGGCCCTCGAAGCCGGACCCAAGCGGGGACAGGCGCTGGCAGCCACCTATCTGTGTCACTGGCAACTGCAGCGCCCCAAGACCGCCGAGGAAAGTTTCACGCTGTTTCTTCGGCATGAGCTGGATCAGGGACGGCTGCCACTCAGGCTGCTGTTCCAGCCCGGCGAGACGCGCTATCTGGCCGATGCCAGGATCAGCGCGCCCTACGGCATGTGGCTGCGCCGCATCGCCGACGCCACGCTCGCCAGCCGCAGCTGCCTGACGCTGCACGGTCACGCCGGCCCGAGCGCGGTGGAGCAGTACCCAGCCGAGCTGCCGCTGCGGCGCGCGCAGGCGGTCCAGCGCCAACTCGAAACACTGGCGCCTGCGCTGAAGGACCGCATCAAGTCGGTGGCCGCCGCGCCGGACGAGCCAGCCGTCGGTAGTGCCAGCGACGACCTGCGCGATGCACTCGACCGGCGGGTGGAGTTCGCGCCGCACCCCTGCTGAACGGACTGCTCCAAGCCAGGCCAAGGCAGGCTTGCTAAAGTCCGGGCATGAACGCCAATTCCCAGCGCCTGGACGCCAAGACCGTCCTGCTGCTCACCCTCGCCCCCCTGCTCTGGGCCAGCAACACCATCGTCGGTCGCCTCGCGGCCGGCTGGATCCCGCCCATGACCTTCAACCTGCTGCGCTGGTCGATCGCGCTGCTGGTGCTGCTGCCGCTGGGCGGCTGGGTGCTGCGGCGCTCCAGTCCGCTCTGGCGCGAGTGGAAATACTTCACCCTGCTCGGCCTGCTGGCGATCGCGGGCTACAACTCGCTGCAGTATCTGGCACTGCACACCTCGTCGGCGCTCAACGTGACGCTGGTGGCCGCCAGCATGCCGGTCTGGATGCTGCTGGTCGGGCGCATCGGCTTTGGCGCGGCGGTGACGGCGAAGGCGTTGCTGGGCGCCGCGCTCTCGCTGGCCGGCGTCGGCCTGGTGCTGACGCAGGGCGAGCTCGCACGCCTGCTGCAGCTGCAATTCGTGCCGGGCGACGGCTGGATCCTGCTGGCGGCCTTCAGCTGGGCCTGCTACAGCTGGCTGTTGACGCGGCGCCAGGGCGGCGCGGCCGAGATCCGGCAGGACTGGGCCGCCTTCCTGCTGGCGCAGATCGCCTTCGGCCTGGTCTGGTCGCTGATGCTGACCACCGGCGAATGGCTGCTGCCGGCGCAGCCGCCGCAGATCATCTGGAGCTGGCAACTGGCGGCCGTGCTGCTGTTCGTCGCGCTGGGGCCGGCGCTGATCGCCTACCGCTGCTGGGGCGCCGGGGTCGGGCGCGCCGGCCCGACGCTGGCGAGCTTCTTCAGCAACCTGACGCCGCTGTTCGCGGCGCTGATGTCGGCCGCGCTGCTGGGCGAGCCGCCGCGCCCCTATCACGTCATCGCGTTCGCGCTGATCGTGGGCGGCATCCTGGTGTCGGCGCGGCGCTGAAGCGCCAGCCGCGGCCGCCTCAGGGTCTGGCGCGCGTGACCCACAGCACGCCGGCCAGCACCAGCGCGGTACCGGCCAGGATCCAGCCGTTCAGTGGCTCGCCCAGGATCCACATGCCCATGCCGATGGTGGAGAGCGGGCCGACCATGCCGACCTGCGCGGTCAGGCCCGGGCCGATGCGCTCGATCGCCATCATCACCATCAGCACCGGCGCGACCGTGCAGGCCAGCGCATTGAGCAGCGACAGCCAGATCACCTCGGGCGCGACGATGGCCGCCGACAGCGGCTTGAGCAGCAGGAACTGCAGGATGCACAGGAGGCAGGCCACGCTGGTCGCCAGGCCGACGAGGCGCAGCGAGCCATGGCGCTTGACCAGCTCGCCGCTGTAGACCAGGTAGAGCGCGTAGCTGACCGCGCTGGCGAACACCAGTCCGCCGCCGATCAGCGTGGCGTGGCCCTCGAAACTGAGCTCGTGGCCGAACACCAGCAGCATGCCGGCGTAGCTCAGCGCCATCGCGCCGTACTGCCGCGGGCGGATCGGACGCCGATACAGCAGCCAGCCCAGCAACAGCACCAGGGTCGGGTTCAAATAAAGGATCAGCCGCTCCAGGCTGGCACTGATGTATTGCAGGCCCCAGAAGTCCAGCATGCTCGCCGCGTAATAGCCGCTGAAGCCCAGCCCGAGGATGCCGAGCCAGTCCCGCCGTGTCAGAGGAACGACCGGCCGACTCGAATGGTAGGTGGCCCACCAGCTCAAGCCCAGGAACAGCGGCAGCGCGAACAGCATGCGGTACATGATGACCGTGACCGCATCGACGCCGTGGCGGTAGGCCAGCTTGACGATGATGGCCTTGCCGCTGAACGCGATCGCGCCCGCCAGCGCCAGCAGCAGCCCGGCACCGGAGCGGGGCGCGCGCGCCGCCGCGCTCATGTCGTCGACTGCTTGAACACCTTGAGCCACTTGGTCGCCGGCAGGCCCCAGCGCTCCTGCACCACCTCGGCGCGCGCGAGCAGTTCCATCCGCGTCGGGTGGCTGGGCGTGCGCTGCGCCAGCACGATGGTGTTGCCGTCGCGCGTCGGCTTGAAGGCCCAGACCGCCTCGGCGCCGAAGGCCGCCCGGATGCTTTCGAGCGATCGCTCGTAGCTGGCATCGCGGCCGAACAGGTTGACCGTCATGCAGCCCTCGTCGGTCAGCATGTGGCGGCAGTCGGCGTAGAAGTCGGGGCTGTCGAGCACCGGCGCGGCGGCCTCGTGGTCGTAGAGATCGACCTGCAGCGCGTCGATGCCGCCGTGGAAAGGCGCGTGGCGCACCACCTCGGCCGCGTCGCCCAGGATCACGCGCAGCTTGGCGCTGTCGGGCGGCAGCTTGAACCAGGTGCGGCAGGCCACGACCACCTGCGGGTTGATCTCGATCGCGGTGGTGTCCATCTTCAGCTTCTTGAAGTGGAACTTGGTCAGCGCGGCCGAGCCCAGGCCCAGCTGCATCGCGTGGCGCGCGGCCACCGTGTCGGGATCGACGAACAGCAGCCAGGCCATCATGCGCTGGACATATTCGAGCTCGATCTCGAACGGCTCCTTGATCAGCATGCTGCCCTGCACCCACTCGGTGCCCAGATGCAGGAAGCGGACCTCGCTGTCCTCCGAGATCGTGACCTCGGGCAGGTTGTCGGGATCAGTCCTGGTGCGGGTCCTGGTCGCCATCACACGCCCTCCTGCTGGGTCAGGCCATGGGAGGCGAACACCTCGCGCCAGGCCGCGAGCTTGCGCTCGAAGGACCAGCTCGCGTTGGCGGGACTGGAGGAAGGCAGACGGTGCACCGGCAGTCCCAGCGCGCGGGTGTGGCGCGCGTGCTTGAAGCTCTCGCCGCCGTTGTGCGCGAAGGCCTGCAGGCGCGGGCAGCGGGTTTTCAGGCCGTTCAGGTCGTTGAGTTGCGCGTTCTTGATTGCGCTGTCGAGGCTGCCCTCGCGCTCGCAGGCGGCGTAGACGTCCCAGACGCCCAGGCCATGGGCGCGCAGGGCGTCGGTCTTTTCGGAGTAGTTCATGTCGTGCAGCGGCAGGCCCCAGAGGGCGCCGAGGATGTTCCAGAATTGGTTCTGCGGGTGGGCATAGTAACGCTGTGCCCGCAGCGAGGTCACGCTCGGGAAGCTGCCGAGCACGATCAGGCGGGTGTCGGCATCGAGGATCGGCGCCAGACCATGCAGGCGCGCGGGCGGCAGCGGGGTGATGCTCATGGTTCGGGGTTGCTGGCAGCGCTGGCGGGAGACGAGCCCTCCACCTGGCGAACCGTCTGAACGGGTGAAACCGCCCCTGCCAGCAACGGCAGCAGCGCCGTCAACCTGGGCAAGGCCGCCAGCGCGTTGGCCGTGCTCAGGTCCGCCAGCGCATCGGGCGTCAGTCCGCGCAGCCCGGCCAGCCCGGCGCCGATGCGCGGCAGCTCGGCCGGACTGTTGAGGCCCTGCGGTCGGCCCGCCGCGCGCTCGGCGGCATTGACATAGCACCACTGCGGCGGGATGTCGGGTGCGTCGGTCTCAAGCACCAGCGCGTCGGGTGGCAGGGTGGCGAACAGCTGGCGCAACTGGCGCGCGGCATCGAAGGTCGCCGCGCCACCCAAGCCGAGCTTGAAGCCCAGCGCCAGCAAGACCTGCGCCTGCTGCAGGCTGCCGTTGAAGGCGTGCGCGATCCCGCCCGCGACCGGACGCCCGCGCGCGGCCGCCTCGCGCAGCCCCTTGAGCAGCCAGTCGACCGAGCGCCGCCCATGCAGGATGACTGGCAGGCCGTGGCGCTGCGCCAGCCGCAGCTGCTCGCGGTAGCACTGCCACTGGCGCTCGCGCATCGCGGGCGTGCAGAGTTCAGGCACGAAGAAGTCGAGCCCGATCTCGCCCACCGCGACCAGGCGCGGGTCACCGGCGCGGCGTTCGAGCTCGTCGGCCAGCGCCCGCAGGTCTGAGTCCAGCGCGCGCGGCACATAGAGCGGGTGGATGCCGAGCGCGTAGGCGTCGCCAGTCCGGTGCGCCAGTTCGCGCACGGCGTCGAAGTTGGCGCGCTCGACCGCCGGATAGACGCACAGGGCGACGCCCAGGGCGCGCGCGCTTTCGCGAGCCTGCAGGCCCAGGGCGTGATCCGGGCCGAACTCGGGCGCGTCGAGATGGCAATGCGTATCGATCCACATGCACCGATTATTCCGCAGCATGTCTAGCGAGTCTCTCTCTGCTAAGATTTCTGCTGTTGCCACGACGGTTCCAAATTCTTTTTTTGCCATCAGGCAGTCGGAGCCCAGCACAACAGTTCCCGGTAATTCGCCGTCCCACATGGGAGTCCGAGAGGTAGGCGCTTTGCTGAATGAGTCGGCGCAAGCTGACGCGGCCGGGCATGGCCGTCTCGCAGAAGGAATCACCGCCATTGATGGCGGCGAGGATGTCAATCGATTATTCACGCTCGCGCAGACCGCTGCCTGGTTCGCCGCGCAGAGGGCTGATGACTCGCGGGCGCAGTCAGCGTTATCCTGTCGCCATGAACTCCCCGCAAGACCTCACGATCCTGACCGGCGCCTCGCGCGGCATGGGGCTGGCCATGGCGCGCCAGCTGCTGCGCCCCGGCCATCTGCTGCTGTGCCTGTCGCGCCATCTCAACGACGAGCTCGCGCACGAGGCCCGCGCCGCCGGCGCCCATCTCGAACAATGGTCGGAGGACCTGAGCGACGCGGGCGAGGCGGTCGAGCGGCTCGAGCGCTGGCTGCACAGCCTGCACGCGCCCGCGCTCAACAGCGCCACGCTGATCAACAACGCCGGCCTGCTGCCCGCCATCGTCCCGCTGCAGGATTGCCCGGCCGATGAGCTGGTCCTGGCCCTGCGCGTCGGGCTGGAAGCGCCGATGCTGCTGTCGGGCGCCTTCCTGCGCGCGACCCAGGCCTGGGTCGATGCCGGCTGGCAGGGCGAGCGCAAGCTGCTCAACATCTCGTCGGGCCTGGGCCGGCGCGCCATGGCATCGCAATCGCCCTACTGCGCGGCCAAGGCCGGCCTGGACCATTTCAGCCGCTGCGTCGCGCTCGAACAGGCACAGCGGCCGCATGGCGCCAAGGTGGTGGCGCTGGCGCCGGGCGTGATCGCCACCGGCATGCAGGTCCAGCTGCGCGCGGCCGATCCGCAAGGTTTTCCCGACCGCGCGCGCTTCGTCGGGCTGCACGAGCAGGGCCTGCTGGCCAGTCCCGAGCAGGCCGCGGCCCAGGTGCTGGCCTGGCTGGATCGGCCCGACTTCGGCCAGGACGTGATCGCCGACGTGCGCGACGCAAGCTGATCTGGCGCTGACCCAGATCAGAACCTGCTGGCTGAGGGACTGGGATAATCACGCGCCATACCGTACCGGAGTCGAATTGATGAGCCACTTCGTCGATGCCAGCCTGATCGCCGCCGACAGCGCGCTGCGCACCCTGTTCGCCCCCCATCGCGCCAGCCGCCCCACCCCTGTCCCGACCACGCTGGAAGCCGTTCCGACCGAGCTGTCCGAGGCCGACCAGGCGCTGTCGGCCGCGCTGATGCGGGTCAACCATGTGGGCGAGATCTGCGCCCAGGCACTCTACACCTCGCAGGCGCTGGCCGCCCGCCTCGGCCCTGGCGGCGCACAGGAACGCGAACGGCTCGCGCGCCACCTGGAAGCCGCTGGTCAGGAGGAAACCGACCACCTGGCCTGGTGCAAGCAGCGCCTCGACGAGCTTGGCTCTCGGCCCTCGCTGCTCAACCCACTCTGGTACGCGGGCGCCTTCGGCATCGGGCTGCTGGCCGGCCGCCTGGGCCGCGCGACCAGCCTGGGCTTCGTGATCGAGACCGAGCGCCAGGTCGAGGCCCACCTCGACCAGCATCTCGACCAGCTGCCAGCCCAGGATCACGTCTCGCGCGCCATCGTGCAGCAGATGAAGGCCGACGAGATCCGCCATGCCGACGAGGCGCAGGCCGCTGGCGGCATGGTGCTGCCGGCCCCGGTCAGGGCCGTGATGCGCGCCTCGGCCAAGGTCATGACCACGATCGCGCGCCGCATCTGAACCGAAAGGTCAGTCGGCCTCGATCAGCTCGAAGCCGGTGGTGATCTCGGCCGTCTTGCCCAGCATGATGCTGGCCGAACAATACTTGTGGTGGCTCAGCTCGATCGCGCGCTCGACCGCGGCGGGCGGGATGCCCTTGCCGGTCACGGTGAACTGCATGTGGATCCTGGTGAAGACCTTGGGCTCGGTCTCGGCGCGCTCGCTGCTGAGCTTGACACTGCAGCCGCGCACATCGTGGCGGCCACGCTTGAGGATCAGCACCACGTCATAGGCGGTGCAGCCGCCGGTGCCGGCCAGCAGCGTCTCCATCGGGCGCGGCGCGAGGTTGGCGCCGCCGTTCTCGGGCTTGGCCTCGTCGGGCGCGCCGTCCATCATCAGCACATGGCCGCTGCCGGTCTCGGCCACGAAGCCCATGTTCGAGCGGGTGCCGGTGGCTCCGGTCCAGGTCACGGTGCATTCCATCAGGGGGACTCCAAAAAATTGAAGGGTTTTGCGAAAAAGTTGTTGCAACGCAAAAACCTAGGGTTTATACTAACGTCATTGTATGCAGACAGGCATCGGCAACGATTCCGCTGCATCGCCCGGGGCTCAGGCTCCGCTGACGATTGTCTCCTCTGCCCTCTATGGGTGGTTCTAGCCCGGATCTGCGATCCGGGCTTTTTTTTGTGTTTGTCACAAGCGTATCATCTAGCGAAAACAAAACAACTTTCGCCGCAGCATGAATCCCGTGGGCAGCAATCTGACCCGTTCCTATCCTTCATCTGGCCTGACGGCATGCGGCCTGCTGCTGGCTGGCGCCCTCTGTGGCAACCAAGTCGACGCACAGCCCACGACTGCAGGCAACGCCGTCAAAGCGACGACCACGACTGCGGCGCAGTTCACGCTGCAAATCGATGGCGCCATCAGCCCGCCCGATGGCGGCCAGCTCATCCAGCTCGATGCCTCAGTGCTCAGGGTGCTGCCCCAGTACAACGTGACGACCCACACCCCCTGGCACGATGGCGCGGTGACCTTCGGCGGGCCCCGGCTGGAGGACTTGCTCGAACTGCTGAAGCCGGCGGGCAAGACACTGCACATCACGGCGCTGAACGACTACTCGGTCGACATCCCCCTGTCCGACCTGCAACGCTACCAGCCCGTGCTCGCCTGGCAGCTCAACGGCCAGGCGATCAGCGTGCGCAACAAGGGTCCGCTGTTCCTGATCTACCCCTTCGACTCCTATCCCGAACTGCACAACCAGCTCTATTACGGACGCTCGATCTGGCAGGTCAGGAGGATCACGATCAGATGAAATCACCCGCCACGGGTCGCTCGCGCACGCTGCTGATCATCGCGCTGACGATGACGCTGCTGGTCGGCGGAGTGGGCTGGCTCCAGCTGCAGGAATGGCGGGCCGTCGAGCGCTCGCTGGCCATCAACCGCTCGAACACGCCCTGGAACTACTACCAGTTCGAACTGGAATACCTGAGGCTGCTCAACCAGCTCCAGCACACCCTGCGCGCGGGTCGGCACAACGCCGACATGGCCGAGCTCGCGCTGCGCTACCAGATCCTCGCGAGCCGCTTCGAGCTGCTGCGCCAGGGCGATGCTGGCGCACAGCTCCGGAAATTGCCCGAATTGGCACCCATCGTCACCAGCATCGAGCATGTCCTGGCGTCCCTGGACCCCTACCTGGGCGATGAATCCAGCCCCCCGCCCTTCGACAGCGACCAGCTGGCACGGATGGAGCCGCTGCTGGCCAGGCAGATCAGCACGGTCAGGCAACTGGTCCTGGGCAGCACGGCGGCACAGAACCACCAGACCACCGAGCACCTGCATGTCATACGCGAGCAGCTCAAGACCACCACGGTTTCCGTGTCCACGCTGGCACTGCTGGTGCTGGCCTTCGCCTTCCTGATCCTGCGCCAACTGCGGCTCGCGCACCGGCGCAACGACGAGCTCGGCGCCCTGCACACCGAGATGAGCCACCGCGCCACGCACGATGCCCTGACCGGACTGAGCAACCGCGACGAATTCGAACGCCGGCTCGATCTCAGGCTGGCATCGCTGCGCCCGCAGCAGGCCGAGGACGGCGTACTGTTCATCGACCTCGACCGCTTCAAGGTGGTCAACGACGCCTGCGGCCACCATGCCGGCGACCAGCTGCTGCGCGAAGTGGGCCGACTGCTCGGCGCGAGCCTGCGCCCCAGCGACACCTTGGCGCGCCTGGGCGGCGACGAGTTCGGCGTGATCCTGCACGAGCGCCAGCAGCCGCAGGCGCTGCAAATCGCCGAACAGCTCTGCGCGCGGCTGGATGGCTACCGCTTCGTGTTTTCCGGGCAACGCTTTCACATCGGTGCCAGCGTCGGCCTGGTCATGCTCAACGGGCGCTGGACCAGCACGGGGGCCGTGCTGCAGGCGGCGGACTCGGCGCGCTACGTGGCCAAGTCCATGGGCAGCAACCGCGTCCATCTGTATCACGAGAGCGACTGCGACATCGAAGCCTATCGCGGCCAGATGCACTGGATGCAAAGGCTGGATCGCGCCCTCGACGAGGACCAGCTGCGCCTCTACTGGCAGCGCATCGTGCCGCTGCGGGAAAGCCTGCCGCCGCGCGGCATCAAGGGCGAGGTGCTGCTGCGGCTGCAGGAGGGCGACGAGCTGCTCGGACCGCAAAAACTGCTGCAGGCCGCCGAGCGCTTCGGCATGACCAGCCGCGTCGACCGCTGGGTGATCGGCGCGACGCTGGACTGGCTGGAGCAGCACCGCGATGCCCTCGATGGCCTCGCGGAACTGGCGATCAACCTGTCCGGACAGTCGGTCGGCGACAAGGCCTTTCACCGTTTCCTGATCGACCAGCTCGAACGGCGCCGCCTGCCCGGAGGCAAGCTGGTGTTCGAGATCACCGAGACCGCCGCGATCGCCAACATCGACGAAACGCGGACCCTGATCAAGACCCTGCAGGGGCTGGGCGTGAAGGTGGCGCTGGACGACTTCGGCAGCGGCATGTCGTCCTTCGGCTACCTCAAGAGCCTGCCGGTGGATTACCTCAAGATCGACAGCCAGTTCATACGCGGGCTGGCGCGGGACGCCTACGACCAGGTCACCGTGCAGGCGATCTGCCGCGTGGCCCAGGTCACGGGCAAGCTCACGATCGCCGAGGGCATCGAGGACGAGCAGGTCGAGGCCCTGCTGCGCGACTATGCCGTCGATTTCGGCCAGGGCTACCACTGGCACCGGCCCGAACCCCTGGACCGCCTGCTGCAGGCGATCGCCGAGCCGGATTTATGATGGAGGGCTGACCTTGCCCGCGGCCCGGCCCCGCGCCGCCATTTTCCATTCGCCCGCCCAGCCAGCCCCCCACGCCCCTCACTATGCCCCAGACGACTCCCGCCCTGACTCCCGCCGACTACCTCAAGAAGATCCTGACCGCGCGCGTCTACGACGTCGCGGTCGAGACGGCGCTGGAGCCGGCCCGCAACCTGAGCCGGCGCCTGCGCAACCAGATCCTGCTCAAGCGCGAGGACCAGCAGCCGGTGTTCAGCTTCAAGCTGCGCGGCGCCTACAACAAGATGGCGCACCTGACGCCCGAGCAGCTGGCCAAGGGGGTGATCTGCGCCTCGGCCGGCAACCACGCGCAGGGCGTGGCCCTGGGCGGGCGCAAGCTCGGCACCCGGGCCGTGATCGTGATGCCGACCACCACGCCCCAGCTCAAGATCGACGCGGTCAAGGCACTCGGTGGCGAGGTCGTGCTGGCCGGCGAGAGCTATTCCGACGCCTACGACCATTCGATCCAGCTGCAACAGGAGCAGGGCCTGACCTTCGTCCACCCCTTCGACGACCCGGACGTGATCGCCGGCCAGGGCACGATCGCGATGGAGATCCTGCGCCAGCTGCAGGGCCTGGGCTCGGACCGGCTCGACGCGGTCTTCGTCGCGATCGGCGGCGGCGGCCTGATCGCGGGCGTGGCCAACTACATCAAGGCGCTGCGCCCCGAGATCAAGGTGATCGGCGTGCAGATGAACGACTCCAGCGCGATGATGCAGTCGGTCGCGGCCGGGCATCGCGTCACGCTGTCCGAGGTCGGGCTGTTCTCGGACGGCACCGCGGTCAAGCTGGTCGGCGAGGAGACCTTCCGGATCGCGCGGCAGCTGGTCGACGGCTATGTCACGGTCGACACCGACGAGGTCTGCGCCGCGATCAAGGATGTCTTCGTCGACACCCGCTCGATCGTCGAGCCGGCCGGCGCGCTGGCCGTGGCGGCGATCAAGAAATACGTCGCCGAGCACCACACCGAGGGCGAGACCTACGCCGCCATCCTGTGCGGCGCCAACATGAACTTCGACCGGCTGCGCTTCGTCGCCGAGCGGGCCGAGGTCGGCGAGGAACACGAGGCGCTGTTCGCCGTCACGATCCCCGAGGAGCGCGGCAGCTTCCGCCGCTTCCTGGAGGCGATCGAACACCTGCCGGGCGGGTCACGCAGCGTGACCGAGTTCAACTACCGCATCAGCGACGCGAAGGTCGCGCATGTCTTCCTGGGTCTGACCGCACACGGCAAGGGCGAGAGCGCGAAGATCGCGGCCAACTTCGACCAGCAGGGCTTTGCCACGCTGGACCTGACGCACGACGACCTGGCGCAGGAGCATATCCGCCACATGGTCGGTGGCCATTCGCCGCTGGCGCAGGACGAGCGCCTGTTGCGCTTCACCTTCCCCGAGCGTCCGGGCGCCCTGCTCAAGTTCCTGAGCCTGATGCGGCCGAACTGGAACATCAGCCTGTTCCACTACCGCAACCAGGGTGCCGACTACGGCCGCATCCTGGTCGGGCTGCAGGTGCCGCAGGCCGATGGCCAGGCCTTCGAGGATTTCATCGCCACGCTGGGCTACCCGCATGTCGAGGAAACACAGAACCCGCTCTACCGCCTGTTCCTGCAGGCCTGAGCCGACTCAACGCGGCCGGGTGCTTGCGCCCCCGGTCTTCCGCTTCAGCGCCTGGGCGGCAGACTCAGGCGCTGCGTGGCCTCGCCCTCGGCGGGACCGAGCCAGGCCTCGCGCGGCGTGAGTTCGCGCAGCAGCAGTCCGCCGGGCAGCGCCGCGCCGACCCGGTAGGGCTTGGGCGGCTGGCCGTCGGTCGCGATCAGCGCCGCGCCACGGCCGCCCGCAGCGCGCACCACGCCGAGCAGCACGTGACGGCTGGCATCGGCCGGCGCAGGCTCGGCAGCGACAGGCACCCCGGCGCCCAGGCCACGGGCCACGGCCCGCGGGTCGGCGAGCGTCCGCTCGGCCGCCGGCGCCGGCACCGAGGCCAGCTCGGCATCGCCCCAGCCGTGCAGACCCCAGTAGCTGGCCGACAGGCCGGCCAGCAGCCAGAGGCCGGCGGCCAGCCAGCGCGGTGCCGCAGCGGCCTGAAAGGCGGGACGCAGGGTGCGGGACATTTTGACCTCCTCCTCGGCCTGAAGGCCGAGGATTCCTACCGGGTGGGTGCGCGCGCTAGGCATGCATCAGCCCCTCGGTGGGTTCCTGCTTCTTCGCGGCTGCGCGCTTCGCCCTCGCGGGCTTGGCGCGGCTGACTTCCGCTCCACAGGCTGTGGTCCCGCAGGACCAGACCGCCAGTCCGGCGGCCAGGATGTTCTTCGCGGCGTTCGTGTCCGCGTTTTCGGTGTGGCCACAGGCCACACAGGCAAAGACGCTTTGCGTCTGGCGGTTGTCGGCCGAGACATGGCCACAGTGGCTACAGCGCTGGCTGGTGTAGGCCGGGTTCACTGGCACCACGGCTCCGCCTCGGGCTGCGCACTTGTATTCGAGCTGGCGACGGAACTCGGCCCAGCCTTGATCGAGGATCGCCCGGTTCAGCCCCGCCTTCTGTCGCACCCGCTTGCCCGGTGCCTCCACCGTGCCGGCGGCACTGGCCGACATCGCCGCGACCCTCAGGTCCTCGATGGCGATGACGGGGTGTGCATCGGCCAGCCGGGTGCTGAGCTTGTGGAGCCAGTCGCTGCGCTGCGCGGCGATGCGCGCGTGGATGCGGCTGAGCCGCTCCACCGCCTTGCGGCGATTGCGCGAGCCCTTGACCTTGCGCGAGACGGCGCGCTGGTAGCGCTTGAGGCGGCGCTGCTGGCGCTCCAGCGCATTGAGCGGCTGGATCTTCTGGTCGTCGCTGGTCGCCGCGAACAGGGCCACACCCAGATCGATGCCCAGCGTCGGCGCCAGATCTGCGGCCGGCAACACGTCGGGCAACTCCACCTGCAGCGACACGAACCAATGACCGCGCTCGCGCGTGACCGTGGCGTTGCGCAGTTCGCCGACCACGGGCTGCGACAGGCGAACGCGCTGCCAGCCGAGCTTGGGCAGCTTCACGCGGGAAGTGCCCGCATCGAACGCGAACTGCTTTGGATCGGGGAAGCGCAGACCCGGATCCTGCCCGCGATGCTTGAACTTCGGATAGCCGCCCTGGCCCGCGAAAAAGCGCTGGTATGCGGCTTCGAGCCGGCGCAGCGTCTGCTGCAGCGGATGGATCGGGGCTTCAGCGAGCCAAGCGGTTTCGGGCGCGTGTCGCCATGCAGTGAGCCACTTGCACATGGCCGCGTGCCCGGCGAACTTCTCTCCCGCCTCGCGCCGGCGCTGCTGCTCGGCGATCGCGGCATTCCACACCCAGCGGCACGAGCCGGCAAACCGGCGCAGGGCGCGCTCGGTGCCGGTCTTCAAGCGAAGCTGGAAACGGAAAGCCTTGATCGACATGGTTCAGTCATCGTAGCAGAGCGCACTGTACACGGACTGAAAGGCCCGCTGCGCGGGCAGGGCGATTGCGCTATGTAGCCCGGGAATGATCTGAGACTGGGCTATTGAGCTGGCCGGGTGGATACTGAAGGCATGCTTGCCAACCCCCAGACCTACTTCGCTGAGTTGCCCGACCCCAGGCGGC
>NZ_JAQTZS010000035.1 GCF_028687635.1 Malikia sp. | reverse complement strand
GCTTTACGCATCTGCGCGAACTCATCGCCTGCCGCCGGCGCCTGTTTGACGACATGCGCGCACTCACCACCTACTGCCACTTTCCCAGCTTGGCAGCCATGATCGAGTTCATGATCCTGGGCCTGACAGACGGGCCACAGCCTCCGCCTGCTCCTCCTTGAGCGCAAATTGAGAATTGCTGCCGACTTCCAGCAACGGCGCGCAGCAGCCTGCACGCGAGGCTCGCCAGCATCATATTTGCATGATTCGAGATAACTTCCTAGAATGAAAACATGGGGGAACTTGTTACCGTGCCAGTTCACAGATCGCAGAAATCGGGCTTCACGCTGATCGAGCTCATGATCACGGTTGTCGTCGTGGTAATACTCGCCACACTGACTTATCCCAGCTTCATGAACCAGATCCGCAAGAGCCGCCGGAGTGACGCCATCCAGGCCTTGGCTGCCTTGCAGCAAGCCCAGGAGCGCTGGCGCAGCCAGAACCTCGCCTATGCGGGCAACGGGGTGATCGCTACGGCATGGCCCACCGGGCTTGGCCTGATCGTCAGGACGGCTGGCGGGTATTACGACATCGCGATAGCGACCAATCCCGCGCCGACAGGCTGGAGCTATGCCGCCAGCGCAACGGCGGTGACGGGGACCAGTCAGGCCTCGGATACCATCGGTACCACGAACTGCGCCACCCTCACGGTCACCGTGACAAACGGCAATGCCACCTACACCCCCGCGGCATGCTGGAGCCGCTGATGAACAGACGCCAAGGCCTCACGCTGGTCGAGCTGATGGTCATCCTGTCGGTTCTGGCCATCGTTCTGCTGCTGGCGCTGCCTTCGTTCAGCGACTTCCTGGCCAGACGCCGCCTGGAAGGTGCGAGCACGGAACTCGGCACAGACCTGCAATATGCCCGCTCGCTGGCCGTCGATTACCGCACCGACGTGACGCTGACCACGCTGGACGATGGGCAGGGCTATGACATAGCCGGCAATGTGATCGAGAACGGCAACCTGGTGCAAAGGATTTTCAAGAATGCACGCCTGGTGGGCGGTACAGCGGTGAGCGGGGGGGTGATGGTGCGCTTTGAAGCGCACCGCGGCATGCGCGCCACGACAGGAAGTGACCCATCCATCACCGTGACCAGCACCGGAACCGAAGCAACTCTTGCCGTGAGGGTCAACCAGATGGGACGCATCCAGGTCTGCTCGCCCGAAGGCACCATGAGAGCCATCCCTTTCAAGGTGTTGCACCCTTGGCGCTGCGCAGGACGCGGGCGGTCGAGACGTGCTTGCGAACGGCGGCGGCCTCGACATATCCCTTGGGCTTGGGCTTCTTGGGGCCTCGCTTGGAGGTGGCGACGCTGCGCGGCGAGACGAACCGGGCCAGATGCAGCAAATAATCGGCCGTGCGCTCGGGGCTGGCTTCGGACCACGAAGACCATGCCGAGGGCGGCAACGCAATGAGCATGCCCTTGTAGTCGCTCACGACATCGACCGCCAGGTGATAGGTCGAGACTTCCAGCTCGGGAGCCTGCTCGCGGTGAGCCTGTTCGATGCAGCGCTTGAGCAGGGACAGCACGTTGTACGCCAGCACCGCCGTGGCAAAGCCCAGCAGCGCGGCACGCGGGTGGCCCAGCGTGCGGATTTCGCTGTTGAGAACCGATTCGAGTCGTCCGAACAGCCCTTCGATGCGCCAGCGGCGGCGGTACAGGTTGGCAATCTGTTGAGCCGTGACCTCGTGCGGCAGGTTGCTCCACAAGTTCAGCTGGGTCAGGCCGTCCCGAGTGGGCTCATCGAGCACCAACTGGATACGACGCCACGGCACGCCGTCACCCTCGATACCGATGGACTGCTCCGCCAGCACGCCCGTTTCGCAGCGGCCCGCTTCGTGCCAGCTGCCTTGCTGCACCAGACTCGGATGGCGACCATGCTCGCGCACAATGAAGGCGGCTCCCGTCTGTTGCCAGCCCTGCAACAGGGTGCGGGTGCAGAAATGGCTGTCAGCCAGCCACAGCTCGCCCGCCCGTGCCGAGGCCACCAGGGTCCGCGCCACGGTACGCTCGCTCTCGTGCGCATCCTCGCACGCCACGATGTCCGTGACCAGGGCTTGGTCGGGATCGTAGACCACCAGGGTGTGCCCCGGCAGGGCCGCGCCACGCTGATCGCGCAGCGGTGACAGCCGCTTCTGGCTCGCCGGCAGGTGATTGCCGTCGAGGATGCGCAAGCGCCATCCCGCCAGGCTTGCCTCGCCGTCGAGTTGCGCCATCACCGGCGCCAGACGGGCGGCGCTGCCCTGTACCAGCGCGCGCAGCACCGCCGGCTCCGTGCGATTGACCTTGTCGTAGAGCGCCGCCAACGACACGGGCAGCCGCTCCATCTTGCGCGCGGCCGCATGCAGCGACGGACGCAGCCCCAGCGAGACCAGCATCATCAGCTCCACCACGGTCGACATCATCAGCTCGCGCGGGTATTGCCGCTGGCGGTTGGCCTCGAACACCTCGTCGATCCAGCCCGCCGGCAACGCCTGCTCCAGCGCCACGCGTGCCATCACGCCCACCGGCGCATGCTGCTCAAACCGTTCCAGTACCTCTGCCCACATCCTCGTTCTCCCGTCTACCCCACAAGGCTACAGGAGAATCAGCAACACCTTGAAAGGGATGACCATGAGAGCTTATCCGACATGCACCCCATGAAGCTGCATTCTTCCCGGCCGCGCAGCCGTGGCATCTCACTGATCGAGATCATGGTGGGGCTGGTACTGGGCCTGCTGATAGTGGCGGGAGCCAGCTCCTTGCTGCTGACGGACATGCTCGGCTCGCGGCGAATGCGGATAGAGGCCAAGCTGGAGCAGGACTTGCGATCCGCGATGGACATGGTGACCCGCGACCTGCGGCGGGGGGGGTACTGGAGCAGCGACGCCCAACCCAATCTGACCGCCAATCCGCATGCCACGCTCACACTGACCGACTCACCGCCTGTCATCTCCTATTCCTACTCAAGAAACGGCGACGACACACTGAACACCGACGAACAATTCCGCTTTCGTCTCGACACGGGCACGGGCGGAACGGGCGGCATGGAACTGGAGCTCGACGGCGGCTGGCTGGCGATGACCGATACGGAAACGATGCAACTGGATCGTGCCAACTCGAGCCTGGTGGCCCTGCAGCAGGATGGCAGCGACCCGTCCGATCCAGCTTTCACCGACGACCCGATCACGCTGGATCACGCCTGCCCGACCGGATGCGCGACCGCCTGCCAGATCAGGGTCCGGGCCTATCGCATCACACTCGTCGGCGTTTCCACGGCCGATACCGCCGTGACACGCACACTGACATCGACCGTACGCGTACGCAACGACGCCGTGGAGGGCAGTTGCAACCCTTGAACTCTAGGAGTTGACCGTGCGACACCCGTCTTTATCCAGACAACGCGGCATGGCGATACTGGCCGTGGTCCTGATCATGCTGTTCGGAGCCTCCATCGCCGTCCTGTACCTCAACCAGCATGTGATTCTGGAGCAGCGCATTTCCGCCAACCAGATGCGCTCGACCGCGGCACAGGAAGCGGCCGAGGCCGGACTCGAATGGGCGACCGGCATGCTGAACAGCGCCAGCAAGATAGGCACCGACTGCCAGCCGTCCGTGAGCGGTACCGCCTCGTTCAGACAAAAATACTTCCGCGTCACACCGAGTGCGTATGTGGCCAGCCATATCCTGCCAGGCTGCAAGATCAATCCGGCCACTGGCGTCAGCACCTGCCACTGCCCGGACGCTCCCGCCAGCGGCACCGTGGTCGCCACCCTGGGGACCGACGCCATGCCTGGGTTCACAGTTCAGTTCTCGCCCGTGGCGGGCGACCCGCAAGCCATCCGCGCGGTAGCCACCGGCTGCGTGGCCATGGCCGGCACCTGCGAACCACGCACCAGGGGGATGGCGGACGCCACGGCCAGCATTTCCGCCGTGCTCAAGATCGTGCCGACGCTACGCGCCGCACCGGCAACTCCCCTGAGTTGCGGGCTGTCGTGCAGCATAGGAGGAGCGTTTCACATCCAGAACCTGGAGGCCGCGTCTGGCGGGCTGCTGATCAATGCAGGCACCACCGTCAGCGTGTCTGCCAGTGCCCTGACGACCTTGCCCGGAGTGCCGCCGCAGGGCACCGTCGTGGACAACGATTCCTCACTGCAGGCCCTGGCCACGAGCGACCCCAGTTGCGTGAATTCCGGCGTGTTCAGCGCCTATTTCGGCTCCAGCGTCGACGAGTACCTGAGCTCTCCCCTGACCAAGTCCATCACCTGCAGCAACCCGACCCAGTGCGGAGCACTGCTCGGCGCGGCCTACCAGGAGGGCTGGAGAGCCTTCTACTTTCCCTCCGGGGTCGAACTCAACAGCAGCGCGCCTTTCACCCAGCTTGGCACCGCCACCGATGGTATATCCATGGTGTCGCCCGGCAGCATCGACATCAACGGCGACATCACCATCTACGGCCTGCTGTTCATGAACAATGCCAATGTCGACTACCTGGGAACAGGAACAGCCAATGTCTACGGCGCCGCGATCACCTGCGGCGGGTTCAACAGCAACGGCAATGGCACCCTGGGCTATCTGCCGTCGGCCCTGTCCTCGCTGCGCATGAGCTCTTCCCTGATGGCACGGGTGCCCAGCTCCTGGACCGACCGCTGCAGCGTGGGACTACCGCTGCCAGACGCCGCCAATACGGCCGCCTCGTTCAATTGCGACTAGGGGAGTCAATCTGATGAGAACGCGACCACTTCGCTCCGATGCTGGCTTCGTGCTGGCAGAAATCCTGGTGGCCCTGCTCGTGGTCGCGGTGGGAATGACGGGGCTGCATCAGATGCAGCTGATGCTGATGCGCAACAACGACCTGGCCGCGCAACGCACGGAAGCCACGCAATTGGCGAGCGAATGCCTGGAAAGCCTGCGCGCGCGCAGGGGCGTGGCGGACTGGAACAATCTGCCGGGCACGCGCTGTCCGCCTCCCGCCGGGGGCCGCAGCGCCAGTTACTCCAGAAGCGTGACCTTGAGCGACAGCGCCAGCTCGGCCATGCGCACGGCCCGCGTGACGGTGAACTGGACCGACCGCGAGGGTAGGCAGCAAGAGGTGGCCCTGGTGAGCTACCTGTCCAATTCAAACCCCGTGGTGGCAGGCATGCTGGCCTTCCCTCCACCGGCGGGCGGAATCCTCAAGCAACCCAAGAACCGCAACATCAATATCCCGATCCCGGCGCTGGACCTCAATGACGGCAGGAGCTCGATCCAGGTCAACGCCAACCATGCGGTCATCTTCAGCAACATTTCGGGATCGGTGATCCAGATCTGCAACCCGGGCGTGCTCAACGCGACCGTGGCCCAGATCCTGGCGAGCAGCTGCGTGACGCTCGAAGGCTACATCCTGGCCGGATACATCAGCCGGGACAGCTCGGTGAGCAACGCCGAATGGACCGGCATCGAGGCCGGCCTCGGCATCAACCACGGCGGCGTGTCGCGCGACATGGCAGGCAGCGACGCCATCAAGTGCCAATTGGGAAACCACATGGCATCGGACAGCTCCTACAAATGGTATATGTGCGTGATCCCGCTGTCGTCGCCCAAGCTGTGGTCGGGAAGGGTCAGGGTCGGCGGACCCGCCGCCTTCAGGAGTGGCAACTTGTTCGTCTGCCGCTACCAGTACCTCGACCCCGCCATGCTGCCGTTCGAGCGCAACGTGCAGGACTACGCGAACGTGGACCGCTCGATCGACCAGCAGAACTACCGGATCGCCTCCGGCAACAGCGCGGCCACCTGTCCGTCGTCGATGACGCTGGCGAACGTGTCGAGCGGCGTGCTGCACCAGGACTGTCGACCCGGCAACGACGCGAACCGCGCGACCGACTGCCCGTCGCCCTCGGTTCCCTGACGCCGGCACGGCCCGCCGCGCAGCGGAAGCGCGCGGGCACAATCCCGGCATGCCTGTCACCCCGCATCGCCCGACCGATCCCACAGCCCCCGGCTTCAGCGAGGCCCGGCGTGACAGTGCCCGCCTCGGCCTGCTCGCCATCTTCGGCTCGACCTTCTTCGAGCTGACGGGCTATTTCATGCTGGCGCCCTGGCTGCTGCTGCGCCTCAAGGGCGCGGATCTGCCGACTTGGCTGGCCGGGCTGTTCGCGGCGACCGCCTGGCTGGGCATCTTCCTGGTGACGCCGTTCGCGTCGGCGCTCACGCGCGCGCTGGGCCGGAGGCCGACGCTGTGGCTGTCGGGCCTGGTGCCGGTGCTGGCGGGCCTGGCCTTTGGCCTGACGCAAGAGCTGCGACTCTGGTTCGCCGTGCAGCTGCTGGCGGGCATGGCGTCGGGCCTGCGCTGGGTGCTGGCCGAGTCGGTGGTGGCGGAGTTCTCGCCGCCGGCACGGCGCGGGCGCTGGATCGGCATCTTCGAGACCATGGTCGGCAGCACCTTCGTGGTCGGCCCCACGCTGCTGGCCTGGATCGGGCCACGGAGCGCGCAATCGCTCTGGGCGGCGCTCGCGTTGATGCTGGCCGGGCTGATCTGGAGCCTGGCGATTCCGCCGCTGCCGCCCGAGCATGACGCGCACGAGGCGGAAGTCGGGCTGCGCGGCGTCTGGCGCGCGCTGCGCGAGCACCCGGTCATCATGCTGGCGGGCTTCGCGGGCGGTTTCTTCGAGAGCGGGCTGACCGCCATCCTGCCGCTGTACGGACTGGCGCTCGGCCTGGGCGCGGCGGCGGCGACGCTGCTGGTGTCGGCCAGCGGATTCGGCAGCGCCATCCTGATGCTGCCGGCCGGCCTGCTGGCGGATCGCCTCGGGCGCCACGGGCCGGCCGGCTTCTGGGGCGATGCGCGCCAGACGCGGCTGCAACTGATGCGGATCTTCGCCGGCATCACGCTGCTGGGCTCGCTGCTGCTGCCCTGGGTGGCGGACAAGCCCTGGCTGGCCTGGCCGCTGGCCTTCGTCTGGGGCGGCGCGGGCGGCTGCCTCTACACGCTGTCGATGATCGACATCGGCTCGCGCGAGCGCGGCATCACGCTGGTCAACAGCACGGCGGTGCTGGTGATGTCCTACACGCTGGGCGGGGTGCTGGCGCCGGCGCTGGGCGCGGCGGCGCTGCAGTGGTCGCCACGGCTGGGTTTCCCGGCGCTGCTGGTCGGGGTCGCGGCGATGGGGCTCGCGATGCTGCTGCGGGCACGCATCGGCAATCGGGTGTGACGCATTGGGCTGCAGGCGCTATGCTGGTCGCAGCTTGAAGCGGGGCGCGGTGCCACGCTAGTCGATGAAAAAGAAACGGATGGCAACAGGATGGCGATAGGCTGGCTGACGGCGCTGAAGGTGATTCCGTGGGGCGACGTGATCGAGCACGCGCCCAAGGTGCTCAAGGGCGCGCGCACCTTGCTGGAACGCCAGCGCCACCACGAGCCGACAGCGCCGGAACCGGCAGCCGTGTCGAGCGTCGCGGCGGTGGACCCCTTGGCGCTGCAGGCCCGGCTGCAAGCGCTGGAGCGCATGCTCACCGGCACCCAGGCCGACCTGGCGCAGCTGACCGAGACCGTGACCGAGCTGGCCGAGCAGAACGCGCGACTGGTGGAAACGGTGGAGCGGCTGCGCTGGCGCAGCCGCTGGCTGGTGGCGGCGCTGCTGGGGCTGGCGGCGGGACTGGCCTGGCTCGCGCTGAGGAGCTGATCAGCCGCGCGCCAGCACCGGCGCCAGCGCGCGGCCGGTGTGGGTGCCCAGCCGCACCAGCGCCTCGGGCGGCGCGGCCGCGACGACCCGGCCACCGCCGTCGCCGCCTTCGGGCCCCAGATCCAGCACCCAGTCGGCCTCGGCGATCAGGTCGAGGTCATGCTCGATCACGACCACGCTGTGGCCGCCATCGACCAGGCGGTGCAGCACGCGGATCAGCTTGTCGACATCGGCCATGTGCAGGCCCACGGTCGGCTCGTCGAGCACGTAGAGCGTGTGCGGCGCCTTCTGGCCGCGCCGACCGACCTCGTCGCGCACCTTGGACAGCTCGGTCACCAGCTTGATGCGCTGCGCCTCGCCGCCCGACAGCGTCGGCGAGGGCTGGCCCAGCGTCAGGTAGCCCAGGCCGACATCCTGCAGCAGCTGCAGCGGCTGCGCGATCGCGGGCATGGAGGCGAAGAAGCCGACCGCCTCGTCGACCTCCATCCGCAGCACCTCGCCGATGCTTTTTGCCCGCCAGCTCACCGCCAGCGTCTCGGGATTGAAGCGGGCGCCATGGCAGGCCTCGCAGGGCACCTTGACGTCGGGCAGGAAGCTCATCGCGATGGTGCGCACGCCCTGCCCCTCGCAGCTGTGGCAGCGCCCCTCGCCGGTGTTGAAGCTGAAGCGGCCCGGCGCATAGCCGCGCGCCTTGGCTTCGAGCGTCTCGGCGTAGAGCTTGCGGATCGCGTCCCAGAAGCCGATATAGGTCGCGGGACAGCTGCGCGGCGTCTTGCCGATCGGGGTCTGGTCGACCTCGAGCACCCGCTCGACATGGCCGTGGCCGTGCAGGCCGGCGCAACCCTGCCAGACCGGCGGCTGGCCGGCGGCCAGCGCGTCGCGCCCGGCCTTGGTCGAGCTCTGCGCGACGGCGGCGGCGACGTTGGCCAGCAACACCTCGCGCGCGAAGGTCGACTTGCCCGAGCCGCTGACGCCCGTGACCGCCACCAGCCGCTTGAGCGGGATCGCGGCCGTCACGTCCTTGAGGTTGTGCAGGTTCGCGCGCTCGACGGTGAGCCAGTTCAGCTTTTCGGGCAGCGGCGCGGCTTCGGGCTCCGGCGGCTTCCTGGATTTCTTGCTGGCCTTCTTGGCGGCGGGCCGCGAGGGGACGGCGGCTTCCGGCACCCCGCCCGGCTCGGCGACAAGCGCCTGGGCAGCAGCAACAGCGGCGAAAGCCTCATCGGTGACAGGACGACGCGGCTGCAGCGGGTGCCGCATCGCGTGCAGCAGGTAGCGGCCGGTCTGCGAGTCCGCTGCCGCCATCACGTCATCGACCGTGCCCTCCGCGACCAGACGACCGCCACGGATGCCCGCGCTCGGACCGATGTCGATCACATGGTCGGCGCGGCGGATGGTGTCCTCGTCGTGCTCGACCACCACCAGCGTGTTGCCCTTCTGGCCCAGCTTGTGCAGCGCGTCGAGCAGGATCTGGTTGTCGCGCGCGTGCAGGCCGATGGTCGGCTCGTCGAGCACATAGCAGACCCCCTGCAGGTTGCTGCCGAGCTGGGCCGCCAGCCGGATGCGCTGCGCCTCGCCGCCGCTGAGCGTGGGCGCGCCACGGTCCAGCGTCAGGTAGCCCAGTCCCACCTCTTCGAGGAATTCGAGCCGGCCCTGGATCTCGGGCAACAGGTCGCGCGCGATCTCGGCCTCGCGCGGGCTCAGGGATGCACCAGCCTGCAGCTGCCGGACCCAGCCGCGCAGGTCGACCACGCTGCGCCGCGCCAGTTCGGCGATGCCCAGGCCCTGGAAGCGCACCGCGCGCGCGGTCGGGTTCAGCCGCGTGCCGCCACAGCAAGCGCAAGGCTGGTCGGCGACTTCTTCGAGTTCGGGCTCGGCGAAGCTTTGCTCGCGGCCTTTTTCCTTGTCGTCGCGCACCGAGTCGTCCATCAGCTGGCGCTGGGCCTTGCTCAGGGTCACGCCGGTGCCGACGCAGTCCGGGCACCAGCCATGCTTGCTGTTGTACGAGAACAGGCGCGGGTCGAGCTCGGCGTAGCTGGCCGCGCAGACCGGGCAGGCGCGCAAGGTCGAATAGACCTGCAGCTGGCCGATGCCGAGCGTCGAGCTGCCGGCGGCCAGCGCCTCGTCCAGGCCGTCGATGCCCACGAGCAGGTGCAGCACGCCCTTGCCGAGTTCGAGCGCCTGGGTCATGGCAAGGCGCAGTTCGGGCTCGGCGCCGGGCTCGACGCGCAGGCGGGCCAGCGGCAGCTCGATGGTGTGCTCCTTGAAGCGGTCGATGCGCGGGAAGCCGGTGGTTGGCAGGAATTCACCGTCGACGCGCAGGTGGGCATGGCCGCGCGGCCGCGCCCAGTCGGCCAGCTCGGTGTAGACGCCCTTGCGGTTCAGCACCAGCGGCGCCAGGAATTGCACCTGCTGGCCACGGCACTGGGTCATGAGCTGGGCCAGGATGCTGTCGGGCTGCTGCGGCTGCACCGGGGTGCCGTCGTGCACGCAATGCTGGGTGCCGAGCTTGACGTAGAGCAGGCGCAGGAAATGCCAGACCTCGGTCGTGGTGCCGACGGTGGACTTGCGCCCGCCGCGCGACAGGCGCTGCTCGATCGCGACCGTGGGCGGGATGCCGTAGACCGCGTCGACCTCGGGCCGGCCCGCCGGCTGCACGATCGAGCGCGCGTAGGCGTTGAGGCTTTCGAGGTAGCGACGCTGGCCCTCGTTGAACAGGATGTCGAACGCGAGCGTGGACTTGCCCGAGCCGCTGACGCCGGTGATGACGTTGAACTTGCCGCGCGGGATCTCGACGCTCAGGCCCTTGAGGTTGTGCTCGCGGGCGTTGATGATGCGGATGGCGTTGGCGTGCTGACTGGTCTTTGCTGCCGCTACCTTGTCGGGGCTAGCGGGTACGGCGGACTCCTCATGGTGCGAGCACAAATCGTCGCCCGCCGTACCCGCTAGCCCCTCTGCCTTCCGGTTGGCAATCGGCGCTGGAACACCCGGACTCGCCAGGGGAAGGGGCGTGCCGGGTGACGATTTGCGCTCGCGCCATGAGGAGCCCGGCACGCCCCTTCCCCTGGCGCCGAGCGCCGAACCAGAACCAGAACCAGAACCAGAACCAGAACCAGAACCAGAACCAGAACCAGCAAGGTAATCCGACAACCGGCCCTCGTTGACTTCCATCAGCTCGCCGACCGCCTCGGCGTAGTCGCGCAAGGCGCGGGCCGTGTGGCTGGTCGGATGCAGGCGCACATCCTCGGGACGGCCCTGCGCGACGATGCGGCCGCCGCCCTCGCCGCCATCCGGCCCGAGGTCGATCAGCCAGTCGCTGGCGCGGATCACGTCGAGGTTGTGCTCGATCACGATCAGCGAATGGCCGACGTCGAGCAGCTTGCGCAGCGCGCGCATCAGCTTGGCGATGTCGTCGAAATGCAGGCCGGTGGTCGGCTCGTCGAACAGGAACAGCTGGCCCTTGGTCGCCAGCAACTGGCCCGAGCGGCTGGCAATCGCCTTGCCCCGGCCCCCTTTACCCTTGCTGCCGCCGAAGGCCTTGGCCGCCTCGGCCAGATGGCCGGCCAATTTGAGCCGCTGCGCCTCGCCGCCCGACAGCGTCGGCACCGGCTGGCCCAGCCTGACATATTCGAGGCCGACGTCGACGATGGGCTGCAGCGCGCGGATCACGTCGCGGTCATCGGCGAACAGCTGCGCCGCCTCGCTGACGGTGAGCTCCAGCAGGTCGGCCACGTTGAGCTGGCGGCCGCCGCGCTCGATCGCGATTTCGAGGATCTCGGGCCGATAGCGCTTGCCATCGCAGTCCGGGCAGCGCAGGTAGATGTCGCTGAGGAACTGCATCTCGACATGCTCGAAGCCCGAGCCGCCGCAGGTCGGGCAGCGCCCGTCGCCGCTGTTGAAGCTGAACTTGCTCGCGGTATAGCCGCGCTGCTGCGACAGCGGCGTGGCGGCGAACAGGTCGCGGATCGCGTCCCAGGCACCGACATAGCTGACCGGATTCGAGCGCGCGGTCTTGCCGATCGGGCTCTGGTCGACGAAGACCACGCCCGCGAGCTGATCGGCGCCGAGCAGGCGGTCATGCGCGCCGGGTGCCTCGGTCGACTGGCCGAAATGGCGCAGCAACGCCGGCGCCAGGATATCCTGCACCAGCGTGGACTTGCCCGAGCCGCTGACCCCGGTCACCGTGACCAGGCGCTGCAGCGGGAATTCGAGGTCGAGCTCACGCAGGTTGTGCTCGCGCGCGCCCTCCAGGATCAGGCGCGGCGTGCTGTCGGTCACCATGCGCTTGAAGCCGAAGCCGACCTGCTTGCGCCCGCTCAGGTAGGCGCCGGTCAGCGTGTCGGCCTGGGCCAGCTGTTCGATCTGGCCGTCAAACACGATGGCGCCGCCGCGCTCGCCCGGCCCCGGGCCCATGTCGATCACGCGGTCGGCGCACAGCATGACGGCCGGGTCATGCTCGACCACGACCAGGGTGTTGCCGGCGTCGCGCAGCCGGGCCATCGCCCGGTTGATGCGGTCCATGTCGCGCGGGTGCAGGCCGATGCTGGGCTCGTCGAGCACGAACAGGGTATTGACCAGCGAGGTGCCCAGGGCGGTGGTCAGGTTGATGCGCTGCACCTCGCCGCCGGACAGGGTGCGGCTCTGGCGGTCCAGCGTGAGGTAGCCGATGCCGACATCGCACAGGTACTTGAGCCGGGTGCCGATCTCGTCGAACAGCAGCTTGAGGGCTTGCTGCTCGCCAGTCCTGCGCTGATTTTGGGTCTGGCTTGTGCTGGCAGGAGTGGCGGGTCTGGGCGACTCCTCATGGTGCGAGCACAAATCGTCAGCCGGCAGCCCCCTCGCCCCGTCGAGCCCTACCCATGCACCAGCGCCAGCCAACTCTGACTGCAGCGAAGAGAAGAAGACACGCAGCCGCTCGATCGGCAACTGCATCAGGTCATGCAGGCACAAGCCTGGCAAGGCTTCGAGCTGCTCGCGCGTCCAGTCCACGCCGACCGGCATGAAGCGCAGCGCGGGCGCCAGCGCCGCATCGGCCTGCGCCTCGCTGCCCAGACGCCAGAGCAGGCTGTCGGTCTTGAGGCGGGCGCCGCGACAGCTTGGACATTCGGTGTAGCTGCGGTACTTCGACAGCAGGACCCGGATATGCATCTTGTAGGCCTTGCTCTCCAGGTAGTCGAAGAAGCGCTTGATGCCGTACCAGGACTGGTTCCATTTGCCGTCGTAGTGGGGCGAACCTTCCAGCACCCAGTGCTGCTGCGCGGGCGTGAGTTGGTTCCAGGGCAGGTCGCGCGGGATGCCGGCGGCTTCGGCATGGCGCATCAGGTCATCCTGGCATTCCTGGTAGGAGGGGGTCTGGATCGGCTTGATCGCGCCGGCGCGCAGGGTCAGCTTGTCGTTCGGGATCACCAGGCCCCAGTCGACGCCGATCACGCGCCCGAAACCGCGACAACTGTCGCAGGCGCCGACCGCCGAGTTGAACGAGAACAGCGAAGGCAGCGGCTCGGCGTAGCGCAGCTCGCTCTCGGGGCAATGCAGGCCGGTGGAGAACTTCCAGAGCAGCGGCGCGGGCTCGCTGCCGTCGTCCCCGGCCGGCTGCAGCGCATAGACCGTGAGTCGGCCGCCACCACGGCGCAGGCCGAGCTCGATCGCCTCCATCACCCGCACCCGCTCGGCGTTCGAGAGCCGGAAGCGGTCGGCCACCACGTCGAGCAGGCGGATCTGCTGCGGCGCGGCAGTTGCGGCCTTGCGCTTGCCGGATTTGGGCTTGGCCTCGGCGCCGGAAGAATCGGTGCCTGATCCCGATTCAGGGGTTCTTTCGACCAGACGCTCGGCCTGCACCCGGGTGAAGCCACTGGCGGCCAGCCACTGCTCGATGTCCTCGGGGGTGGCGCTGGCGGGCAGCTCGACCGGGAAGGTCACGACCAGGCGCGGGTCGCCCGCCTGTTCGGCGCGCCGCTGCAGCTCGGCGTGGATCGTCTCCGGGCTGTCGTGGCGCACCGGCAGCGCCGTCTTGCGGTCGAACAGCGATCCGGCGCGCGCGTAGAGCAGCTTGAGGTGGTCGTTGAGCTCGGTCATGGTGCCGACCGTCGAGCGCGAACTGCGCACCGGGTTGGTCTGGTCGATCGCGATCGCGGGCGGCACGCCATCGACCCGGTCCACCGCCGGCTTGTCCATCCGGTCGAGAAACTGGCGCGCGTAGGCGCTGAAGGTCTCGACGTAGCGGCGCTGGCCTTCCGCGAACAGGGTGTCGAACACCAGGCTGGACTTGCCCGAGCCGCTCGGCCCCGTCACCACCGTGAGCTCTCCGGTGCGGATATCGAGGTCGAGGTTCTTGAGGTTGTGCTGACGCGCGCCACGGATGCTGATCAGCCCTGCACCCTCCGTGGGCACGGCCTCGATGGCGGAAGAAGTCGGGCTGCTGGAGCTTGGGCGTTCGGACATGATGCTTGCCTCGTGGGGGAGGCAAGCATTCTAGGCAAGGCGGCCGGACCCTGGCTCGACAGGGGCCGAAACCGACCAAGCCAGGCTTGGCCGTCTGGCGCTCAGGACTTGACGATCAGCACCGGTATCTTGGCGTGCGTGAGCACCTTCTGCGCCACGCTGCCGAGCACCAGCGCCTCCAGGCCCTTGCGGCCATGCGAGCCCATCACGATCAGGTCGCAGCCCTCGGCCGTCGCGGTTTCGAGGATGCCCTCGTAGGTCACATTGCGCTCGATGGTGTCGCCGTCGAAGGCCACGCCGCGCGCCGCGCAGACCTGGCGGATGTCGTCGAGCGACTGGGTCGCGGCGGCCTGCGCCTCGCCCAGGTAGGCCTGCAGGCCGATCGCCGAGGCGTCGCCGATGCCGATGTAGGGGAAGGGGTCGATCACATAGATGCCGACGATCCGAGCCGCATGCACCTTGGCCAGGTCGGCCGCGAATTCGGCCGCCTGGTGCGCCAGCGGGGAGCCGTCGGTCGGCACGAGGATTTTCTTGAACATGAAACACTCCTGGAAAAAATCGATGGGGCCATCTTACCCAGCCTGGCCCGCAGACGCGGCCCTGCGGGCGCCATGCCAATGATCCCGCACAACAAGAGAAGAATTCTGAAATCGGCTAGGATAGCCAGAGCCACTCACAGTGGCCGCAAAGATTTGCATCCCTCATCAATCAAGGAGTTTTATCCCATGGGTCTGTTTGACATGTTCAAGAGCGACAGCGGCGACAAGATGAGCCCGCACCTGGCCTTCGCCACCGGACTGCTCTACATGATGTCCGCCGACGGTGAAATGGACAACGAGGAAATCGGTCACCTGCTGAGCGTGCTCGGCGGCCAGGACGACGGCCGTGGCACGATCGGCGTCGGCGCACAGAGCCAGGCCCTGCTGGATTCGGCGCTCAAGTACCGCCGCAAGAATTCGATCGAGACCTTCCTGCAGGAAGCGGCCCCGCTGCTGACCGATGCCCAGAAGATGTGCATCCTGGTCAACCTGATCGACTCCTCGCTGGTCGATGGCCAGCCCGAGCCCGAGGAGCAGGTCCTGTTCGGCAAGTTCCTGGCCGCCTTCGGCATTTCGGAAGAGCGTTTCCGCCCCTTCTTCGAGGTGATCGTGCTCAAGAACGACCGCCAGGTCTTCACCAACCCGAATCACCCGAAGAACGACAGCGGCTACCGCGTCAAGCTGTCGACCTGATCACTCAGGCGCTGCGCGGCCCGACGGCTTCGACCCGGACCGCGCAGTACTTGACCTCGGCGATCTTGGCCCAGGGATCGAGCGCCGGATTGGTCAGCAGGTTCGCCGCCGCCTCGACATAGGCGAAGGGGATGAAGGCGCTGCCGACCGGCATGCCGGCATCGGCGCGCACCGCGAGTTCGACCGCGCCACGCCGGCTTGTCACCCGCGCCAAGGCGCCAGGGCGCAGGCCCAGGCGCGCGATCTGGTCGGGGTGCAGGCTCACGGTCGCGGCGGGTTCGAGCGCGTCGAGCACCTCGCTGCGGCGCGACATGGCGCCGGTGTGCCAATGCTCCAGCTGGCGCCCGGTGATCAGCACCAGCGGATAGTCGGCATCGGGCTGCTCGGCCGGCGGCAGCAGGCCGACCGGCACCAGCCGCGCCCGGCCGGAGGGCGTCGGGAAGCGGTCGACGAAGACGATGGGTTGACCCGGATCGTCGGCCGTCAGCACCGGATGGGTGACCGCGCCCTGCTCCAGCAGGCGCTGCCAGGACAGACCGGCGATCGCCGGCATCAGGCGGCGCATCTCCTCGAACACGCGACCGATCGCGCTATCGGGCTCGGCCCCGCCGCCGTCGGGCGCAATATCGTAATCCCAGTCCAGACCCAGGCGGCGCGCGAGCTGCTCGGTGATCCAGGCGTCGGCGCGCGCCTCGCCGGGGCAGGCGATGGCCTGGCGCCCGAGCTGCACGGTGCGGTCGGTGTTGGTGACGCTGCCGGTCTTCTCGGGCCAGGCACTGGCGGGCAGCACGACATCGGCCAGCGCGGCGGTCTCGGTCAGGAAGATGTCCTGCACCACCAGATGCTCCAGCCGCGCCAGACCGGCGCGCGTGTGCGCGCTGTCGGGATCGCTCATGGCCGGGTTCTCGCCCTGGATCAGCATGGCCTGAATCTGGCCCGCGCAGGCGGCGTCGATGATCTCGACCACGGTCAGGCCAGACTGCTCGGGCAGGCTGCCGCTCGGCAGGCCCCAGGTGGCCTCGGCGGCGGCGCGGTGGATCGGATCGCTGACGCGGTGGTAATCGGGCAGGAACATCGGAATCAGGCCGGCGTCGCTCGCGCCCTGCACATTGTTCTGGCCGCGCAGCGGATGCAGGCCGGTGCCGGGGCGGCCGATCTGGCCCGTCAGCAGCGCCAGCGCGATCAGGCAGCGCGCGTTGTCGGTGCCATGGCTGTGCTGGGCCACGCCCATGCCCCAGAAAATCATGCTGGCGCGCGAAGTCGCGTAGGCGCGCGCGACCGCGCGGATCGCGTCGGGCAAGAGGCCGCAGATCGGCGCCATCGCCTCGGGGCTGTAGTCGACCGGGCCGTCCATCAGTTCGGCGCGCCAGGCTTCGTAGTCCAGCGTGCGCGTGGCGATGAAATCCGCATCGGTCAGGCCCTCGGCCACGATCACCTGCAGCATGGCCTTGAGCAGCGCCACGTCGCTGCCGGGCTGGAACTGCAGCACGCGCCAGGCCTGGCGCGCCAGCTCGGTGCGGCGCGGGTCGGCCAGCACCAGGCGCGCGCCACGGCCGACGGCGTTCTTGATCCAGCTTGCCGCCACCGGATGGTTCTCGACCGGGTTGGCGCCGATCACCAGGATGAAGTCGGCCTGCTCGACATCGCGCACCGGGTTGCTGACCGCGCCCGAGCCCAGGCCCTCCATCAGCGCCGCGACGCTCGACGCATGGCACAGCCGGGTGCAATGGTCGACGTTGTGCGTCAGGAAGGCGGATCGGATCAGCTTCTGGAACAGATAGGCCTCCTCGTTGGTGCCCTTGGCCGAGCCGAAGCCCGCGATCGGCACCGCGCGGCCGCGCAAGTCGGGATCGGCGTCGCGCACGCGGCGCAGGCCGGCGGCGGCGAAGTCGAGCGCCTCGTCCCAGCTCGCCTCGCGGAACTGGGCCCGCAGCGTGGCGGCATCGGCGCGACCGCCGGGGCCGCGCGTGAGGAGGGCCGGGTCCTTGGGTGCGTCGGCGCGCCGGATCAGCGGAACCGTCAGCCGCTCCGGGCTGTGCGCGTAGTCGAAGCCGAAGCGGCCCTTGACGCAGAGCCGGCCTTCATTGGCCGGACCCGGCGCGCCATCGACCTGGACGATGCGGCCGCCGCTGACCTGGTAGGTCAGGCGGCAGCCGACGCCGCAGAAGGGGCAGACCGACTCGACCCGGGCATCGGATACCCGCGCGTAGACACCGCTGGCAGGCGCCAGCGCGCCGGTCGGGCAGACCTGCACGCATTCGCCGCAGGCGACGCAGCTGCTGGCACCCATCGGGTCACCCTGGTCGAAGGTGATGCGAGCATGAGCACCACGGAACGACAGGCCGATCACGTCATTGCCCTGCTCGTCGCGGCAGGCGCGCAGGCAGCGCGTGCACTGAATGCAGGCGTCGAGATTGACGGCAATCGCCGGGTGGCTGCGGTCGGCGCCTTGCGCGGCGGCCTCGGACTGCATCGCGCCGGGCGCTGCGAAACGCTGCGGGTCCGCGCCCAGCTCGGTCGTCCAGTGCGCGAGTTCGCTGTCATGCTTGAGCGAGTTGCCAGCCGGCGCATCGGCGTTCAGCAGTTCGAGCACGCTGCGCTGGGCACTGCGGGCGCGCTCGCTGTCGCTACGCACGACCAGGCCGGGCTGCGGCGCGCGGCAGCAGGAGGCGGCCAGCACGCGCTCGCCTTCGACCTCGACCACGCAGGCGCGGCAATTGCCGACCGGATGCAGGCCCTCGCGGTGACAGAGGTGCGGGATCTCGATGCCGACCCGGCGCGCGACCTGCCAGATCGTCTCGCCAGGGCTGGCCTGGACCGGGCGGCCATCGAGCTCGAACTCGATTGCGGCGGCATCGGTCGCGGCAGGGGTACCGGCGGCGCTTTTGCCAGCTGCAGCCGGCTGGGCCTGGACAAAAGCGCTCATGGCTGCACCTCGCGCGGAAAGAAGCGCAGCACCGAATCGAAGGGATTGGGCGCTGCCTGGCCCAGGCCGCAGATCGAGGCGTCACGCATGACATGCGACAGTTCGGCCAGCCGTTCGGCGTCCCAGACCGGCGCCTGCATCAAGGCCCTGGCCTGGGCGGTACCGGCGCGACAGGGCGTGCACTGGCCGCAGGACTCATGCTCGAAAAAGCGCATCAGGCCGGTCGCCACCTCGCGCACCCGGTCCTGCCGCGACAGCACCACCACCGCCATCGAGCCGACGAAGGCGCCATATTCCGCCAGGGTATCGAAGTCGAGCGGCAGCTCGGCCAGCGCCGCCGGCAGGATGCCGCCCGAGGCGCCACCCGGCAGATACGCCTGCAGCTGGTGACCATCGGTCATGCCGCCCGCGTATTCATGAATCAGCTCCCTCAGCGTGATGCCGGCCGGCGCCAGGTAACAGCCCGGATGCTTCACGCGGCCGGAGACGCTGAAGCGGCGCAAGCCGTTGCGGCCACGCCGGCCCTGCCCCGCCAGCCAGGCGCCGCCCTGTTCGAGGATGGCGGGCAGCCAGGACAGGGTCTCGACGTTGTGCACCAGCGTCGGGCGGCCAAACAGGCCTTGCAGCGCGACGATCGGCGGCTTGAGCCGTGGCAGGCCGCGCCGGCCTTCCAGCGACTCGATCAGCGCCGACTCCTCGCCGCAGACATAGGCGCCAGCGCCCCGGCGCAGCTCGATGGCCGGGAACAGCACCTGCGGGAACTCGGCCTGCCAGCCGGCGATGCGCTGCCCCAGCGCGGCCAGTTCGTCCTGCAACAGCGCGCGGCAGTCGTGGTATTCGTCGCGCAGGTAGATCCAGGCCTTTTCCGCGCCGACCACCCGCGCGGCGATCAGCAGCCCTTCGAGCGCCAGCCGGGGCTGGATCGAGAGCAGCTGCCAGTCCTTGAAGGTGCCGACCTCGCCCTCGTCGATGTTGACCACCAGGTAGCGCGGCCCGGGCTGGGCCCGCACCGTGTCCCACTTGCGCCAGGCTGGAAAGCCCGCGCCACCCAGGCCACGCAGGCCCGAGGCCTTGAGTTCGGCCAGCACGGCTTCGGGCGTCAGAGCGCCGGCCAGCAGGCGCCGGAACTGGGCATAGTCGCGCGGGGATTCGGGTGCTCCGCTTGCCGGCAGCAGGCGCGGGCCGGTATCACCTTCTGCCAGCGCAGCGCTCACTGACCCGACGCTGGCTTCAGGCAACTGGTGCTGGCCCACGCAGGCAGCCGGCGCGCGGTGGCACTGGCCGATGCAGGGCGCCTCGACCACTCGCACCGACGGGTCGCCGGCCAGGCGCTGACGCAAATCAGCCAGCAGGCTCTGGCCGCCGGCCATGGCACAGGACAGGCTGGTGCAGACGCGCACCGTGGTGGCGGGCAACGCGGCGGCGTCATCGTCCACGTCGAAATGGTGATGGAAGGTCGCGACCTCGTGCACCTCGGCCTGGCTCAGGCGCAGACGCTCGGCCAGCGCGGCCAGCAGGCCCTTGCGCAGCCCGCCGTCGGCATCCTGCAGCCGGTGCAGGTGCTCGATCAGCAGGTCGGCCCTGGGTTCGAGATCGGCGCAGAGCCGGTCAACGCGCTCGCGGGCGGCCGGATCGACCTGACGGCCCTTGGGCGCAAGGCGCGGTCGCCGCGGCAGCGGCACGGGCTCCGGCATGGCGCGGTCGATGCGCGGTTCTGTCTGTTCCAAGGCACGCTCCGTTCACGACTGGCAGTCGGCGCCAGTTTAAGCCGACGCAGCAGGCAATGGGAGATGGCACCGGGAGCGAGCGCCAGCCTGGCGTGGCGCGACGGACCGGGTGATTTCAGACCGGCTGCAGCCCGGCCTCCCGCTGGCGCTGCTCGACCAGGCGCCAGACCGCCAGCTTGGACAAGTCGTCGCTGGCCTTCCAGGCCCGTAGTTCCTCGCGGGTGCGCCAGCAGCCCTGGCACAGGTCGCCGGCCTCGGTCATGCGGCAGACGCCGACACAGGGCGAAGGCACGGCCTGACCCGGCTTGGGCACGGCGGTGGCCAGGGAGAGGAAGGGGCGTGGCGGTTCAGCCTGGGTGACGGTCTTGGGCATGCGGCGACTCTAGCGCAGGCCCGCGCGGGCTGACGGGCGGCCGGGCAAAGACCCCAGCGCCAGCGCGACCTCGTCCATATGTCCGAACAGCCTGGCGGCGCCGGCCGCGCGCAGACGCGCGCCAGCCTCGGGCAGCGGGCAGTAGGCCCAGACCTCGGCGCCGGCGGCGACACCGGCCGTCACGCCGGTCGGCGTATCCTCGATCACCAGACAGCGGGCCGGCGCGGCGCTCAAGTGCGCGGCCGCCGCCAGGTAGACGTCGGGCGCGGGCTTGCCGCGCGGCATATCGTGGCCGCTGAAGACGCGGTTCTCGAAATACGGCCGCAGGCCCGCCATGTCGAGCTGGAACTCGACCTTGTGCCGGTCGGCACCCGAGGCGCAGGCGATCCGCCCCCCGGCATGGGCATGCGCCGCGGCGACGGCCGCCAGCGCGCCCTCGATCGCCTGCAGTTCGGCCTGCAGGCGCTGGTTGCGGCGCTGGTAGAAGGCGGCCATCCAGTCATCGGTCAGGGGTTGGCCGGTGCGCGACTCGATCAGCGCGCGCTCCTGGCGCACCATCTTGCCGACAAAGAGGCGCATGCATTCCTCTTGCGTCATGGCCCAGCCGGCTTCCTCCAGCATGTCGCGCAACACGCCCTGGGTGATCGGCTCGGAATCGACCAGCACGCCGTCGCAGTCGAACAGCACGGCGTCGAAGCTCACGCTCGGCGCGCTCACAACATATCCCCGTCGAGGTAGTACCAGCGCCCGTCCTCGCGCACGAAGCGGCTGCGCTCGTGCAGGCGCTGGCCGCGTCCAGCGACACGCGAACGCGCGACGAATTCGACTTCGGCCGCGTCGGGTCCGGTCGAGCGGGCGCCCTTGACCTCCAGACCCAGCCACTTGCAGCCGGGCTCGAAGTCGATCGCGGCCGGGCGCTGGCTGGCGTGCCAGCTGGCGAGCAGATAAGCGGCACTCTGCTCAACAAAGGCGCTGTAGCGCGAGCGCATCAGGTGCTCGGCATCGGGCGCTGGTTGAGCGGCGAAATCGTCGAGAAAAGGCCCGCAACAGGCGGCACGGGCCAGCGGGCGACCCTTGACGTCGGTGCGACCGCAGGGACAAACGGTGTCGGAGCTCATGATGGAAATGGTTTTTCAGGACACAGCGGCGGATTGTCGCAGGCCCCATGACGTCCCGCAGGACTGGACAGGTTTTTCCCGGCGGCAAAAGTTCGCAGGTCGAAATCAAAAACTGCTCCGGCTGGGCGCCTTACAGTGGGTCAACGGTCGCTACGACATATAGAGGAGACCATGATGTTCAAGAAATGGACAGACATCGAGCGCCTGATCGCCGATCTCGTTCCCTCCCTGCTGCCATTCCAGTCAGGCGGCAGCCCGACCGTTCGCCAGGCCAGTGACAAGCCAGACCCGCGCGATGGCGAGCCAAGCTGCCATTCGAGTCCGACCTGGCTGATCCCCACCTACCTGCGCCAGCAACGTTCAGGCGACCGCGTTTCGCACTGGTTCTGATCGCCGTCCGCACCGACCAAGCGCTTGAGCCCGTTCAGATCCGGTCACCTGACGACTCCGAGGAGGCGAGGCGTATCGTCATCCAGTGGTCGGGGCGGCTGCCAAGGTCGGGCAGGACTCCAACAGCGCCGCCAAGCCGCGCAGATCACCCTGCTCGGCCAGGGTGGTGATTCGCTCGGCGAAGGACCGGCATTCGGGCTGGCCAACGACCAGGACCGCCGCCCAGTCGAGCAGATCGGAGACCGCCCCCATCCGCAACAGGGAGGCCGCCTCGGCCAGGCTGGCGCCGCCAGGGAGCACCATCGGGACGTTGTCGCCGGCGTCGGTCAGCACGTCCGATGTGCCCACGGACGACTCCGACTCCGCCGCCAGTGCTGGCAACCCCAGGGGCAGCAAGACCTTCATCGTCGTGCCCTGGCCCGGTGCGCTATCGACCCGGATAGTGCCCCCCATGCACTCGACCCAGTGGCGGGCAATCGCCAGACCCAGGCCCAGGCCGGGCAGGCCGCTGGAACTTTCGGCCCGGCGGTAGGGCTCGAACACCTCGGCCAGCTGCTCGGCGCTCATGCCGATCCCCGTGTCGCTCACCGTGAAGGTCAGCGCCGCCGTGGCGGGACCCGTGACGGCATCGACCTGGAATTCGACCCGGCCACCACGAGCGAACTTGGCCGCGTTATCCAGCAGGTTGATCAGTACCTGGCGCAGGCGCTTGGCATCCACCAGCACCTGCGGCGGCAGGCCGGTCCCGCAGGAAAAGACGAACTCGTTGCCGCCAGCCCTGGCCAGACCCTCGGCCTCGGCCGCCAGGACCTCAAGCAGGCCGAGCAGCTCGACCGGCTCGGGCCTGATGCCACCCTGGGGGTTGCCAGCGCCGGCCTCGACGATCAGGTCATCGATCAGCCCCTGCAGATGGGAAGCGCTGCGGCGGATGATCGAGCCATACTCGGCATGCTCGCCACCCGCCTGCTCAAGCGGCGCCACCAGCTCGACGATCTCGGCGGCCGGCCGGCGCAGATCGTGGTTGACACGCGCCAACAACTCACCGCGGGCGCGGTGCGCCTCGCCGGCAACGATGACGGCATCCTGCAGGGTTTGGGTCCGCTCGCGCACCAGTGCCTCCAGCCGCACATGCTCGTCCTGCCGGGACTGGAGCAGCGCCGCCTGGGCCGCGCGGAAGGCCTTTTGCTCGGCAAAGGAACTCCGCAGCATGCCGGACACCATCACCAGCGCCAACGCCAGCGAAGGCCGCATGGTCACGCTGTCGGAGGGCAGGATATCGGTTGTCAGCCAGCCCAGTTGCTCGGCGAGCCGCAGGATGATGGTCAGACACAAGCCGAAGGAGGCCAGCGAGTACAGCCCCGCATTGGCCACGCCGCGGCGCCAGGCCCACAGGATCGAGACCGGCCAGATCGCGAAAAAAGCCCCCAACAGGGGAACGGTCATGACATTGGCCGCTCGCAGATCGCCGAAGGCGGCCTGCAAGGCCAGCAACAGGCTGGATCCGATCAACAGGGGATAAGCGACGCGCCAGCCACGCCGCTGGTACAGGCGCAGGAACAGGAGCGTGAAGCTCGCGCACAACACCATGCAGAGGTTGGCCAGCACCACCGAGGCGCGAACCGGCAGTTCGCCCCCCTCGTGAAAAATGAAATGGTACAGGTGGCCGCCGAAGGAAAACTCGTACAGCGCCATCATGGACAGCCAGGCGGCCAGCAGCAGCAAGCCGCGGTCGCGTCGCGCCAAGCCATGCACCAGCATGCACAGAGCGATGCCCAGCAAGGCACAGAGCGGCACCAGCTGGTGCAAGGTCAGGTCGGACTCCTGCGCACGGTAGGCCAGCGGCTCCCACAGGCCCGGCTCCAGCATGATGCGGGTCCGGCCCGTCACGCGCAGCAGCAGCGTGGCGGACCCGCCGGGCTCAAGCCTGACCGGAAAGATCGAGACCATCCCCACGGCCGGTCGGCGCGCCAGCGCGTGCGCCAGACCGCTCACGGCGGCCTCGATCGGTTGCGCGCCGTCCGGCGCCAGGCGGTAGTAGTCGACGCGCTCCAGCCTGGGCGAGCCCAGCGTGAGCCAGCGCTCCAGCGGCTTGCCGGTCCGGTTCCCGACCTGCAATTTCAACCAGACGGCGGCATCGGTCACGCCGCGGTTCAAGCACCGGGGCGTGGCGGGCTGCCAGCCTGGCTGCAGCAGCGCCTGCTCGGGAGTCAGCGCGGCCGATCCGTCCTCCAGCACCTCGACGAGGGGCAGCAGATCCAGATACGGCTCGACCTGGCCGAGATCGACCGGGTCGGCCACGCGGGCGGCACCGGCCAGCCCCCAGCAGAAAACCAGCCAGCAGGCGAGCGCGAAACGACAGAGCCGGTTCATGCCGCCTCCTCGGTCGGCACGGTCTCGGACAGCTCCAGCCCCAGCAGCTCGGCCAAGGTCCGGCGCAGCTGTGCCCGGCTGATCGGCTTGGCCAGCACCGCCGAAAAGTCGTGCCGCAAATCGGCCACGACCTCGGGGGCTGAGGTCAGCAGCACGACGGGCAAATCCGGCCAGCGCGCGCGCGCGTTGCGCAACAGGGTCAGGCCATCGGCGCCCGGCATCCTCAGGTCGGTCAGCAGCAGGTCCGGGGCCTGGGCCTGCGGATCGCGCAGACACAGCAAGGCCTCGCGACCGTCGGTCAGCGCCTTGAACTCGAAGCCCATGTCCGAGAAATCGGCCATCAGCAGTTCGCGCACGACCGGGCTGTCATCCACCAGCCACAGGCGCCGTCCGGCCCCCCGCAACTCGGGCAGTTGCGCCTCCTGGCGCAGCAGGCGACGAGGGGCGATGGCCTCCTCGCTCGACCTCGGCATCGGCAGGGTGAGACGCAGGGTGGCTCCCCCTTCGGGCTGGCTGGAGGCCTGCAGCCTGCCGCCCATGCGTTGCGCCCACTGGTGCGCAATCGCCAGCCCCAGGCCCACCTCATGATGGCTCTGATCGAGACCCAGCCGCAGAAAGGGCTGGAACAGCGTCGGCAACTGGTCAGCCGCGATGGCTGGACCGTCGTCGCGCACGGTGAACAGCAGTCGAATCGGCTCGTCCGGTTCCGGTCCCGCCGAAGGCAAGGGTTCCACCCTCAGCTCGACCTGGCCCTGATGAGTCCGCTCGGCGGCGTGGGTCAGCAGCAGCTCCAGCACCTGGCGCGCGCGCTTGGCATCGAGCAAGACGACGTCGGGCAAGTCGCCTTCGATCCGGAACTCGAAGTGGTTGCCCTGCCGGGCCGCCAGCGCAACCGCCTGGTCGGCGATGCTGCGCAGCCAGGCCTTCAGGTAGAGCGGCTGCGGCAACACGGCGTCAGGCTGCACGCCAGCGCGGGCATATTCGATCAAGCCGTTGATCAGCGCCAGCTGCTCGCGCGCGCTGCGCCCGATGGCCAGCGCCAGCTGGCACACCGCCCCGCTGGCAGCCTCAAGGCGAGCCGCGTACGCCATGATGGCCGTCAACGGGGCGCGCAGGTCATGACCGACCCGGGCCAGCAACTCGCCCTTGGCGCGGACCGCCTCGTCGGCGTCGACCGCGGCCTGGCGCAGCGCTGCGCTGCGCACGCGCACGGCCTCTTCCAGCCGCTGTTGCTCTATGTGCTGCGCGTCCAGCAGTTCGGCCTGCATGGTGGCCAAGGCGCGGGACTCCGAGACCGAATGGCGCACCACCACGTACAGCAGCACGCAGGTCATGAAGAACTTGAACAGGACGGCCAGATAGAGCACCGCCAGGCTCGACAGGTGCAGGAACCCCATGACGCTCGACGGTTGCAGCAACCCCATGACGCTCGCCACCCGCAAGAGGGTGAATAGCCAGACGCAACTCAGTGCCAGCGTGAACAAGCGCACATGCGGCATCCCCTCGCGCCAAGGCTGGATCAGCGCAAGGGGCCAGATCAGGTGGAACAGGATCAGCACCCCGGTGGACTTAGCGATCGCCCAGCGCAGGTCGCCAAACAGGGTCAACAAGGCAAAGACCGCCAGCAGCGCCGTCACCGCTGGAAAAAAACGGCCCCACCAGCCACGACGCCCCATCTCCAGATAGGCATGGATATAGAACGACATCATCATGGCCGCCAGCAGCCCCAGCAAATGCGGCAAGCGGGCCGCGAGGTCACCGCCGTCGGGCATCAGGTAGCGACGCAGGTAACCTTGAAACGCAAAATCATAGGCCGCTCCGAGCAGCAGCCAGAGCGCGTACAGGAACAGGAAATGGTGACCACGCGCCAGCGTATTGGCCAGCAGATACAGCACCAGGCCGGACATCATCCCGATGGGCAACAGATACAGCAGGTCGTCGAGCTCTTCCTGTTCCAGGTAATGCAGGGGTGCCCAGAGCTCGGGCTGCATCCCCATGACGGTCCGGCTTTGCACGCGCAGCAACAGCGTGTGACGCTCGCCCGGCATCAAGGTGAACGAGAAGACCGCATCCCTGCCACGCGCCAGCCGCACGGCGGGGGGATAAGCCATGCCCGACTGTTGTTGCTCCAGCAGCAGACCGCTTGCGACGTCGAAGCGGTACAGCTGGACCTGCTCCAGGCGCGGGTTGCCCATCGAGAGCCAACGCGTGAGCTCGGCCGGACCGTGATTGCCCAGATCCAGCCGCAGCCAGAGCGCCGCCGCCGTGCTCCCCTGGTTCAGCTGGCGGGTCGTCGCCGCTGCCCACCCAGGCTGGCGCAGGGCCTCGGCGGGATCCAGGGCCGCCTCGCGATCGACCAGCAGCTGCAGCCGGGACACCAGAGCGCTGCGCTGGGGCAGCTGTGCCAGATCCAGTGGCGCCTCCTGCGCCCAGACCGCGCCGCCCCACCCGCCCGCGATCAGGACCAGCCATGCGAACAGGCAACGCAGCCGGTCCAGCAGGGCCGGCGTCATGCGGCAGCGGTCTGATCCATGATCAAGGGTGGCGCGCCGGGGGCCTTGCGGTAGTCGCGCGGCGACAGACCGAAGCGCGCGCGAAACGCCGTCGAGAAATTGGCCGGATTGTCGTAGCCCAGGTCGCAGGCGATCACCTGCACTGCCAGGCTGGTCTCGCGCAGCAGCTTGCGCGCCTGCTCCATGCGCGCCTCCCGCAGGTATTCGAACACCGTCGCGCCCGCGCAACTGCGAAAGGCCTCGTTGAGCCGGCGTGCGTTGGTGCCGACGGCCTTGGCCAGACCCGCCAGATCGGGTGGCTGCGCCAGATCGTCGTGCAGCAGGCGCTGCGCGGCACGGAATACCAGCGCATCGACGTTGGACACCGGAGCGGCGGCGTCATCGAGCCTGGCCAAGGGCAAGGTATCCGGAACGGTCGAGCCGGGCTGGGGCGACACGGGCACCCCATGGCGCCAGGCTTTCAAGTGGATGCTCACACGCAGCCGGACCTCATCGAAATCGAAGGGCTTGGCAATGTAGTCGACCGCCCCCACCATCAGTCCGCGCACGCGATCCTCGGGCTGCGCCGCGGCGGTCAGGAAGATCACCGGCAAGGCCGCCGTGCGCGGATCGGTCTTGAGCAGGCGACAGGCCGCGATGCCGTCGCACACCGGCATGCACACATCCATCATCACCAGGTCGGGCTGGACCAGGCGCGCCTTCTCGATGCCGTCATGACCATCCTCCGCCACGTACAGGCGGTAGCCCTGCTCGCGCAGGCAATCGGTCAGCAGACGGCGATCATTCGCGTTGTCATCGACCACCAGGATGCGCAAGCCTTTGGAAATCACGGAATTGAGAGTCATGAGAGCATTTTTCAGTTTTACCGAAAACTTCAAATCGAAATCGGCATGACGGATTCAAAACTGAAGTGCGCCTCCCTGGGGTTCAGTGGATGAAGATGGAGCGGCTGGGTTGCATTAATCCATATGTCATTGATTGCAAAACAAGCAATGCTTTCTTGAATTTTAAGCAAATTTCTTGCGGGTGGATTGCAGCCTGGCTGCGGCGGCAGGCATGAAGGCCGGGGCGCCGTTGCTTCAGGCACCGCGCGGGTAGCGCTTGATGGCGTTGCGGAACACGTCGACGACCTCGCCGGGCTGGCTCATCGTCACACCCAGATCCTTGACCAGGCCGTCCTTGACCCCATAGCACCAACCGTGCACCGAGACCTTCTGACCCCGGCTCCAGGCGTCCTGCATCACGTTGGACAGCGCGACGTTGCCGACCTGCTCGATCACGTTCATCTCGCACAGCACGTCCTCCTGCACGGCCACCGGCAGGTGATCGAGCCGGCGACGGTGGCGCATCTTGACGTCATGGACATGGCGCAACCAGTTGTCGACCAGGCCGACACGGGCGCCGCGCAGCGTGGCCAGCACGCCACCGCAGCCGTAGTGACCGACCACCATGATGTGCTCGACCTTGAGCATGTCGACCGCGTACTGGATCACCGACAGCGCGTTGAGGTCCGAATGCACCACCACGTTGGCGACGTTGCGGTGCACGAACACCTCGCCCGGGTCCAGGCCGGTGATCTGGTTGGCCGGCACCCGGCTGTCGGAGCAGCCGATCCAGAGGTACTTGGGGCTTTGCTGGTGCGACAGCTTCTCGAAGAAGCCGGGGCGCTCAAGCTCCATCTGGGCGGCCCAGGCACGGTTGTTGTCGATCAGGTGTTTCAGCGATGAACTCATGCCCGGATATTACCCAAGCGACCGACCTTGTGCCCGCCGTGCGGGTTCGAAACCGGAATCAGGGCGCCAGCCGTACCCGCCGCAATGCCTGGCGACGCAAGTCGTAGTCGGGCAGCACGCTGGCGACCACGCCCCAGAAGTCCGGACTGTGGTTCATCTCGCGCAGGTGGCTGAGCTCGTGCGCGACCACGTAGTCGATCATCTCCAGGCTCAGGTGCACCAGTCGCCAGTTCAGGCGGATGCCGCCGTCGGCGCTCGCGCTGCCCCAGCGGGTGGCGGCGCTAGACAGCTTGAGGCTGCGGTAGCGTACGCCCAGACGTGGCGCGAAATGGTCCAGCCGCTGCAGGAAGATCCGCCTGGCCTCGCGCATCAGCCAGGCCTGCGCCGTGTCGCGCAGCTGATCCGGCCCGGCGTCGCGCGCCAGCGCCAGCAGCAGGCGCTCGCCGTCGAGCGCCGCGCCCGCGCCGTCGAAGCGGTGCTCTGGCGCGAGTGCCAGCGCCAGGCTGCGGCCCAGGTAGGGAATGACGGCGCCCTCGCGCCATTCGATCGCGGCCGGCGCCAGTCGGCTGGCCTGCCGCAGCTGGCGCAGCTTGGCCAGCACCCAGTCGGCCTTGCGCTGGACCAGCGCGTCGACCTCGGCAAGCGGCGTCCAGCGCGGCGCGCGCACGCTCAGGCCCTGCGGGCCCACGCTCAGGCCGATGGTGCGGCGCTGGCCGCGCTGGAATTCGTAGGCCACCAGCGTGCCGCCGAGCCGGGTTTCACGGTTGGCGCGCGGGTGACGGCTGACCGGGGCTGGCAGGCCGTCGCCCGCGCCGGTCTCGAACAGGCCCGGCTGGGACGCGAGCGGGCTGGTGGCCATCGCTGGACCCGGCTCAGGCGGTCTGCGCGTAGGCCTCGGGGTCGAGGCGACGCATCTCGGCCTCGATCCAGGCCTCGACCTCGGCCATCAGCTCGTCATGCTGGCGGCCGACGCTGGGAATCTGCGGCCCGATCGAGATCTCGACCTGACCCGGCCGCTTGAACAGCGCCTTGCGCGGCCAGCACTTGGCCGAGGTCACGGCGACCGGGATCACCGGCGCGCCGGTCTTGATCGCCAGTCTTGTGCCGCCGCTCTTGTACTGCCCTTTCTGGCCGCGTTCGATGCGGGTGCCTTCCGGGAACATGATGACCCAGGTGCCCTGGTCCAGCAGTCGCTTGCCCTGCTGCACCATCTTGGCGAAGGCGCGCGCGCCGTCGGCGCGGTCGATGTGGATCATGTCCATGCTGCCGATGGCCCAGCCGAAGAAGGGCACGCGCAGCAGCTCCTTCTTGAACACATAGGCCAGCGGGTGCGGCATGATGGCCG
>NZ_JAQTZS010000034.1 GCF_028687635.1 Malikia sp. | reverse complement strand
ACCTGCTCGGCGACTTTTGTCACTTCGCTTCGTTTGCCTCGCTGCGATCAGCGAAGCCTTGAATTATGACACAGTTTCCTGCGCCTTGACCCAGGGGACTGAAGATTTTTTCTTCGAGCTGCCGGACTAACCTGAGGCAGAAGACAAGGTCTTTTGCGTCGGGAGTCAAATTCTATACCCGCCGCGCGACGTTTTGAAGACCGCAGCCAAAAAATTTTGAGGTTGGGCGAAAACAGCCGGACAGGCTTGGGCTTGGGCTTGGGCTTGGGCTTGGGCTTGGGCTTGGGCTTGGGCTTGGGCTTGGGCTTGGGCTTGGGCTTGGGCTTGGGCTTGGGCTTGGGCTTGGGATGATGAGTATGGGTCGGGCGGATAATCGCTCTCATGGCTTTGATCACTCTCAATCAGGTATCGCTGGCGTTCGGGCATGTGCCCTTGCTGGATCACCAAGACTTCTCCCTCGAAACGCAGGAGCGCGTCGGTCTCGTGGGTCGCAACGGCACCGGCAAGTCGTCGCTGCTCAAGATATTGGCGGGTAGCGAAAGGCCGGACGATGGTCTGGTCCAGACGCAGAACGGCTTGCGCCAAGCCTATGTGCCGCAGGAGCCGGTGCTGGATGGCGATGCGAGCGTGTTCGATGTCACGAGCGAAGGACTGGCGCGCGCCAAATGGGTGCGCGAGCAGTATCTGGAACATGCGCCAGGGGTCGATCTCGACGCGCTGCAAAACGAGATCGAGGCGCTCGATGCCTGGAACTGGGAACAGCGGGTCGAACAGACGCTGGACAAGCTGCAACTCGATGGCTCGACCCGGGTCGGCGAGCTGTCGGGCGGACTCAAGAAACGGGTGGCCCTGGCGCGCGCCCTGGTCAGCCAGCCCGATGTGCTGCTGCTCGACGAGCCGACCAACCACCTCGACCTCGACGCGATCGGCTGGCTGGAGGAGCTGTTGCTGGGCTTCAAGGGCAGCGTGGTGGTGATCAGCCACGACCGCGCCTTCCTGGACCGGGTCACGACGCGGACGGTCGAACTCGACCGCGGCCGGCTGATGAGCTATGCGGGCAACTTCAGCCAGTATCAGGTGCTGAAGGAAGAGCAGCTCGCGCAGGAAGCGGTGATCAACGCCAAGGCCGACAAGCTGCTGGCCCAGGAAGAGATCTGGATCCGCAAGGGAGTCGAGGCGCGGCGCACGCGGGCGCAGGCGCGCATCGAGCGGCTTTCGGTGCTGCGCTCCCAGCGCTCGCAGCGGCGCGAGGCCGTGGGCCGGGTGCGGATGGAGGTCAGCAGTGGCGCGCCGAGCGGCAAGCTGGTGGCCGAGCTGGAGAACGCCAGCAAGTGGTTCGGCGACGGCGACTCGCGCAAGACCATCGTCAAGAATTTCACCGCCACCATCCTGCGTGGCGACAAGGTCGGCCTGATCGGCCCGAACGGCGCCGGCAAGACCACGCTGCTGAAGCTGATCCTGGGTCAGCTGGAGCCCGACGAGGGGACGGTCAAGCGCGGCACGCAGATGCAGGTGGCCTATTTCGACCAGATGCGGGATCAGCTCGACCTGGACGCGACGCTGGAGGATTTCATCAGCCCAGGCAGCGAGTGGGTCGAGATCAACGGCCGCCGCACCCATGTGAAGAGCTATCTGAGTGATTTCCTGTTCTCGCCAGCGCGAGCGCACGCGCCAGTCAGGACGCTGTCGGGTGGCGAGCGCAACCGACTGCTGCTGGCGCGCCTGTTCGCGCGCCCGGCCAACGTGCTGGTGCTGGACGAACCCACCAACGACCTCGACATCGACACGCTGGAGCTGCTCGAAGGCTTGCTGGCCGAGTACGAGGGCACGGTGTTCCTGGTCAGTCATGACCGGCGCTTCCTCGACAACGTGGTCACGAGCACCATCGTGTTCGAGGGCGACGGCCTGTGGCGCGAATACGAGGGCAGCGTGCAGGACTGGCTGACACAGGCGGCACGGGCGCAGGGCGCGGTGGCCGGATCACCCTGGGGTGCCAGGACCTCTTCAGGCAAGCTGGGCGACAAGACGCTGGCGGCCAAGGGACAGGCTGCGACCGCAGCAGGTACAGCTGCGGCTGCGGCTGTGCCGTCGCCCAGCGTCGCGCCGCCGGTCAAGCGCAAGCTGAGCTACAAGGAGCAGCGCGAGCTTGAGGCACTGCCGGCACAGATGGAGGCGCTGGAGCAGGAACAGCAACGGATCGACCAGGCACTGGCCGACGGCCAGTTGTATGCGAACGATCCGGCCAAGGCCGCCTTGCTGTCGGCGCGCCACGGCGAGATCGAGGAGGCGCTGATGACGGCGCTGGAGCGCTGGGAGCAGCTCGGCGGCGTCTGAGGGCTCAGGAGCTCAGGTCGGGCCGGTCCACCAGCGTGGAGAGCGGCAGCTGGCTGAGCTCCTGCAGCAACTGGGCCAGCGAGCGCCCGGCGGCTGCGACCAGCTCTCGACCCGTCGCGGCATCGGCCAGCGCGGCGTTGCCGACCGCGCCTTGCGGGTGGTAGTCCTGCATCTGCCAGGCCAGCTTGGCGCTGCGGCCATTGCCCAGGATCGGGTATTGAGCGGCGCGCTGTTGCGAAGTGGACGCAAAGTCGCGGGCGCGATCCATCCTTACCAGCTCGGGCTTGAGCGCCAGCATCATCGAGGTTTCGACCTGGCCGGCATGGATGCCGAAGCGGTGCTCGGCGGGACTGATGCGGGCGTCGAGGTCTTGGCCCTGCGCGTCGAGCAGCGGCAGGTTGAACCAGCTCGCGCTGTAGACCAGCAGGCCGAGGCGGGTGCGAAGATCGCGCGCGACCAGATCCATGATGCCGGCATGGCCGCCGTGGCTGTTGAAGATCAGCAGCTTGCGCACGCCGGCGCGGGCGACCGATTCGCCGATGTCGGTCCAGAGCCGCAACACGGTCTCGGGCCGCAGCGTGAGGGTACCGGGGAAGCGCTGGTGCTCGGGGCTCAATCCGATCGACTGGGTCGGCAGCAGATAGGCCGGACAGCTGTCCGGCAGGTGCGGGCCGGCGGCCGCGAGTATGCCTTCGACCAGGTCGGCATCGACCGACAGCGGCAGGTGCGGGCCATGCTGCTCGATCGCGGCAACGGGCAGCACGGCAACGGTGCGCCCGGAATCGAGGCGGGGGAAGTCGGTGGTGCAGAGATCGGCCCAGCGGCGCAGGGCGAGTGAGGAAGCGGGCATGGCGAGATCTTAAGCCCCCGGCAGGGTCTGACCCCCTCCTGCACAATGCAGGATCGGGATTGCCACAGGCCCCGATCGGACACCACATTACTGCCTTGATGATGCGCCACTGGATTGCCCTTCTGCTATATGCCTGGCTGACCGCGACAGCCTTGCCCTCACGGGCGCTGGACCTGACGGGAGGCGCTGTCGTCAAGACCGCCCAGGTGCGGGCCGAGTTGCTGGTCCATGCGCCCGAGGGCGTGACAGCCGGCAAGCCACTCTGGCTGGGGCTGCAACTGCAGCACGCGCCCGGCTGGCACAGCTACTGGAAGAACGCGGGCGACTCGGGCCTGCCGACCGAGCTGCGCTGGACCCTGCCGGCTGGTGCCAGCGCGGGCGAGATCGCCTGGCCGACGCCGCGCAAGTTCCCGCTCGGCGAGCTGGCCAACTACGGCTACGACGGCCAGGTGTTGCTGCCAGTGCCCGTGACCGTGACGTCCGAATTCAGTGGCAGCGAGTTGGAACTGGCGCTGCACGCGAGCTGGCTGGTCTGCCGCCAGGAATGCATCCCCGAGGAAGGTCGCTTCCAGCTCCGGATTCCCGTCCAGGGCTCGACGGCCCAGCATGCGGGCCTGTTCCAGCAGGCCTGGGATGCGGCGCCGCGCACCCAGCCGGCCAACGGAAGCCGGCTGCGTCCGGATGAAAAATCCCTGAAGGTCAGCCTGGAGGGATTGCCTACGGGTTGGCGCGGACAGACGCTGGAGATCTTCCCCGAAATCGTGGGGCTGATCACACCGGGTGCGCCCTGGACCCAGGCCTGGGAGGGCGCACGCTGGAGTGCCAGCCTGCCCTTGTCGCCAGACCGCAGCGAAGGGCCGACCCAGGTGCCGCTCGTGGTGGCGCTGGCAGGCAAGGACGACCGTCCTGCGGGGGTACGGCTGGAGGTGCTGGTGGAAGGGGCTTGGCCGGCCACCGCGCAGCGCAGCGAAGTGCCCGAAGCCCTGAAGCAGGCGCTGGCGCAAATCCCGCCAGCCACACAGATTCAGCCGCCCCCCGAGGCCGGAGCCGCCGGCGGGATCGGGCTCTGGGCTGCCCTGCTCGGTGCGCTGGCGGGCGGACTGATCCTGAATCTGATGCCTTGCGTGTTCCCGGTGCTGGCGATCAAGGTGATGGCCTTCGCGCGCCATGCCGATGACCGGCGCGCGCACCGCCGGGCCGGCCTGGCCTACACGGCGGGCGTGCTGCTGTCCTTCCTGGCGCTGGGCGGCCTGCTGCTGGCGCTGCGAGCGGCGGGCGAACAGCTGGGCTGGGGCTTCCAGTTGCAGAATCCGGCGGTGGTGGCCGGCCTGGCCTTGCTGTTCACCGCGATCGGCCTGAACCTGGCGGGGCTGTGCGAGTTCGGCCGCGTGCTGCCGGCCTCGCTGGCGGGGCTGCAATTGCGTCATCCGCTGGCGGATGCCTTCCTGACCGGCGTGCTGGCGGTGGCGGTGGCATCGCCCTGCACGGCGCCCTTCATGGGCGCCTCGCTGGGGCTGGCTATCGGGCTGCCGACCGCACAGGCGCTGGCCGTCTTCTGCGCCATAGGCACCGGCATGGCGCTGCCTTATCTGGCGGCCAGCTTCTCGCCCTGGGTGGCGCATGCGTTGCCCCGACCGGGCGCCTGGATGGAGACGCTGCGCCAGTTCATGGCGTTTCCGATGCTCGCGACGGTGGTCTGGCTGCTCTGGGTGCTGGGACAGCAGACCGGCATCGACGGGGCGGCGACGCTGTTGCTGGCCTTGTTGCTGCTGGCCTGGCTGGCCTGGGCACTGGGCCGGCACGGACGGGCGCGCAAGCTGCTGGCACCGCTGGTGCTGGCGGGACTGGTGACCTTGCTCTGGCAAGGTGGCGACCGGATCTGGACGCCTCAGCCTCAGGCCCGGGCCGTGATGGGGACCACCGCAGCCGACCTGCCGACCGACGACCGGAATTGGCATCCCTGGACACCCGAGCGGATGGCGAGTCTGCAGGCAGCCGGAAAACCAGTGTTCGTGGACTACACGGCGGCCTGGTGCGTGACCTGCCAATACAACAAGGGCACGGTGCTGTCGGACCCCGGACTGCTGGACCGCTTCGCAGCCGACGGCGTGGTGCTGCTGCGCGCCGACTGGACCCGGCGCGACCCGGCCGTGACCCAGGCACTGGCGGCAGTGGGGCGCAACGGCGTGCCGACCTACGCCGTCTATCGGCCCGGCAAGGCGCCCAGGCTGCTGTCGGAACTGCCCAGCGTCGCCGAGGTGACGCAGGCGCTGGACCCACGCTGAGCGGTTTACGATCAATCAAGATCAGAGCGATCTACGGCGCGGGCCTGAGGTGGTCTGGCACCGCTGCTGCGACAATGGCGGGATGAGCACGAACGCGACCCCCAGCGGCTTTGCCCCGCTGCAAAACGACAGCTTCCTGCGCGCCTGCCTGCGCCAGGCCACCGATCACACCCCGGTCTGGCTGATGCGCCAGGCAGGCCGCTATCTGCCCGAATACCGCGCCACGCGCGCCCAGGCCGGCAGCTTCATGGGGCTGGCCACCAACGTGGACTACGCCACCGAGGTGACGCTGCAGCCGCTGGAGCGCTACGACCTGGACGCGGCCATCCTGTTCAGCGACATCCTGACCGTGCCCGACGCGATGGGCCTCGGCCTGAGCTTTGCGCTGGGCGAAGGCCCCAAGTTCGCCAAGACGGTGCGCACCGAGGCCGACGTCGCCGCCCTGGCCGTGCCCGACATGGACAAGTTGCGCTATGTGTTCGACGCGGTGACCTCGATCCGCCGGGCGCTCAATGGCCGCGTCCCGCTGATCGGCTTCTCGGGCAGCCCCTGGACGCTGGCCTGCTACATGGTCGAGGGTGGCGGCTCGGACGACTACCGCCAGGTCAAGACGCTGATGTACCAGCGCCCCGACCTGATGCGGCGCATGCTGGAAATCAACGCCGACGCGGTCGCGCTCTACCTGCGCACCCAGATCGAAGCCGGCGCCCAGGCCGTGATGATCTTCGACAGCTGGGGCGGCGTGCTGGCCGATGGCAACTTCCAGCAGTTCAGCCTGGCCTACACCCGGCGCGTGCTGGACCAGCTGCCCAAGGAGTTCAACGGCCAGCGCATCCCGCGCATTGTCTTCACCAAGGGCGGCGGCCTGTGGCTGGATGACATGAATACCCTGGACTGCGATGTGCTGGGCCTGGACTGGACGGTGAACCTGGCGCAGGCCCGCGCGCGGATTGGTGGCCATGTCGGTGGCCCAGGCAAGGCGCTGCAGGGCAATCTGGACCCGAACGTGCTGTTCGCCAACCCCGAGCAGGTCGCGGCCGAGGTACGGCGCGTGTTGGAGAGCTTTGGCACGCCGCACACCGATCGCGACCAGACCGGTCCGACGCATATCTTCAACCTGGGCCATGGCATCAGCCAGCACACGCCGCCCGAGAGCGTGAAGGTGCTGGTCGACACGGTGCATGCGCATTCGCGCCTGATGCGCGCACGCGCCTGAGGCAATGGGCCGAGCCGGGAATCGCAGGCTTTTGCACAGTTTGGTCGCAGCGGAAAAAGACCCGTCATGCTGCCGCCCGATGTCGGAACCCAGCCCCATGAAAACATCAAGCTGTTGTTCCAAATGGATTTTTTATTCCATTGAGTTGCAGGGAAAAATCTGGAATGCCGTCGAAGTCCCGCTGTGACGCCAGCCCCGCAATGGTTGCCAACAAAGTTATCCACAGAAAATGTGCTTGACTTCAATGGCATGCTGGCAGCAGCAAGACCCACCTTCGAACCCGATGAATGACTGAGCCCGCCGACTCGACTGGCGACCTTATCCCGCTGGCCGTGGTCGTGACCACGCCGGCCTACAGCGGCCTGGGGCCGGCACTGACCTATGTGCACGATCGGGCGCTGGAACCGGGCACGCTGGTACGGGTGCCACTGGGCAAGCGCGAGCTGCTGGGACTGGTCTGGGATGCACCCGGATTGAGCCTGGAAGGACTGGAGCCCGGACAGGTGCGTCCGGTGCTGCAGGTACTCGATGCGATACCACCGCTCAACGCCAACTGGCGCGGGCTCGCCAGCTTCGCGGCACGCTACTACCAGCGCAGCCTGGGGGAGGTCGCGCTGGCCGCCTTGCCGCCGCAACTGCGCGACCTGCAGCCAGAACAGCTCGCGCGCAAGCTCAAGCGCCTGGCCAAGGCAGCGGGCACCGAGCACCTGGCGCCGGAATCCGTGCCCATGGGCGAGGCCACGACCGCCCCCGGGCTCAGTCCCGAACAGGCCGAATCGCTGCAGCGCTTCCAGCAGGCCGATAGACCGGCACTGCTGTTCGGCACCACCGGCAGCGGCAAGACCGAGGTCTACCTGCGCGCGGTGCAGGATCTGCTCGAACAGGATACGCTGGCCCAGGCCCTGATCATGGTGCCGGAGATCAACCTGACGCCACAGCTCGAAGCCCGCTTCACGGAGCGCTTCGCGCGCTGGGGCGTGGTCTCGCTGCACAGCGGGCTGACGCCGGCGCAGCGACTCGACCACTGGCTGCTGGCGCACCAGGGCCAGGCCCGCATCGTGCTCGGCACCCGGATGGCCATCTTCGCCAGCCTGCCCCGGCTGCGCCTGATCGTGGTCGACGAGGAACATGATCCGAGCTACAAGAGTCAGGAAGGGGCGCGCTACTCGGCGCGCGACCTCGCGATCTACCGCGCCAGGCTGGAAAGCCAGGGCCGCGCATCCAGCCATTGCCGGGTGCTGCTGGGTTCGGCCACGCCCTCGCTGGAGAGCTGGCGTGCCGCTGAGCTCGGGCGCTACCTCAGGCTGGACATGCCGCAGCGCATCGGTGGCGGCGCGCTGCCCAGGCTGCGGCTGGTCGACATGAACCACCAGCCCAAGCAGTGCGTGATCGCGCCGCCGCTGGTGAGCGCGATCGCCGAACGGGCCGCGCGCGGCGAACAGAGCATGATCCTGCTCAACCGGCGCGGCTACGCGCCGGTGCTGGCCTGCCACGCCTGCCGCTGGAAGAGCGACTGCCCGCACTGCAGCGCGCACGCGGTGTTCCACAAGATCGACCGCACCCTGCGCTGCCACCACTGCGGCCACAGCTCGCGCGTGCCCTATGCCTGCCCGGACTGCGGCAACCTCGACATCGCGCCGGTCGGGCGCGGCACCGAGCAGCTGGAGGAGCAGCTCGCCGGCCTGCTGGCCGATGCCAGGCGGGCCGATGGCGGGCCGATCCGCGTGCTGCGGCTGGATGCCGACAGCACGCGCGCCAAGGGCAGTCTGGAACAACGGCTCGGCCAGATGCACGAGGGCGAGTTCGATCTGCTGGTCGGCACCCAGATGATCGCCAAGGGCCACGATTTCCGCCGCATCACGCTGGTCGCCGCCGTCAATCCCGATGGCGGCCTGTTCGCGAGCGACTACCGCGCGCCCGAGCGTCTGTTCGCGCTGCTGCTGCAGGCGGCGGGACGCGCCGGGCGTGACGCCGAATTCGTCGCGGCGCAGGGCGCTGCGGTCGAGCTCTGGGTGCAGACCTGGTACCCCGCGCATCCGCTGTTCGCGGCCCTGGCCCGGCAGGACTACCCGGCCTTCGCGACGCAGCAGCTGCAGGAGCGCGAGGCCGCGCTGATGCCGCCCTACTCGTTCCAGGCGCTGGTGCGCGCCGAGGCCCGCACCCAGGAGGCGGCGCAGGCGCTGCTCAATCTCGCCGCGCAGGCCGGCGAGCCGCTGCCCGGGCGCCAGCACCTGACGCTCTACCCGGCGGTGCCGATGGCGATCCAGCGCTTAGCCAACGTCGAACGCGCGCAGCTGCTGATCGAGAGCGACTCGCGGCCAGCGCTGCAGGCCTTCCTGACAGCCTGGCAGGAGCAGCTGCAGCTGGCGCGCAGCCAGCCCGAGGCCAAGGGCGTGCTGCGCTGGGCCATCGATGTCGATCCGCTGGCGATCTGAGGCAGGGCCACCCTGCTGAACAGGCAGGCCTCGGAACTTGGGCCAGCATCCTCCAGCGAAAAAACCGCCAAACCCTTATCATCGAAAGCTTTTTCATGCGCACCACCCCATGTCAGCCGGTCTGAACATCGCCCAACTCGATGCCGTGAATCACCTCGGCGGCCCCTGCCTGGTGCTGGCCGGCGCCGGCTCGGGCAAGACGCGGGTCATCACGCACAAGATCGGGCGCCTGATCCAGGCCGGGCTGGCGGCCAACCGGATCGCCGCCATCACCTTCACCAACAAGGCGGCGGCCGAGATGCGCGAGCGCGCGCGCCAGCTGGTCGGCAAGGCCGCCAAGGATGTGCTGATCTGCACCTTCCACTCGCTGGGGGTGCGGCTGCTGCGCGAGGACGGCAAGGCGCTCGGACTCAAGAGCCAGTTCTCCATCCTCGACACCGACGACATCACCGGCATCCTGAAGGACTGCGGCGGCACCACCGACAGCGCGACCGCGCGCCAGTGGCAGTGGATCATCAGCAGCTGGAAGGGGGCTGGCCTGAACTCGGAGCAGGCGCTGGCCCAGGCCAAGGACGAGACCGAACGCGTGATCGCGCTGGTGATGGCGCGCTACCAGGAACGGCTGGCCGCCTACCAGAGCGTGGACTTCGACGACCTGATCGCGCTGCCGCTCAAGCTGCTGCGCGACTTCCCCGAGGTGCGCGAGAAATGGCAGCAGAAGCTCGGCCATGTGCTGGTCGACGAGTACCAGGACACCAACGCGACCCAGTACGAGCTGCTCAAGCTGCTGGTCGGCGAGCGCGGCCGCTTCACCGCGGTGGGGGACGACGACCAGTCGATCTACGGCTGGCGCGGCGCGACGCTGGACAACCTGAAGAAGCTGCCGCAGGACTACCCCGAGCTGCGCGTGATCAAGCTGGAGCAGAACTACCGTTCGACCAGCGCCATCCTGCGCGCGGCCAACAACGTGATCGGCCCGAATCCCAAGCTGTTCCCGAAGACGCTCTGGAGCGAGCTTGGCGAGGGCGAGCCGGTGCGCGTGACCGCCTGCGACCAGGAGGAGCATGAGGCCGAGCGCGCCGTCGCCCGCATCCAGGGTCTGCGCGCCAACCACCAGCACAAGGCGTTCAAGGACTTCGCGATCCTCTACCGCGCCAACCACCAGGCGCGCGCGCTGGAAAAGGCGCTGCGCCGGGCACAGATCCCGTACAAGGTCTCGGGGGGCCAGAGCTTCTTTGACCGGGCCGAGATCAAGGACCTCTGCGCCTGGCTGCGGCTGCTGGTCAACAACAACGATGACCCGGCCTTCCTGCGCACGATCACGACCCCGAAGCGCGGCATCGGCCACCAGACGCTGGCCCAGCTCGGCGCCTTCGCGACCCAGTACCGGCTCAGCCTGTTCGAGTCGCTGTTCTCGCATTCGCTGGCGGCGGCGGTCAACGCACGCGCGCTGGCGGGTCTGCACGAGTTCGGCCGCTACCTCAACGACCTCGAACACCGGGCGCGCCACACCCACGGCGCCGAGGCAGCCAAGGCCTTCCTGAGCGACTGGCTGAAGGACATCGGCTACGAGCAATACCTCCACGACAGCGAGGACAGCGAAAAGGCCGCCGCCGCGCGCTGGGGCAACGTGGTCGACTTCTGCGACTGGGTGGCGCAGCGCTGCGGCGGCCAGATCGACGACAGCGGCGGCGTCACGAGCGAGCGCGAGGTCAAATCGATGCTGGAAGTCGCGCAGACGATCGCGCTGCTTTCCACCATCTCGGAGCGCGAGCAGGAGGCCGACCAGGTCACGCTCTCGACGCTGCACGCCTCCAAGGGCCTGGAATGGCCGCATGTGATCCTGGCCGGCGTCAACGAGGGCCTGCTGCCCTTCAAGCCCGACGACGAGGGCGATGGCGCGGCGCTGGCCTTGCGCATCCAGGAGGAGCGCCGCCTGATGTACGTCGGCATCACGCGCGCGCAGCAGACCCTGGTCGTGAGCTGGCTCAAGCGGCGCAAGAAGGGCCGCGAGCTGATCCCGGGCCAGCCCAGCCGCTTCATCGAGGAGATGGCGCTGGACCAGGCCACGGTCAAGGAAGACCCGCGCGAGAAGCTGCGCGCGCTGCGGGCCGAATTCGCCGCGCGCTCCGAACAGGCCAAGGCGCAGGCGAAGACCTGAGCGCGGCCAGCGCTGGCGCCCGAATCAGCCCAGTTGCGCGCCCGCTTCCAGCGCGACGCCGCGCAGGAAATCCGCCGCCGCCAGCCGCTTGCCGCCCGCGCGCTGCAGCTCGGTCAGGCGCAGCACGCCGGCGCCCGTCTGCACCCGCACGCCGTCGGCATCGGCCGAGCGCACGCGGCCGGCGGGAAACGCCTCGCTCGCAGGCTCCTCGCCCTCGGCGAAAGCCGTCCAGACCTTGAGCGACTCGCCCTGCCAGCCCGTGACCGCGCCCGGGAAGGGATTGAAGGCACGCACCCGGCGTGCCAGCGTGGCGGCATCGAGCGACCAGTCGAGCAGCGCCTCGGCCTTCTCGATCTTGTGCGCGTAGTTGACGCCCTCGGCTGGCTGCGGGGTCCGGCTCAGCCCGCCACAGGCGGCCAGTTCGAGCGCCTCGACGATCAGGCGCCCACCCAGCACCGCCAGTCGGTCATGCAGGGCGCCGGTACTGTCATCGGCGCGGATCGTCAGCTTTTCCACCAGCAGCATGTCGCCGGTGTCGAGCCCCTGGTCCATCTGCATGATGGTGATGCCGGTCTCCAGGTCGCCGGCCTCGATCGCGCGGTGGATCGGCGCCGCGCCGCGCCAGCGCGGCAGCAGCGAGGCATGGATGTTCAGGCAACCGAGACGCGGCAGCTCAAGCGTCCAGGCGGGCAGGATCAGGCCGTAGGCGGCCACCACCATGACATCGGCATCGGCCGCCAGCAGCGCCGCGCGCGCGGCGGCCACATCATCCGGGTACTTGCCGTCGAGCCGCAGGCTCATCGGTTGCGACACCGGGATGCCGTGGCGCAGCGCCAGCTGCTTGACCGGCGAGGCCTGCAGCTTCATGCCACGCCCGGCCGGGCGGTCGGGCTGGGTCAGCACCAGCTTCACCTCGAAGCCGGCGGCCAGCAGCGCCTGCAGCGCGACGGCGGCGAACTCGGGCGTGCCCGCGAAGACGACCTTCGGGCCCGCCATCTCAGCGCCTGGCCTCGCGTTCGGCCTTGACCAGCTTGGCCCTGATGCGGTCGCGCTTGAGCTGCGACAGGTGCTGCACGAAGACCTTGCCATTGAGGTGATCGATCTCGTGCTGGATGCAGACCGCCAGCAGGCCCTCGGCCTCGATCAGGCGGCTTTCGCCCTTTTCATCGAGTGCGCGCACCTTGACCGCGATCGAGCGCTCGACGCCGTCGTAGATGCCGGGCACCGACAGGCAGCCCTCCTCGCCCCGGCGCTGGGTCGGACTGGCCCACTCGATCTCGGGGTTAATCAGCACCAGGGGCTGATCGCGCTCCTCGCTGGTGTCGATCACGACCAGGCGCTGGTGGAAGTCGACCTGGGTCGCGGCCAGGCCGATGCCTTGCGCGGCATACATGGTCGCGAGCATGCGCTCGATCATGGCGCGGATGGCATCGTCCACCGCCGCGACGGGCTTGGCCACGGTGTGCAGGCGCGGGTCGGGATAACGCAGGATGGTCAGCAGTTCGGTATCGGACATGAGGGGAGAAAATCGTTTGAGGCGCGCAACCGCCGCTACGGACGGCACGCAAGGAATGTCGGTATTTTCGCGACTTTTGCCTGCCTCGGCTGGACAGGCGGGTTTTGCACTTGTTATAAGGAGGAAACAAGATGCCAGATCAGGACATCCACATCATCCAGAAGGGGAAGCAATGGCAGCCATGAGCCAGGCCGGTCGAGTCAACGGAGCCGGTGCGCCCGAGGACGGAAGCGGACGCCGCCGTCTGCTGACCCACGCTGCCGGTTTGACCCTGTTGTGGGCGACGAGTTCCGCCTGGGCCTTGCCGGATTACCCGATCACATCCGGTCAGCGCCGCGACGCGCAGCGGGTGGCGCAAGCCGGCGTGCCGCTGTCCGAGCTCAGCCCCGACGCGCCGGACCGCTACCAGGTCAAGCGCGGCGACACCCTGTGGGACATCTCGGGGCTCTTTCTCAGGCGGCCCTGGCGCTGGCCCGAACTCTGGGGCATGAACCTGCAGCAGATCCGCAATCCGCACCTGATCTTTCCGGGCCAACTGTTGCTGCTCAACAAGGCCAACGGTCGCGCCTGGCTCAGTCTGGATCAGGGCGTGCTGCCCACGGTCAGGCTGTCGCCGCGGGTCCGGTCCGAAAACCTGGCCGAGGCGGCGATCCCGCCGATTCCGCTCGGCGTGATCGCGCCGTTCCTGAACGAGGCGCTGATCGTCGACGAGAACAGCCTGGCCGGTGCCGCCCGCATCGTCGCCGCACCGGAGAACCGCGTGCTGCTCAGCCAGGGCGACCGCGCCTACGCCCGTGGCCAGTACGGCGAGGCTGGTCACCAGTCCGGCCAGCCGTTGCGGCTCGAACAGGGCTCGCCCAGGCTGTTCCGAGTCTTTCGCAACGCGGTCGCGCTCAAGGACCCGGCCAGCGGCGAGATCCTGGGCCACGAGGCCCAGTATGTCGGCCGGGCCGAGCTCGAACGCGGTGAAGGCGTGCTGACGGGTTCCGGGACCGACGGCACGGCCACCGCGCAGATCGTGCCGGCGACGATAGACATCACGCAGGCCAAGGAGGAGATCCGCGTCGGCGACCGGCTGCTGCCCGAGCCGCCGCGCGAGCTGCCGGTGTTCATCCCGCACGAGCCCGAACCGGCCCAGCAGGGTCAGGTGGTGTCGGTCTACGGCAATGCCGTGCGTTTTGCCGGCCAGAACCAGGTGGTGACGATCAACCGCGGCGCGCGCGATGGGCTGGAGCGCGGCCATGTGCTGGCGCTGCTCAAGGACAGCGGCATGCTGCGCGACAAGACCGACGCGGCCAGCCCCGACTTGCGTCTGCCGGGCGAACGCAACGGCCTGATGATCGTGTTCCGGGCCTTCGAGCGCGTCTCCTACGCCCTGGTGCTGCAGATCACCGATGGCGTCAAGGTCGGCGACCGCTTCGTCAACCCCTGAGAACGCCGGCCGCGCGATGCAGGACGCCGAACGGGACGCCTGGCTGCGCCTCAAGCTCACGCCCGGCGTGGGCGATGCGACGGCGCGCAAGCTGCTGGCGGCGTTCGGGCTGCCGACTGACCTGTTCGCCCAGCCGCGTGCGGCACTGGCCACCGTGGTCGGCGGCAAGCTGGCCGACCGGCTGCTGGTCGAGCCTGAAGGCTGGCGCGCGCTGTGCGAGCGCACCCGGACCTGGCTGGAGGGCGATGCGCGCCGCCACCTGCTCACGCTGGGTGACGCCGACTACCCGGTCGAACTGCTGCGGACCGAGGACCCGCCGCTGCTGCTGCACCTGGAAGGCGACCCGCTCGCGCTGCGCCACCCGCTGCGACTGGCCATGGTCGGCAGCCGCAACCCGACGCCACAGGGCGCCGATCACGCGCGCCAGTTCGCCCATGCACTGGCCGAGGCCGGCGCCTGCATCGTCTCGGGGCTCGCGCTCGGCATCGACGGCGCCGCCCACGAGGGCGCGCTGGAAGCCGGCGGCCGCACGCTGGCGGTGGTCGGCACCGGGCTGGACCAGGTCTACCCCAAGAAGCATCAGGCGCTGGCGCGGCGCATCGCCGAGCAGGGCCTGCTGGTCAGCGAATACCCGCTGGGCACGCCGCCGCTGGCGCCGAATTTCCCCCGGCGCAACCGCATCATCTCGGGCCTGAGCCAGGGCGTGCTGGTGGTGGAGGCCGCGCTGCAGTCGGGCTCACTGATCACCGCCCGGCAGGCGGCCGAACAGGGACGCGAGGTATTCGCGATCCCTGGCTCGATCCACTCGCCGCAGTCGCGCGGCTGCCACGCCTTGATACGCCAGGGCGCCAAGCTGGTCGAGTCGGCACGGGACATCCTGGAGGAACTGCAAGCCAGCCCGGGCAGCCTGCCCGCCGATGCCGGCCGCGAGGCATCCGCGCCCGAAAGCCAGCTCACGGGCGACCCACTGCTGCGGGCGCTGGGCCACGAACCCTGCGGACTGGATGCGCTGCAGGCCCGCTGCGGCCTCGACACGGCGACGCTGCAGGCCCGGCTGCTCGAACTCGAATTCGACGGCCTGGTCGCGCGCCTGCCAGGCGGGGTCTACCAGCGCCGCGCCGCCACCTGAAATCAGACCACCGCGCCGGAGTGCGGATCGTCCGGATCGCCCTTCTTGCTCGGCGCCTTGACCAGGTCCTCGCGCTTGATGCCCAGCCACATCGCGATCGCGGCCGCGACGAACACCGACGAATAGATGCCGAAGCAGATGCCGATCGTCAGCGCCAGCGCGAAATGGTGCAGGGTCTGGCCGCCGAACAGCAGCATCGACAGCACCATGATCTGGGTCGAGCCGTGGGTGATGATGGTGCGGCTGATGGTCGAGGTGATGGCGTGGTCGATCACCTGCACCGAGTCCATCTTGCGCTGGCGCCGGAAGGTCTCGCGGATGCGGTCGAAGATCACCACCGACTCGTTGACCGAGTAGCCCAGCACGGCCAAGATCGCCGCCAGCACCGCCAGCGAGAACTCCCACTGGAAGAAGGCGAAGAAGCCCAGGATGATGATGATGTCGTGCAGGTTGGCGATGATGCCCGAGACCGCGTATTTCCACTCGAAGCGGATCGCGAGGTAGAACATGATGCCGGCGATCACGAAGGCCAGCGCCTTGAGGCCGTCGGCCAGCAGTTCCTTGCCGACCTGCGGGCCGACGAACTCGGTGCGGCGCAGCGAGACCGCCGGGTTCTGCGCCTTGAGCGCCGCCATCATGGCCTCGCTCTGCTGGCCCGAGCTCTGGCCCTGCAGCACCGGCAGGCGCATCAGGACGTCGCGCGAGGTGCCGAAGTTCTGCACCGGCACGTCGGCATAGCCGAGCTGGGTCACCACCTTGCGCACCGACTCCAGATCGGCCGGCTGCTCGTAGGCGACTTCCATCACGGTGCCGCCGGTGAACTCGACCGAGAAGTTGAGTCCGCGCGAGAACAGGAAGAAGACCGCCGCCAGGAAGGTGAGCAACGACACCGCGTTGAGCACCAGCGCGTGGCGCATGAAGGGGATGTCCTTCTTGATTCGAAACAGTTCCATGTCGTTTTCCTGTCAGTCGGCCTGGGCCGGGGTGCCGGCCGGCTTCCACACCGTGCCGATCGACACGGACTTGAGCTTCTTCTGGCGGCCGTACCAGAGGTTGACCAGGCCGCGCGAGAAGAACACGGCCGAGAACATGCTGGTCAGGATGCCGATGCAGTGCACGACCGCGAAGCCGCGCACCGGGCCGGTACCGAAGGCCAGCAGCGCCACGCCCGCGATCAGCGTCGTGATGTTGGAGTCCAGGATGGTGTCCCAGGCGTGGTCATAGCCGGCGGCGATCGCGGCTTGCGGCGCCGCGCCGTTGCGCAGTTCCTCGCGGATGCGCTCGTTGATCAGCACGTTGGAGTCGATCGCCATGCCCAGCGCCAGCGCCATCGCGGCGATGCCGGGCAGCGTCAGCGTGGCCTGCAGCATCGACAGCACGGCGACCAGCAGCAGCAGGTTGACCGACAGCGCGATGCTCGAGAACACGCCGAACAGCATGTAGTAGACGCACATGAAGACGGCGATCACGATGAAGCCGCCAATCACGCTGTTGAAGCCCTTGGCGATGTTCTCGGCGCCCAGGCTCGGGCCGATGGTGCGCTCCTCGATGATCTCCATTGGCGCGGCCAGGCTGCCGGCGCGCATCAGCAGCGCGAGGTCGGTTGCCTCCTGCGGGCTGTTCATGCCGGTGATCTGGAAGCGGTTGCTGAGCTCGGACTGGATGGTCGGCGCGGTCAGCACCTCGGGGCGGCCCTTCTCGATCAGCACCACCGCCATGCGGCGCTTGATGCCGTCGCGGGTCACGGCGCGCATCGCGGCGCCGCCCTTGCCGTCGAGCGTCACGCTGACCACAGAGCTCGAGTTCTGCTGGTCGATCGAGGCGTCGGCGCCGGTCAGGTTCTCGCCGCTGAAGACCACCTCGCGCGACAGCAGCAGCGGCTCCTTGACGCCGTCGCGGTTCGAATAGATCAGCTCGGTGCCGGGCGGCACCAGGCCCTGTTCGGCCTCCTGCAGGCGGGCCGGGTTGTAGTCGCGCGCGCCCGGCTGGCCATGAGCCTCGACCATGCGGACTTCCAGCGTCGCGGTGCGGCCCAGGATGTCCTTGGCCTTGGCCGTGTCCTGCACGCCCGGCAGCTGGACCACGATCCGGTCCTGGCCCTGCTGCTGGATCACCGGCTCGGCCACGCCGAGCTCGTTGATGCGGTTGTTCAGGGTGTTGATGTTCTGCTTGAGCGCCTGCTGCTGGATCGCGCGCGCGCCCTCGGGCTTGAGGCGAGCCGTGAGGCGGAACTCGCCCTCGGCCGGGGAGGGGGTGAAGACCCAGTCATTGAACTGGTTCGACAGCAATTCGGAAGCGGCCGCCAGCGACGCGGCGTCGCGCAGCCGGATATCGAGCGCCTGGCCCTCGCGGCGCACGACGGCGCGCAGGTTCTTCTCGCGCAGCGCGCCGCGGGCGTCGCCGGCCATGGCCTCGGCACGCTTGACCAGCGCGCCCGGCATGTCGACCTGCAGCATGAAATGCACGCCGCCGCGCAGGTCCAGCCCCAGGTACATCGGCGCCGCATGCAGCGACTGCAGCCAGGCCGGGGTGCGCGGCAGCAGGTTCAATGCCACGATATGGCTGGGATTGGCTGGATCGGGGTTGAGCGCGTGGTCGATGGCATCGCGCGCCTTGATCTGCAGATCGGTGCTGGCAAAACGCGCCTTGACCGAGTTGCCATCGAACTGGATCGCGTCGAGCGTCAGGCCCTGCTGCGCCAGCACCTGCTCGACGCGCGCGACCATGGCGTGGTCGACCTTGACGGTCGCCTTGCCCGAGGAGATCTGGACGGCCGGCGCCTCGCCGAAGAAGTTGGGCAGGGTGTAGATCGTGGCGATCAGCAACGCTACCACGATGGTCACGTATTTCCACAGGGGATATCGGTTCATGAGCCTGGCGCTCCGTTCAAAAAGCCGAACGGCCGGACAGGGGCCCGGCCGCGCTCTGTCGCGTGAAAATTACTTCAGGCTGCCCTTGGGCAGCACCTGAACCACGGCGGTACGCTGCAGCTGGATTTCCACGCCGCTGGCGATCTCGACGCCAATGCTGGTCTCGCCGAGCTTGCTGACCTTGCCGAGCAGGCCGCCGGCGGTGACGATCTCGTCGCCCTTGGCCAGGGCCTCGACCATGGCCTTGTGCTCCTTCTGCTTGCGCATCTGCGGGCGGATCATGACGAAGTACAGCACCACGAACATCAGCACCAGAGGCAGCATGCTCATCAGGGTCGATTGGGTGTCGCCGCCAGCAGCGGCCTGGGCGAAAGCGGGAGAAATGAACACTTGTGGAATCCTGTCAGAAAAATTCAGATACGGCGGGCCGGCGCGGGCAGGCCTGCGGCCATTCTAATCGTCGCCCAGATCGAAGCGCTCGCGCAACGCGTCGGCAAAGCCCGGGGTGCCGCCCAGGGTCAGCGTCAGCGTGTAGCGCGGCACGCCGTCGGCCAGCGCCCGGCCGGCCAGCCGGCGCGCGGCGGGGTCGTAGTCCAGCGCCAGCGTGGCCACGGTTTCGAGGCTGGCGTGCAGGTCGTAGTCCCAGTCGCCATCGTCGTCGAGCGGACCGCGCACGCCAGCAAAAGCGTGATGCGCCCAGTCCAGCACGGCGGCGACCTCGGCCTGCAGCGCCGGCCACTGCGCGGCGCCGACGCTGGCCATGGCCTCGAAGCTGGCGAGGCCGGCACTGTCTTCGCTGCGGTCGAATTGGAGGTAACGCAAGGTCTGGCTCATGTTGAATTCCTTTTTCAGATGCGCCCGATTGTGCTTCGACTGCACACGGCGTGAGTCCCTTCAGGCCCTGTCGTGGACCGGCGCCTGGGCACGCCACTGCGCCAGCAGCTGGCTCCAGCGCTCGCGCGCCGCCGCCAGGTGACGCGCCTTGACATGGCCGAAGCCCTTGATCTGCCCCGGCAAGTGCGCGAGCTGCAGCGCCAGCGCGTGGTTCTCCGGCGATAGCGTCAGCAGCAGCTCGTCGATCAGTTCCAGGTATTCGCCCGACAAGGCGCGCTCGGTACGGCGCTCGTCGCTGCGACCGAAGGGGTCGAAGACCGTGCCGCGCAGGAACTTCAGCCGCGCCAGCCCGCGCATCAGGCCCAGCATCCAGGGGCCGTAGGTGTTCTTCCTGAGTTCGCCGCGCGAGTCGCGGTCGGCCCGGAACGGCGGCGCGAGGTGGAACTGCAGCCGGTAGTCGCCCTCGAAATGTTCGGCCACCTCGCGCTCGAAGCTGCCGTCGGTGTAGAGACGCGCGACCTCGTACTCGTCCTTGCAGGCCATCAGGTCGTACAGGTGACGCGCGACCGCCTCGGCCAATGCGCTTTTTCCGGGCACTTGGGCGGCCTCAGCTTGCTGGACGCGGCGCACCGCCTCTTGGTAACGGCGCGCATAGGTGGCGTCCTGGTAGGCGGTCAGCAGTTCGACGCGGCGGCGCACCAGTTCATCCAGCCCCGGCCTGGACTGAAACCGAACCGGCTGGGCCGCCGGCGCCAGCAAGGCCTGCACGCGCGCGCCGTCATGCGCCGCCAGCCGGCCCCATTCGAAGGCGGCCAGGTTCTTGTCCACTGTCGTGGCATTGAGTTCGATCGCGCGCCGCAGCGACTCGCGCCGCACCGGCACCCAGCCGCGCTGCCAGGCATGGCCCAGCAGCACCGGGTTGGCGTAGAGCGCGTCGCCGATCAGCTGGCGCGCGATGGCCTCGGCGTCCAGCACCGACAGCGCCTGCTCACCGACCGCCTGCCCGAGCAGATGCTGGCATTGCGCCCCCGGGCTCTTCCAGCCGCCCTGGTGCACGAAGGCCGCCGTCGGCGCGACATGGGAATTGAGCGCCACCCGGCTGCGGCCGGCGCGCAGGCGCGAGACCGACTCGGCTTGCGCGGCGACGATCGGGTCGCAGCCCAGCAGCAGATCGGCCTCGGCCAGGCTCACGCGCGTGGTCAGGATGTCCTGCTGCCGGTCGGCGATCTGCACATGACTCCAGGTCGCGCCGCCCTTCTGCGCCAGCCCGGCGGCATCCTGCGTCACGACGCCGCGCCCGTCCAGGAAGGCGGCCTCGCCGATCAGCTGGCCGAGCGTGATGACGCCGGTGCCGCCCACCCCGGCGATCAGGATGCCGTAGGGGTGAGTGGTCGCTGGCAGCTCGGGCTCGGGCAGGTCGCCGAAGGCGGCCGGATCGGGCAGATCTTTGGCTGCCACGCGCCGCAACCGACCACCCTCGACGGTCACGAAGCTGGGGCAGAAGCCGTCCAGGCAGGAGTAGTCGAGGTTGCAGCTGCTCTGGTTGATCTGGCGCTTGCGGCCGAGCTCGGTCTCAAGCGGCTCGACGCTCAGGCAGTTGCTTTTCTCGCCGCAGTCGCCGCAGCCCTCGCAGACGGCGGCGTTGATATAGACGCGCCGCGCCGGTTCGACCAGCTGGCCGCGCTTGCGTCGGCGCCGCTTCTCGGTGGCGCAGGTCTGGTCGTAGACGATGGCGGTGGTGCCCGCCACCGCGCGGAACTCGCGCTGCAGGCGATCGAGCTCGTCGCGGTGCTCGACCGGCACCTCGGGAGGCAGGCGCAGCGTGACGCCACCGGGCAGGCGCTGCTCGGCGTTCACATACTTGAGCGGCTCGTCGGTCACGATCACGATCTGGCGCACCCCCTCGGCGCGCAGGCTGTGCACGATCTGCAGCACCGAACAGCCCTCGGGCCGTTCGCCCACCGGCTGGCCGCCGGTCATGGCGACCGCGTCGTTGTAGAGGATCTTGTAGGTGATGTTGACGCCGGCCGCGATGGTCTGGCGGATCGCCAGCAGCCCGCTGTGGAAATAGGTACCGTCGCCCAGGTTGGCGAACAGGTGGGTCTCGTGGCTGAAGGGCTGCTGGCCGACCCAGGGCACGCCCTCGCCGCCCATCTGGGTAAAGCCCTGGGTGTTGCGGTTCATCCAGGTCACCATGTAATGGCAGCCGATGCCGGCGATGGCGCGCGAGCCTTCGGGCACCACGGTCGAGCGGTTGTGTGGGCAGCCCGAGCAGTACCAGGGCGGACGCTCCGGCGCGCTGCCGCCCGCGTAGAGCGTCCGCAGCGACTGCTCGCGCGCGTCGAGCAGCGCCAGCTGGGCCTCGACCCGCTGGGCGACAGCGCTGCCCGACGGCAGCAGGCCGCGGCGCTGCAGCCGGCGTCCGATCGCGCGCGCGATCAAGGCCGGCGTCAGGTCGGCGGTCGCGCGCAGCAGCGTCTGGCCGCTCGGGTCGGGCAGGCTCCATTCGCCGCCGCTGTGGTCGGCGCCCTGTTCGTCGAACTTGCCCAGCACGTCGGGGCGCACATCGGGGCGCCAGTTGTAGAGCTCCTCCTTGAGCTGGTACTCGATGACCTGGCGCTTTTCCTCCACCACCAGGATCTCCTGCAGGCCGGTGGCGAACTCGCGCACCGTCTGCGCCTCCAGTGGCCAGACCACCGCGACCTTGTGCAGACGGATGCCGAGCGCGCGGCAGGCGGCCTGATCCAGTCCGAGGTCGGCCAGCGCCTGCCTCGTATCGCTGTAGGCCTTGCCGCTGGCGATGATGCCGTAGCGGTCATCGGGACCGGACCAGACATCGTGGTTGAGCCGGTTGGCCCGCACATAGGCCAGCGCGGCGTACCACTTGTGGTTCATGAGCCGGTCTTCCTGCGCCAGCGGGGTGTCGGGCCAGCGGATATGCAGCCCGCCTGCCGGCATGGGGAAGTCGGGCAGCACGATGCGCACCCGCTCCGGATCGACCTCAACCCCGGCGCCCGACTCGACCACCTCCTGGATCGTCTTCATGCCGGCCCACAGCCCGGCGTAGCGGCTCATGGCGAAGGCGTGCAGGCCCAGATCGAGGATCTCCTGCACGCTGGACGGGAAGAACACCGGCAGGCCGCAGGCCTTGAACACATGGTCGCTCTGGTGCGGCGCGCTCGAACTCTTGGCCGCGTGGTCGTCGCCAGCGACCGCGATCACGCCGCCCCAGGGCGTGGTGCCGGCCAGGTTGGCATGCTTGAAGACGTCGGAGCAGCGGTCCACCCCCGGCCCCTTGCCGTACCAGAGGCCGAACACGCCATCAAACTTCTGGCTGCCCGGCGGCGCATAGCCCAGCATCTGCGTGCCCCAGAGCGCGGTCGCGGCGAGTTCCTCGTTGACGCCGGGCTGGAAGACAACGTCATGCGCCTGCAGATGTGGCTTCGCCTTCCAGAGCGCGAGGTCGTAGCCGCCCAGCGGCGAGCCACGGTAGCCGCTGACCAGGCCGGCGGTATGGCGACCGGCCAGCGCATCGCGCTGCTGCTGCAGCATGGGCAGGCGCACCAGCGCCTGGATGCCGCTCATGAAGACATGGCCGCGCGCCAGCGTGTATTTGTCATCGAGCGTCGAGGGGAGCTGCGGGTCGGGAATCGGTGCGTTCATCGGCGTTCTCCTGCGGGCTGGCGGCGGCGGACATGGGGGACGGCACCCCAGAACCACGACCGCTGCAACCGACTGTATGCCCGCCCCGATCGCGATTGTCAAACCCCCGTTTCATCGAAATGTCACCTTCAGATGGGAAGCTCAATGCAATTTTCTCTACCCAAACAATTGATACCCATGAACCACCGTCCGGAAATCTCCCGCCGCAACATCCTGAAAATGCTGTCGACTGGCCCGATGCTGCCGCTGTCGACCGCCTTCGCTGGCACCTCGCTGCTGAGCGCCTGCGGCGGTGGTGACGACGCGCCGACCGCGACCGCGACCGCGACCGCGACCAGCGTGAGCTTCAGCTCGATAGCGGCGCCGACGCTAGCCAACGCCGCAGCGATGGCGACGACCACCGTCGGCTCGGTGATGACAGTCAACTACAGCGACAGCAGCAAGATCGACTTCACGCTGTCGTACCAGCCCTTCTTCATCACCGGCGACTTGGTCGACGACCTCAAGGGTGGCAAGATCCGCGCTGGCGGCTATTTCGACATCAATAACCAGCCCATCCTCGACCAGACCGTCGCCGGCCAAGCGCGCCAGTTCTTCTCTGACTGTCCCGACGGCACCTCGCTGATCAAGATCGACGGCGCCAAGGTCGCAGGCGTCAAGGGCAACACGCTGTTCGCCGTGGTGCAGTTCGAATACACGAGCAAGGCGCAGGACGGCACAACCGACATGTACGGCAAGCTGCCGTCGCCGATCGCCGTGCTGACGCTGGACCAGAACCCAGATACCGGCAAGCTCAGCCTGGTCAAGTACCACAACGTCGACACCTCGGGTGTGCATGGCCTGTGGATCACCTGCGGCGCCAGCCTGTCGCCCTGGGGCACCCACCTGTCGAGCGAAGAATATGAGCCCGATGCGTTCGCAAGTCGCGACGCGAACAACATGAACGCCTTCAGCCTGAACCTGTATGGCGACGCGACCAAGGCCAATCCCTACCTCTATGGCCACCTGCCGGAAGTCACCGTCAACGCCGACGGCAGCGGCAACATCAAGAAGCATTACTGCACCGGCCGCTTCTCCAAGGAACTGGTCCAGGTCATGCCTGACGAGCGCACCCTCCTGTGCGGTGACGACTGGACCAACGGCGGCCTGTTCATGTTCGTCGCCGACAAAGCGCGCGATCTGTCCTCCGGCTCGCTGTATGTCGCGAAGTGGACGCAGCTCACGTCGGCAGGTGCGGGCTCGGCAACGCTGACCTGGATCAAGCTCGGCAGCGCGACCAGCGCCGAGATCGAGAACTTGGCCAAGACGCTGCAGCCAACCGACATCATGGACGTGCAGACGACTGACCCTCAGGATGCAAGTTACACCAAGATCAACTTCAGCGGTGGATTCAACTGGATCAAGATCAAGCCGGGCATGGAGAAGGCTGCCGCCTTCCTCGAAACCCACCGCTACGCTGCCTTGATGGACGCCAGCATGGGCTTCACCAAGATGGAAGGCACGACTGTCAACGTCAAGGACAAGATCGCCTACTCGGCAATGTCGCGCCTGGAAAAGTCGATGATCCAGGGCGACAAGACGGCGCAGCCCGGCAGTATCGAGCTCGAGAAGAAGATCTCTGCAGGTGCGGTCTACGCGCTGAACCTCAAGGGCGCGATCAAGGACACCACAGGCAACGCGATCAACAGCGAGTGGGTCGCGGTCGACATGGCCGCTCCCGCCGCCCTGGTCGGCGAGGACATCGCCTCCGACGCGCTCGGCAACACAGCCAACCCGGACAAGATCGCCAACCCGGACAACCTGAAGTTCTCCGAGAAGATGCGCACCCTGTTCATCGGCGAGGACAGCGGTCAGCACGTCAACAACTTCCTGTGGGCCTACAACGTCGACACCAAGGTGCTGTCGCGCGTGATGTCGATCCCGGCCGGCGGTGAATCGACCGGCCTGCAGGCGGTTGACGAGATCAACGGCTGGACCTACATCATGAGCAACTTCCAGCACGCCGGCGACTGGGGCGCGATCCACAGCAAGGTGCAGGCGACGCTCGATCAGATGATCAAGGACAACTACAAGGACAAGTTCGGCGCCGCCGTCGGCTACCTGACCGCCACTTCCGCGCAGTACTCGCTGACCAAGCGCTGAAGCTGAAACGCGGCCCCGGCCACCAGCCAGCCCCCCGAGCCCTTCAGGCACGGGGGGCTTTTCCGTTTAATTTAATCAGCCTCAGCCCAGGTGCCGGGCAAAGAACGCCAGCGTGCGCTCGCGTGCCAGCGCGGCCGAGGGCGGGTGCGAGGCGCCGCGCTGGTCGCAGTTGAAGCCGTGGTGGGCGTCGTAGCTGTGCACCTCGACGCCGGGCTGGGCGGCGCGGAAGGCCGCGACCGTATCCATCGGGATCCAGTTGTCCTGCTCGGCGAAATGCGCCAGCACCGGGCATTTCGGGCTGCGCGCGGCCTCTTCGGGGGTGGTCATGCCGCCGCCGTAGTAGGGCACGGCCGCCGCCAGACCCCGCAGCTCGCAGGCGCCGCGCCAGGTCAGCAGGCCGCCCCAGCAGTAGCCGACGATGCCGACCTTGCCGCCGCCGCGGCGCGCCGCCTCGTCGATGGCGGCCTGGATGTCGGCCAGCACGCCGGGCGTCGGCAGCGCATCGACCGCCAGCTTGAGCGCGAAGCCCGCCTGCATGTCGGCGTCGGTGTAGCCGAGCTCGACGTCCGGCTTGACGCGCTGGAAGGTCGCGGGCGCGATCGCGAGATAGCCCTCGGCCGCATAGCCATCGGCCACGGCGCGGATATGCGAGTTGACGCCAAAGATCTCCTGCAGCACCACGACGGAGCCACGCGGCTGGCCGACCGGCTCGGCCAGGTAGGCGGAACAGGTGAAGCCGTCGGCGGCAACGATATCGATGAACTGGCCCATGAAAACTGTCCTCCTGAAGGGGTCAAAAACCCATAGGTTAGCGGACTTCTGCTGCCACTCATGCCGCACAATGCGGCGATGGAGCTCAAGCCGCTGATCACCCTGCTGGCCATCGTCAACCCGCTGGCGATCGTGCCCTTCTTCATCCACTACACCCAGGGGTTTTCCGAGGCGCAGCGCCGGCGCACGGTGCTGATCGCCTCGTTCAGCTCCTTTGCCGTGATCGCGGCCTGCGCCCTGCTGGGCCTGCAGATCCTGGACTTCTTCGGCATCTCATTGGCGAGCTTCCAGGTCGGCGGCGGCATGCTGTTGCTGAATTCGGCGCTGTCCATGCTCAACGCCCAGCCAGCCGAGGCGCGCACGACCCAGGACGAGGTCGACGATGCCAATGCACGGACCTCGATCGCGGTGGTGCCGCTGACCATCCCGCTGCTGACCGGCCCGGCCTCGATGTCAACCGTCGTGATCTACGCCGACCAGGCCAGGACGCTGCTGCAGCACGCCGCGCTGGTGGGCTACGGCGTGGTGATCGGGCTGGCGACGGCGATCTGCTTCACGCTGGCGGTACCGATCGAGCGCGCGCTCGGCAAGACCGGCATCAACGTCATGACGCGGATCATGGGCCTGATCCTCGCGGCGATCTCGGTCGAGGTGATGGCGGCCGGGCTGATCAAGATCTTCCCGGTGCTGGCCGGCTGAAGCCGGCCCGGTGCGCTACGCCGGACCTCAGTCCGCGTCAGCCGCGAGGTCCTCGTCGTCGCCCGCTTCGGCTTCCTCCTCGGGCTCGGGCCGGGCCTTGACGAAGGTCACCGGCACCGGCGCATGTTCGAGCATGCCGCGCGAGACCGAACCCAGCGCGCTGCGCACCAGGCCCATGCCGTGGCTGCCCATGACGACCGCGTCGCAGCCTTCCTCCTCCAGCAGTTCGAGCAGCGCCGGCACCACGTCACCCACCGCCACGGTCTCGGAATACGGCAGGCCGGCGATGTCGGCGAGCTGCACCGCAGGCGCCATCAGATCACGGCCGGCCCCGACCGCCACCTCGGCCAGCGCCTCGGCGTCATGCAGCGTCAGCAGTTCGTAGGCCGATGCCGGTTCCTGCACGTTGGCGAGCACCAGCTCGATGTCCAGCCCGGCGCGCGCCAGGTCAATCGCATGCTGCAGCGCCTGCAGCGCCAGTTCGGAACCATCGATCGGGACGAGCAACTTCATCATATCCAGCCTCTTTTGCAGCCGCCCGGGCGGCGGCCTTTTCGCGGACATCATAGGCCAGTGCCGCTCGGCTTGGCCGGGCTGACAACAGGGATTAGCCACAAAAATGGCCCAAACTGGCTGGAGCAGGCGATAATCCCCCCCTTTTTCCGTTACAAGTTGTTCCCCCCTCTTGATTTCGGCCGCCCCGACACGATATAGTTAGCAACATGCAAACGAGCACCCACCATTCACAGGCCTATCTGAAGTTCCTCAACCTGGTCAAGGCCATCCGTGACCTGCCGACCTTCCCGATGCTGGACGCGGTCGAGCAATCACTGCTCGACAGCTTCGCCGCTGTCTGGTACACCGGCAAGCAGATCACCGTGCTGGAAGCCATGCACATGTCCAAGGAAATTTCGCCCAGCACCGTGCACCGCCGTCTCAAGACGCTGCGCGCCAAGGGCATGATCATGCTGATCAACGACACCATCGACAGCCGTACCAAGTACGTGATGCCGACCCCGCTGGCCAACCAGTTCTTCGATCAGCTCGGCCAGTGCATGGACGCTGCACGCCAGGCCTGAGCGCCGCACCCCCCACCCATTTTTCAGACCCAAGGCTTGGCCGCCCAGCTCGCAGGAGCTTGGCGGCTTTTTTGCGCCTGGATGCAGTCAGCAGTCCGGCGAAATGGTTTTCAAGCTGCTAAGATGAGCCCATCTTTCAATACCAACATCCCATGAAGTTCCCCAGACAAACCGAACTCGAACAGCTCGTCAGCAAGATCCAGAACCAGCAAGCGCTGAGCGCCGAGGAACTGCAGGCACTCACGCAACTCAACGCCGAGCTCTCGACCTGGAAGACCGATTGCGTCAAAGTGGTCGACGACATCGTCCAGCTGATCGTCAGCCACGGCATCACGCTGGATCAGCTGACCACACGCGCCGAACTGCGGCACTGGGCCGCGCCAGCCGCCGCCCCGGTCGCCTGGGTGGAAGCCGAGGCGGGCCGCAAGGAGCGCCGTCAGCGCACGCCGAACCCCGAGCTGGTCATCTTGCGCATCCAGCCGCCCGGCGCCAAGGGCGCGGCCACGCTGATCCACCGCAACGAGCTGCCGCAAAAGCTCGGCGCCAAGCTGCAATGGCTGCTGCAACAGGAGGGCGAGCTGAAGGACAAGCTGCTGGCCTGCGTCGAGTCGAAGGAAGCCGAGGCCTACCTGGCCAACGAGGAGGGGCAGCTGTTCCTGGAGAAGCTGGTGAACTGGATCAGGTCGCAGGCGGCTTGAGACTGCCGTTCAAGCGCTGATAAAACTCCCCGACTTGCCCCCATGCTTTTCCAGCAGCCGGAGGTCGGAGATCACCATGCCGCGGTCAACCGCCTTGCACATGTCGTAGATCGTCAGCAGGGCGCAGTTGACGGCGGTCAGCGCCTCCATCTCGACGCCGGTCGGACCGACGGTCTCGGCGGTGACGCGACAGACGACGGCATGCTCGGCCTCGAGCAGCTCGAACTCGACCGCCACCCGCGTGAGCGCGATCGGGTGGCAGAGCGGGATCAGGTCGGCGGTGCGCTTGGCGCCCATGATGCCGGCCAGCCGTGCCACGCCCAGCACGTCGCCCTTCTTCGGGCTGCCATGCACGACCAGCTCGAAGGTCGCGGGCTGCATGCTGATGCGGCCCTGCGCCAGCGCGATGCGGTGCGTCTGCGCCTTGGCACCGACATCGACCATATGGGCCTGGCCGCTGGCATCGAAATGGGTGAGGGGGGAGTCGCTCATCGGGCTGTCCTGCTGTGATCGGATTCTGAAACAGGCATGATACGGCGTCATGCGCACGACTTCCGTTCTCCGCTGGCGGCCCTGGCTGGCCGCCGTCCTGCTGGCCGGTCTGCCAGCGACCTGGCCGCAGGCCCAGGCCCCCGCGATCGAAGCCGCCCGCTCCGGCCTGGCGCTGCCCAGCCTGGGCGACAGCGGCGAGATGACGCTGGGCGACGAGCGCCGCATCGGCGACCAGATCGCGCGCTCCATCTACCGCGACCCCGACTATCTGGACGATCCGCTGCTCGACGGCTATCTGCAGGACATCTGGCGGCCGCTGCTGGCTTCGGCGCAGGCACGCGGCGAGCTGCCGCCCGACGCCGACCAGCGCTACGCCTGGCGCCTGCTGTTGCTGCGCGATCCGTCGGTCAACGCCTTCGCGCTGCCGGGTGGCTACCTCGGCGTGCATCTGGGCCTGCTGGCGACCGTGGCCAGCGCCGACGAGCTGGCGTCGGTGCTGGCGCACGAGCTCAGCCATGTGTCGCAACGCCATATCGCGCGGCTGCTGACCCAGCAAAGCCGGCAGGCGCCCTGGATGCTGGCGGCCATGGTGCTGGGCGCCGTCGCGGCCAGCAAGGCCAGGAACGCCGACATCGGCAACGCGGCGATCGTCGGCGGGCAGGCGCTGGCCATGCAGAACCAGCTCAATTTCTCGCGCGACATGGAGCGCGAGGCCGACCGGGTCGGCTTCGGCGTCATGACCGAGGCGGGCTTCGATGGCCAGGGCTTCGCGACCCTGTTCGACAAGCTGCAGCAGGCCTCGCGGCTCAACGATGACGGGTCTTTTCCCTACCTGCGCAGCCACCCGCTGAGCACCGAGCGCATCGCCGAGATGCGCGCGCGGCTGGCGCTGGCCGCGCCACACCCTGGCGGCCATGCCGGCGCCACTGCCGCGCTGCACGCCATGATGGCGGCGCGCGCGCGCGTGCTGGGCGAATCCCGCGTCGAGCGGCTGCAGGCGCTGGCGCAGGCCGGGCGGCAGAACGCCGCGCCGCTGCGCGACCCGGCCACGCTGGGCCTGCGCTATGGCGCCACGCTGGCAGCCGCCAGGCTGCGCGACCCGCGCACCGCGCAGGAGCAGCTCGGCCGCCTGCTGGCGACCCTGCCCGACGAGGCGGCGGCGCGCCAGGCGGTGGAGCTGCTCGCGCTCGAAGCCATGCAGCTGACCCAGACCGATCGCCTGGCCGGCCTGGAACGGACGACGCTGCGCGAGCAGGCGCTGGCCGCGCCCGGGCGCGCCGCCCTGCTGCTGGGCGCGCAGGCCGCCGCGTCAGCGCCGGAGGCCCGGGCGCTCGACAGCGCCAGCCAGCGGCTGCAGACCTGGCTGGCGCTGCACCCCGACGACGCACCGGCCTGGCAGGCGCTGGCCACGGTGGCGCAACAGCAGGGCCAGCCAGTGCGGGCCGCGCGCGCGGCGGCCGAGGCGCAGCGCGCCCAGCTCGACCTCAACGGCGCGCTCGACCGCATGAAGTCGGCGCAGGCGCTGGCGCGCCAGGACCTCGGCAGCGATCACGCCGAGCTGTCCATCATCGACGCGCGCCGGCGCGAGTTCGAACGGCTGGTGCGCGAGCAGTTCTGCGAGGAGCGCGAACGGCGCGATCCGGTCTGCCACAAACCCGATTGAAACGCAGCAATTCTCAATTTGGACTCAGGGAGGGGCAGGCGGGGGCTGTGGCCCCTCGGTCAGGCCCAGGATCATGAACTCAATCATGGCTGACCAGCTGGGGAAATGGCAGTAGGTGGTCAGTGCGCGC
>NZ_JAQTZS010000033.1 GCF_028687635.1 Malikia sp. | reverse complement strand
TCGAACTCGTAGATCGCTTCCATGCCGAGGTCGGCAAAGCCCACCACCTTGGCCGACTTGATCGCCTTGGCCACCAGGTAGGCGGCGCCGCCGACGGCCATCAGGTAGGCGCTCTGGTTGTCCTTGATCGCCTCGATCGCGACCGGGCCGCGCTCGGACTTGCCGATCATCGAGATCAGGCCGGTCTGCTCCAGCATCATGCGGGTGAACTTGTCCATCCGGGTGCCGGTGGTCGGGCCAGCCGGGCCGACGACTTCGTCACGCACCGGATCGACCGGGCCGACGTAGTAGATCACGCGGTTGGTGAAGTCCACCGGCAGCGGCTCGCCCTTGGCCAGCATGTCGGCGATGCGCTTGTGCGCGGCGTCGCGCCCGGTCAGCATCTTGCCGTTGAGCAGCAGCTTCTGGCCGACCTTCCAGCCGGCGACTTCTTCCTTGCTCAGAGTGTCGAGGTTGACGCGGGTGGCCGACTGGGTGTCGGGCGTCCAGGTCACGGCCGGCCAGTCTTCCAGCTTGGGCGGCTCGATCTTGGCCGGGCCGGAGCCGTCGAGGTGGAAATGGCAGTGGCGGGTCGCGGCGCAGTTGGGCACGATAGCGACCGGCAGGTTGGCCGCGTGGCAGGGGTAGTCCAGCACCTTGACGTCGAGCACCGTGGTCAGGCCGCCCAGGCCCTGGGCACCGATGCCCAGCGCGTTGACCTTCTCGTACAGTTCCAGGCGCAGCTGCTCGGGGCGGGTCAGCGTGGCGCCGCCCTGGGCCTTGGCGATCAGCTCGTGGATGTCGACCGGAGCCATGATCGATTCCTTGGCCAGCAGCATCGCCTTCTCGGGCGTGCCGCCGATGCCGATGCCCAGGATGCCCGGCGGGCACCAGCCAGCGCCCATGGTCGGCACGGTCTTGAGGATCCAGTCGACCAGGTCGTCGGACGGATTCAGCATCGCGAACTTGGCCTTGGCCTCCGAGCCGCCGCCCTTGGCCGCGCAGATCACCTCGACCTGGTCGCCCGGGACGATCTCGAAATGCACCACGGCCGGGGTGTTGTCCTTGGTGTTGCGCCGGGCACCGGCCGGGTCGGCCAGCACCGAGGCCCGCAGCGGGTTGTCGGGGTTGGCGTAGGCGCGGCGCACGCCTTCGTCGATCATCTGCTGGATGCCCATGGTGGCGTCCGGCCAGGTGACGTTCATGCCGACCTTGATGAAGACCATGCCGATGCCGGTGTCCTGGCAGATCGGGCGGTGGCCTTCGGCCGACATGCGGCTGTTGGTCAGGATCTGGGCGATCGCATCCTTGGCGGCCGGGCTCTGCTCGCGCTCGTAGGCTGCGCCCAAGGCCTGGATGTAGTCGAGCGGGTGGTAATAGCTGATGTACTGGAAGGCGTCCTCGATGGACTGGATCAGGTCTTCCTGTTTGATGGCGGTCATGGCAGGTCTTTCAGGGGGTCAAAAAATGGGTCGGCTTCAGTGCTTGTCCGCGGCGGACAGGTTCAGCAGGCGGTCGGTGTAGGCGATCGCCATCGCGCTGCACAGGAACACCATGTGGATGATGGTCTGCCACATCAGCACCTTCTCGTCGTAGTTGGCGGCGTTGATGAAGGTCTTGAGCAGGTGGATCGACGAGATGCCGATGATGGCGGTCGCCAGCTTGACCTTGAGCACCGAGGCGTTGACATGGCTGAGCCATTCGGGCTGGTCGGGGTGGCTTTCCAGGCCCATGCGGCTGACGAAGGTCTCGTAGCCGCCCACGATCACCATGATCAGCAGGTTCGAGATCATGACGACGTCGATCAGCGCGAGCACCACCAGCATGATGATGGTTTCGTTGAGCGCGGTGACCTCGGCGTCCGATTTGTAGCCCATGCTGGAGACCAGCGCGTTGAGGGCGTTCTGGTTGCCGAAGGCGGCCTCGATCAGGTGCACCAGTTCGACCCAAAAATGGTAGACATAGATGCCCTGGGCAGCGATCAGGCCAAGGTAGAGCGGCAGCTGCAGCCAGCGACTGGCGAAGATCAGTTTGGACAGGGGACCTATCGGCTGGGTGGGGTCGTTCTTGGTGGGGCTCATGGTGTGCGTCGTGGTTGGCGCGTCAATTGTAGGGGGCGCGTGCGGCCTGGCCCGAGCGGTGGTGTAAGAGCCTCGTCAGAGAGACCGCGCACATTCATATCGATAGCCGCCATCAAGCAATTACAGAGGAGACACCATGACAGCACCTTCGTCCGCCATCCAGTCCACCCTGGTCGAGAACCGCGTCTTCGAGCCCAGCGCGGCCACTGTCGCGGCCGCCCGTATCTCCGGCATGGAGGCCTACCAGGCCCTGTGCGACGAAGCCGAGCAGGATTTCGAGGGCTTCTGGGCCCGGCATGCCCGCGAGCACCTGACCTGGAGCAAGCCCTTCACCCAGACGCTCGACAGCTCCAACGCGCCGTTCTACCAGTGGTTTGCCGACGGCGAGCTCAACGCCTCCTTCAACTGCCTGGACCGCCACATGGGCACCCCGGTCGAGAACAAGACCGCGATCATCTTCGAGGCCGACGGCGGCGAGGTCACCCAGGTCACCTACAAGGAACTGCTGGCCAAGGTGTCGCAGTTCGCCAACGTGCTCAAGTCCAAGGGCGTGCAGAAGGGTGACCGCGTCGTCATCTACATGCCGATGACGGTCGAGGGCGTGATCGCGATGCAGGCCTGTGCCCGCATCGGCGCGACCCACAGCGTGGTGTTCGGCGGCTTCTCGTCCAAGGCCCTGGAGGAGCGCATCAACGACGCCGGCGCCGTGGCCGTCGTGACCGCCAACTACCAGATGCGCGGCGGCAAGGAGCTGCCGCTCAAGTCCATCGTCGACGAGGCCATCACCCAGGGTGACTGCAAGACCGTGCGCAACGTGATCGTGTTCCAGCGCACCCCGACCGCTGTCAACATGGTCGAAGGCCGCGACAGCTTCATGCACGAGGAAATGGCCGCCCAGTCCAGCGAGTGCCCGGCCGAAATCGTCGGCGCCGAACACCCCCTGTTCGTGCTCTACACCTCGGGCTCGACCGGCAAGCCCAAGGGCGTGCAGCACAGCACCGGCGGCTACCTGCTGTGGGCCAAGATGACCATGGACTGGACCTTCGACCTGAAGGACAGCGACGTGTTCTGGTGCACCGCCGACATCGGCTGGATCACCGGCCACAGCTACGTCGCCTACGGCCCGCTGGCCGCCGGCGCGACCCAGATCATCTTCGAGGGCGTGCCGACCTACCCGAATGCCGGCCGCTTCTGGCAGATGATCGAGAAGCACAAGTGCAGCATCTTCTACACCGCGCCGACCGCGATCCGCTCGCTGATCAAGGCCTGCGACAGCGACGAGAAGGTGCATCCGAAGAACTGGGACCTGTCGAGCCTGCGCATCCTGGGTTCGGTCGGCGAGCCGATCAACCCCGAGGCCTGGATGTGGTACTACAAGCATATCGGCGGCGAGCGCTGCCCGATCGTCGACACCTTCTGGCAGACCGAGACCGGCGGCCACATGATCACCCCGCTGCCGGGCGCGACGCCGCTGGTGCCGGGTTCCTGCACTCTGCCGCTGCCGGGCATCACGACCGCGATCGTCGACGAGGCCGGCCATGACGTGCCCAACGGCTCGGGCGGCATCCTGGTCGTCAAGAAGCCCTGGCCTTCGATGATCCGCACCATCTGGGGCGACCCCGAGCGCTTCAAGAAGAGCTACTTCCCCGAGGAGCTCAAGGGCTACTACCTGGCCGGCGACGGCGCGGTGCGCAGCGAGGATCGCGGCTACTTCCGCATCACGGGCCGCATCGACGACGTGCTCAACGTCTCGGGCCACCGCATGGGCACGATGGAGATCGAGTCGGCGCTGGTCGGCAAGACCGACCTGGTGGCCGAAGCCGCCGTGGTCGGTCGTCCGGATGACCTGACCGGCGAGGCCATCGTCGCCTTCGTCGTGCTCAAGTGCCCGATCCCGACTGGCGAGGACGCCAAGAAGCTGGCCAACGAGCTGCGCAACTGGGTGGCCAAGGAGATCGGCCCGATCGCCAAACCGAAAGAAATCCGCTTTGGCGAGAACCTGCCCAAGACCCGCTCGGGCAAGATCATGCGCCGCCTGCTGCGCTCGCTCGCCAAGGGCGAGGCCGTGACGCAGGACACCTCGACGCTCGAAAACCCGCATATCCTCGACCAGCTGGCCCAGTCCAACTGATCCGGTTTCCCGGTTAAATATGCAGCCCGCCCTTGGCGGGCTGTTTTTTTGTCTGCGCCAAGGCTACCATGCAGGAGCAAGACAAGCCGCGAAGGCGTAGAGGGCGTAGAGGGCGTAGAGGGGGGCGTGGAATGTATCTGTTGCTGCTCGGGCTGGCGTTGCTGCTGCTCAAATACCTGGCAATCGACCCGGTCGCTGCCTGGAGCTGGTGGGGGGTGCTGTCGCCGTTCGCGCTCGCCGTGCTCTGGTGGGGGTGGGCCGACCGCTTCGGCTACACCAAGCGCCAGGAGTCCCGCAAGATGGACGAGCGTCGTCGTCGCCGTCTCGATGAAGGCCGCCGACGCCTGGGCCTGCCGCCGCTCGACAAGCGCCAGTGAGTCGCGCGCCGCCGGGGCTGCTGGAGACACCGGCGGCGCTGGCACAATCGCTGCATGCTGATCCATCCGCAAATCGATCCGGTGGCCCTGAAGCTGGGCCCCTTGTCCGTGCACTGGTACGGACTGACCTATCTGGCCGCCTTCCTGATGTTCGTCTGGCTGGGGCGGCGCCGGCTGCGCCACCCTTCCTTTGCCCGGATCGAGGGGCCGGGCGCCTGGAGCGCGCGCGATGTCGAGGACATCCTGTTCTTCGGCGTGCTCGGCGTGGTGCTGGGCGGGCGCATCGGCTATGTGCTGTTCTACAAGCCGCTCGACTACCTGGCGCAGCCGCTCAAGGCGTTCGCGGTCTGGGAAGGCGGCATGAGCTTTCACGGCGGCCTGCTCGGCGTGCTGATCGCGATGGCCTGGTTCGCGCGCAGCCGCCACAAGCCCTGGCTGCAGGTCATGGACTTCATCGCGCCCTGCGTGCCGACCGGGCTGGCCGCGGGCCGCATCGGCAACTTCATCAATGGCGAGCTCTGGGGCCGGGTCGCCGACCCCGCGCTGCCTTGGGCCATGCTGTTTCGCGGTGCCGGCGACCTGCCGCGTCATCCCTCGCAGCTCTACCAGTTCATGCTGGAGGGCCTGCTGCTGTTCACCTTGCTCTGGCTTTACGCGCGCCGGCCACGTCGCCGTGGCGAGGTGTCGGCGGCTTTCCTGGCCGGCTACGGCCTGATGCGTTTCGTGGCCGAATATTTCCGCGAGCCCGACGCCCACCTTGGCTTGCTGCAGCTGGGCCTGAGCATGGGGCAGTGGCTCTCGCTGCCCATGATCCTGGCCGGCTTGCTGCTGTGGCGGTGGGCGTGGCGTCAGCCCGCTGCCTGACCCGGCCCTGGTCTGGCGTTCAGCGCAGCACCAGCACCGGGATATGGGAGTGGGTCAGCACCTGCTGCGTCTCGCTGCCCAGCAGCAGGCGCTTGAGGCCCTTGCGCCCGTGCGAGGCCATCACGATCAGGTCGCATTTGTTGCGCTTGGCTGCCGCGATGATGGCTTCGGCCACCAGGTCCGACTTGGCGGTGGTGGCCTTGACCTTGACCTGGCGCTTCTGGCCCTCGGACCTGATCGCGTTGACCACCTGCAAGGCCTCGTCCTGCCACTGCTTCTCGATGTGCTTGATCTCCTCGGCGTCCACGCTCACGCCGCCCTCGAAATAGGTCTGCGGGTAGCGCGGCACCACCTTGAGGGCCACGACCTCGGCGCCGGTGATGTCGGCCAGGTCCAGGGCGTGCGCGACCGCGCTGTCGGACAACTTGGAGCCATCGGTGGCCACGAGTATGCGCTTGTACATGAAACCTCCTGCTGGTGGAAATGATGGCGACAGGCCATCGATCTGATGGCAGTTTATGCCCTGGAACGCCAGGCTGCTCATTGTCAGCATTGACCCGGGTCAAACCCCGCAGGAATACCCTGAGATAATGTGCGACTATGGCAGACACTCCGACTTTCGTCAGCAGTCCTGCGCCCACCCAGGGTGCGGGAAGCTGGCTGTTGGGTCGGCATCGTGGGCCGCTGACGGTCACCGATGATTTCAGCGTGCTCGACGACCCGGTCGAGCAGCAGGACTTCACCCAGGACTGCGAAGTCCAGGGGCAGCTGGCCTGCGAGTCCGTGCTGCTGGTGCAGGGCATGTACTGTGCGGCCTGCTCGGATGCGGTCGAGTCCGCCATCGCCGGCAAGCCCGGCGTGCTGTCCGCCCAGGTGCATGCGGCCACGCGGCGTCTGATCGTGCGCTGGGACCCGGCGCGCACCCGGATCTCCGAACTGGCGCGCGCGGTCGGCGATGCCGGCTACCGTCTGCTGCCGCTGCAGCAGGCGCTCAGCGTCAGCGAACGTCAGGCCGAGACGCGCAAGGCGCTCTGGCGCCTGTTCGTCGCGGGCTTTTGCATGATGCAGGTCATGATGTACACGACGCCGATGTATGTCACCGAGCCCGGCGAGATCGCCCCCGACCTGCTGCACCTGCTGCGCTGGGCCTGCTGGATCCTGAGCGTGCCGGTGCTGTTGTTTGCCAGCGGCCCCTTCTTTCGCAGTGCCTGGCGCGACCTCAGGCGCGGCCGCGTCGGCATGGACACCCCGGTCTCGATCGGCATCCTGGTGACCTTCGTGGCCAGCAGCGGGGCCACCTTCGATCCGGCCGGCCCCTGGGGCAGCGAGATCTGGTACGACTCGCTGACCATGTTCGTCTTCTTTCTGCTGGGTGGGCGCTACCTCGAACTCAAGGCGCGTGACCGCACCGCCGGCGCGCTCGACGCGCTGATCAACCGCCTGCCCGAGCGCTGCGAGCGTCAGCTGGCCGACGGCAGCTTCGAGGCCGTGTCGCTCAAGCGCCTGCAGCTGGCTGACATCGTGCGGGTGCAGGCCGGCCAGGCCTTTCCGGGCGACGGCCTGCTGCTGAGCGACGGCGCGACGGTCGACGAGGCGCTGCTGACGGGCGAGTCCCACCCCGTGACGCGCCGCCAGGGCGAGTCGCTGGTGGCTGGCAGCTACAACCTGGCGGGCGCCGCGCTGATGCGCGTCGAGCGCCTGGGGCGTGACACCCGCTTTGCCCAGATCGTCCAGCTCATGGAGCGCGCCTCGACCGAGAAGCCGCGCCTGGCGCAGCTGGCCGACCGCATCGCCGCGCCTTTCCTGGTCGCCGTGCTGCTGGCGGCCGCCCTGTCGGGCTGGTGGTGGTGGCAGATCGACCCGGATCGGGCGATCGCGGTCGCGGTGGCGGTGCTGATCGTCACCTGCCCCTGCGCGCTCTCGCTGGCGACGCCCGTCGCCATGCTGGCCGCCGCTGGCGCGCTCGCCAAGCGCGGCGTGCTGGTGCGGCGCCTGCAGGCCTTCGAGGAGCTGGCCGGCATCGACACCGTCGTGTTCGACAAGACCGGCACGCTCACGCGCGACCGCGTGGTGTTGCGGCAGACGATGACCCGCGCCGACCTCACGGCTGGACAGGCGCTGGCGCTGGCCGCGCCACTGGCGCGCGCCTCGCTGCACCCGGTCTCGCGTGCCATTGCCCGGGCGGCGCAGGCCGATGGCCTGCCCGAAGCCGCCTTCCTCGAGGTTCAGGAGCTTCCCGGTCTGGGCCTGCAGTCCGGGTCGGACGGTGCCATGCTCAGGCTGGGCTCGGCCACCCTGTGTGGCCTCGACGAGGCTGATCTGTTGCGCGAGGGCAGGGCGGTGGCCGACCAGCCCTGCGCCTATCTGGCGGATGTCGCCGGCTGGGTCGCGACCTTCGTGCTTGACGAGGGCGTGCGCGAGGAGGCCGCCGCCGTGGTCGCGCGCTTGCACGCGCTCGGCCTCGAAACCCGTCTGCTTTCGGGTGACCGGGCGCCGGCGGCCGAGCGCGTGGCGCGCCAGCTCGGTATTCATCAGGTGACCGCGCAGGCCAGCCCCGAGCGCAAGCTCGCCGAGCTGCTTGAGCTGCAGCGGCAAGGCCATCGCCTGGCCATGGTCGGCGATGGCCTCAATGACGGCCCGGTGCTGGCGCGGGCCGACAGTTCGTTCGCGCTCGGCCATGGCGCGCCGTTGGCGCAGGCGCAATCCGATTTCGTGGTGCAAAGCGGCCAGCTCGACGAGCTGGTGGCGGCCATCGAGCTGGCACGCAAGACCCTGTTGGTCGTGCGGCAGAACCTGCTGTGGGCGGCGGTCTACAACCTGATCGCCGTGCCGTTGGCGCTGGCCGGCTGGATGCCGCCCTGGCTGGCCGGGCTCGGCATGGCGGCCAGCTCGCTGCTGGTCATGGGCAACGCCCTGCGGCTGGCGCGCGTGCCGCAATCCCGACTGACCTGACGGAGCTGTCAACGATGGAATCCATGTACCTGCTAATTCCCCTGTCCGTCCTGCTGGTGCTCGGCATCATGGGACTGTTCTGGTGGGCCCTCCAGGGCGGGCAATTCGACAATGTCGAACGCGAAGGCGAGCGCATTTTTCATGGGGATTGACCCAGGTCAATACCCATTTTGTCATCAAGGTCGAAACTTCAATTCAAAGCAGTGTTTTAATAGGAGAGTTTGCATGTCAGTGATAACAAGGGATTCCCTACCGGGGGTCTACAACGACAAGGTCATCCGGCAGTTTGCCATCATGACCGTGGTCTGGGGCGTGGTCGGCATGCTGGTGGGCGTGATCATCGCTTCCCAGCTGGCCTTCCCCGAACTCAACCTGGGTCTGTCCTGGACTTCGTTCGGTCGCCTGCGCCCGCTGCACACCAACGCAGTGATCTTCGCCTTTGGCGGTTGCGGACTGTTCGCCACCAGCTACTACGTGGTGCAGCGCACCTGCCAGACCCGTCTGTTCGCCGGCCCGCTGGCGACCTTCACTTTCTGGGGCTGGCAGCTGGTCATCCTGCTGGCGGTGATCTCATTGCCGCTGGGCTACACCCAGGGCAAGGAGTATGCCGAACTGATCTGGCCGATCGATGTCCTGATCACCCTGGTCTGGGTGGCCTACGCCATCGTGTTCTTCGGCACCGTCGGTACCCGCAAGGTGCGCCACATCTACGTGGCCAACTGGTTCTTCGGCGCCTTCATCATCGCCGTCGCGCTGTTGCACATCGTCAACAGTGCCGCCATGCCGACCAGCTGGACGCACTCGTATTCGGCCTACGCCGGTGCACAGGATGCGATGGTTCAGTGGTGGTACGGCCACAACGCGGTGGGCTTCTTCCTGACCGCCGCCTTCCTGGGCATGATGTACTACTTCATCCCCAAGCAGGCCGAGCGTCCGGTCTACTCCTATCGCCTGTCCATCGTCCACTTCTGGGCGCTGATCTTCACCTACATGTGGGCGGGTCCGCACCACCTGCATTACACCGCGCTGCCGGACTGGACCCAGTCGGTCGGCATGATCTTCTCGCTGATCCTGCTGGCGCCGTCCTGGGGCGGCATGATCAACGGCATCATGACCCTGTCGGGTGCCTGGCACAAGCTGCGTGACGACCCCATCCTGCGCTTCCTGATCGTCTCTCTGTCCTTCTACGGCATGTCGACCTTCGAGGGTCCGATGATGGCCATCAAGACCGTCAACGCCCTGTCGCACTACACCGACTGGACCGTGGGTCACGTGCACTCCGGCGCCCTGGGCTGGGTGGGCCTGGTCACCATGGGTTCGCTCTACTACCTGATCCCGCGCCTGTACGGACAGAAGAAGATGTACTCGGTGCCCGCCATCGAGCTGCACTTCTGGGTCGCCACCATCGGCATCGTGCTCTACATCGCCGCGCTGTGGATCTCGGGCGTGACCCAAGGTCTGATGTGGCGTGCCCTCAATGACGACGGCACCCTGACCTACACCTTCGTGCAGTCCGTCAAGGCGTCCATCCCCTTCTACATCATCCGTCTGGTCGGCGGCCTGCTCTACCTGACCGGCATGATCGTGATGCTGTGGAACACCGTGATGACCGCGCGCCAAGGCCTCAAGGCCGGTGCCGTGCCCGTGGTGCAAATTCCCGCCATCGCCGCCCACGCCTGAGGAGTAAAGACAAATGGCTAACCACAACGAACCCATCAAGGGCTTCACGCACGAGCGGATCGAGACCAGCAACTTCCTGATGATCGTCCTGATCGTCCTGGTGCTGTCGGTCGGCGGCCTGCTCGAAATCGTGCCGCTGTTCTTCCAGAAATCGACCACCCAGCCGGTCGAGGGCCTCAAGCCCTACACCTCGCTGCAGTTGTATGGTCGCGATGTGTACATCCGCGAGGGCTGCTACAACTGCCACTCGCAGATGATCCGTCCCTTCCAGGCCGAGACGCTGCGCTACGGCCCGTACTCGCGTGCCGGCGAGTCGGTCTACGACCACCCCTTCCAGTGGGGCTCCAAGCGCACCGGTCCTGACCTGGCCCGCGTGGGCGGCCGCTATTCCGACGAATGGCACCGCATCCACCTGATCAACCCGCGTGACGTGGTGCCCGAGTCCATCATGCCGGCCTACCCCTGGCTGGAAAAGGATCTGGTCGACGCCGCCGTCATGCCGGGTCGCCTGGCCGCGATGAAGAAGCTCGGCGTGCCCTACAGCGACGAGGAAGTCGCCAAGGCCGCTGACGACGTCAAGGGCAAGACCGAGCTTGAGGCTGTGATTGCCTACCTGCAGGTTCTCGGCACCGCCATCAAGTAACACAGGAAGGGCGACATGGACATCACCGACGTGCGTATCGGCGTCACGCTGATCAGTTTCGTGGCTTTCATTGCCATCATGGCCTGGACCTGGTCCAGACGCAACAAGTCCGACTTCGATGAGGCGTCCGGTCTTCCCTTCCGAGACGAATAACGAGAAAGAGAACCATCATGAGTGACTTTGTAAACAGTTTCTGGGCATGGTATGTGACCGTCATCGTCATCGTCTCCATCGCCTACTGCGTGTGGGTGCTGTGGAGCAACGGTAAGGTCAAGTTCACCCCCGGCGATACCACCGGCCATGTCTGGGACGGCAACCTGCAGGAGATGAACAACCCGCTGCCCAGGTGGTGGGTCGGCCTGTTCTGGATCACCATCGTGTTCGCGATTGGCTACACCTTCCTGTATCCGACGCTGGGCACCAGCGGCGGCAAGCTGGGCTGGACTTCGGCCGGTCAGCATGCCAAGGAAGGTGAGAAGCTGGCTGCGACCATCGCCCCGGTCTACGAGAAGTTCAAGGGCATGTCGGTCGAGGAACTGGCCAAGGACCCCAAGGCCCAGCTGATTGGCGACCGCCTGTACCAGAACTTCTGCTCTCAGTGCCATGGCGCCGACGCGCGCGGTAGCAAGAGCTTCCCCAACCTGGCCGATGGCGACTGGCTGGGTGGCGACGGCAGTCACGGCTACATCAAGACCACGATCGCCAACGGCCGCATGGGCGTCATGCCTCCGATGGCGGCTGCGGTCGGGACGCCTGAAGACGTGCGCAACGTGGCTGAATATGTGCTGAGCCTGTCGGGCACCGCCAGCGACCCGGTCAAGGCGGCCCTGGGCAAGGACAAGTTCGCGGCTTGCGCGGCCTGCCACGGTGCCGATGGCAAGGGCAACTCGGCAGTAGGGGCTCCCAACCTGACCGACAATGTCTGGCTGCATGGCTTCGGTGCCGATTTCATCGTGAAGATGATCAACGAAGGCAAGACCAACGTGATGCCGGCCCAGAAGTCCAAGCTGACCGAAGACCAGCTGCATGTGCTGGCTGGCTATGTCTGGGGTCTGTCGCATTCCGCCAAGTAATCCCCGCGTGGGATAGTCCGAGCTGAGGCTCGCTCGACAGCCCTGGCAGGCCCTTGCGGGTCTCCAGGGCGTCTTCGTTTAGAGAAAGTGCAAAAGGACCTATGGAAAGCAAGCAGCCGCAAGGCCAGCCCTGGTATCGTGAGCCCATGATGTGGATGGTGTTGGGCGGACCGCTGGCGGTGGTGATCGCCTCCGTGGTCACCTATGTGCTCGTCGTGCGTGGCTCCGATCCGGTGCTGGAGCGCGACCCCATCAGCGAGGCGCAGCGCGTCGGCAAGGAACTCACGCCGGAGCAGATCGAGAGCCTGCAGCCGGCGGTCAAGGCGCGCAACCATGTCGCGTCGCCCCCGGTTCAGTCCGACAAGTGATGCAGCGGCCCGCCCCTGAGGCAGTCAGTCGCAGGCTGGCGGGTTGACGATCCTGCGCAGCGCATCGGTATCCTTGATCTGGACATAGCGCTGCTTGACCTCGATGATGCCTTCCTCCACGAATTTGGAGAAGGTGCGGCTGACGGTCTCCAGCTTCATGCCGAGGTAGCTGCCGATCTCCTCGCGCGTCATGCGCAGCACCAGCTCGGACTGGGAGAAGCCGCGCGAGTGCAGGCGCTGCACCAGGTTCAGCAGGAAGGCGGCCAGCCGCTCCTCGGCCCGCATGCTGCCCAGCAGCAGCATGACGCCGTGGTCGCGCACGATCTCGCGACTCATGATCTTGTGCACATGGTGCTGCAGCGCACTGAACTCGCGCGACAGCGATTCGAGCCGGTCGAAGGGCAGTACGCAGACCTCGGCATCCTCCAGCGCGACGGCATCGCAGGCGTGCTGGTCGTTGACGATGCCGTCCATGCCCAGGATTTCACCCGTCATCTGGAATCCCGTGACCTGGTCGCGGCCGTCGACCGAGGTGACGCAGGTCTTGAAGAAGCCCGATCGCACCGCATAGAGCGAGGTGAAGGGGTCGCCGTGGCTGAACAGCGACTGGCCGCGCTTGACGCGCTTGCGGGTGCTGATCACGCTGTCAAGGCGGTTCATCTCGTCTGGCTTCAGACCCATGGGCAAGCAGAGCTCGCGCAGGTTACAGCTCGAACAGGCCACTTTGATGCTGTGTATATCCATAAAGATGCTCAATCAACTTGTCATTTTAGCTGGCCGCGGTGACTTACCGAATCCACCTTGCCTGGATCTGGCTGTAATTCTTGTTTGACCCACGTCAAGGTCAATTTTGCCAATTTGCGGCACAGTCGAGCCCAATCTTGGAGAACCCGCCCGTGAGCCACGCAATCGACGAGCAACTTCTCCGGCGCTTCGATGTGCCGGGGCCCCGCTACACCTCTTATCCCACCGCCGACCGCTTCGTCGAGGCCTTTGGCAACGACAGCTACATCCAGGCGCTTGAGCAGCGCCGCGCCGGCTCCATGGCACTGCCGCTGTCGCTTTACGTGCACATTCCTTTCTGCGAGTCGCTGTGCTACTACTGCGCCTGCAACAAGGTCATCACCAAGCACCACGGCAAGTCGGAAGAATACCTGCGCTACCTGTCGCGCGAACTTGAACTCCAGGTCGAGCATTTCGGGCGCGGCCATGACGTCTCGCAGATGCACCTGGGCGGCGGTTCGCCGACCTTCCTGAGCGATGTCGAACTCTCCGACCTGGTCGACATGATAAGGCGTCATTTCAATCTCGTTGCGGGGGGGGAATTCTCGATCGAGGTCGACCCGCGCACCGTCACGCCCGCGCGCCTGCGGCACCTGCATCGCCTCGGCTTCAACCGGCTGAGTTTCGGCGTGCAGGATTTCGATCCCACGGTGCAGAAAGCGGTGCACCGGGTGCAGCCGGCCGAGCAGGTGTTCGCCCTGGTCCAGGCCGCGCGCGAGATCGGCTTCGAGTCGATCAACGTCGACCTGATCTATGGCCTGCCGTTGCAGACACCGGAATCCTTCCGCCACACGCTGGAGCAGGTCAGGGCTTTGCGTCCCGATCGCATCGCGCTCTACGCCTACGCCCACCTGCCGACGCGCTTCAAGCCGCAGCGGCGCATCCTGAGCGCCGAGCTGCCGAGTCCGGCCGAAAAGCTCACGATGCTGTCCAACTCGCTCAACATCCTCCACGATGCGGGCTACGACTATGTCGGCATGGACCATTTCGCGCTGCCCGAGGACGCGCTGGCCGTCGCCAAGCGCCAGGGCCGGCTGCACCGCAACTTCCAGGGCTACAGCACCCAGCCCGACTGCGACCTGATCGCGCTGGGCGTGTCGGCCATCGGCCGCATCGGTGCGACCTACAGCCAGAACGCCAAGACGCTGGACGAATACTATGACGCGCTCGACCAGGGTCGCCTGCCCATCGTGCGCGGGCTGGCGCTGACCCGGGACGATATCCTGCGCCGCGCGGTGATCATGGCCATCATGTGTCAGGGTCAGGTCGATTTCGAAGCCATGGGCAATGCCCACCTGATCGATTTTCCGTCCTATTTCGCGCGCGAACTGGAGCGCCTGCGCGATTTCGAGACCATGGGCCTGCTGACGGTGGGGGAGGGCAGCCTCGAAGTGACCGCGCAGGGCTGGTACTTCGTGCGCGCCATTGCCATGACCTTCGACAAGTACCTGCAGGGCGATCAGGACCGGGCGCGCTTCTCCAAGATCATCTGAAATCCCGGAGGCTATCGGGCGGCTGCTACAGTTCGCCCATGCTTTCGTCGATGATGATTTCGGCCCTGCTGATGGGCCTGGTAGGGGGGCCGCACTGCGTGGCCATGTGCGGCGCTGCCTGCGCGGGCATTGCGCGCGGCGCGGGCGACGGCAGGGCCGGCACCTTGGCGCTCTGGCGTTTCCAGCTCAGCCGACTGCTGGGCTACAGCCTGCTCGGGGCGCTGGCTGGCGGCACCGTGGAGGGACTGGCCTGGATGGGTACCCACACCGCGCTGCTCAGGCCGGTCTGGATCCTGTTGCATGTGGCGGCCCTGCTGCTGGGCCTGATCCTGCTGTTCCAGGGCCGGCAGCCGGCCTTCGTCGACGGCTGGGGCCAGGGTGTCTGGCGCCGGATCCGGCCGCTGCTGGCGCGCCTGGGGCCGCGCGCGCCCATCGTGCTGGGGCTGGGCTGGGCCTTGATGCCTTGCGGCTTGCTGTATTCGGCCCTGCTGGTGGCTTCGCTGTCGGCCAGCGCGCTCGGCGGTGCCTGGCTGATGGCGGCCTTCGCCGTCGGCACCATGGTGTCGCTGCTGATCGGTCCCTGGCTGCTGCTGCGCCTGAAGGACGCCGGGTCCGGCCAATGGGGCATGCGCCTGGCCGGCCTGGCCTTGGCGGCGACCTCGGGCTGGGCGCTCTGGATGGGCATCACCCAGCCCACCGGGCTCTGGTGCGCCTGAGCGGGCAGCCGAGTTTCAGCGCCGGTCAGCGCACCTCGTCGACCAGGGTCTTGAAGTCATCGATGTCCTCGAAGCTGCGGTAGACGCTGGCAAAGCGCACATAGGCCACCTTGTCGAGCTTCTTGAGCTCGCGCATCACGAGTTCGCCGAGCTGGTGCGTGGGCACCTCGCGGGCGCCGAGGGTGAGCAGCTTTTCCTCGATGCGTTCGGTGGCGGCATCGACCTGCTCGGTGCCGACCGGGCGCTTGCGCAGCGCCAGCGCCAGGCTGGCGCGCAGCTTGGCCGGGTCGTAATCGATCCGGCGGCCGTCCTTCTTGACCACCATCGGAAAGCTGACTTCGGGCCGCTCGTAGGTGGTGAAGCGCTTGTCACAGGCGCTGCAGCGGCGGCGCCGGCGCACGATGCCGCTGTCCTCGGAGAGCCGGGTTTCGACCACCTGGGTTTCGGCATGGCCGCAGAAAGGGCATTTCATGGGGCCGGGGCATTCGCATCGATCAGCGGTAGACCGGGAAGCGGCTGGTCAGCGCCTCGACCTTGGCGCGCACGGCGGCGATGTTGGCCTCGTCACGCGGGTTGTCGAGCACGTCGGCGATCAGGTTGGCCGTCAGGCGGGCTTCCTCTTCCTTGAAGCCGCGGGTGGTGAGGGCCGGGGTGCCGATGCGCACGCCGCTGGTCACGAACGGCTTTTCCGGGTCGTTCGGGATCGCGTTCTTGTTGATGGTCATGTGGGCGGCGCCCAGCACGGCCTCGGCTTCCTTGCCGGTGATGCCCTTGGCGCGCAGGTCGACCAGCATGACATGGCTCTCGGTGCGGCCGGAGACGATGCGCAGACCGCGCTGGGTCAGCGTTTCGGCGATGACCTGGGCGTTCTTGATCACCTGGGCCTGGTAGGCCTTGAACTCGGGCGTCAGCGCTTCCTTGAAGGCGACGGCCTTGGCGGCGATGACATGCATCAGCGGGCCGCCTTGCAGGCCCGGGAAGATGGCGCTGTTGATCGCCTTCTCGTGCTGGGCCTTCATCAGGATGATGCCGCCGCGCGGGCCGCGCAGGCTCTTGTGCGTGGTCGAGGTCACGACGTCGGCGAAGGGCACCGGGTTCGGGTAGAGGCCGGCGGCGATCAGGCCGGCGTAGTGGGCCATGTCGACCATGAAGATCGCGCCGACTTCCTTGGCGATGTTGGCGAAGCGCTCGAAATCGATGCGCAGGCTGTAGGCGGAGGCACCCGCCACGATCAGCTTGGGGCGGTGCTCACGCGCCTTGGCTTCCATCGCGTCGTAGTCGATCTCTTCCTTGTCGTTCAGGCCGTAGGAGACGACGTTGAACCATTTGCCCGACATGTTCAGCGGCATGCCGTGGGTCAGGTGGCCGCCTTCGGCCAGGCTCATGCCCATGATGGTGTCGCCGGGCTTGAGGAAGGCCAGGAAGACCGCTTCGTTGGCCGAGGCGCCACAGTGCGGCTGCACGTTGGCGGCGTCGGCGCCGAACAGCTGCTTGATGCGGTCGATCGCGAGTTGTTCGGCGATGTCGACGAATTCGCAGCCGCCGTAGTAGCGCTTGCCCGGGTAGCCTTCGGCGTACTTGTTGGTCAGCTGGCTGCCCTGGGCGGCCATGACGGCGGGCGAGGCGTAGTTCTCGCTCGCGATCAGCTCGATGTGGTGTTCCTGGCGCGCGTTCTCGGCCTGGATGGCGGCGAACAGCTCGGGGTCGGTTTGCTCGATCAGGATGTTGCGGTCGTACATGGCAGTCCTTGGAAAAATATGCTTCCCTGCGCGGTCGTGACGGTGACAGGGGCTGCCCAGGCGAACGGCTGAATTGACTGTACGCTTCCTGGTGGTAATCCCACCTCGGCGAGGACAGCCAGCAAGGCCAGTCCCAGCCTATCGCCAGTCGCGCACGGGCGGGATTTTATCAGGAGCGCTGCAGCTTGCCCGCTTCGGGGGTGCCGGCATCCGCCTCTAGCTCGCGCACTGCGGCTGGCAGCCGCGCAGGCGCAACCGACGCGGTGGCGTTGTCCCTGATGGGCAGCTTGACGCCGCGCGCGACGCTGCGCAGGCGTTCCTGCTCGGCCATCACCTTGGCGACATAGTCGCTGCCGTCGGTTTCGACGGCGCCGACGTAGCGGCGCAAGCCGCCCTCGATCGTGCCGGCGTTGCGGATGCAGTCCTGCAGCACCTGGACGCCCACGCGCAGGTTGACCAGCGGGTCGAAGGCGGCCTGCTTGCCGCCGAAGTCCTCGTACTTGTCCGAGTGCACCCGGGTCAGGACCTGCATCAGGCCCTGCGCGCCGACGGGGCTCTGCGCGAACGGGTTGAAACGCGACTCGATCGCCATCACGGCCAGGATCAGGGTCGGATCGAGCTTGATCCGGCGACCGATCGCGAAGGCTTCGGCGACCAGCGCGCCGACGGGCTCGGGCGCGACGCGGTACTTGCGGCTGATCCAGTGCGCGACCTGGGCCTGCTCCTTGGGCAGGGTGGCCTTGAGGGTCGGTTCGGCACGGTCCTTGGCGTCGGAATCGACTTCCGCCGTCGCATCGCTGCCCTGGCGTTGCTGCAGCCAGCCGAGCAGCTTTTGTTCGGCGTCGTTGCGCAACCTGGGGTTGGCCAGCAGGATCAGGGTGGCCAGGGCCAGTCCGAGTCCGAGCAGCGCCATGCCGCTGTGCGTGATGGCGTATACCGCCTTGAACAGGTGATCTGCGGATTGGCGCAGCAAGCCTTTGTTGGGGGGGGACAGGGTGGGGTTTTGCGCTGTCATAGCACACTCCTTTCTACGCGGCACCTGTGCCTGAGCCTGGGTGCGCCTTGATTGGGGGGTCGCCATCGAAAACCCTTGAGGGTCATCGACTTAGCCGGGTTCGGCAGCGTCTCGAATGCTTCCTTTTGGGGCAAGCGAACCGAATGTTAGGGGTATTGACATATTGAGTCAATACTTATGAAGTTATTCTTTATATAAGAAAATGAATAAAGCGTGATTTCGACACACATTTTCACTGGCGTGACAAGGGGGGGTGGCTGTCTATCGGGAAAGCCTGTGGAATTGAAAAAAACTGTTGGCAAACCCCGAGCTGAGTCCATAAACTGGGCTTGCCTGTCGTTGACGGGCCTGTTGCCCGCACCGAGGTCCGCCCTCTCTGCCTGGTGCATTCGACGGAGGCAATCTCTTGCTTCCACGACCTTCAGGACAGCCAACTCCTGGGGCCGTCAAGCGCAGCTGCCAGTGTGCAGATGCAAAGACCCCGGCAGGTTCAGCCTGCCGGGGTCTTTCGTTGGTGGGGCTTGCCGGACAGCGGGTACTGGTCGGCGGGATCCGTTGGTTCAGTCGCGCGTGGCCTTGCGCCTGATCTCGGCGATATAGGCCTGGCCGTCCGGCGGGCGGCCGGCGCGCTGGCTTTCCCAGATCATGCGTCCGAGCGATTCCATGACTTCGTGGTGCGCTTCGTGCAGCGAGTCGCGCCGGGCCGCCAGCAGCTCGACCGCCTGCCTGATGCCGGGCGGTTGGTCGATCGAGCATTGCTCGCTGATGCTCAGGTGCATGGACAGGTGCAGGAAGGGGTTTTCGCGCTGGTCAGCGGGCTCTTGCATGCGGCGCAGCGCCTCGTCGACATCGGAGAGGTCGGCGTGGTACTCGGGGTGGCGCTGGATCCATTCGCTGGCCAGCACCTCGATCGCTTCCATCGGCTGGCCCTGCTGGTGCTTGGCATGGACGGCGCAGAAGAAGCGCCGCACGTCGGCTTGGGAGGGTGTGAACATGGGCCGATTTTGAACCATGAGCGGACTCTTTGTTGTTCTACCACGACATGTTTCTGACCGGAATCAAGCGGGTCTGGGACGGCTGGTTCTGAGTGGCCGTTCGGCGTTCAGGCGCAGCCGGCAAAGCCGTTCTGGCGCCAGGCCTCGAAGGCGATCACCGCGACCGCGTTCGACAGGTTGAGGCTGCGCTGGCCCGGGCGCATCGGCAGCCGCAGCCGCTGTGCGGGCGCGAAGGTCTCGCGCAGCTCGGGCGGCAGGCCGGCGGTCTCGGAGCCGAACACCAGCCAGTCGCCGGTCTGGAACGCGACCTCGTGCGCGGGACGCGAGCCCTTGGTGGTGAGCGCGAACATCCGCCCGGGGTCGGGTTGCATGGCGTGCAGGAAGGCGCTCCAGTCGGCGTGGCGGCGCAGCTCGGCGTACTCGTGGTAGTCGAGCCCGGCCCGGCGCAGCAGCTTGTCGTCCATCGAGAAGCCCAGCGGTTCGATCAGGTGCAGCTGGCAGCCGGTGTTGGCGCAGAGCCGGATCACGTTGCCGGTGTTGGGCGGAATTTCGGGATGGACGAGGACGAGGTGGAACATGATTTCAATCTAGATTGGGGGCAGGGGTGCGGGCGAACACCAGCGCGCTGACCTGGGCCGCGCCGGCGGCCAGCAGCGCGGCGGCGGCCGAATCCAGTGTCGCGCCAGTGGTCATGACATCGTCGACCAGCAGGATGCGGCGACTGCGCAGTCGCCGGCTTGTCGCCGGGTTGACGCTGTAGGCCTGCAGCGCGTTGGCGAAGCGCTGCTCGCGCGGCAGTTCGTGCTGGGTCGCTGCCAGGGCCTGGCGTTGCAGCAGTCCGGGCAGGGCTGCTGGCGCGTCGCCTTGCTGGCCGAGCTGGCGCCGCAAGGCCCTGACCAGTTCCCAGGATTGGTTGTAGCCGCGCTCGCGCAGCTTGTCCGCGCTCAGGGGGATGGGGGCGAGCAGATCGGTCTGGCGCAACAGGTCGGCCAGTCCGTGGGTGTCGGCCAGCATCTGCGCCAGCGGGCTGGCCCAGGCCGGGTCGCGCTTGAGCCTGGCGACCAGGGCCGACCAGGGATGTGCGTAGTCGACCCGCGCCAGACAGCGGTGCAGGTGGCCGGGAGCGGACTCGGCACAGCGCGAGCAGCGTTCCAGCCCGGGCGCCAGCGCCAGGGCGCAGCCGGGGCAGCGCGGCATCACCCGGCCGTGGCTGGCCAGGCAGTCGGCGCAGACCGGACGGGCCGGCCAGCGCGCGCAAACGGCGCAGCTCGCCGGCCAGGCTTGCAGCCAGCGGCGCAGCGGATCTTTCATGCGCCGAATATACTGCGGCGCCCGCGGGCCTGCTGTCCGCCCTCGTCCCAACATCACCTTCGATTGTCCGTCATGCAAGCAGAATCCCCAGGCCAGGAAAGGCCGGTGCCCGGCCTGGACCCCATCGCAGCGCGCCGCTGGCGCGAGCACCGCCGCGAGGCCAGCCCCTGGCTGCACGAGGAGGTGGGCGCCCGCATGGCCGAGCGCTTGCACTGGATCAAGCAGGCCCCGGCGCGCTGGCTGGACTGGTCGCCGCTCAGCGGTGGCCTGCGGGCGCATCGGTTGGTGTCCGAGCGTTACCCGGATGCCAAGGTCGCGCTCGCGGGTGACGCCACCCAGGCGGCCGCCGACAGCCTGCGTCGCCAGTCGCCGCGCGGCTGGAACCCGCTCAAGTGGCTGGCCTCGGGTCCGGTGCCGCATGACGACAGTCCCGGCGCGGCTGGCCTGCTGTGGGCCAACATGGCGCTGCACCAGGAGCCGCTGCCGCGCGCGCTGCTGAGCCGCTGGCTGGAACTGCTGGAGGTCGATGGCTTCCTGATGTTTTCCTGCCTGGGGCCGGACAGCCTGCGCGAGCTGCGGGCGGTGTACGCCCGGCAGGGCTGGCCGGCGCCGACGCATGCCTACACCGACATGCACGACTGGGGCGACATGCTGGTCGAGGTCGGCTTTGCCGAGCCGGTGATGGCCATGGAGCGCATCACCCTGTCCTACCCGGACGCCGGGCGGCTGCTGCGTGACCTGCGTGACTGGGGCCGCAACCTGAACCAGGCGCGTTTCGCGGGCCTGCGCGGCCGGCGCTGGAAGCAGCAACTTGAGCAGGCGATCGAGGCCGGCCTGCCGCGCGACGCGCAGGGCCAGCTGTTGCTGAGCTTCGAGGTGATCTACGGCCACGCGGTCAAACCCAAGCCGCGCGTCCGGCTCGAATCGACCAGCACCGTTTCGGTCGATCAGATGCGCTCCATGCTGCGCCAGCCCAGGACTTGAGTCCGCGCCCGCCGCCTGTTGGGTATTCGTTGGAGAATCCCCGGATGGACATCCTTAGAACTTCAAGCGCGATGCCGAGGCGTCGACAATGGTTGCTGGGCCTGGCGGCCGCCTGCGGCAGCGCCTGGCTGCTGGCTGGCTGCGGCGACAAGCCGGCTTTTCGGGGTGTCGACATCAGCGGCGCCGACTATGGGCGGGAATTGAGCCTGCCCGACCAGCAGGGCCGCATCCGCAGCCTGGCCGAATTCAAGGGCCAGCTGGTGGTGCTGTTCTTTGGCTACACCCAGTGCCCCGACGTCTGTCCGACCGCGTTGTCCGAGCTGGTGCAGGCCAAGCAGCGGCTCGGTGTCGATGGGGCCCGGTTGCAGGGATTGTTCGTCAGCGTCGACCCCGAGCGCGATACGCCCGAGATCATGCGGGCCTACCTGGCCAGCTTCGACCCCGGCTTCCTGGCGCTGCTGCCGACGCCCGCGCAGTTGCCCGCGCTGGCCAAGGCCTTCAAGGTCCATTACAAGAGGGTCGAGGGCAGGACGCCGACCAGCTACACGATGGACCACTCGGCCGGCAGCTATGTCTATGACACGACGGGCCGGCTGCGCCTTTACCACCGCTACGGCAGCGGCGCCGAGGCGCTGGCCGCCGACCTCAGGCTGCTGCTGGCCGAGGCGCGCTGAAGGCGAGAACGGGTCAGGCCGGCCAGCCGGCTTCAGGCGCCGTGCTTGTCCTTCTCGGAGGTGAAGGCGTCGGCGTAGAACTCGTCGGCCGGCAGGCCGGCCTTGGCGACATAGTCGCGCTGCGCCGACTCGACCACGATCGGCGCGCCGCAGGCGTAGACCTGGTGGCCCGAGAGGTCGGGGCAATCCTGTAGCACGGCCTCGTGCACGAAGCCGGTGCGCCCGCTCCAGCCGTCCTCGGGTTGCGCGTTGGAGACGACCGGCACGTAGCTGAGGTTGGGCATGGCGGCGCATTGCTCGGCGATCCAGTCAGCCTGGTAGAGATCGACCGGACGGCGACCGCCCCAGTAGAGCGTGGCGGGCCGTGTGCTGCCCTTTTCGCGCATATGCTCGATGATGGCCTTGATCGGCGCGAAGCCGGTTCCCGAGGCCAGCAGCACGATCGGCTTGTCGGAGTCCTCGCGCAGGAAGAAGCTGCCGAAAGGGCCTTCGATGCGCAGGATTTCCTTTTCCTTCATGGCGCCGAAGACATGGTCGGTGAACTTGCCGCCCGGCATGTGGCGGATGTGCAATTCCATCGCGGGCTTGACGGCCTGCTGGTGCGGCGCGGTGGCCATCGAGTAGGCGCGGCGCGAGCCGTCCTTGAGCAGGAATTCGATGTATTGGCCGGCGTGGTACTGGAAGCTGTCGTTGGCGGGCAGTTGCAGCTGGACCACCATGACGTCGGGCGAGGCAAGCGCCAGGCTGCTGACGCGCACCGGCAGCTTCTTGATCGGCAGTGCGTCGATCGCGGTCACCTGGCGCGCTTCGAGCACGAGGTTGCTGGTCGCGGTGGCGCAGCAGGTCAGCACGAAGCCGGCGGCTTCTTCCTCGGCGCTCAAGGCCTTGGCCTGGTGCTCGCCATGGACCACGCTGCCCGAGAGTTTCTTGCACTTGCACGAGCTGCAGGCGCCGTCCTTGCAGCCGTAAGGCAGACCTATGCCCTGGCGGATGCCAGCGGCCAGGAGGGTTTCGCCGGGGTTGACGCTAAAGGCTCGGCCGCTGGGCTCGACGGTGATCTGGAATGTCATACAGTCTTGGATGTAGTGGTGGGCGGGGTTGCGCTGGCAGCCAGGGATTTTCTCAAACTTGGATTTTGCAATGGCTTTTCTGGGTGCCTTGCCGGCGCGCTTTCGGCGCGAGCGGGTCTTGATCGTGGGCTGTGGCGATGTGGGGCTGCGCAGCGCGCGCTCGCTCGGCGGCGGGCCGCAGGGGGCGGGCGCAGGCGGACGGGTCCGCCTGTTCGCGTTGACCTCGACGCCGGAGCGTGTGGCCGCCTTGCGTGCCGCCGGGATCACTCCACTGGCGGGCAACCTCGACGATCCGGCGAGTCTGCGTCGGCTGGCGGGTCTGGCCACGCGCGTGCTGCATCTGGCGCCGCCACCGGGCGCTGGCGCGAGCGATCCGCGCAGCCTGGCCCTGGCGCGCGCGTTGGCGCGGCGCGCGCGTCCGCTGGCACTGGTCTATGGCTCGACCAGCGGTGTCTATGGCGACTGCGGCGGCGCCTGGGTCGACGAGGTCCGGGCGGTCAATCCGGCCACGCCGCGCGCGCGCCGGCGCGTGGCCGCCGAGGGCGTGCTGCGCGCCTGGGGCCTGGCCTGCCGCGTGCCGGTCAGCGTGCTGCGGATTCCGGGCATCTATGCGCCCGACCGCGAGGGCGGCACGCCGCGCGAGCGCCTGCTGCGCGCAACGCCCGTGCTGCGGCGCGAGGACGATGTGCATACCAACCATATCCATGCCGATGACCTGGCGCGCGCCTGTGTCCGGGCGCTCTGGCGCGCGCCGGTGCAGCGGGTCTTCAATGTCTGCGACGACACCGAGCTGAGCATGGGCGACTATTTCGATTTGGCCGCCGACCTCTACGGCTTGCCAAGGCCCGAGCGGGTCTCGCGCGAGCAGGCAAGAGAGCGGCTGTCGCCGATGACGCTGAGCTTCATGGGGGAGTCCCGGCGACTGCGCAACGCACGCTTGAAGCGCGAGCTCGGGCTTAGGCTGCGCTACGCCACGGTGGCGCAGGGCTTGCATGGTGCTTGAAGCCGGGGCCGGAAAGCAAAAAAGCGACACCTTGCGGATGTCGCTTTTTTTCTGTCTGGTCGGGGTCGCTCTCGAAAGATAATCACAAGTGATTGATTTTCAATGGTGCCTGTTTTGGTTTTTGAAAATGTGCCCCCAAATGTGCCCCCAAACCTGAAAGGATACCCCCCGTGAAGCTGACCGACGCGACCTTGCGCAACCTGAAAGACCCCGGCAAACACTTCGACGGCGGCGGCCTCTATCTGGAACTGACCCCCGCTGGCGGCCGTTACTGGCGCATGAAGTACCGCCACGGCGGCAAGGAAAAGCGCCTAGCCTTTGGGGTGTACCCGGCTATCGGCCTCAAGGAAGCCCGGGAACGTGCCGCCGAAGCCCGCAAGGCATTGGATGCCGGCGACGACCCCGGCGAGCTGCGCAAGACCGCCAAGGCCAAGGAAGCGCACGACCACGCCAACACCTTGGAAGCCGTCGCGCTGGACTGGATCGCGCACCAGTCGAGCCGATGGAGCGACGACCACCGCGAGCGCATCAAGGGATCACTGGCAGCCGACATATTCCCCAAGCTGGGCGGACGGCCCCTGGCCAGCATCAAGCCGGGTGAGGTCATGGCGGCTGTCAAGGCAGTAGAGAAGCGCGGGGCAGGGGATACGGCCGGGCGCATCCTGCAACGCATCAAGGCGGTTTACCGCTGGGCGGTCACGCATGAGCGGATCGAGGCAAACCCCATGCTTGATCTGATGCCAGCCGAAATCCTGAAGCCGCGCCAGTTGCGACACCGGGCTGCCATGCCCGACAAGGAATTGCCCGACTTCCTGCCCAGGCTGGACACCTATGACGGCGACCCCGGAACCGTGCTGGCCCTGCGCCTGTTGATGCTGACTGCCACACGCCCGGGCGAGGTGCGCGGGGCACGCTGGGCAGAATTTGACCTGGAAGGGGCCTTGTGGACCATCCCGCCCGAGCGGATGAAGATGAAGGTTGAACACCGCGTGCCGCTGTCCCGGCAGGCGCTGGAAGTGCTGAAGGCTGCCCAGGCCCTGAGCGCCGGCCGTGATCTGGTGTTCCCGTCGCCCTACTACCAGGGCAAGGATCAGCCCCTGAGCGAAAACACCTTCAACAGCGCCATAGCCCGCATGGGCTACAAGGGCACCGCCACCGCCCACGGCTTCCGGGCGCTGTTTTCGACGGTAGCCAACGAGTGCGGCATGAATCCTGACGTGATCGAGCGCCAGTTAGCCCACAAGGAGAAGAACGAGATCCGGGCCGCCTACCACCGCAGCCAGTACATGCAGGACCGAACCCGCCTGATGCAGTGGTGGGCGGACTACCTGGACGGCCGCAAGGCCGGGAACGTGGTCCCTTTCACCCAGCGGGCCGCCTGAGTAGCCCCAGCAGCAAGACCGCCCCGCCAGACCGGCCGGGCGGCTTTTTTACGCCTGCACGGCATGACTATTACCAGTGGGGGTATCTTGAGGCTTCAGACTTACACATTTACCATTTTTTTCCAGAAAAAGGTGTTTTTCGTTTGCCAGGCCACTATTCAACGGGAACTGACGGGAACCATGGGAACCTGACGGGAACCTTAGAGTGAAAACGCCAAAAAACAGACGGGAACCTAGACGGGAACCAAGTGGGAACCTAGACGGGAACCTGCTATGTATGAGTGAGTATCTATTTCTCATACATATACATATACACCCCCTGCCGTTTTTCTCTATTTCCTGCCTTCCCGTCCTCCCCCATTCCGGCCCGCTACGCACTGTCTCGCACAGTGCCGGAAATGAGCGCAAAGGATTTTTCCTGGTGCCCCTTTGTCCGGGCCGGCGATGGGCTGCGCCTGCTGTCGAGGTTCCCAAACCGGCCGCCTGCCGGGAACCCTGCTGTGTGGGCAATGTGGCCGGCCGGCAGCGCCAGCAGATCGGCCCATGGGCGGCGATCCGCTGCGGGTCGAGGCAGCCCCAGCCGGCCGGCCTGCCGAGGGCTTGAGCGCCTGCGGTGCTGCCGGTGCTGCTCCTGGTCGAGTTGGCCGCGTGCCTTCCCTTGCTGGTGCCGGTGCTCCTGGTCGAGCGCCTGCCGGGAACCCGGTCGCCTGAGCTGCGACCACGGCCGGCAGCCCTGCCAGATCGAGCCATGGCCGGCGGTCCGCTGCGGGGCAGGGCTACCCCAGCGGGGCTGGCTTGCCGAGGGCTTGAGCGCCTGCGGTGCTGGCTACCGGCGGTGTTCTTGGTCGAGCTGGCCGGCTGCCTGCCTTGCTGGTGCTGGTGTTTCTGGTCGAGTTGGCCGGCAGCGATCCGCCCGGGCTGGTCGAGTGCCTGCCGGGAACCCGGCCGCCTGAGCGGCGACCGTGCCGGCGGTTCCGACTGCGACGGCCGGCCTAGACCGTGCTCACGCAAGCACACATGCCGCGTCAAAGCGTCACAGTCACACCATGGATCGGCGATCCGCTGCGGGGCAGGGCAACCCTAGCGGGCCGGCCTGCCGAGGGCTTGAGCGCCTGTGGCGCTGCCGTGGCGGCCGCTGTCAGTCGAGCGGCCGGCGGTGTTCCTGGTCGAGCTGGCCGGCTGCCTGCTGAATCTGGCCGTATATAGCATAATAGCTATAACATGACACGATGGACCGTAACACTTCACCCTCTTGCAGAGCCTGAAATCGAGGCGCTTCCCGCTGACATGCAAGCCCGATTCCTGCGCACTGCGGAACTGTTGGAGAGCTTCGGGCCGCAGGGCGTGGGGATGCCCCACGTCCGCCCCATCGAGGGCAAGCTGTGGGAAATGCGGATGCAAGGCCGAGACGGCATTGCCCGCGCCCTGTATGTCGCTGCGCATGGTCGAACCCTGCTAGTGCTACATGCCTTCGTAAAGAAGACGCAAACCACCCCCAGGGCTTCAATCGAGACAGCCCGTAAACGCTTGGAGATGGCCCCATGAAAACCCTTTCAGACCTGAAATCCCGCCTGCTGGCGAATCCTGATACCCGGGCCGAATATGACGCGCTGGCCGATGAATTCGACATGGCCCGGCAATTGATAGAAGCCCGCACCCGCGCCCACCTGACACAAACCGAGGTCGCGCAGCGCATGGGAACCACGCAAAGCGTTGTCGCAAGGCTTGAGAGCGGCAAGCGCCCGCCGTCGCTGCGCACCGTTCAGCGATACGCCCAGGCTGTAGGCGGTCGAGTGGTGCTGCGAATCGAGCCCTTCGCGGCGGCATGAGAAACGGCCCATGGGCGGCGATCCGCTGCGGGGCAGGGCTACCCCAGCGGGGCTGGCCTGCCGAGGGCTTGAGCGCCTGCGGTGCTGGCTATCGGCGGTGTTCCTGGTCGAGCTGGCCGGCTGCCTGCCTTGCTGGTGCTGGTGCTCCTGGTCGAGCGCCCGAATGAATCAATGGACTGACTTGATGTACCCAAAAAATGAATGCGTAGCCGCTGCGGCTGCAATCAATGACTGGTGGATAAAGCTTGACAACTGGACTGTTCGGCAGGGTTTGCTACTGTTGACCGGAATAGACCCGCATCGGGCGCATTGTTTCGAGTTCACGGAAAATGGCATTAAGGCAAAACCTCCGACCGGCACTGTCGTAGGTGGGCCAACATGGCATAGTATCGGAGCCCCGCCAGATCGGGTTATATGGACTGATGCAGACAAGGCAGCCGGTCGGCCCCCTGTTATCGAGGATGGATCAGCCGCTGATTTTTATCAGATTTACAGGTTGAATGAGCTGTTTCAGCATTGGGGGGCAACCCATCTGGATGACAGGCGGAAGCCAGCGCCGCCAAGGTATTTCATTGAATATGCCGTCCGCAAAGATTTGCGCCCGTTCTGGCTGGATGCGCTGATTGAAACCGGGTTCAAGCTGGAATCTGACAAGGCATCGCCTGTAGCAAATCAGGCTCATGTCGAGCCGGTTTCAAGGTTTGAAGCCCAGGAAGCCGAAATACTGGCGGCTATCCGTGCCGCCGGGCGCGACCCGTTGTCACTCCCCGAGAGACAGGCCGGAAAACCTGGCATCAAGTCAGAAATCAGGGGCCGGCTGGTCGGTAATAGCAAGAACTTCCCGAAGAACGGCAGCCAGTTTGATAAGGCGTGGATACGTCTTCGGGCAAGCGATCAAATCGTCGATTGACCCTGTGCCCTCTGGTATGTACCCAACTGGTAGAGGGTAGACACTTGCGGTAGTAGATACCCGTCGGCAGATCATCCGCACCGTGAAGAACAAACACGGAATCGAGATGATCCAATCTAACCGCCACCTTTCCTCGCCTGCCACGGAAAAGCCCGAGCCTGAACGCCTGCTGGCGCTGCCCGAAGTCGAGCAACAAACGTCGCTGAAGAAAACCACGATTTACGGTCTGGTCCGGGATGGCAAGTTTCCGCCACCGATCCGCTTAACTCGACGCGCCAGCCGCTGGCCGGCCTCCCAGGTGCAAGCCTGGATCGTGGACCGCATCAAGGCGGGGGCCGTCTGATGCGCGGTGCCCACCACCCCGAAAGCGGCCTGCAAGACGCGAGCCCGCAAGACCTCCGGGCAACCCTTCGCAGCCTGCAAGACGCGGCCCGCCAGGCATCCGCCCGAGAGCAGCAAGAGCAAGCCCGCCAGGCGGCCGCCCGTCGCCTGCGGGAGGCGGCCCGCTTCGCTGACATGCACGCGGTGGCGGCGCCGCTGCTGAACAAGCGCATGGGGCAAGGCAAGACTGCTGTCCTGGTGCGCTTTTCGATGCCCGGCGTCCTGCGGGTGCTCGATCCCATGACCGGCCGCGAGCTGGCCCGCAGCGAAGCCGGAGCGCCCGACAAGCTGGCGGCTGACTTCGACCCGCTGGCCGGTCTGATCGGGAGGGACCACGCATGAGCGGCATCATCACGCGCGACTGGCTGCGCCTTCACGAAACCTGCATCTACATCGAAGCCTTCGCCAAGGCACGCCGCATGACCGCGCCCACGATCCGCACCAAGGCCCCTAGCAGGCCCACCAGCGCACGCGGCGTGATCGACATGGGCCAGCGTACCCAGCGCCAGCAAAAGAGCGCCAGGCCGTGCCATAATGGCCGCAAGCCGAAAGGCCCGATGCTTGAAAACATCTTTGGTATAGCGGTTGCAGCCCCCACCGACAAGCGGGGTTTTGTCATGTCCGGTTTCGTCCGTCATGGGGATTCCCATGTCGGCATGGTTGCGGGCGGGATGGGCTTATCCGAGAGGACGGCCGCACGGCTATACCCGTGTTTTCAACATCCCTGCCCACCCCTGCGCTTGAAAACGCGGGGAGTGGCTTCTGAGTCTCGTATAGGAGTCCCGACCATGAACCAATCCGTAACCCTGGTGCGCAATGTCGCGCCTACCCTTTCCATAGCCGGCCGTCGCGCTGCGCCCAGCCAGTCCGCCACGGACAGCAACGACCCCCAGATCATCGCCTTGCACGCTGCGGCCGAAAACGCCTTGAGCATGGCGATCGCCGTGCTGCGCAACCCGGCCGGCACCGCTGCCGATCTGCAACGCGCGACAGGCCGCGTGATCCGCGCCGCAACCCTGCTCAAGCGTGCCTGTGCCGCTCAGGCGCAAGGAGTGGCGGCATGAGCGCCAACCGTCAAAGCCTGCAACTGGTTTCCGCTCGACCCCAGTCCACCGACCATCTGCAAGAGCTACGCCGGCATGTCGGTGCTGCCAGCCTGTTGATCGATGCGCTGACAAAAGAGCTGGACAAGGCCAAGGCCGCGCTAGCTTCCCTGGAACGGGTGGCAGCATGAGCGACGGCACGCTGACCCAACACGCCGACCACGGCGTAACCCTGAGCGCCGCCCGGCAGGTTGTGGCCATGGATGCATGCTGGGAGATTGAGCAACTGGCCGCGCATCTGGCCAGCAACGTGATACCGGATCACGACCCGCTGCACCTGGTTGTGCGAGGCATCGCAGGGCGCATTCGGAGCCTGTCGCGGGTTCTCATGTCCGGTCTGGATGATGAACTTGAACCCGTGGCGCATCTGGAACGTGAGGTGTTCGGCACCGCGCAAAGGGAGGCCACATGATCGACGTTCTGATTCAAGGCCGCCTGCGCGGTGGCGTGACCATCAAGCCGAGCAAGCAGGGCAAGGACTACGCGATATTTCGGCTGGGTGTGACCGACAAGAATGGCGACTCCATCCTGTGCGGCTGCATCACCTTCGAGCCGGCGGCCGTGGAAGCGGTGCAGCGTCTGGGCGACGGTGACAGCGTGGCGGTATCCGGCGAAGCGACGATTCGCACCTGGCAGGACAAGAGCGGCCAGGAACGCCACGGGCTGGATGTGATGGCCTACCAGGTCATGAGCGCCTACCACGCCGGCCGCAAGCGGGCCAGCCGCCCACAAGACGAACAGCAATTCTCAATTTGGACTCAGGGAGGGGCAGGCGGGGGCTGCGGCCCCTCGGTCAGGCACAGGATCATGAACTCGATCATGGCCGACCAACTGGGGAAGTGGCAGTAGGTGGTCAGTGCGCGC
>NZ_JAQTZS010000032.1 GCF_028687635.1 Malikia sp. | reverse complement strand
CGCACCCGATGCATCACTTGCGCGAAATCCAGCGTCTTACCCTTGAGCATCCCAGCCATGACAGCCTCTGTCAGAAGTCTCTACGCCTCCAGTTTGCTCTCGTTCGGCCAAATTGAGAATTGCTGGCCAGCGACCCACTCGCGCGACAGCGGGCTCAGCTGGCCCGCTGGTCCAGCCAGTCGGAGAAATCGGCGCCGACCTCGGCATGACGACGGCCCAGATCGACCGTGGCCTGCAGGAAGCCGAGCTTGCTGCCGCAGTCGTAGCGCGTGCCTGCGTAGCGGTAGGCGAATACCTTCTCGCGCCGCAGCAGCTGCGCGATGCCGTCGGTCAGCTGGATTTCGCCGCCGACGCCGCGCGGCAGGTTCTCGAGCTCCTTGAAGATACCCGGCGTCAGGATGTAGCGACCGGCCACCGCCAGCGTGGTCGGCGCGACCTCGGGTGCCGGTTTTTCGATGATTCCCGTGACGTCGAGCAGGCCGTCATGCACCACGGTCCCGGAGACGATGCCGTAGCGCTTGGTGTGCTCGCGCGGCACGTCCTGCACCGCCAGCAGGCTGGTGCGCCACTCGGCGTATTGCTGCACCATCTGCGCCATGACGGGCGGCTCGCCCACCATCAGGTCATCGGCCAGCAGCACGGCGAAGGCCTCGTTGCCGACCAGATCCTTGGCGCACAGCACCGCGTGTCCCAGGCCGAGCGCGCGTGGCTGGCGCACGAAGACGCAGCTCATGTCGGCCGGCGCGATCGAGCGGGCCACCGCGAGCAACTCCTTCTTGCCGGCGGCTTCCAGTTCGCTTTCGAGCTCGTAGGCGGTGTCGAAATGGTCCTCGACGCTGCGCTTGGTGCGCCCGGTCACGAAGATCATCTGGCGGATGCCGGCGGCGTAGGCCTCCTCGACCGCGTACTGGATCAAGGGCTTGTCAACCACGGGCAGCATTTCCTTGGCGCTGGCCTTGGTGGCGGGCAGGAAGCGGGTGCCGAGGCCGGCGATCGGGAACACGGCCTTGCGTATCGGAGCAGTCATAGGGAGTTGATATGGAAAAAAATGGTCTTGTTGGCGTGCTGCAGGCGGTGTTCGTTCGAGAGCTCCCCGCAGTGGGGCGCCTCGTGCGTCGGCGAGCAAACAGATGCTTCGACCTATTCTACGTACTTGAGAGCGACTTCCGGCTTGTAGCGGAAAGTTCTGTTTTTTCAGGCACCGATGAATGCGGGCTGTCGGATCCAGGCTTCATGTCGATCAGATCACGTCTGGAGTGCTTATCAATTGGAAAAAATAAATTCAATCATTGATGTTGATGCAATTTCAATTAATTATATAAAATCTGATAAATAATTTATCTATTGATTTTCTGCGCATGACGGGTCCCAGTCTTTGATTGCCTGGTTCCATTGGCTATGTTGAGATATTTTGATTCTTGTGCTATAAGCCCCGACAGGGGGTGGCCGATCTTTCGTCTCAGGGATGAAGGCGGTTTGCAATTTGTCGGCACAAGGCGCAGGCGTCAATATGAAGCAATCACGCAATTCAAAACCCGGGCCTTGGCCAGTACCTGTCGCGCCCGCACGAATTGCGCCGCCTCCATTCCGGTGTCGGCTGATGATGTTGTCGTTTGCGTTGCCGATTTTGCTGAACCCGCAAGCCTACGCGCAGTCTGTCAGTACGGCCTTGCCAGCATCCGCGCCAAGCTCCGGACCGATGGTTTTTCGCATCGATGCCGTTCGAGTCGAGGGCAATACCCTGTTGTCCCCCGCTACGCTGGATGCGTTGCTGGCCGACCTGCCTGGCCCGTCACGCACGATGTCCGACCTCAAGCAAGCTGCAGCAAGGCTGCAGCTTGCGTACCGCGAGGCAGGCTACGGCGGCGTGCTGGCCTTCGTGCCGCCACAGGCGCTGGGTGCCGGGCCAGTCCTGATCCGTGTCGTCGAGGGCAAGCTCGCCAAGGTCAGGGTCACGGGCAACCGCCATTTCTCCGCTGGCAATGTGCGCGCAGGCCTGCCCAGCCTGCGCGAGGGTGCCACCCCCGTCGTGCCAAGCGTGGATCGCGATATCCAGCTCTCGAACGAGAATCCGTCCAAGCACCTCAGGGTCACGCTGACCGCCGGTGCCCAACCTGGCGAGATCGATGCCGAAGTCCGGGTGCAGGACAGAAATCCCTGGCAGTTTTCGCTGGGCTACAACAACCCTGGCACCGAGCCGACTGGACGGCATCGGCTCAGCTTCGGCATCCAGCATGCCAACCTGAGTGACAGGGACGACGTCATCAGCGCCCAGTTCCAGACCTCGCCCGGTCACTTCGACCAGGTCAAGGTGTACGGCCTGGGTTACCGTCTGCCGGTCTATGCCCGGGCGGCGACGCTGGACGCCTTCCTCGCCCACTCCGATGTCAGCAACGGCATCACGCAGACCCTGGCCGGACCGCTGGCCTTCGCGGGCAAGGGCACGGTGCTGGGGGTGCGCGGCAATCTGCACTTCGATCGTCGCGGCGACTACGATCATCGCATCGGCCTGGGACTGGACTGGCGCGACTACGACAACGACTGTTCCTACCTCAGTCTGGGGCCGCTCGGCACGGCCGCCTGCGGTCCTGCTGCCGTGAGTTCGCATGTGTTGCCCTTGATCCTGTCCTATACGGGGCAGGCGCAGGGCGTCCAGTCCGCCTGGGGCATCAACGCCTCCCTGTTCGCCAATCTGGGCGGCAGCGACCAGTCCACTTTCGAGGCCGCCCGCCCGGGGGCCAGCAAGCATTTCTCCAAGACCCGTTTCGATGCCTTCGGCCAGCTGCGACTGCCCGCCGGCTTCGCGCTGGGTGGAAATATTGAGGCCCAGTACAGCCCGCACGCGCTCATCTCGGGCGAGCAGTTCGGCATCGGTGGTGCGGGCAGCGTGCGCGGCTACATGGAGCGCGAACTGGCCGGTGACTACGGTCACGCGATCCGCGCCGAATTGCTGGGCCCCAGCTTCGGCGGTGATGGTTTGAGTCTGCGCCCGCTCCTGTTCGTGGACCATGGCCGGATTGCCAAGCGCAAGGGGGCGACCTGCGGCGCCGCTGGGCAAGCCGCCTGCAGCATCACGGGCGCGGGGGTTGGCTTGCGCCTGAGATTCTCTGACCGCGCCACCGCAAGCGTCGAATGGGCACGCGCCCAGGATGATGCGATCCACACGTCGAGCGGGGACAGGCGGGCGCATGTGGCCATTCAGCTCGCCTTCTGAGCGCCCGATGAGCGGCATGTCTGGCATGCCGATTCGTCCTTGTCGATGCCAACAAGACCAGATCCAGCGGGAGTTCCAACATGAGCCGTCATGCCGTCCAATCGAGTAGCGCGGAGAGCCCAGGCCGAAGTGTTCCTGTGCTGCATCCTCTTTGTGCGGCCCTGGCGGTTGCCTTCACGCTGGCGGTCGGCACGGCCTGGGCGCAGTTGCCCAGCGGTGCCCAGGTGGTCAACGGCAGTGCCAGCATCGTCACCAACGGTTCCGCCCTGACGATAAGCAACAGTCCCAACGCCATTCTGGACTGGCGGTCCTTCTCGATTGGCAGCTCCAACAGCGTCCATTTCCAGCAGGAGAGCGCCGCCAGCCAGGTGCTCAACCGTGTCGTGGGCCAGGACGCCAGCCACCTGTTCGGCAGCCTGAGCTCCAACGGCCGCGTCTGGCTGGTCAATCCGCATGGCGTGCTGTTCGGCCCCGGTGCCCGGGTGGATGTTGCCGGGCTGGTCGCCTCCACGCTCGGTATCAGCAACGGCGACTTCCTGTCCGCTCGAAATGCCTTCGTGGCGTCGGCGGACCGCACCGGCGCGCAACTGCTCAACCAGGGCCAGATCACCACGACGACAGGCGGCCGCGTCTGGCTGATCGGTGACAGCGTGCGCAACGAAGGGTTGATCCAGACCCCGGGCGGGCAGATCGTGCTGGCAGCCGGCAAGAGCATCGAGCTGATCGATTCCGGGGCGCCCAACCTGGCGCTCCGCCTGACAGCACCGGACAACGAGGTGCTCAATCTGGGCCAGCTGATCGCATCCGGTTCGAGCGCCAGCATTGACCTGCATGGCGGCATCGTCAACCAGCAGGGCATCGTCCGGGCCGACAGCGTCGGCGCCGATGCGGCCGGGCGCGTGGTCCTGCGGGCGCAGGGCAACATCGAACTGGGTGATGGTAGCCAGACCTCTGCCCGCGCAGCCGGTTCCGGAGCCGGTGGTCAGGTCATCGTCGATTCGAATGCTGGCACCACGCTCGTGAGCGGCCAGGTCATGGCCACGAGCCTTCAAGGGCAGGGCGGCAGGGCGCAGCTGCTCGGCGACCGGGTGGGCATCTACCATCAGGCCTCTGTCGACGTCTCGGGCGCGTCCGGCGGCGGCACTGTCCTGGTGGGTGGCGATTACCAGGGAAACAATCCGCTGGTGCGCAATGCCCAGTCGACCTATGTTGGTCCCGACGTCAAGCTGCGGGCGGACGCCATCGCTCAGGGCGATGGCGGCCAGGTGATCGCCTGGAGCGATCGCGCGACCCGTGTCTACGGCAGCCTGAGCGCACGCGCAGGGCCTGAGGGTGGCGACGGTGGACTCATTGAAACCTCGGGGGCCTATCTGGATGCCAGGCCTGCTGCGATCGATGCCACGGCAGCCAAGGGCAGGCCGGGTACCTGGCTGCTCGACCCCAATGACATCGTGATCGCCCCGCATGACGGGGTAAACAGCCGCATCGACGACAGCAGGCCCCCCGATCTGACGTCGACAGACGACTCGGCGATCGTCGACACCCTGTACCTCATGAGAGCTATCGGACAAGGACAACGGGTCGTCATCCGCACCGGCAGCGCCGGCGGCAACAGCCAGGCCGGCGACATCACGGTGGCCGGCAATGTCAACGTGGACTACTCCCAGTGGTGCGAGAGCGTTGCCTGCGCGCAAGGCTCGCTGACGCTGCAGGCGCAGCGCAACATCACTGTCAACCCCGATGTCCAGATCAGGTCCCATAACGGGGCCATGCCCTTGAGCCTGCAGGCTGACAGCGATGGCAACCAGGACGGCGGCATCCTGATCGGCCGGGGTGCCCTCCTCGACAGCGGAGGTGGGAACATCGTGTTGCATGGTCCCGGAGTCCAGGGCATCCGGGTGGATGGCGCCACCATCGATTCGGGTGACGCAGTCCTGTCGCCAACCGGTTCTGGCACCGTGTTCGAGCTTGGTACCGTCCTGAGCAGTTCTGCGTCCGGGGACGCGATCGTGGTGCGCAGCGGCAGCTTCGACAACTTGGCCGGCGCCGGTGCGCTGAATGCGCCCAACGGCCGCTGGCTGGTTCATACCGATGGCGCCTCCTTGACACAGATGGGGGGATTGCCATACGACTTCGTCCAGTTCAATGCCAGCCAGTCGACAAGTCCGGGGCAGGAAAGCGGCAACGGCCTGCTTCATGCCGAAAGTCTTGACCTACAAGGCAGGATCTCGCGCGTGTACGACGGGACAGTGAATGCGGCCCTGGACGCCTCGACCGTCATCAGCGGGGCTCCAGTCGGCTACCAGGTTGGTATCTTGCAGCCAGGTGCGGGAAGTTTTCCCGACAAGCATGTCGGCATTGACAAGCCGATCACGCTTGCCACCGAGCCGGTGCCGGTGCTGAGCGTGATGGATGTTGCGGGTAAACCAGTATACGGACATTCCACTCACTACACAGGTGACATCACCCCAGCCCAACTGTCCATCTCGGCCAAGGCTCAGGACAAGGTCTATGACGGTGGGCGCAGCGTCACCCTGACCGACCTGAGTCGGACGGGTGTGGTGGCTGGCGACAGCGTGAACGTCTCGGCGACCGGCAGCTTTGGCGACGCCAATGCCGGAGCCTTCAAGTTGGTCGGGGTGAACTGGAGCCTCAACGGTGGCGACGCCGGCAATTACACGCTCAACCCGCCGGCGGGGCTGAACGCCAGCATCATCCCGGCGCCGCTCAACTTCGTTGCTGACCCTGCGCTTGGGTTTGTCCGTCGGAGTCTTCCTGCCTTGAGCGGGACAGTCAGCGGATTCGTGGCGGAGGAATCATGGCCGGCCAGCTGGTCGACTACGGCTCAATCCTCGTCGTCTCCAGGCTCTTATCCGGTCTATGGCATGGTCGCTTCGGGCAACTACCACGCCATCCAGGCTGAAAGCAACGGCACTGCGCTGACGCTGGTGGATGGAGGTCCTGCCTCACCGCCGGAGGAAGCCGCCAGGGCCGCCGAGGCCGCCATGGCGGGCATGTTTCCCTTGCTGATTCCTCCTTCCGGTTTCGTCACGGTCGGCTTGGTCGATCTGTCTTCGCTGAGCCAGGGCAAGCTCTTTGGCCCGGTCAATGTCCGCGCCATGAGCTCCAGCGACCTGGCCGGTCTGCTGGCGTCACGCCACGAGTTCAAACGCCAGCTGTTTGCCGATTCGATCGACAAGCTAGAAATCGACCCCAGTCTGGCCGATGTCAAGTCCTGTGTCAGTGCCGAGGAGGCGGGCAGCGGCCTGTGCCGCATCACCCCGGAGATCATCGCTGACGTGCAGGCCAAGGCGACTCAGGCGCAGCCCGTCGATCAGGCGGCGGGCCCACAGCACCAGCCCGCCTTGCCGCTGATCCAGCGCAAGATCGCTGTGCTGTTCGGCAGCAACGACTACGGCGACCGTCGGATTCCCAGGCTTGAGAGTGCCATACCCGACGTCGAAGCCGTATCCAAGATGCTCAACGAGCGACTGGGCTACGAGGTGCGCTTGCTGCGCAACCCCGGCAAGGCCGACATCATCCGTACCCTGAACCAGGTCTCGCTGGAGGCCCGGCCGGCCGACAGTGTGCTCATCTACTACGCCGGCCACGGCTACTCGCTCGAAAAGCATGGTGCGGGCTACTGGATCCCCGCCGACGCGCCGGTCGATGACCCGACGCGCTGGCTTTCCAATGCTGACATTTCCCGGCTGCTGGCCGGCTACCAGCCGCGGCAGACGGCGCTGATTTCCGACAGCTGCTACTCCGGTGCCTTCGCGCGCGAAGCGCTGGATGGACTGGGATCGCAGGTCAACGCGCAGGCGGTGCTGAGCAAGCGGTCGGTCGTCGTGCTGTCTTCGGGCGGTGACGAGCCAGTCACTGACGAAGGCAAGGATGGCCATTCGATCTTCGCCTGGAACTTCATGCAGTCGGTCAACTCGGTGCAAGGCTGGACGCCAGGCAATTCCATCTTCCGGCAGGTGCAGACCGCCGTCAAGAAGGAGTTCCCGCAGACACCCCAGTACGGTGCCGTGACGGCCGCAGGGCACCAGCGCGGTGGCGAGTACCTGTTCGAGGTCCGCTGAAGGCTGTGTTCGACATCAACCCCCGAGTGAAAGGCATGTCATGAGTCTGGAGCAGTGGCTGGCGCCGGTGTCCGCAGAGAATCCATGCGGTCCCAACCTGGAATACGACGCGCAATTCCTGGCCCTTGAGGAGTCGGTGCGGATCCAGCCCAAGCAGGAGTTCCGCCGCGAGGACGGCGCCACGATCGAGGTGGAAGGCGCTGAAATCCAGTGGCCCGTCGTGCTGGAGCAGGCGCAAAGCTTGCTGACGCGATCCAAGGATCTGCGCGTCGCCCTCCTGCTGACACGCGCCCTGCTGCATCAGGAGGGCTACCGAGGCATCGCGCTCGGACTGGAACTGATCAGACGCTTGTTGCAGGAGCAATGGCTTGGGCTGCACCCTGGACTCGACCCGGATGATGGCGACCCCACCATGCGTCTCAACGCGCTGGCCTCGCTCAATGCGCTCGATGCGATCGCGGGCGACGTCCGTGCCAGCCGCGTCCTTGACTCGCGCCAGCATGGCCAGCTTTCGGTGCGCGATCTCGAAGTCGCGCAAGGCCGCCTGGAGGTGGCGCCCGATGAGGTCAAGCTCACTCCAGCCCAGGTCGAGGGCCTGCTCGACGCGGCGCTCAGCCTGTCTCCCGATCTCGCGGCACAGGCACTATCCGCCGTGACAGACCTCGATTCCATCATCGCCTGGCTGGGGGAGCAGGTCGGCGCTGCACAGGTCCCGGACCTGTCCCGGCTGCATGGCATGCTGCTGCTGGTGTCCCAGTCGCTCAATCGCAACTTGCCATCCCCTCAAGACCATCCGGCTCAAGATCCGGAATCTTTTGCTCCCGATCAGGCGTCCCTGGGATTATCCCGGGAGGCTCCTGTATTGCCGAACATAGGACAAATGCATGACCGCAATGATGTGGTGCAGGCGCTTGGAATCCTTTGCGAGTATCTTGAAAAGAATGAACCCACCAACCCGGTTCAGATATTGTTGCGGCGGGCCCAGCGCATGATGAACATGAGTTTCCTGGAATTGATGCAAGACATGGCGCCGGAAGGGCTGGAACAGGCGGAAAAAGTCGTCGGAGAGAAGCTGGTCAAGGATGACGAATGACGGGATATCTGTTACTGTGAGTTCATATTGATTGGCCATCGTTTGGGTGGAAGGGGGAGATAGAATGCCGACCAGCAGCCAGAAATTCATTGCGCGCAACCGGGCACCCCGGGTCCAGATCGAATACGACGTCGAGCTTTACGGCGCCGAAAAGAAGATCCAACTGCCCTTCGTCATGGGTGTGCTGGCCGATCTCTCCGGCAAACCAACCGAGCCACAGCCCGCGGTGGCCGAGCGCAAGTTCCTTGAAGTCGACGTCGACAACTTCGACAGCCGCATGAAGGCCATGAAGCCGCGCGTCGCCTTTCAGATTCCCAACACGCTGACCGGCGAAGGCAGCCTCAACGTCGAGTTGACCTTCGAGAACATGGACGACTTCTCGCCGGCGGCGGTCGCGCGCAAGGTCGACGCGCTTGGAAAGCTGCTGAGCGCGCGCCAGCAGCTTTCCAACCTGATCACCTACATGGACGGCAAGTCGGGCGCCGAGGACCTTATCGCCAAGGTGCTCAACGATCCCGCCCTGCTCGAATCACTGGCTGCCGCGCCCAAGCCCCAGCAGCCGCCGCAGGGGCAGCCCTGAGATCCTGCCGGCAGGGCTTGAGCGGCGGCGCGCGCCGGTTCGTGGCAAATCCAAGAAATGAGGGTGGTTGAAATGGCAGACGCACAAATCCAGACCGAACTGCAGCCTGGCGCTGCGCCCTTGGCAGACGACTTCACCGCATTGCTCCAGAAGGAGTTCAAGCCCAAGTCCGACGAGGCCAGGGAGGCGGTCGTCAAGGCCGTCCAGACGCTGGCCCAGCAGGCGCTGGCGCAGACCCAGCTGATCGGCGTGGATGTCGTCAAGTCGATCGAATCCATCATTGCCGAACTCGACCGCAAGCTCTCCGAGCAGGTCAACCAGATCATCCATCATCCGGACTTCCAGCAGCTCGAAGGTGCCTGGCGCGGCTTGCATTACCTGGTCAGCCACACCGAGACCGACGAGTTGCTCAAGATCAGGGTCGCCAACCTCTCCAAGGCTGAACTGGGCAAGACGCTCAAGAAGTTCAAGGGCACGGCCTGGGACCAGAGTCCGCTCTTCAAGAAGGTCTACGAGGAGGAGTACGGCCAGTTCGGCGGCGAGCCCTTCGGCTGCCTGGTCGGCGATTACTACTTCGACCACAGCCCGCAGGACACCGAGCTGCTGGGCGAGATGGCCAAGATCTCGGCGGCGGCCCACACGCCTTTCATCACGGGTGCCTCGCCTTCCGTCATGCAGATGGATTCCTGGCAGGAACTGGCCAACCCGCGCGACCTGACCAAGATCTTCACCACGCCCGAGTACGCCGCCTGGCGCTCCCTGCGCGCGTCCGACGATGCCCGCTACCTGGGTCTGGCGATGCCGCGTTTCCTGTCGCGCATCCCCTACGGCGCCAGGAGCAACCCGCTCGAGGATTTCGATTTCGAGGAGGAAACGGGAGCGGCTGACCACAGCAAGTACACCTGGTCGAACGCGGCCTATGCGATGGCCGCCAACATCAACCGCTCGTTCAAGGAGTTCGGCTGGTGTTCGCGGATCCGGGGCATCGAATCCGGCGGCGCGGTCGAGGGTCTTCCCGTCCACACCTTCCCGACCGACGACGGCGGCGTCGACATGAAGTGCCCGACCGAAATAGCGATCAGCGACCGCCGCGAGGCGGAACTGGCCAAGAGCGGCTTCATGCCTCTGATCCACCGCAAGAACTCGGATTTCGCGGCCTTCATCGGCGCCCAGTCGCTGCAAAAGCCGGCCGAATACGACGACCCGGACGCGACCGCCAACGCCAATCTGGCGGCCCGCCTCCCTTATCTGTTTGCCTGCTGTCGCTTCGCGCATTACCTAAAGTGCATCGTGCGTGACAAGATCGGATCCTTCAAGGACCGGTCCGCGATGGAGCGCTGGCTGCAGGACTGGATCATGAACTACGTCGACGGCGACCCGGCCCACTCCTCGGAGCAGACCAAGGCCCGCCGCCCGCTGGCGGCGGCCGAAGTGATCGTCGAGGCGGTCGAGGGCAGTCCGGGCTATTACCAGTCCAAGTTTTTCCTGCGGCCGCATTACCAGCTCGAGGGCCTGACGGTTTCGCTGCGCCTGGTCTCCAAGTTGCCCAGCGAGAAGGCCGCCTGAGCCTGCCAGCCTGTCCTTGATTGCACGATGGCGATTACGGTCCACGTCGCTTTCGTCATTTCCGGCTAGGCAGTGGATCGTCAACAAGGGAGATTGGATATGGCTGTCGACATGTTCCTGAAAATCAAAGGTGTGGATGGAGAGTCCATAGACAAGTCACACAAGGGCGAAATCGATGTGTTGTCCTGGTCATGGGGCATGTCGCAGAGCGGCACGACCCATATGGGCGGCGGCGGCGGATCGGGCAAGGTCAGCGTGAACGATATCAGTCTGACCAAGTACGTCGATGCCTCGACCAACGCGCTCATGTTCGGGTGTTGCAAGGGCACGCACTTCGACCAGGCCGTGCTCGTGGTGCGCAAGGCCGGCGGCTCACCGCTCGAATATATCAAGCTGACGATGAAGGAAGTCATCGTGAGTCAGCTCTCGACCGGTGGCAGTGGCAGCGAGGACCGGCTGACCGAGAACCTGACGCTCAACTTCGCCGAGTTCAAGTTCGAGTACCAGACGCAGGGCACCAAGGGTGGCAAGGAAGGCGGAGCCAGAATCGCCGCCTGGAACATCGCTGAGAACACACCTGCCGGTTGAACGACTGGTCTGGCGGTAGCCCCACCTGGGCGTGTTTGAGGCCAGGGCGAAGCCAGGCCGGATTCTCATTCCGGGCTGGTCCGGTACGCGCCGGGCCAGGGCTTTGCTGTCAGTCTTCATGAAGGGTGTTCGTCATGGCCCAACGCGATATGTTTCTCCGCATCGAAGGCAGCCGCCAGGGCTTGGTGCGGGGCGAGTCGCTGGACAAGTCTCACCTCGGCGAGATTGACGTCATGTCCTGGTCCTGGGGCATGGACAGTCCCGGCGATGCGTTTGGCCTGCCGACGGGACGCACCAACATGGAGCTGTTGCGCGTGAGCAAACGGGTCGACAGCGCGACGACGGCCCTGATGTCGGCCTTGCGCAACAACGAGGTGATTCGCAGGGCGGTGCTGACGGTGCGCAAGGCCGGTGACGAGGCGCTGGCTTATCTCACCATCACGGTGGAAAACGCCCGTCTGGTGCACCAGCGTGTCATGGGCGGCGAGGGGGCCGACAGCTCGATCCTGTCGGAGGAGCTCGGCTTGAGTTTTCAGAAGGTGACGGTCGAGTATGTGCCGCAGATCAAGACCGGTGGCGGACGCGGTACCAACAGCTTCGAAACCACGATCAACGAAAAGATCTGAGGCCATCAATTGAACAGCCCTACCGATGCGGAACAGGCCCTGCGCGACGGTCGTCTCGATCAGGCGCTGAAGCTGTTGCAGGATCAGGTCCGCTCCAGCCCTTCCGATGCCAGATTGCGCATCTTCCTGTTTCAGCTGCTGGCCATCATGGGGCAGTGGAACCGGGCCTTGGTCCAGCTCGGACTGGCCGGCGAACTCCAGGCCTCCGCGCTGGCCATGGTGCAGATGTACAGCGCCGCCATTCATTGCGAACTCCTGCGCGCCGAGGTTTTCGCGGGCAAGCGCTCGCCGCTGATTCTGGGTCAGCCCGACGAATGGCTGGCCCTGCTGGTCGAGTCGCTGCTGACCGCCGGACAGGGCCGCCTTGCTGACGCCGAGGTCCTGCGCTCAAGGGCCTTCGACGCAGCTCCGGCGCAGGCGGGCAGCGTAGACGGCAAACCCTTCGGCTGGATCGCCGACGCCGACATGCGGCTGGGGCCGGTGTGCGAGGCCCTCATCGAGGGGCGCTACTACTGGTTGCCGTTCGACCGCCTGGCCAGGATCGTGATCGAGCCGCCGGTGGATCTGCGCGACGCCGTCTGGATGCCAGCCCGTTTCGAATTCGCCAACGGTGGCGGCAGCGTCGGCTTGATCCCGACCCGTTATCCGGGCTCCGAGTCGCACCCCGACCCGGCGATTCAGCTGGCGCGACGCACCGAATGGACCGAGCGCACCAGCGGGGTCTATGTCGGCTCAGGCCAGCGGGTGCTGTCGACCGATCAGGGCGAGCATGCATTGATGGACCTGCGCGAGATCACGCTGACGCCAGCGGCGGGTCGGGACCCGTCCGTGACCCTCGAATGAAATGGCCGGATCTCCGGCAAGGACCACCACCATGAGCGAAATCAGTCGGGTTGCCTTGTTCGGCAAGCTCAATTCGCTGGGCTACAAGGCGATCGAGGGCGCCACGGTCTTTTGCAAGCTGCGCGGCAATCCCTATGTCGAACTGGTGCACTGGATGCAGCAGATCCTGCTGGCCCCCGATTCGGATCTGCACCGCATCGTGCGCCATTTCGAGCTCGATTCGGCTCGGCTGGCCGGCGACATCACGGCGGCGCTGGACCGCCTGCCGCGCGGTTCGACCTCGATCTCCGACCTGTCCGAGCCGGTCGAACGCATCGTCGAACGCGGCTGGGTTTATGGCTCGCTGATGTTCCAGTCCTCCCAGGTGCGCACCGGGCATCTGATCATCGGCGGGCTCAAGACCCCCAGCTTGCGCAGCGCCCTGCTGGGTATCTCGCGCCAGTTCGAGTGCGTGCGCGCCGACAAGCTGACCGAGGAATTCGACCGCATCGTCGGCGGCTCACCCGAGGAGGCGCTGGGCGCATCGGATGGATCCTTCGCCGGCGCCTTGCCGGGAGAGGCCAGCGGTGCCATCGCACCGGCGCAGCTCGGCAAGCAGGAGGCGCTCAAGCGCTTCACGACCGATCTGACCGAGCAGGCGCGCCAGGGCAGGATGGATCCGGTGGTCGGCCGCGACGAGGAGATCCGCCAGGTCGTCGACATCCTGATGCGTCGGCGCCAGAACAATCCGATCCTGATCGGCGAGGCCGGCGTCGGCAAGACCGCCGTGGTCGAGGGCTTCGCGCAGCGCATCGCGCGCGGTGACGTCCCGCCCAGCCTGCAAGCGGTCAGCCTGCGCGCGCTCGACGTGGGCCTGCTGCAGGCCGGGGCGAGCATGAAGGGCGAGTTCGAGCAGCGCTTGCGCTCGGTGATCGACGAGGTCCAGGCCAGTCCAAAACCCATCATCCTTTTCATCGACGAGACGCATACCCTGGTCGGTGCGGGCGGGGCGGCTGGCACCGGCGACGCGGCCAACCTGCTCAAGCCCGCGCTGGCGCGCGGCACCCTGCGCACCATAGGCGCGACCACCTTCGCCGAGTACAAGCGCCACATCGAGAAGGACCCGGCGCTGACGCGCCGTTTCCAGGCCATCCAGATCGACGAGCCCAGCGAGCCCTTGGCCATCGCCATAATGCGCGGCATCGCCACGACGATGGAGCGGCATCATCGGGTGCGGATTCTCGACGAGGCACTGGAAGCAGCGGTCAGGCTCTCGCACCGCTACATCCCGGCGCGTCAGCTGCCCGACAAGGCGATCAGTCTGCTGGACACGGCCTGCGCGCGCGTGGCGGTCAGCCTGCACGCGACGCCAGCCGAGGTCGACGACTGCCGCAAGCGCATCGCCGCGCTTGAGACCGAGCTCGAAATCATAGAGCGTGAGCAGGCGATCGCGATCGAGGTCGGCGACCGCGAATCCAAGGCGAGCGCAAGCCTGGCTGTTGAACGCGAGCGGTTGCAGGCCCTCGACGCGCGCTGGGAACGGGAGCGCATTCTGGTGGCCGAGCTGCTGGCGTTGCGCGGCAAGCTGACCGCACCCGCACCCGCACCCGAGGCAGAACCAGTCACGTCCGAGCTGGCTCCTGCTGCCTCGTCATCGGCCGCCGTGGGCGAGGCTAGGCCCGATGCCGTCCCGGACAGCGAAGCGATGCGGCTTCGACTGAAGACGGTGCAGGCCGAATTGACCGATCTGCAGGGCGAGCGGCCACTGATCCTGCCGACGGTCGACTACCAGGCAGTGGCCTGCGTCGTCGCCGACTGGACCGGCATTCCGGTCGGTCGCATGGCCAGGAACGAGATCGAAACCGTACTCAATTTGTCAACCATCATGGGCCAGCGCATCGTCGGGCAGGACCACGCGATGCGCATGATTGCGCGCCGCATCCAGACCTCACGGGCCGGGCTCGATAATCCTTCCAAGCCGATTGGCGTCTTCATGCTGGCCGGCTCGTCCGGCGTGGGCAAGACCGAGACCGCGCTGGCATTGGCCGAGGCGCTCTACGGTGGCGAGCAGAACGTCATCACCATCAACATGAGCGAGTACCAGGAGGCGCATACGGTCTCGACCCTCAAGGGCGCACCGCCCGGCTATGTCGGCTACGGCGAGGGGGGCGTGTTGACCGAGGCGGTGCGACGGCGGCCCTACAGCGTCGTCTTGCTCGACGAGATCGAGAAGGCCCATCCGGACGTGCACGAGATCTTTTTCCAGGTCTTTGACAAGGGCTGGATGGAGGACGGCGAGGGGCGGGTGATCGATTTCAAGCACACGCTGATCTTGCTGACAACCAATGTCGGTACCGAGCTGATCACGCAGATGTGCAGTGACCCCGAATTGATGCCCGATGCCGAGGGCCTGGGCAAGGCGCTGCGCGAGCCGCTGCTCAAGGTCTTCCCGCCCGCGTTGCTTGGCCGGCTGGTGGTGCTTCCTTACTACCCGCTGAGCGACGCCATGATCCGGGTGATTGCGCGGCTGCAACTGGGCCGCGTGGCGCAGCGCGTCGAGCAGAACCACCAGGTGCCGTTCAGCTATGACGAGGCGGTGGTGGGACTGATCGCCAGCCGCTGCACCGAACTCGAGAGCGGTGGGCGCATGGTCGATGCGATCCTGACCAACACCCTGCTGCCGACCATCAGCGAAGAGTTCCTGCGCCGCCTGCTGGAAGGCAAGCCGGCCACCCGGGTCCATGTCGGCGTCAAGGCGTCCGACTTTAGCTACGAATTCGACTGAAGCGCCGATCAGGCGCTCGGCCCAGAGCCACCCATTTTGCATCACGGAGACCAGCATGCTGCGAGAAGCCAAGCTACCGACCCAGGAAGAAACCAGGCAAGAGGCCGAGCAAGAGGAGAGCCAGGCCCAGGCTGAAATCAGCCTGCAGGACGCTATCCGCTACGCCCAGCGCCTGCACCGCGGCCAGCAGCTCGAAGGCGCCGAGACCTTGTACCGTCGCATCCTGGAGATCGCTCCGGGCCATCCGGACGTGCTGCACTTCCTCGGTCTGGCGCGCTTCCAGCGTGGCTACCCGGACGAGGCGGTCGAGTCCCTGCGCGCGGCGATCAGCCAGCAGCCCGGTTATCCCGATTTTCACAGCAATCTCGGCAATATCTACATGTCCGAGGGTCGGATCAAGGAGGCGCTGGCCAGCTACCGGCAGGCATTGCAGTTGGCCCCAGGCCGTGCCGACTTCCACAACAATCTGGGTGCCCTGTTCCGTGCCACGGGACAGCTGGAGGCGGCGCAGGCCCAATACCAGCGCGCGATCGAGCTCGATCCGGCGCATTTCCGTGCCTACAACAACCTCGGGATGCTGGCGGCCGCCCGTGGCGACGCCGAGGCCGCCGTGCGTTACTACTGCCAGTCCATCACGCTCACGCCCGGTCACCCCGATGGGCACAAGCTGCTGGGGCTGGCGTATTACCAGCTGGGACGGCTGGAGGAGGCCGCGGCCGTCTTCCGGGACTGGCTGCAGGTCGACCCGGGCAACCCGATGGCGCAGCATCATCTGGCTGCCTGTTCGGGCCAGGATGTGCCGGCGCGCGCTGCCGACGACTACGTCGAGCAGACCTTCGACGGTTTCGCCAGCAGTTTCGAGGAACAACTCCAGAACCGGCTGTCCTACCGGGCGCCCGAGCATGTCGCCACCGCGCTGCGGCGCTGCTTGCCGCCTCCAGCCAGACAGTTCGACCTCCTCGACCTGGGTTGCGGCACCGGTCTGTGTGGCCCGCTGGTCGCGCCCTGGGCTGCGAACCTGACCGGCGTGGATCTGTCGGTCGGCATGCTCAACCAGGCCGAGGCCAAGGGCTGCTACGACCGGCTCTACAAGATCGAGCTGACCGAATTCCTGCTCAAGCCGGAACAGCAGGGGGCCTGGGACTTGATCCTGTCGGCCGACACCCTGTGCTACTTCGGCCCCCTCGGCACAGTGGCCAGGGCCGCGCGTGGGGCGCTGCGACCGGGAGGCCTGCTGGCCTTCAGCGTGGAGGATGCAGCCGGCAAGGCCGCGCCTGAGGGACATCTGCTCAACCCGCATGGCCGCTATGCCCACACCGAGGGCTATCTGCGCCGCTGCCTGGCGCAGGCACATCTTGACCTGTTGTCGATCGATTCCGTCACGCTCCGCACCGAAGGTGGCAAGCCGGTGCCCGGCTGGGTGATCGTGGGGCAGCGGGCCTGATCCAGCCGTGGAAACCAGCGTTCATTCCAGGGAAATTGCCTCATGCCAGATAGCAGCGCCGCCCCCTTGGTCGAGCTCGATAGCGCGCTGGGCGACGCGCTGCTTTTCGGCCGCATCGATGGTGTCGAAAGGATCTCCCAGAATGGCGAGTTCCGCATAGTCGCGCTCTCAAGGCGAGGCGACATCCGGGCCGATGAGCTGCTGGCCAAGCCAGTCTCCGTGCGGCTGCGCACGCCCTCGGGAGGCGGGCGCGAGTTCAACGGCATCGCCGCCGCCTTCTATCAGACCGGCAGCGAGGGGCGTCTGCATCAATACCTGATCGTCGTGAGACCCTGGACCTGGCTGCTGACCAGAACCCGGGATTGCCGTATCTTCCAGGACAAGACGACGCGGGACATCATTTCAGAGATTTTCGCTGATCACGCGCTGGCCGATTTCAAGTTCGAGCTTGGCGATGACTATGCCCGCTGGCCCTTCCGCGTCCAGTACCGGGAGAGCGACTTCGATTTCGTCGCCCGGCTCATGGAGCAGGAAGGCATGCATGGCTATTTCCTGCACGAGGGCGGCCGGCACCAGCTGGTGGTCGCCGACGGGGCTCACGTTCACGAGGCGGCAGCGGGATACGAGCGGGTGCCCTTCCTGGAGCCCGAGCGGGTCGGCAGTCGCCAGTCCGAGGGCATCTGGCGCTGGTCGCATGGCGCCGAGATCCAGCCCGGCCGCTGTGTGCTGCGTGATTTCGACTTCGAGAAGCCGCGCGCCGACCTGCAGGTGTCTGCCGACGCGCTTTATCCGAGTGTCAATTGCCAGAATGATGAATTAGAGAGCTTCGATTTCCCTGGTGTTTACACCGAGCGCAGCGATGGCGAGCGAATCGCCAGGGTGCGGGTCGAGTCGCTGCAGCACCGCCACGAGGAGTGCCGCGCCGAGGGCAACGCGATCGGCCTGGCACCCGGCAGGCGCTTCACGCTGGAGGATCATCCGCGTCAGGACTTGAAACAGGAGTACCTGGTCGTGCAGGCCGAGTATGCGGTCGTGGGGCAGGCCTTCGAGTCCGGCGTCCAGCAAAGGGGGTTCTTCAGCGTCAAGCTGCGCGCGATGCCCGCCTCCCAGCCCTTTCATCCACAGCGCCGCACGCCCTTGCCTCGGGTCACGGGGCCGCAGACCGCGATCGTGGTGGGCAAGCAGGGCGAGGAGATCCACACCGACCAGTACGGCCGGATCAAGGTCCAGTTTCACTGGGACCGTTATGGCCGCCAGGACGAAAGCAGTTCGTGCTGGATCCGTGTCGCCCAGCCCTGGGCGGGCCAGAACTGGGGCATGATCGCCATCCCCCGGGTCGGGCAGGAGGTGGTGGTCGAGTTCCTCGACGGCGACCCCGACCGTCCGATCGTCACTGGCCGCGTCTACAACGCCGAGCAGTTGCCGCCCTATGCGCTGCCCGCTCACATGACGCAAAGCGGCATCAGGTCGCGCTCATTGAGCCAGGGCGGGGTCGAGAACTTCAACGAAATCCGCTTCGAGGACCTGAAGGGTTCCGAGGAGCTGCGCATCCACGCCGAACGCGATCAGACCCTGCACACCGAGCATGACCGGGTCGAGTTCGTGGGCAATGACAGCCACCTCGGCGTCGGCCACGACCAGTTCGAGTCGGTCGATGGCGAGCGCCACCTGCGCGTCAAGCAGGACGTGAGCGAGTCGTTCGAAGCCGATTTCCATCGCAAGGTGGCCAAGGACAGCGTCGAGGAAGTCGAGGGCGAACAGCACCGCACGGTCAAGCTCGACCTGGTCGAGCACATCGGCGGGGATAGTCATGTCCAGATCAGCGGCGACCAGCTGCTCGGCATCGACCAGTCGCAACTCGTGGCGGTGCTCAAGGACTGGCAACTCCAGGTCGGCGGCAAGCTCGCTGCTGATGCCGACCAGGAGATCCATCTCAGGTCTGGCGTCAAGATCGTGATCGAGGCCGGGGTCCAGCTGTCCCTGGTCGCCGGCAGCAGCTTCGTCGACATCGGCCCCACAGGTGTCACCATCAGCGGCGCGCTGGTCAAGATCAACAGCGGTGGCAGCGCCGGCAGCGGCTCCGGCGTCAAGACCAAGAAGCCCAAGCTGGGCAAGCGGCCCAAGCAACCCAAGGCGGCCAAGCCGCCCCCCGTCTGAGAGGTGAGCCGCGATGCCATTCCAGGTCTGTCATGGCGCGCTGCTGCGTTGCAGCTTCGGACTGGCGCCGAGCAGCTTGCAGGTCCTGCCAGTCAATCGCGTGCTGAGCGCCGGCGTTCCGGCGGCCAACATCACGGATCACCTGTCCATGGTCAACATCCTGCCTTTTGGCCTGTGCAGCTGTCCGGGTAATCCGGCCGTGATCGCGGCCACTGCGGCGGCCATGGGGGTGCTGACCCCGATGCCCTGTGTGCCGAATACGCCTGCTCCCTGGACGCCGGGCGCGGTGACTGTGCAGATTGGCAATCTGCCGGCACTGGACGACGTCAGCCAGCTGGTTTGTACCTGGGGCGGCATGATCGCCGTCGCCTATCCGGGCCAGGTGACACACCAGATTCCCTGAGCAAGGCTGGTCAGCGCTTCAGCAGATTGAGACTGGCCCACCCCATGTCGGAGCCGGCACTGGCGCTCAGCCGTTGGCGCAGCTCGTCTAGCCCATTGACTTCGAGCGGCACGAAATCGCCTTGCTCGATCAAGGCAATGCCTTCGAGCGGCCGCAGGCTGGCCAGACAGGCGATGGCTTCAGGCTGACCGCTGAAATCGGCATTGATCCTGAACCTCATCCGGCCCGGCAGCGTCAGGCTGGTGGCATCGAGTGACGCCGAGGGCCGGAAGCGGTTGGGGAAGAAGCGCTGCACCTGACCCTTGGCGTCCCGCATGAAACAATAGACCAGCGCCGGCTGAGCCGGTCTGACCCGGATCGATATCGCCTGGCCCTGGACGTAGCGATGGCTGCCGTCGGGCGTGGTGAGCGACAGCGTGATCGGTGCTGGCACAGGTTCTGCGACCGGAGTCTTCGCCGGCGCTTCGCTTGCCGGCATGGCAGCAGTTTCAGTCCGGGTGACCTGACTTTCAGTATTGTCTGGAGGTGAAGCAGTGAACCACCAGACCGATGCTGCGGTTGTCACCGCCAGCAGCAGGCCAGCGACGACATACACCGTGCGCCTGGAGGCAGGCGATCGGGCAGGCGCCGCGTCTGGACGCGCGCCATCGGGCGGCTTGTCGCTGGAGGTTGTAGCCGCTGTTCTGGTCTGGGTGGCATTCGCGCTGGTCGGTCCTGCGGCACCTTGTGCGGCCGACTCGCCTGGCGCCACTGCTGTGGGCTGCCGGGTCGAGCCCGAGAAACCGAGCAGTTCGCGCATCGCGGTCATGTTCTGGGGCCGGTCCTCGCCCTTGACCGACAGGCAGCGGTCGAGGCCGAGCAGGAAGCGCTCGGAATAACGGCCTGCCGCCACCTGGGTGAGTGGTTCATAGCTGTCGCTCATCATGCGCCCGACCGCCGGCGGCGGGGTGTGGCCGGTGATCATCCAGTAAACGACGGCGGCCAGCGCGTAGACATCGGTCCAGGCGCCTTGCTTGACGCCGGGCATCTCGGCGTATTGCTCGATCGGGGCGTAGCCCGGCTTCAGGATCACCGTCAGGGCCTGGGTCATGTCGCCGATGACGCGGCGCGCGGCACCGAAGTCCAGCAGCACCGGCCGGTCGTCCGCCAGCAGCATGATGTTGTCGGGCGCCACGTCGCGGTGGAAGCAGTTTTCGCTGTGCAGCAATTCCAGCGCATCCATCACCGGCAGCAGCACCTTGCGTATCCAGTCTTCGGCCGGAGCAGTGCCACGCGTCTCGATGATCTGCTTGAGCGTCTGGCCGGCATAGTAGGGCATGGCCATGTAGGCGGTGCCATGGGCCTCCCAGAAGCGGTAAACCTTGAGCAGGGCGGGGTGATCGAACCGGGCCAGCAGCCGGGCTTCGTTGACAAAGCTGCGCAGGCCGATTCGGAAGGTGTCGGCGTCGCGCTCGGATTTCAGCACCACGGAGGCATTGTCGCCGCGCATCGCGAGCGCCGCCGGCATGTATTCCTTGACGGCCACGCGCCGCTGCAGCGAATGGTCTTGGGCGAGGTAGACGATGCCGAAGCCGCCTTGCCCGACCAGCCCCACGATCTCGAACTCATCCGACAGGCGGGTGCCGTTCGGCAGCGCGCTGGAGGAACTTACGGTTCGGGTTCCACCCGTCGAGACTGGCTGGGCGCCGATCACGCGGGTCTGTTCTGGATCAGAGTCGGTCACGGATGAGATCGGGCATGGCTAGGGTGTGGCTGATCTTCGCCACAAAGCCATGGCTTGACAAGACTTGGCTCACACGATCGGTCATCCTGGTGATAGGATGATAAAAACATTCATCCACATGGTCAGGCAATCGAAGCGGGAACTGCCTTGCGAATCACCGTCATCCGTATCAACGGCGCTCCACCGCAGCAGCCTCTCGCGTTCGACTTCGACGAGCGTGGCGGGGGGATCGGGCGCGAGGAGGGCAACGAACTGCGCTTGCCGGATCCGGAGCGTCATGTCTCGCGCCAACAGGCCCGTGTCGTCTTCGAAGGCCAGCGCTTCGGACTGGTCGACCTCGGCAGCAACCCGACCCTGGTCGATGGCAGGCCACTGGGTCGGGGTGAGCGTCAGTCGCTGCTGGGCGGAGAACTTGTCACCATCGGCCAGTACGAATTGGAAGTGGGGCCTTGCCCCTTGGTCGGGAAGGCTCCGGAGGTCGATCCCCTCGGGCTGCTCGTGCCGCGGGAGGGGGCGGAATCCTCGCCGTCCGGTGCTGCGCCTCCAGCGGCTGCCAGCGACGACCCCTTCGCCGTGTTCTCCGTGCCGGAGTCACCCTCCGCGCTTGCCGCCATACCGGAGCCCGATCCCTTTGCCGCACCAGCGCCCGCGCCTACCGCGAGTCCAGGCCGCGACCCGCTGGGCCTGGGGCGGCAGGCGGGTTCGGCTTCGATCGACGATCTGTTTGGCTTGAAGGGCAAGGCGGGCGATCCCTTCGCTGGCACCCCGCTGGGACCTGCCGCGCCTGCTGCCGGCGGCAGCGAGACTCGCGATCCATTGACGCTATTGTGTGCCGAGGGCTTCAGGCATCCCGTCGCTTCGGCTTCGCCGCAGCGCGATGACACCCCCTTGCTTGAGCAGGCCTATCGCCCCCCGTCGCCGGTTGCTTCCACGGCTCCTGCTTCCTCGGAGGCAGATCAGCCAGGCCCCGTCACCCAGGTCGGGCCGGAATCCCCGCAGGGCATGGTGCTGTCCTGGGATGCCGGCGCGCCTTCCAGTCCGGCTGCTGCCCCGCCAGCCGGATCAGGTACATCAGGTCCAATGGTGGCAGAGCGATTGCCAGGACAGCAAGTCAGACTGCCTGTGGCCGCGCATGAAGGCGATCTGCTCGCGGCGTTCCAGCGTGGTTTGGGCGTGCCGCTCAACTTGTCCGCCGGCCTGACACCGGACTTGATGGAGCAGGTCGGTGTCATGCTGCGCGAGTCCACCCAGGGCACGCTGGACCTGCTCAAGGCCAGGGCGATCACCAAGCGCGAGGTCCGTGCCGAGGCGACCATGATCGTGAGTCGCGACAACAATCCGCTGAAGTTCTCGCCTGACATCGACTTCGCGCTGGCGCAGCTGCTGACCTCGCGGAGCAGGGGCTTCATGGGGGCGCAGGAGGCGATGCGTGACGCCTACGATGACTTGCGCGCGCACCAGTTCGGGGTGATGGCCGGCATGCGTTCGGCGCTCGCGGGCGTGCTCAAGCGGTTCGAGCCCGCCGAGCTCGAAGCCCGGGTCGGCGCCCTCAGTCTGCTTGACAAGCTGCAGCCATCGGGTCGCAAGGCCAGGCTGTGGGATCTGTTCGAGCAGCATTACGCCGAGCTGTCGCGCGAGGCGGCGGATGATTTCAACGCGCTCTTCGGTAGAGCCTTCCTCGAAGCCTACCAGCAGCAGGTCGATCTGATGCGCGCACGCCGCGAGCAGGGCGAAGATCCCGCCGGGCGTCCATCCTGAAAGGCCTGTCATGCTGGAGTTCGATACCTGCTACATCTCGGAGATTGGCGGCCGCCAGCGCAACGAGGATGCCTGTGGCTACTGGCAGTCCGGCAGCTCGGGCTGCTGGGTGCTGTCGGACGGCGCCGGCGGACATGGCAGCGGCGACGTGGCATCCAGGCTGGTGGTTCAGACCGTGCTGCATGGTTTCCGCTCACGCCCCGAAGTGTCGTGCGGGCAGGCGCTGGCGCTGTTGCAGGCCGCGCAGGAGGCGGTCGTCTGGGAGAAGACATCGGGTGCCACCCGCGACGACATGCACGCCACCGCAGTCGTCCTGCTGATTGATCGTGACTCCGCACAAGCGGTCTTTGCCCATGTCGGTGACTCGCGGCTCTACCACTTCAGGCAAGGCAGGATCCTGTCCCAGACGCGCGACCACAGCCTGGTGCAGCAGATGGTGGACGCCGGTTTCGGCGGCACCGAGATGATCCGCCGCCATCCCAAGCGCAGCTTGCTGACCTCGGCGATGGGGGCGGCTGGCCGGGTCGAAATGAGCGTCTCGCCGCAGCCGCTGCCAGTGCTGGCGGGAGATGTATTCCTGCTCTGCTCCGACGGCTGGTGGGAGCTCCTGCAAGAGGCTGAAATGGAGGCCGCGCTGGAGCGCCATCCGGTCGGCGCGCGTTGGCTCGCCGACATGGCCGCGACGATCAGAAACCGGGCGCCGGCCGGGCATGACAACTATTCGGCGCTGTGCGTGAGCAGCCTGGACGACAGGACGGTGATGCTTGAGCGTTCTCAGGCCTGATTCATGGGTGATCATGAGGTTCAAATGCTGTTGATGCAGCGATCAAGGGGGTGAAATGTTCACTGATGTTCTCGCTCGCCAGGGTGCGCGATTGGTTGCCAGCACTGTGGCCTGTGTTTTCCTGGCCACGCCGCTGGCCGCACTGGTGCAAGCCGATGCCCCGCCGGGCGCGCCTACCACCCAGTCCATCATCGACGCGCTCAAGCCCGAGGCGGAGGCTCCACGCGGGCGTACCCGTGGCCTGTCGCTGGAGCCGCCTGCCGGACCCGCTGCCAAGCCCAAGGCCAGACATCAGGAAGCTGTCGATGCACGCCATGTCGATCTTCAGGTGCCGTTCGAGTTCGATTCCGACCAGTTGACCGACGAGGGCCGCGACCTGCTCGACAAGTTGTCGCAGGCGCTGGCTTCGCAGGAACTGTCTGGCATCAGGTCCGTCACCTTCGAGGGCCACACGGACGGCATGGGCAGCGCTGCCTACAACCGGGCACTGTCGCTGCGACGTGCTCAGTCCGTCAGGCGCTATCTGCAGGCGGTGCCGGAACTCAAGGGCAAGCTGTTGCGCGTGGTTGGCAAGGGGGCAAGCGAGCTGCTCGACCGCGACGATCCCGCCAGCAGCGTCAACCGTCGGGTCCGGGTGGTGGTCTATTACGCCGAAGACAGGGCGGCCGGCCAGCCGTGAAGCCGTGCTGGCCTCGGGCCGAAGCTCATCGCACGGCTGCATGGCTCAGTGCTGGGCGAGTGCCTGTCGTAGCGGCCTTGCTGGGGTGGGTACTGGGTCTGCTGCCTGTTGCGCATTCACTTGCAGCCGAAGAGGCTTTGACGCTTGCGCCAGCGCCAAGCTTCGCGGACACCAGCCTGCCTGCATTCGAGTTGAGTGCCATTGCAGCAGCCAAGGCAGTCATGCCACAGGCCTTTGTGCTGTCCGACCTGCCGCGCGTCTTGGTCTTGCCGCAGCCCGACCTGCAGCAGCAGGGCCGGACCTTCGGGCGCATGGTCGCCTTCATGGAAAAGACGGGCTTGCCCAGGACCAGAGTCCCGACCCAGGTCGAACTGGATCATTGGCGCCAGCGTGTCGGACAAGGCATCGAGCGGCTGACGCTGGGCAACAACCTGGACGCCTACCGGCTGGCGCGTTTTTACAACCTGGCGCGTTGGCAGGGCGAGCCGCTGAGCGCTGATGAGTCCATCCTGCTGGAGCAACTGCTGCGCTGGCGCGTGCTGGCCCAGGCACCGAACGGCTATGTGCCCGGCGAGGGGCCGGTCATCGTGCTGAGTTTTCCGTTGGCCTCCGAGCTGCCAGGGTGCGAGTCCTGTCGCATCAGCGAGGCCGACAGCCGGGCCATCCTGGCGCATGAGTATCAACACGCGAAATATGCCGTCGATCCGGCCCTGCGCAACTATACCGAGTGGTATTGGTTCAACCGTGCCAGCGTCCCGCTGCGCTCGCAGGTGCTGCGCTTCCTGGAGCGGCGCGGCTACGACACGGCCCAGCAGCCGCTGGTGCTGGACGAATTCCACGCCTTCCTGGTGCAGTCAGGCGAAGCCGCCTGGTTGCTACCTGCCGAATGGGGCCTGGACGCGGACGATCTGGATCGCCTGCAGCAGGATTTCTTCAACGGACTGGCGGTTTTCGGGCTGGGAAAGGAGCCCGAGACCAGACCGCCTGCAACGGCCAATCATCAACCGATGGAGAACGTCAATGAGTGACAGCAAGCTTGTGAGCATGGGGTGGATGCGCGACCTGCCCAGCATCAAGGATTACGCGATCGACCAGCCCCAGGTCAAGCCGATGCTGGCCAAGCTGAAGGGAGCGGGAGCACAGAGCGCACCGCCGACCCTGCCGGCCAGCGTGGACCTGCGTGCCTGGTTTTCTGCCATCGAGAACCAGGGCAGCCTGGGTTCCTGCACGGCGCACGCCGGCGTGGGGCTGCTCGAATACTACGAGCGACGCGCCTATGGCAAGCATATCGACGCCTCGCGGCTGTTCCTCTACAAGACCACCCGCAATCTGCTCAAGTGGAGCGGCGACACCGGGGCCTACCTGCGCAGCACCATGGAGGCGCTGGTGCTGTTCGGCGTTCCGCCCGAGAGCTACTGGCCCTACGACGTCACGAAGTTCGATGACGAGCCGACTGCTTTCCTCTACGCGCTGGGCAGCAACTACCAGGCGCTCAAGTATTACCGGCTGGACCCGTCCGGCACGGCCAAGGCGACCCTGCTGACGCAGATCAAGACCAATCTCGCGGCGGGTCTGCCGGCTTTCTTCGGGTTCACGGTCTACAGCTCGTACACCCAGGCCAATGCGGCCAATCAGGGCGCGATTCCGTTTCCGACTGGAGCCGACCGGGTGGTGGGTGGGCATGCGGTGGTGGTCGCCGGCTATGACGACAGCCGGGTGATCAGGAACAGCAACCCGGGTGCTGTGCCGACGACGGGCGCGCTGCTGATCCGCAACTCCTGGGGCAGCGGCTGGGGCCAGGGTGGCTATGGCTGGCTGCCTTATGAATATGTGCTGAAGGGGCTGGCGGTCGACTGGTGGAGCCTGATCTCGGCCGAATGGGTCGACACGGGTCACTTTGGCTGAGCCGGGCGGCCTGAGCTCGCGGGAGGCGGCGACCAGGCTGGCGAGCGATGGCGCCAATCTGCTGCCTTCGGGTGTTCCGAAGTCCCGGCTCGCCATCGTGCGCGAGGTGCTGAGCGAGCCCATGTTCCTGATGCTGCTGGCCTCGGGTGGCATCTACCTGGCGCTGGGCGATCGCGCCGAGGCCGCCTTCCTGCTGGCTTTTGTCTTTGTCGTCATAGGCATCACGCTGGTGCAGGAGCACCGCACGCAGCGGGCGCTGGAGTCACTGCGCGACCTTTCGGCGCCGCGCGCGCTGGTCCGGCGCGATGGATGCGAGATGCGGATCGCGGGCCGGGATGTGGTGCGGGGTGACTGGCTGATCCTGCACGAGGGGGACCGGATCGCGGCCGATGCCCGCCTGCTTGAGGGCCGGCTTGAGGTGGATGAGTCCTTGCTGACCGGCGAGGCCGTTCCCGTCGCCAAGCGGCCCCTGGTCCCACAGCCGTCCTCGCATGAAGCCAGCTCGGCAGCGGCTGGCGGATCGGCCAGCCCATCGGATTGCCTGTTCGCCAGCACGGTGGTGACGCGCGGCGTTGCCGTGGCCGAGGTGACGGCGACGGCCGCACACACCGCCGTCGGGCGCATCGGCGCCGATCTGGCGGGCACCGTCGAGCCGCCTTCCGAGTTGCAGCAGCGCTCGCGTGCCCTGGTGCGTGGCCTGGGGCTGGGCGCCGTGCTGCTGGCCGCGACCCAGGTCATGCTGGCCTGGTGGTGGAACGGCAGGCCGCTGCTCGACAGCCTGCTGTCGGGCATCGCGTTGGCCATGGCCATCCTGCCCGAGGAGATCCCCGTCATCCTGACGGTGCTGCTGGCGCTGGGCGCCTGGCGCATCGCCCGTCGCCAGGTGCTGACGAGGCGCGTCACGGCGGTCGAGGCCTTGGGCGCCATCACCGTGCTGGCGGTCGACAAGACCGGCACCCTGACGCTCAACCGGATGGCGGTCGTCGAGCTCGCCACGGCGGACGAAGGCTTCAGGCCGCAAGGCGCGACCAGCCTGCCCGAGTCTTTTCATCGCCTGGCCGAATTCGCCGCCCTGGCGACTCCCGGCGATCCCTTCGACCCGATGGAGCAGGCGATCCAGGATTTTTGCCGCCGCTGGCTGGCGGGAACCGAGCATGAGCACGCAGGGCTGGAGCCGGTGTTCGAATATCCCCTGTCGCCCGACATCCTGGCGATGACCCGGCTGTTCTCGACGGCCGAGTCGGGAATTCACCTGCTGGCGGCCAAGGGTGCACCCGAGGCCGTGGCCGATCTCTGCCACCTCGATCCGCAGCGCCGGGCCGCCATCCTCGCCCAGGTCGATCGCATGGCCGAGCGCGGCCTGCGCGTGCTCGGCGTGTCCTGCGGACGCTGGCTGGCGCCTGCTTCGGCTGATGCCGATGAGATGGACTGGCCACCCAGCCAGCATGATTTCGATTTCGAATTCCTCGGGCTGGTGGCGCTGGCCGATCCGACGCGCGCCGAGGTACCTGCCGCGCTGGCGCAATGCCGCAGTGCCGGCGTACGGGTCATCATGATGACGGGCGATCACCCGGCCACGGCGTTGGCCATCGCGCGTCAGGTGGGTTTGTCGCAGCGGGCCGAGGTGATCACGGGCGAGGAGATGGTCGCGCTCGACGACGAGGCGTTGACCCGGCGACTGAGGCAGGTCGACATTTGCGCCCGGCTCAGGCCCGAGCACAAGCTGCGACTGGTCCGCCTGCTGCGGGCGGCTGGCGAGGTGGTCGCGATGACGGGTGACGGCGTCAACGATGCCCCCGCGCTCAAGGCGGCCGACGTGGGCATCGCGATGGGAGAGCGTGGCACCGATGTCGCGCGCGAGGCGGCCGCGCTGGTGCTGCTGGACGACAGTTTTGCCCGCATCGTCGAGGCGATTCGGCAGGGCCGGCGCATCTACGACAACATCCGCAAGGCGACGGTCTTCGTCTTCGCGGTCCATGTGCCGGTCATCGCCTTGACCCTGCTGCCCAGCCTGCTGCACTGGCCGGCGATGCTCGGGCCCTTGCATATCGTCGTGTTGCAACTGCTGATCGACCCGGCCTGCTCGCTGGTCTTCGAGGCCGAGGCGGAGGAGGGTGAGCTGATGGAGCGCCCGCCCAGGCAGCCGACAGACTCGCCCTTCGCACTGAACCGCCTGTTGCCCGCCTTGCTGCAGGGGGCCGGCTTGGCCGCCCTGCTGCTGGCGGCGCAGGCCTGGATGAGGTTCAACAGCTGGGATGCCGGGCATTCTCGAACGGTCGTGTTCTGCGTGTTGGTGCTCGACGTCATGCTGCTGATCCTGGCCAGCCGCGGCGGTGGCAGATCCAGCCTGCTGAGCCGGCGCGGGGGTAACCCCTGGCTCTGGCGCATGGCGGTTGCCATGGTCCTGCTGCTGGCGGGCGTGCTGGGCTGGCCCTGGTTGCGCGGATTGCTGGGGCTGGCCGCTCCGACGCTTGCGGTGCTGGTTGCGATCGGCAGCTTGATGGCACTTTGCCTGCTCTGGCTGGAGGCGCTGCGCTGTCTGCGCAAGACGTGATCTTCGCCTGCCTGGCTTGCTGCTGCCTTCAGCGCTTCAGTCGCGCTGCCCAACCTCGAAGTAGGGCAGCAGCGCCTTGGCCGCCTCGACGCGCAGGCCCAGTTCAGCGCTGGGGTCGCGCATCACCGCGAGCAGGAAGCGCCTGGGATCGATGTCTGCTGCTGCCAGTGCTGGGTCCTGGCACCAGGCGGTGCCAGTCGCTGACTGGAGAGGTACCGCTACCGGGTCTTGCGCCGTCTGCGCTTCATCCGCTTGCAGTTGATCCATCACCCGCAGGAAATCGGCGGGCTTGATGCTGCGCAGGCGCAGCAGCAGGTCGGCCTGGGCGTCGGGGCTGGGGGGGAAATCGAGCCAGGGCTCGTCGGCGAACAGCCCCGCCAGGTCGGGGGCCAGGAAGGCCGACCAGCGGCCGCTTTCGGCCTGAACGGCTGGCAGCAAGCCGGCGAGGCGCAGCTGGCCTGGCCTGGACGCATCGAGCGCCGGCATCAGCGTCATCAGCCTGGGGGCCATGTCGCCCAGGTAACGCCGGCGCAGCGCTTCAAGGAATTTCATGGCCTGCGCGACCGCTACCGGCTGCTGGAGCGAGAACCAGACCTGGTAGCCGTCGATGCCATTGACCGCGATGGCCGGGGCCGGCAGGTCCAGTTCGGTCTGCACGTCTTGCCAGAGCGCCGCGACCGTGTCCCAGCCGATGGGCAGGCGCAGCTCCACGACCAGTGCGCGCACCCGCCCGTCGGAGTCTGCCAGCCCGGTGGCTGGCGGGTCTTCGTGCGAGGCGCCCGGCAGGTACAGGCGTTGCAGTTCCGCTTGCAGTCGGTTCATGGCGGCAGGTTCAGCCCGCCAGGCCCACGAACATGTCTTGTACGTCGTCGTTGGCGTCGATGGCGGCCAGGAAGGCTTCCACTTCCTCCAGCTGCTCGGCGCTCAGGTCGGCTGGGTTGACCGGGTTCTTGGCCTTGTAGCCGAGCTTGGCCGACAGCACGCTGAAGCCCTGCGCGGGCAGGGCACGGCTGACCAGGTCGAGGTCGGTCGGATCGGTCAGGAACAGGGTGCTGCCTGCTTCATCGCCCGGCTCGAAGTCCTGCGCGCCGGCTTCGATCGCCGCCAGTTCGGGGTCGGCGCCCGGGGTCGAGGGTTCGGCCTCGATCAGGCCCAGATGGTCGAAATCCCAGGACACGGAGCCGGAGGTGCCCAGCTGGCCCTTGCGAAACAGCACGCGCATTTCCGGCGCGGTCCGGTTCACGTTGTCGGTCAGGCATTCGACCATGACGGGGACGCGGTGCGGGGCGAAGCCTTCGTAGATCACGCGCTCGAAGCTGACGTTCTCGCCGCTGAGGCCAGCGCCCTTCTTGATGGCGCGCTCAAGCGTGTCCTTGGGCATCGACACCTTGCGTGCCTGCTCCACCACCAGCCGCAGGCGGGAGTTCGCCGCCGGGTCGGCGCCGCCACGGGCCGCGACCATGATTTCCTTGGCCAGCTTGCCAAACAGCTTGCCCTTGGCGTCGGCAGCCTGTGCCTTGCCTTTTGCTTTCCACTGCGCGCCCATGTCTGATCTTTCTCGGTGTTGTGGCGCCACGGGGCGCCGAAGTTGTAGAGGCCGCTTGGTATTCCCGCTTGCAGAGGGCTGGCCCCGCAAGGTGGACCGACTGCTGAAGTCGGTTTCAAGCGGTCGGCAAGTTTACCGCTTGATCCGGAGGGTGTCGGCCAGCGCGGCGGCGATTTCACCGACTCCGAACGGACCGTCATCGACAGGGCGATTGCGCTATGTAGCCCGGGAATGATCTGAGACTGGGCTATTGAGCTGGCCGGGTGGATACTGAAGGCATGCTTGCCAACCCCCAGACCTACTTCGCTGAGTTGCCCGACCCCAGGCGGC
>NZ_JAQTZS010000031.1 GCF_028687635.1 Malikia sp. | reverse complement strand
ACCTGCTCGGCGACTTTTGTCACTTCGCTTCGTTTGCCTCGCTGCGATCAGCGAAGCCTTGAATTATGACACAGTTTCCTGCGCCTTGACCCAGGGGACTGAAGATTTTTTCTTCGAGCTGCCGGACCAACCTGAGGCAGAAGACAAGGTCTTTTGCGTCGGGAGTCAAATTCTATACCCGCCACGCGACGTTCTGAAGACATCGGGGAAAAAATTCTGGGGCCAGGTGAAAACAGCGGGGCTGGGGCCAGCCATTGAACCGACAACCGAGGCTGCGCCCGCCCAGGGTCTGGCACACCCCCAAGCAAGGCGCCCCACCACGAGAAACCACACAGGAGACCACACTGCGGCTACCATAAAGAAAAGCCAAGACGAGACATCTTGGACGCGCTTGACTTAGGTCAAGAGCCACATCATTTAATCCATCTAAAATGAATTTTTCAGATCAGGTGAATATTTATGAGCATCTTGGGTGTCGTCGTTCGCGTCAAGCCGGGCCATCTCGACGAGGTGATCGGTGAGCTCTCGGCCGCCCCTGGCCTCGACATTGCACTGAACCCTGGTGATGGTCGCCTGGTCGTGATCATCGAGGACACCCAGGACATCCCAGCGGCGCAGACCATGGCGTCCATCGCATTGTTGCCGCTAGTGCTCAACACCTCGCTGGTCTACGAATACTCGGGCCCCGACGTGGCACACGCGAAAAGTCCGACCGACCCCGATATCCGCTATCAGTCCTGGCGCACCAGCCTGTCCCAGATGGCCGCCGGCGTGGATGCCGGAGCGGCAGATGCCGCCCGCCCCTGAGCCAGCCCGCTCGTTTCTAGCTACCGTTTCCGATGGAGAATCACATGGAATCCAATCGCCGTGACTTCCTGAAAACCCAGGCGCTGGTCGCCAGCGCCGCCGCCGCCGGCATTCCGCTCGCCGCCGAAGCCGCAGCTCCCGCAGCCAAGACCGCTGCCGATGTGGCCGTCCGTTGGGACAAGGCGCCTTGCCGCTTCTGTGGCACCGGCTGCGCCGTGATGGTCGGCGTGCAGGACGGCAAGGTCGTCGCGACCCAGGGCGACCCGGAAGCGCCGGTGAACCGCGGCCTCAACTGCATCAAGGGCTATTTCCTGTCCAAGATCATGTATGGCAAGGACCGCCTGACCACGCCGCTGCTGCGCAAGACAAACGGCAAGTACGACAAGAACGGCGAGTTCACCCCGGTCGACTGGAACGAGGCCTTCGACGTGATGGCCGCCAAGTGGAAGGAAGCGCTCAAGGCCGACGGCCCGAACGGCATCGCGATGTTCGGCTCCGGCCAGTGGACCGTGATGGAAGGCTATGCCGCCTCCAAGCTCTGGAAGGCCGGTTTCCGCTCCAACAACCTCGACCCGAACGCCCGTCACTGCATGGCCTCGGCCGTGACCGGCTTCATGCGCACCTTCGGCATCGACGAGCCGATGGGCTGCTACGACGACATCGAGCAGGCGGATGCCTTCGTGCTGTGGGGCTCCAACATGGCGGAGATGCACCCCATCCTGTGGAGCCGCATCACAGACCGCCGCCTGTCGAACCCGCATGTCAAGGTCGCCGTGCTGTCGACCTACGAACACCGCAGCTTCGACCTGGCCGACCAGCCGCTGGTCTTCGTGCCGCAGACTGACCTGGCGATCCTGAACTACATCGCCAACTACATCATCACGAACAAGAAGGTCAACACCGAGTTCGTGAAGAAGAACGTGAACTTCAAGAAGGGCGAGACCGACATCGGTTACGGCCTGCGCCCGGTGCACGCACTTGAGAAGGACGCTAGGTCCAACGGCTACCCCGGCGCCGACGGCAAGCCCAAGGGCAATCCGAACGATTCGACCCCGATCAGCTTCGAGGAATACGCCAAGTTCGTCAGCGAATACTCGGCCGAAAAGGTCAGCAAGCTGTCGGGCCTGACGGTCAAGCAGCTGGAAGACCTGGCCAAGCTCTACGCCGATCCCAAGATCAAGGTGGTCTCGTACTGGACCATGGGCTTCAACCAGCACACCCGCGGCACCTGGGCCAACAACATGATCTACAACGTCCACCTGCTGGTGGGCAAGATCTCGACCCCGGGTTCCGGTCCGTTCTCGCTAACCGGCCAGCCGTCCGCCTGCGGCACCGCGCGCGAGGTCGGTACCTTCGCGCACCGTCTGCCGGCCGACATGGTCGTGACCAATCCCGAGCACCGCCATCACGCCGAGGAGATCTGGGGTCTGCCCGAGGGCACGATTCCCGACAAGATCGGCCTGCACGCCGTGGCGCAGAGCCGCGCGCTCAAGGATGGCAAGCTCAAGTGCTACTGGGTCACGACCAACAACAACATGCAGGCCGGGCCCAACATCAACGAAGAGATCTATCCGGGCTGGCGCAACCCGGCCGCCTTCGTCGTCGTGAGCGACCCCTACCCGACCGTCTCGGCGATGGCGGCCGACCTGATCCTGCCGGCGGCGATGTGGGTCGAGAAGGAAGGCGCCTTCGGCAACGCCGAGCGCCGGACCCAGGTCTGGCGCCAGCAGGTCAACGCACCGGGCGAGGCCCGCTCCGACCTGTGGCAGATGATGGAGTTTGCCAAGCGTTTCAAGATCGAGGAAGTCTGGCCGGCCGAGCTGCTGGCGAAGAAGCCCGAGCTCAAGGGCAAGACGATGTTCGACGTGCTGTACAAGAACGGCAAGGTCAACAAGTTCCCGCTGTCCGACCTGACCAAGGTCAACGGCAAGTACATCAAGGACTACAGCAACTTCGAGTCCAAGGCCTTCGGCTTCTATGTCCAGAAAGGGCTGTTCGAGGAGTACGCCGAGTTCGGCCGTGGCCACGGCCATGACCTGGCACCGTTCGACGTCTACCACGAGGTGCGCGGCCTGCGCTGGCCGGTGGTCGACGGCAAGGAAACGCTGTGGCGCTTCCGCGAAGGCTACGACCCCTACGTCAAGAAGGGCGAGGGTGTGCGCTTCTACGGCAACAAGGACGGCAAGGCCAACATCTTCGCGCTGCCTTACCAGCCAGCCGCCGAGAGCCCGGACAAGGAATTCAACCTGTGGCTGTGCACCGGCCGGGTGCTTGAGCACTGGCACACCGGCTCCATGACGCGCCGCGTGCCGGAACTGCACCGCGCCGTGCCCGAGGCGCTGCTGTTCATGCACCCGGATGATGCGCAAGCCCGCGGCATCCAGCGCGGCATGAAGGTCAAGGTCGCTTCGCGCCGCGGCGAGATCACGCTGGCGGTCGAGACCAAGGGCCGCAACAAGGTGCCGCGCGGCCTGGTGTTCGTGCCCTTCTTCGATGAAGGCCGTCTGGTCAACAAGCTGACGTTGGACGCGACCTGCCCGATCTCGAAGCAGACCGACTTCAAGAAGTGCGCCGTCAAGGTGGTGCGCGCCTGATGGCTTAGCCGGGCCTTGCCATGGACCTGTCACGTCGACAGTTGCTGCAATCGGCGGCCAGTGCCGCCAGCGCCTCGCTGGTGGCCGGTGGTGCCGCGCTGGTGGCCCTGCCCAGCGTGGCGCGTCCGGCCCAGGCGCTGCGGCCGCCAGGCGCCTTGGCCGAGGCGGATTTCCTGGGCGCCTGCGTGCGCTGCGGGCTGTGCGTGCGCGACTGTCCGCCGCAGAACCTCAAGCTCAGCGACTGGGGCGACAGGCTGAGCAAGGACTGGGCGACCAGCGTCGCGGTCGGCACGCCCTATTTCGAGGCCCGCAAGATCCCCTGCGCGATGTGCGAGGACATTCCCTGCGTCAAGGCCTGCCCGACTGGCGCGCTCGACCCCGGACTGACCGACATCACGAAGGCCAGGATGGGGCTGGCGGTGCTGATCGACCAGGAGAACTGTCTCAACTTTCTCGGTCTGCGCTGTGACGTCTGCTACCGGGTCTGCCCGGTGATCGACCAGGCCATCACGCTTGAGAAGGTCAGCAACCCGCGCAGCGACCGGCACGCCATGCTGCTGCCGACCGTGCACGCCGATGCCTGCACCGGCTGCGGCATGTGCGAGAGAAGCTGCGTGCTGGAAGAAGCCGCCATCAAGGTGCTGCCGATCTCGATCGCGCGCGGCGAGCTCGGCCACCATTACCGCAAGGGCTGGGAGCAGGGCAACCGCGCGGGCAAGCCTCAGTTCGAACAGCCGACACAGAACCTGCCGGAACAGGCCTCGCAGGGCGATCTGGTGCCGCTGCGCTCGGGCGAGGCCCCCTACCGGGGCCTCAAGCTGGAGGGCGAAAGATGAGCCAGGCGGACAAGATCGTCGGGCGCGAAGCCATTGAGTCCAAGGGCTGGTGGCGAGCCCACCGCTGGCTGCTGCTGCGGCGTCTGTCGCAGCTGGGCATCATCGGATTGTTCCTGCTCGGTCCCCTGGCAGGCATCTGGATCGTCAAGGGCAATCTGTCGTCGAGCATGACGCTGGAGGTGTTGCCGCTGACCGATCCCTTCACCTTGGCACAGGTGATCGCCGCGCGCCACTGGCCCGAGCTCAGCGCGCTGGTCGGGGCGGCGATCGCGATCGCGTTCTATGCCCTGGTCGGCGGTCGTGTCTTCTGCAGCTGGGTCTGCCCGGTCAACGTCGCGACCGATGCCGCGAGCTGGCTGCGGCGCAGCTTGAAGATCACCACCGGCCGCGGTCCGCGCGAGCTGCGCTACTGGCTGATTCCGGCGATCCTGGCTGCCTGCGCGGTCAGCGGCGTGACGGTCTGGGAATGGGTCAACCCGGTCTCGCTGACCCAGCGCGCGTTGATCTTCGGCGGCAGCACGGCTTTCGGCGCGCTGGCGGCGGTGTTCATCTTCGACCTGCTGGTGGCGCCGCGCGGCTGGTGCGGTCATCTGTGCCCGGTTGGCGCGACCTATGCGCTGATCGGCAGCAAGAGCCTGCTGCGCGTGAGCGCACAGCACAGCAGCCGCTGCAACGACTGCGCCGACTGCTATGCCGTCTGTCCCGAGCCACAGATCATCCCGATCGCGCTCAAGGGCAAGGGCGGGGCCTCGCCTGTCATCGATTCCTCCGCCTGCACCAATTGTGGCCGCTGCATCGACGTCTGCGGCCCGGATGTTTTCACATACACCCATAGATTCAATCACGAGAGAAAATGACCATGAAAAAGACCATTCGGAAGTTCCTGACCCTGACCCTGACGGCCGGAATGCTGGTCTTGGGCGCCGCGCCGGTTGCACAGGCAGCCGATCCGGCCCCGGTCAAGCTGCAGGCCCTGCGTGGCGGCACGCCGGTCGACCAGGACAACGCGCCTGGCACCTTCAGGCAGGAGCGTGACCACCGCCCGGCCGACCGCGATTTCGTGCAGCAGCCGCCGCTGATCCCGCACACGATCGCCGGCTACCAGATCACCAAGAACATGAACAAGTGCATGGACTGCCACTCCTTCGCGAAGGCCGGCGCCAGTGGTGCCGTCAAGGTCAGCGTGACGCACTTCAAGACGCGCGAGGGCCAGGAACTTGACAACATCTCGCCGCGCCGCTACTTCTGCACCCAGTGCCATGTGGCGCAGACCGACGCCAGGCCGCTGGTCGAGAGCACCTTCCAGCGCGCGCGCGGCCTGCAGTAATCCACCGGAGACAAGCAAATGGCTGAACAAAAGACCGGATTCTTCGCGCGCCTGATGGCGCTGGTGAAGACGCGCAAGTTCATGATGTTCGCGGGCGCGTTCGCCGCCGGCATCATCTTCTGGGGCGGATTCAACACGGCCCTCGAATACACCAACCGTGAGGAGTTCTGCATCTCGTGCCACGAGATGAAGGACAATGTGTACGAGGAATACCGCAGCACGATCCATTACCAGAACCGCACCGGCGTGCGCGCGACCTGCCCGGATTGCCACGTGCCCAAGGAGTGGGTGCCCAAGATGATCCGCAAGATCCAGGCCAGCAATGAGGTGCTGCACAAGATCCTCGGCACCATCGACACGCCCGAGAAGTTCGAGGCCAAGCGCCACCAGCTGGCATCCAACGAGTGGGCGCGCATGAAGCGCACCGACAGCCACGAGTGCCGCAACTGCCACAACTTCGCCTTCATGGACTACGCCGAGCAGAACCAGCGCTCGTCGAACACCCACCAGAACGCGTTCAACCAGGGCATGACCTGCATCGACTGCCACAAGGGCATCGCGCACCGGCTGCCGCAGGTCGAGCAGAACATCGGCGCGCCGAAGGAAACGCCGGCGACGCTGCCGAAGTAAGCCAGCCGCAGCGAGCCCGGAGCTGTCCGGGCGCTGCGCTGACCGCAAAAGGCCATCCGGGATCCGGGTGGCCTTTTGTGTTTCAGCGACGTGCGCCTGGCCGGCGGCGGCTGGTCAGGGCTTGAGGTTGAGCGCCTGGGTCGGACAGGGGGAGACGCAAGCACCGCAGCCGGTACAGCGCTCCGGCTCCAGGCTGGGCTGGGCGATGCCGCCCAGCGCGGGACGAAAGCGGATGGCGCCATGGTCGCAGATCTCGCCGCAGATGCGGCATTCGACCTTGCGCTGCGCCAGGCAGGAGTCGGAAAAATGGGGTTTCCAGCTCCAGGGGCTCGTATCGGGTAGGCGATTCAGTGCAGCCGGCGCGCAGGCCTGGACACAGGCGCCGCATTCGGTGCAGCCCCGCTCGGAAAAGCGCACCTCGGGATAGCCGCCGTCGCCACGCAAGAGTATGGCTTCGGGGCAGGCTTCGATGCAGTCGCCGCAGCGGGTGCAGCGTTGCAGGAAATCGGCTTCGGCCAGCGCCCAGGGCGGGCGCGGCGGCTGCACGGTCGCCTGGGTGGCGATGCGGCCGCGCAGGAAGAATCGTCGTTGCGGGTCCATGGCGATGGGTTCAGGGGACGGAAGGTTTCAGGCGCGGATCCCGGCCCTGGGCCAGTTCTTCCAGCGCGCGGTCGAGCGAGGCGCGATCCGGCGTACCGTCGGGGGTCAGCGCCTGCAGACGCTTGAGCAGGCGCGTGGCCGCAGGCTGGTCGCCACGGTCCAGCGCGGCCAGGCCGCCGAGCAGCAGCACGGCTGGATGATCGGTTTCGAGCGCCTGGGCCTTGCGCAGCAGCTCCAGGCTGCGCGCGTCGAAATGGCCTTGCGCGGCCTGCATGCGCGACTCGATCCAGTCGGTCAGGGTGTCGACGTCCTGCAGCGCGAGCGGCTCGGCCTGCTCATAAGCCATGGCGGCATCGGCATAGCGGCTCAGCACCTGGTAGGAGCGGCCCAGCATCAGCCAGCCTTCGGGCTGGTCGGGATTCTCGCGCAGGCGCTGCGCCAACTTGTCGACCATGGTCAGCGGCGACTGCTGATGGAGATGGTGGGCGGGATTGGCAGCCACGGGGTGACCCAGACGGGCATAGACGAGCACCACCAGCAGCGGCACGAGCAGCACCAGCGCCCAGACCCAGCGCCGGGCGGGCAGGTCGGAATCACCCGCAGGGGCCGATGTTGCGGGTGTTGCGCTGGCGGCCCAGCCCAGCCAGGCCGTGGCGAGCGCGACCAGCAGCGCCATCGCGGCGGCGAACTGGATCAGCCAGGTCGGCATGGTCATTTTGATTCCTCGTTCGATTGAGACGATGCGCAAGGCTGGTTGCGGCGGCTGCGGCGCAGCAAGAGCAGCAGACCAAACAGCACGAAGATCAGCGGTCCGAGCCAGAGCATGGAGGTGGCCGCCCTGACTGGCGGGCGGTAGTTGACGAAGTCGCCATAGCGCTCGACCAGGAAGGCCCTGATCTGATCGTCGCTCTGGCCGCTGTCCATGCGGGTGTGGATCTCGCGCTTCAAGTCGAGCGCCAGCGGAGCGGTCGAGTCGGCCAGGCTCTCGTTCTGGCAGACGACGCAGCGCAGCTCCTGGGTCAGGGCGTGGAAGCGGCGCGCGCGGGCCTCGTCTTCGAGGCTGCCTGTCTGGGCAGAAGCAAGGCCGAAGCCAGCCAGCAGGCAGGCCAGCAGGAAACGGATCATGGGTTCTCCTTGAGGCGGGGCAGGATCTCGCGCCGGACGATCTCGGGGGTCAGCGCCCCGACATGCTTATAGACGATGCGACCCTGGGCGTCGGTGACGAAGGTCTCGGGCACGCCGTAGACGCCGAGCTCGATGCCGAGCTTGCCAGCCGAGTCGATGATCGAGTCGGCATAGGGGTCGCCGCCACGGCGCAGCCAGTCGAGCGCGGCCTGCGGCGGGTCCTTGTAGTCGATGCCGAGCAGCTGGTCCGCCCTGCCCTGCGCGCGCAACTGCGCGGCGAGATCCATCAGCACGGGATGCTCGTCGCGGCAGGCGGTGCACCAGGAGGCCCAGACGTTGACGATACGGGGCCGCCCCTGCAAGGAGCGCTCGGTCAGCAGCTCGTGGGGCGGCTTCATGCCGGGCAGCGCAAAAGTCGGCCAGGGCCGGCCGATCAGGGCCGAGGGCAGCTCCTGCGGGTTGCGCGTCATGCCCTGGCCCAGCAGCAGCAGCAGCAGGACGACGGCAGCCAGCACGAACAGGAAGGCCGGACTGCGCCACCAGGGACGCACCGCAGGACGGGCAGCGTCGTTCATCGCGCTCACCGCGGACTCCTGCGGCGCAAGCGGCGCGCCAGCGAGGCGACCAGCGCGCCGAGCGCCATCAGCAGGGTACCGCCCCAGACCCAGCGCATGAAGGGCTTGTGCTGCACACGCACCATCCAGTCGCCGAAGGGGCCGGCCGGCCCCATTTCGCCGAGCGCGACATAGAGGTCGCGCGTCAGGCCCCAGTCGATGGCGGACTCGGTCATCGGCATGCCCGAGCCGGGGTAGGAGCGCTTCTCGGAATGCAGGCTGCGGGGCGTGCTGCCCGGACAGGCCAGCTCGAAATGGCCGCGCAGGCTGGCGTAGTTGGCGCCGCGCTCGGGCTGGATGCCCTGGAAGGTCAGACGACAGTCGGCCAGCGCAATGGACTGGCCAGGTTCGAGGCGCACGTCGCGCTCGACGCCGTAGCTGTTGACCATGGCGACGCCGACCGCGAACACCGCCAGGCCCAGGTGCGCCAATGCCATGCCCCAGGCGGATGCGCCCTGGCGCCAGTGGCTCAGCAGCTGGCGCAGCACGGCTGCGGCGAGGAAGGTGGCCAGCAGCAGGCCGAGCAGTGCCAGCCAGTGGATCTCGCCATGGAGGCGCTGCAGCTCCCAGGGCAACCAGACGGCCGCGCTGGCGGTGACGACCAGCGGCGACAGCAGCGCCGAGCGCAGGCGACGCCAGTCGAAGCGGCCCCAGCCCAGGGCCTGGCCCAGCGCGGCAGCGGGAAGGAGCGGCAGCAGCAACGGCAGCATGACGGCATCGAAATACGGCGCACCGACGGAGATCTTGCCCAGCGCCAGCGCGTCCATCGCCAGCGGATAGAGCGTGCCGAGCAGCACGGTCGCGCAGGCGGCCAGCAGCAGCACGGCGTTGATGCCAACCAGTCCTTCGCGTGAGAGCAGTCCGGCGACAGCGGGATCACGCGCCGGCAGCAGCCGCTGGCCGCGCGCCGACAACAGGCCCACTGAGGCCAGCAAGGTGATGGCGACCAGCGCCAGCATGGCGCTGCCACGGCTCGGGTCGGTGGCAAAGGCGTGCACCGAGGTCAGCACGCCGGAGCGGACCAGGAAGGTGCCGATCAGCGAGAGCGCGAACACGGCCACGGCGAGCGGCCCGATCCAGCCCGCGTAGGCGCCGCGCTGCTCGCGCACGGCCAGCAGGTGCAGCAAGGCGGCCAGCGCCAGCCAGGGCATGAAGGAGGCGTTCTCGACCGGGTCCCAGAACCACCAGCCGCCCCAGCCCAGCTCGTAATAGGCCCACCAGGAGCCCAGCGCGATGCCGAGCGTCAGCGCGACGAAGGCCCACAGCACATAGGGGCGCAACCAGCGCAGCCATTCGCCGCGCTCCAGCCCGACGTGGTCGCAAAACAGGCGGGCCATCACGACGGCAAACGGCACCGCGGTGCCGACATAGCCCAGATACAGCAGTGGCGGATGCATCACCAGGCCAGGATCCTGCAACAGCGGGTTGAGGTTCTGGCCATCCTGCGCCGCCGGCAGCAGGCGGATGAAGGGGTTGCTGGTGAACAGCACGAAGGCCAGCATGCCGATCGAGATGATGCCCAGCACGCCGATGGTCCTGCGCGCGAGCTCGGCGTCGTGCCGGCCCAGTCCGATGGCGGCGGCCAGCGACCAGCCCGCCAGCGTCAGCACCCACAGCAGCATCGAGCCTTCATGCCCCCCCCAGACCGCGGCGAAACGGTAAATGGCGGGCAGGTCGCGGTTGCTGTGCTGGACCACGTAGACCAGCGTGAAGTCGTTCCGCAGGAAGCTCCAGGCCAGCGCGCCAAAGGCGGCGACCAGCATGAAGGTCTGCAACTGCAGCGCGGCACCGGCCAGGCGAGCTGGCGCGCGGGCGCTCAGGCCCGCCGCGGTCTGGACCAGCGCCGCGATCCAGGCCAGGATCAGCGCGAGGTGACCGAGTTCACCGATCATTGGCCCGCTCCCGGCTTGGCTGCGGGGTGAGCGCTGCCGTCGAGCGCCTTCTGCACCTCGGGCGGCATGTAGTTCTCGTCATGCTTGGCCAGCACCTCGGTGGCCTGCAACTCGCCGCTGTTGTCCAGCCGGCCCTGCGCGATCGCGCCCTTGCCTTCCGAGAACAGGTCGGGCAGGATGCCGCGGTAGACGACGGGGATGCCGTGGCGGGCATCGACCAACACGAAGCGGACCCGTTCGCCGTCACGCTGCAGCGAGCCGGCCTGCACCAGACCACCCAGGCGAAGATGGGTCTTGCCCACCGCCTCGCCGTCGAGCACCTGCCCCGGCGTGAGGAAGAACACCAGGTTGCTGCGCAAGGCGCGCGTGGTCAGGAAGACGGCGACGCCGGCGAGCGCCAGCACCAGCAGGACCACCAGCAGGCGGCGGGAACGGGGTTTCATCGGTCGGACTCCAGTCCTTCGTTCGTCATTTGATTCAGTTTGGCGCCGCGACGGCGCAGAAGCGCCCACTCGAGCCAAAGCGCAGCCACCGTGAGGGCGACGCTGGCCCAGACATAGAGCCCGTGCCGGCCCATGCGCAGGAAGGAGGCGAAGTCGGGCCACCAGGGCGTGAACCAGCCCAGCCAGTTGTCATGCATGATCCTGCTCCTGCAGTCGGTCCAGCCAGCGGCTGTGCGCCTCGCGTTCCTCGATCAGCAGCCGCACCCGCTGGAAGGCGGTCGCTGCGGTGTAGCACCAGGCGGCGGCGCACATCAGCAGCAGGGCCGCCAGCATGGGCGCCGCCATCAGGCTCTTGCCCGGTGCGATGGTCGCGCCCTGGTGCAGGGTGTTCCACCAGCGCACCGAGAAGTAGATGACGGGCAGGTTGACGACACCGAGCAGCGCCAGCAAGGCGCAGCTGCGGTCGGCGCGCTGCGGATCCTCGTGCGCGTGCTGCAGCATCAGGTAGCCCAGATAGAGGAAGAGCAGCAGCAGCGACGAGGTCAGCCGGGCGTCCCAGACCCACCAGGTGCCCCACATGGGCTGGCCCCAGAACGCGCCCGTGACCAGGCTGAGAGCGGCGAACCAGGCTCCGGTCGGCGCCAGCGCATGCGACATCATGAAGGAGACGCGGGTGCGCAGCACCAGACCGAGCGCGCTCCAGCACGCCATCAGCGCGTAGACGAACATCGCGATCCACGACGCCGGCACATGCAGGTAGATGATGCGGTAGCCCTCGCCCTGCACCGCGTCGGCCGGCGTGCTCACGAAGCCCAGCCAGGCACCGGGCAACGCCAGCAGCAGCGCCAGCCAGAGCAGCGGCGCGACGAGCCGGCCCGCCAGCGCATGCAGCCGCCAGGGACTGGCGAACCAGAAAACATATTTCTGCCAGTTCAATTGCTTCACCCTTCCACCGCGGCGGATACCGCAGCGCCACCCACCCAGGGACAGACCAGGGCGGCAAAAGCCCACATCGCGCCAAGCAGCGCCAGTTCGGCGCTGGGGTCGCTGCCGCGCTGGGCCGCGTGCACCGCCATGGTGCCGAACACCAGCACCGGCACCGCCAGCGGCAACACCAGCAGCACGGTCAGCAGCGCACCGCCGCGCGCGCCGGCGCCCAGCGCCGCCGCGACACAGGCCAGCATCACGAGCACGCCGCTGCCCAGCAGCAGCGCCGCCAGCAACGCCACGAGTGCCGCCAGCGACAAGCCGAACTGCAGGCCGACCAGTGGCACCGCCAGCAGCACGGGAGCCGCCGCCAGCAGCCACTGCGCGACCATGCGCGACGCCAGCAGCAGCGGCAACGGCACGCCGCTGAGCACCCAGTGGTCGAGCCAGCCCGAGGCCAGATCGTCCTGGAACAGGCGCGACGTCGCCAGCAGCACCGCGAGGCAGACGCCGACCCAGAGCACGCCAGGGCCGAGCAAGACCAGCGTGGCCGGTTCGGGATTGAGCGAGAGCGGAAACAGGCTGCTGACCATGACGAAGAACATCGCGTGCATGACCCAGTCGCCCGGACGGCGCCAGGCGCTCTGCCACTCGCGCAGCGCGACCGCGCGCAGCGCAGGCCACCAGGCGCGCGACTCCCGGTGCGCGACAGCGTTCATGCGCGACTCCCGCTCACCAGGTCCAGGACATCGCCCGCCGGGAAACCCGCCGGCAAGGCCTGGTGCGAGGTGTAGACCAGCGCGCCACCACGGCCAAGGTGCTCGCGACAGCGCTGCGCCAGCCAGTCCACGCTGCGCAGGTCGAGCGCGTCGAACGGCTCGTCGAGCAGCCAGAGCGCTCGCTCGCCGAGCATCAGCAACGCCAGCGCCGACTTGCGCCGCTGACCGGCGGACAGGTGACGCAGCGGCTTGCGCGCCGGGACCTGGAGCTCTGCCAGCACCGCCATGAGTCGGTCGTCGGACGGGTCGAAGCCCGCCAGCGCCAGCCAGTGGCGCAGGTTGGACCGCGCGTCGAGGTCCTCGGCGCAGGCCAGCGCGTGGCCGAGGAACCAGCAGCCTCCCGCAGGGCGCAGCACGCGACCATAAGCGGGCGCGCGCAATCCGGCCAGCGTGCGCAGGAAGGTGGTCTTGCCGCAGCCGTTGGCGCCACGGACATGGAGCGGGACACCCGCCGCCACGCCCCCGCTGATGGGACCCCAGAGACGGTGCCCGTTACGCGCCGCCGCGACTTGCTCCCAGCTCAGCATCTGGCTCCGATGATCGACATGAAAGAATCCGGTGGATGAGGGATGACCCGAACGACGGCGACAGCGGACCGCCGGCCCGGCGTTGTGCGAATTATCGTGCATGTGCGATGCAGCTTTGTTGACCGGGATCAAGCCGCACAGGCCTGCGCAGGCTCGGGCAGACGCACGGTGAACACCCGGTCGACCCAGCGCACGCGCAGCTGGACCCGCCCTTGCGGCAGCTCCCTGGGCAGGCTCAGGCACAGGCCGTCCGGACAGGGCACGAGACTGGCAGGCGAGAAAGCCTCGTGCGGGGAAGCCTCCGAAACCCCTGTTTCGGGTACCCGGACGCCATCGATCAGGTCCAGGTGCTTGCCCTTGACCCACCAGGCGTCGCCTGTTGGCGAGCAGGACATGGACTGCAGGTCCGGCAACAGCAGCACCGATCGGTCGAGACTCTTCCAATCACCGGCTTGGCCGGATGGCTGATGCTGCACCCGGTACTCGATCGGGTTGACCACCCCGGGCAAGCCGGCAGGCCCGAAACCGACCGGACCGAGCGTGCGCAATTCGTGGTGAACGAAGTCCGCGATCAGGGGCGCGCTGATGGGCTGGGCCTCCGAACGCGGGTCATCGCGGAAGCGCAACTGCAGCCAGTAATTGCCCTTGTCGAGCCGATAGGGCGGGTCGGCCTGCAGCAGCAGGTTCAGGCCGGAGTCATCCGAGACGAAGCGCTCGTCGGGCGCGAGATGCCACTGCATGGCCTTGGCCGACGGTGTCACGAGCAGCGCGTTGGGCATGTCCTTGGCGATGCTCATGCGCGGCCTGGCCGCCGTCTTGCTCAGCGGCAGCCGGATGGCTGCGGGCTCGTTGTCCCGATGCCGCACGATGACCTGGTCCGGCAAGCGGGCGTTGTGGCGCATGTCGCCCTGGCAAGCGAGCCGGACCTGCTGCTGGCTGCGAAGCGACTCGGGCGGCGCGTCGACCGCGCAGACGGCCGTGCCGACCTCGATGCGGGCGATGCGGTCGAGCCGCTCGCCGCTGACCGTGATGCCGTCCTCCCACTCCGAGTGTTCCACCCGCGTGATCCGGGCCTTGGGCGGGAGCACGCGCAGCTGCACCAGCAGCGGCTGGGCCGCCGCCTGGGCGATGGTCAGCTCCAGGCTGGACGGCTTGATCTGGCTCAAGTCCGCGTCCAGCAGCGTGGGCGAATCGGGCTCGGAGCGCAATGACATGCCGTTGGGCAGCGCCAGCGCCATTTCGCTGACGCAGGCCGAAGCGATCGACGAGCGCAGCCTGAGCGTCGCGCGCTCGCCGGCGATCAGCCCGGACAAGCCTTCCAGGTCGGCGATGATGGACTGCGCGTCCTGCCAGGGCAGCGTCATGCGCACCGGCCCGAGCGTGACGGGGTCGAAACCGAAGCGTCCGGCGAGCGAGACCGCGACCTGCTGCCCGCGCGGTTGCATTTCGCCTGCGCTTTCAAGCAGATCAAAGCTGAAGCGACCCGCCTCCTGGTCCAGCGTGACAGCGGTCGTCTCGCCCAGCGGCTGGAGCGTTTCGGGGTCGAGCAGCGTCATGCGCCAGTCATGCCAGTAACTGGCCAGGGGGAGGCGTCCCTTGAGTTGCACCTCCAGGCCGGCGCTGCTGTAGCAGCCGGCACGGCGCTCATCCACGCTCAGCCCCGGCGTGGCCCCCGCGAACCAGGAGGGCACATAGATGTAGGCCGTCTTCACGCCACCACTCCTGAAGCGCGTGACCGAAAACAGCTCGATGCGCTGGGTCTGTTGCAGACGACGGCCGAAGGTGGGCGCGAAGTCGTAGGAGTCGCGGTACTTGCTGCCGAGATACTCGCTCGCCTGCGAGATCAGCCGCAGGTTGGCGACCAGCAGGCTGTTGAGGTCGACCGAGCTCTTGTTGCCGACCATGGCGGTCAGGTCGTTGGCCGAGGGCAGCGAAAAATCCCGGTTGGCCACGATGTGGCTGGCCACGCATTCAGTGTTGACCGCCTGGTTCTTGAAACATTCGGGGTCGAGCTGGTTCACCCCGAACTTGGCGGCCAGCTCCTTCGCGGCCTGGATGGCGTCTTCGGGCTTGCGCCCCGAGACGCTGCGCGCCAGCCCGCGGCTGATGGCCTGGATGGCCTGATTGATCTGGTCGACCTTTTGCAGTTCATAAAAGCGCTGCGGGTCGGCGCGCAGCACCGCGTCGAGCAGACTCGCCGAACTGGACAGGCTGGTGTAGAGGCCGAACAGGCTGCGCAACTGGGGCGCGAGCAGGATGACGGGAATCTGGTTGTCGGCGGCGATCTCCAGCTCGGCGTAGCCGTCGAGCTCGCGCACATCGAAGTGGCGCGATTCGACCTGGTTGCCGGTCGGGGAAACACGCGCGAGCAGCAGCACCCAGTCGCCCTGGGCCAGGGTATCGACATCGGGGCGCACCAGCAGCTTGTCGCCGCTGCGCAGGCGGTTGACCAGCGCCAGCGGCAAGCGGGCGTCGCCGCGCTGCACCCGCACGTCGAGCGCGGGCCCCTGGTGAATGGTGTCCTGTGCCGCACCGGCCAGGCTGGCCCACAGCAGCCACAGGAAGGCGAGGAAGAACTTGAGGGTCAAGCGCACGGGACGGCAAGCGAAGCGATCGGCATAGGTGGGCCAGATTGTAGGGAGAACGCCCGGCCAGAGGATGCTATAAAACATGCTGGCTCCCTCGCCACCCCCAACCAAGAACAGGATTGACAATGAATACCCAACGCCCCCTTCTCAAGACGCTGGCCGTCGCCGCTGCCGGCCTTCTCAGCCTGGCGGCGCACGCGCAAGGCCATGCTCCACACTGGGGCTATGGGGGACACGGCGGTCCCGCGCAATGGGCCGAACTCGACCCGGCATTCGAGACCTGCGCCAAGGGCACGAGCCAAAGCCCCATCAACATCAGCAAGACGGAAAAGACCGAACTCCCCACGCTGGATTTTCAGTACGGCGCGACCGCTCCGACGATCGTGAACAATGGTCACACGGTACAGGTCAACCTGCCTGCAGGCAATACGCTCAGGATCGGTGACAGGAATTTCGAACTGCTGCAGTTCCACTTCCACACGCCCAGCGAGGAACAGGTCCACGGCAAGCGGACCGCAATGGTCGCTCACTTCGTGCACAAGAATGCCGAAGGCGCGCTGGGCGTCGTGGGCGTGCTGCTCCAGAAGGGCAAGCGCAATGCGGCATTCGAGCCGGTCTTCGCCCACCTGCCCCGCGCTGGCGAGCAAATCACCGTCGACCAGATGAAACTTGAGCTGGCGGACATGCTACCTGCCAGCAAGGGCTACTACGCCTTCGCCGGGTCGCTGACCACGCCGCCTTGCTCGGAAGGCGTGAACTGGATGGTGCTCAAGACCCCCGTGCAGGTGAGTCAGAAACAGATCGATTCCTTCCGCCAGCTGTTCCGCTTCAACGCACGTCCGGTACAGCCCTTGCGGAACCGCGTGATCCAGGAGTCCATCTGACCCACGAGCCAGGAACCAGACCCGGCTGGCCAGTCTGCCCGGCTGGTCGGATGGCCTGCCGCCGATCGGACAAGAAAAAAGCACCTAGGCATTGCTGCGCTAAGTGCTTGATTTTTTTGGAGGCGCGGGCCGGAGTCGAACCGACCTACACGGATTTGCAATCCGGTGCATAACCGCTTTGCTACCGCGCCTTGTTTTTTTATTGAATCTGGAGCGGGATAAGAGACTCGAACTCTCGACCTATACCTTGGCAAGGTATCGCTCTACCAACTGAGCTAATCCCGCATTTTTCAGCATCTTTCGGCGTTGCCACCTGCGCTGTCCGAAGCCATTATTCTATGGCAGTTTTCTGCGTTTTTCGCGCCAGCTGAAAATTTCTTGCAGATTCTCAGCCTTGGCTCGCGCGCGGTGGCTGGGCGGTCTTGCGTGCCGACTTCCTGGTCGGCTTCTTGCCCGGTTTCACCTCGGCCACTGCCTCGGTCACTGCCACGGCAGCCGGCGGACTGGCCAGCAGCGGCTCGCCCAGCGGCGCGGGATAGCGTTCGAGCGCGATCTCCAGCACCCGGTCGATCCAGCGCACCGGCACGATCTCCAGGCCCTGCTTGACGTTGTCGGGAATCTCGGCCAGGTCCTTGACGTTCTCCTCAGGGATCAGCACGGTCTTGATGCCGCCGCGCAGCGCGGCCAGCAGCTTTTCCTTCAGGCCGCCGATGGCGGTGACCTCGCCGCGCAGGGTGATCTCGCCGGTCATGGCGACATCGGCGCGCACCGGGATGCCGGTCATGGCCGAGACCATGGCGGTGGTCATGGCGGCACCCGCGCTCGGGCCGTCCTTCGGAGTGGCGCCATCGGGCACGTGGATGTGGATGTCCTTCTTCTCGAAGGCCTCGTCGGTGATGCCGAACGCATGCGAGCGGCTGCGCACCACGGTGCGCGCTGCCTCGACCGACTCCTTCATCACATCGCCGAGCTGGCCGGTGCGGATCACGTTGCCCTTGCCCGGCATCAGCGCGGCCTCGATCGTCAGCAGGTCGCCGCCGACCTCGGTCCAGGCCAGGCCCACGACCTGGCCGATCTGGTTGAGCTGCTCGGCGCGGCCGTAGCTGTACTTGCGCACGCCCAGGAACTCGTCGAGATTGGCGGAGTTGACGAGCACGGTCGGCTGGTATTTCTTGAGCAGCAGGCCCTTGACCACCTTGCGGCAGATCTTGGACAGCTCGCGTTCGAGCGAGCGCACGCCGGCCTCGCGGGTGTAGTAGCGCACGATGTCGCGCACCGCGTCCTCGGCCACCTCGATCTCGCCGGCCTGGATGCCGTTGTTCTCGAACTGCTTGGGCAGCAGGTACTTGAGCGCGATGTTGGTCTTCTCGTCCTCGGTGTAACCGCTCAGGCGGATCACTTCCATGCGGTCGAGCAGCGCCGACGGGATGTTCATCGAGTTGGAGGTGGCGACGAACATCACGTCCGACAGGTCGAAATCGACCTCGACATAGTGGTCCGCGAAGGCGTGGTTCTGCTCCGGATCGAGCACCTCGAGCAGCGCCGAGGACGGATCGCCCCGGAAGTCCATGCCGAGCTTGTCGATCTCGTCGAGCAGGAACAGCGGGTTGCGCGCGCCGACCTTGTTCAGGCTCTGCAGCACCTTGCCCGGCATGGCGCCGATGTAGGTGCGGCGGTGGCCGCGGATCTCGGCCTCGTCGCGCATGCCGCCCAGCGCCATGCGGGTGTACTTGCGGCCGGTGGCCTTGGCGATCGACTGCCCGAGCGAGGTCTTGCCCACGCCCGGCGGGCCGACCAGGCACAGGATCGGCGCCTTGACCTTGTCGACGCGCTGCTGCACCGCGAGGTATTCGAGGATGCGGTCCTTGACCCGATCGAGGCCGTAGTGGTCCTCGTTGAGCACCTGCTCGGCGTAGGCCAGGTCATGCTTGATCTTGGTCTTCTTGCTCCAGGGCAGGCCGACCAGGGTCTCGATGTAGTTGCGCACCACGCTGGCCTCGGCCGACATCGGCGACATCAGCTTGAGCTTCTTGAGCTCGCCCTCGGCCTTCTTGCGCGCGTCGGCCGGCATCTTGGCCAGGCGGATCTTCTTTTCGAGCTGTTCGAGGTCGGCGCCCTCCTCGCCCTCGCCGAGCTCCTTCTGGATCGCCTTGACCTGCTCGTTGAGGTAGAAGTCACGCTGGCTCTTCTCCATCTGGCGCTTGACGCGGCCACGGATGCGCTTGTCGACGTTGAGGATCTCGACCTCGCGTTCGAGCTGGCCGAACAGGTTCTCCAGCCGGGGCGCGACCCGGTCGAGGTCGAGCACGGCCTGCTTGGCTTCGAGCTTGAAGGGCAGGTGCGCGGCGACGGTGTCGGCCAGGCGACCGGCGTCCTCGATGTTGGCGATCGAGGTCAGCACCTCGGACGGAATCTTCTTGTTGAGCTTGACGTAGAGGTCGAACTGCTGCATCAGCGCGCGGCGCAGCGCCTCGACCTCGCTGGATGCAACGCCAGCGGCCTCGTCCTGCGCCGACAGGGGCTGGACCCGGCCGGTGAAATGGCTCTCTTCCTCCTCCACGCCCAGCACCCTGGCGCGCTGCAGGCCCTCGACCAGCACCTTGACGGTGCCGTCGGGCAGCTTGAGCATCTGCAGGATGGTCGCCACGCAGCCCATCTCGAACAGGTCGTCCGGGGTCGGGTCATCCTTGGCGGCGGTCTTCTGCGCCACCAGCATGATGCGGCGCTCATGCTCCATCGCGGTTTCCAGCGCCTTGATGCTCTTGGGCCGGCCCACGAACAGCGGGATCACCATGTGGGGGAATACGACCACGTCGCGCAGCGGCAGGAGCGGCAGTGCGACGGGCTGGCTGGGCATTGGGGTGTGTCCGGACATGCTGTTACCTAAAAATCTTTCCGCTCAAATGGGGCCGGCGGCAGCGACTTCAAGCCGCGGCCGCCGGCAATCGAGCTGTTGCGGGTCTCAGGCCTGCTTGGCCTCTTCGCGCAGCACCAGCAGCGGGGCCTTGCCCTCGTCGACGGTGGCGGGCTCGACCACCACCTTCTGCACGTTGTCCAGGCTGGGCAGCTCGAACATGGTGTCCATCAGCGCCTGCTCCAGGATGGAGCGCAGGCCGCGCGCGCCGGTCTTGCGCTTGATCGCCTTGCGCGCGATCGCGTGCAGCGCCTCGGGCGTGACTTCGAGCTCGACGTGCTCCATCCGCAGCAGCTGGGCGAACTGCTTGACCACCGCGTTCTTGGGCTCGGTCAGGATCTCGACCAGCGCGTCCTCGCCGAGCTCGGCCAGGGCGGTCACGACCGGCAACCGACCCACCAGCTCGGGGATCAGGCCGAAGCGGACCAGGTCGTCGGGCTCGACCTCGGCGAAGACGTCGGTCAGGCTGCGCTGCTGCTTGCTCCTGACATTGGCGCCAAAGCCGATGCCGGCGGCTTCGGTGCGCTGCTCGACGATCTTCTCCAGGCCGGCGAAGGCGCCACCACAGATGAACAGGATGTTGGAGGTGTCGACCTGCAGCATGTCCTGGTTCGGGTGCTTGCGGCCACCTTGCGGCGGCACCGAGGCGATGGTGCCCTCGACCAGCTTGAGCAGCGCCTGCTGCACGCCCTCGCCCGAGACGTCGCGCGTGATCGAGGGGTTCTCGGACTTGCGCGTGATCTTGTCGATCTCGTCGATGTAGACGATGCCCTGCTGGGCCTTGTCGACATCGTAGTTGCAGGTCTGCAGCAGCTTGGCGATGATGTTCTCGACGTCCTCGCCGACATAGCCGGCCTCGGTCAGCGTGGTAGCGTCGGCCATCACGAAGGGCACGTTGAGCATGCGCGCCATGGTCGCGGCCAGCAGCGTCTTGCCGGAGCCGGTCGGGCCGATCAGCAGGATGTTGCTCTTGGCCAGTTCGACGTCGTCCTTGCGCGCCTTGGCCTTGTGGCGCAAGCGCTTGTAGTGGTTGTAGACCGCGACCGACAGCGACTTCTTGGCCGGCTCCTGGCCGATGACATAGCCGTCGAGATGCTGCTTGATCTCGATCGGCGTCGGCAGGCGGTCACCGGCCTCGGCCGGCGCCAGGCTGCCCTGCGGCAGCTCCTCGCGCACGATGTCGTTGCACAGGTCTATGCACTCGTCGCAGATGAACACCGAGGGTCCGGCGATCAGTTTCTTGGTCTCGTGCTGACTCTTGCCGCAGAAGGAGCAGTAGAGGGTTTTTTCGCTGGAGGCGCCTTTGTTATCGGCCATGAGAAATGCCTTGCTCGAACTCGGTGGAATGCTGGAAGCACCGATGATAAGTGAAGCCCGCGCACCGCTTCGACAGCGGACGGCGCGGGCTGTGCGGGAAGATCGGGATCAGGCGCCGCGCTTGTCGATCACGCGGTCGATCAGACCGTATTCGGCGGCTTCGGCCGCGGCCATGTAGTAGTCGCGCTCGGTGTCGCGCTCGATCTTCTCGAGCGGCTGGCCGGTGCGCTCGGCCAGGATCTTGTTGAGGTCGGCGCGCAGGCGCAGGATCTCGCGCGCGTGGATCTCGATGTCGGTGGCCTGGCCCTGGGTGCCGCCCAGCGGCTGGTGGATCATGACGCGCGAGTTCGGCAGCGAGAAGCGCTTGCCCTTGGCGCCGGCGGCGAGCAGGAAGGCGCCCATGCTGGCGGCCATGCCCATGCACAGCGTCGAGACGTCGGGCTTGATGAAGTTCATCGTGTCGAAGATCGACATGCCCGCGCTGACCGAACCGCCCGGCGAGTTGATGTAGAAATGGATGTCCTTGTCCGGGTTCTCGCTCTCGAGGAACAGCATCTGCGCGACCACGAGGTTGGCCGACTGGTCGTTGACCGGACCGACCAGGAACACGACGCGCTCCTTGAGCAGGCGCGAGTAGATGTCGTAGGCGCGCTCGCCACGGCCGGATTGCTCGATCACCATGGGCACCATGCCCAGGTTTTGTGCGTCCAATGCGCTCATGTGTGTTGTGCTCCAGAAAACGTTGCAGGGTTTCATTCAGTTACCGTAAAACCTGCTCAATTCTTCTCTTTCATGCTCATACCTGCTCACGCACTGTGACGGCATGACGGGAAGAACTGCAGCCCTGTTCAAGCCGTGCGGGTTCGTGCCAGAATTATGCCTCTATGCTGATCGCGCACCAGATTGCTCTCGATCCGAACAACGCACAGGCCACCTACCTGGCCCGCGCGGCGGGCGTGGCGCGCTTCGCGTACAACTGGGCGCTGGCCGAGTGGCAGCGCCAGTACGAGGCCCACAAGCTGGATCCGACGCTGCCCCAACCCTCGCAAGCTGCCTTGCGCCGCCAGTTGAACGCCGTCAAGCGCGAGCAGTTTCCCTGGATGCTCGAAGTCACGAAGAACGCGCCGCAGATGGCGATCATCCAGCTGGGCCTGGCGTTCCAGAACTTCTTCGCCGGCCACGCCAAGTACCCACAATTCCGCCAGAAAGGCCGGCACGACCGCTTCAGTCTCAGCAATGACCAGTTCAGTCTCGACGGTTCACGCATTCGCATCCCCAATCTCGGTTGGGTGCGCATGCGCGAGACGTTGCGCTTCGCGGGCAAGATCCTGTCAGCCACGGTTTCGCGCGTGGCCGATCGCTGGTATGTCAGCTTTGCCGTCGATACCCAGGACGATTCACCTCTACCCCAAGCCGAGAACCAAGGCGCGGTGGGGGTGGATCTGGGTGTCAAGGCGTTGGCGACGCTCTCGACGGGTGAGACGATTCCCGGTCCCAAGCCGCACCAGGCGCTGCTGGACCGCTTGCGCCGGCTATCCCGGAGCTTGTCGCGCAAGCATAAGGGATCGGCCAATCGCAAGAAGGCCAGGGCCAGGCTGGCGAAGTTGCATGCCCGTATCGCCAACATCCGTTCGAACGCTCTGCATAAGCTCACGACAGACCTCACGCGGCGCTTCCACACCATCGGCATCGAAGATCTGAACCTGCGCGGCATGGTGAAAAACCGCCGCTTGGCGCGCAGCATTACCGACATGGGCTTCTTCGAGCTGCGGCGGCAACTGGAATACAAGGCCGTGATGCGCGGCGGGCAGGTAGTGGTGGCGGATCGCTGGCATCCCAGCAGCAAGACCTGTTCGGTCTGCGGGCATCGGCTCGACAAGCTACCGCTGTCGGTGCGCGAGTGGACCTGTCCGCAATGCGGCGCGAACCACGACCGAGACGTGAATGCAGCGATCAATTTAAGAAATTTGGCGGTGAGTTCCACCGTCACAGCCTGTGGAGAGGAAGGCTCTGGCCGCCGTCGCAAGACGGGGGCGAAACCGGCCTCGGCGAAGCAGGAAGTCAGCTTTGTTCATGTTTGTACATGAATGAGCAAGTCTGACAGAACGGCTTACTGTAACCAATGCCGAATGGCCTGTTCAACAGATGGGGGCTGACGGGCAATAAAAAAGGGCGGAATCGCTTCCGCCCTCGCTTGACTTGGGTCCGGGGCGCCGACCGGCTGGCCAGCGCCGCAGGATCAGGCCTGGCCCATCAGCTCTTCGAAGCTGACCGTCTTGTCGGTGACCTTGGCCTGGCCCAGGACGAAGTCGGCGACGTTGCTCTCGATCACGATGGCTTCGACTTCGGCCAGGCGGCGGTTGTCGCCCTTGTACCAGCGCGCCACTTCTTCCGGACGCTCGTAGGAGGCCGCCATTTCCTCGATGTGCGCGTCGAGCTGCTCGGGCTTGGCGTGCAGTTCGTTGGCCTTGACCAGCTCGGCCACCACCAGACCCAGGCGCACGCGGCGCTCGGCCTGGTCCTTGAACAGCTCGGCCGGGATCGGGGCCTTGTCGGCGTCCTGGATGCCGCGCTGCTTGAGGTCGGCGCGGGCGCCTTCGACCAGACGCTCGATTTCGGCGTCGACGCTGGCCTTGGGCAGGTCGAGTTCGGCCTTGGCGATCAGGGCGTCCATCACGGCCGCCTTGTTGCGCGCCTGCAGGCGGAACTTGACTTCGCGCTCGAGGTTCTTCTTGATGTCGGCGCGCAGGGCTTCGACCGTGCCGGCTTCGATGCCGAGCGACTTGACGAACTCTTCGTTGACTTCAGGCAGGTTCTGGAACTCGATCTTCTTGACCGTGACCAGGAAGTCGGCGGTCTTGCCGGCGACGTCCTGACCGTGGTAGTCGGCCGGGAAGTCGAGCGGGAAGGTCTTGGACTCGCCGGTCTTCATGCCGCGCACGGCAGCGTCGAACTGCTCGAGCATCTGGCCTTCGCCGACCATGAACTGGAAGCCTTCGGCCTTGCCGCCGTCGAACAGTTCGCCGTCGATCTTGCCTTCGAAGTCGATGGTGATGCGGTCGCCCGCTTCGGCCCAGCCGGTTTCGTCACGGGTGGTGAAGGTGCGGCGCTGCTTGCGCAGGATGTCGAGCGTGCGGTCGATGGCGGCTTCGTCGACCTCGGCGGTGAGCTTCTCGATCTCGGCGCTGCTCAGGTCGCCGATCTTGACTTCCGGGTAGACCTCGAACACGGCTTCGAAGGCCACGGCGCCTTCAGCGGCGCCTTCCTTTTCGCTGATGCGCGGAGCACCGGCGATGCGCAGCTGGGCTTCGGTGGCGGCGGCCTGGAAAGCCTGGCCGACCTTGTCGTTCATGACTTCGTACTGGACCGAGTAGCCGTACTGCTTGGCGACGACGCTCAGCGGCACCTTGCCCGGACGGAAACCGTCCATCTTGACTTGCTTGGCCATGCGCTTGAGGCGCGCATCGACTTCCTGTTGGATTTCAGCCACCGGCAGCTCGAGCGTGATCTTGCGCTCCAGCTTTTCCAGGGTCTCGACGTTCACTGCCATGGTTTTCTCCTAGATGAGGAATGGCGCCAGCCTGGGGGCCGCGCGCGGTGTGTGCCTGCCTCGCGGACCGCCCGCGGGCGACCTCGCTCAGTTCAGAAACAGGCGGCCATCCCGGGGATGGGCCCGTCTGATTTGGGTAATCTTTGATTGTAGCCGAGCCCGTCCGGCGCCCTGACGCCCGGGCGAACGCTCGGCCCGGGCGTCAGCGGCGGACTCACCGGGCCGTGAGGGCCACGGTCCATGATGCAAAGGGAGCGGCTACGACCAGGTGACGGCGGCGGTGAACATGTAGCCGGCGCCGTAGACGGTCTTGATGATCTTGGGATTTTGCGGATCGGGTTCGAGCTTGCGCCGGATGCGCGAGATCCGCACGTCGATGCTGCGGTCCATCGGGGACAATTGGCGCTGACCGAGCAACTGCTCGCGCGTGAGGATCTGGTGCGGGCGCTCCAGGAAAGCCTTCAGCACCCGTGACTCGGCATTGCCGAGCACATGCTCCACGCCCTCGGGATCGCGCAGCGTATTGGCGGCGCAATCCCAGGTCCAGCCCAGGAAGCGGGCGTAGCGGCGCTGCCGGGCTTCGGACACCGGATTGCGCGGCTGGCGGCGACGCAGGATGCTGCGCACCCGGGCCACGAGCTCGCGCGGGTCGAACGGCTTGGTGATGTAGTCATCCCCGCCCAGCTCCAGCCCCATCACCCGGTCGACCGGATGGTCGCGCCCGGACAGGATCAGCACGCCGCACGAGCTGACCTGACCGATCTGGCGGACCAGCTCGATGCCGTCCATGTCCGGCAAGCCGAGGTCGACAATGCACAGGGCCGGATGCTCGGCCCGGACATGGTGCAGCACCGAGCCCCCATCGCCGAAGCGCCGGACCTGGAACTGGAAGGACTCCAGCATCCTGACCACCAGCTGTGCCACGCCGATATCGTCCTCGACGACGAAGATGAGCGGACTGGAGGCGCTGGCCTCCTGGATCGCAACGGGTTCGTTCATGGCCTGGCGGTGGCGAGGGTCTTGAGCAGTTCGGCGCGCGAGAACGGCTTTTGCAGGAAGGGGACTTCCGCCGGCGCGGCACCGTTGGGTACAAACGCGCTCATCAGCACGATCCGGGGTATGGTGCCCTTGGAGCGCGCATGGGCCACCACGTTCAGACCGTCGATGGAGCCGGGCATCACGACATCGGACAGCAGGAGCTGGATGTCGCGCGTGTGGTCGATCAGATCGATGGCCTCGGAGCCGTTTTCCGCCTCGATGACGGAGAAGCCGATATCGAGCAACTCGCGCCGCAGCAACTGGCGCACACCGGGGTCGTCCTCGACCAGCAGGGCCAGACCGCGCCGGCCCTCGGACGGGATCTCCGTCGCCAGGGCTGGCTCATCGGCCAAGTCGGCGGACGAGCCCCCGATGCCGTGCAGCGGGAAGAAGATCGACACGGTCGTGCCCTGCTCGACCTGGCTGCGCAGCTCGATCGCGCCGGCCGACTGCTGCACGAAGCCGTAGACCATGGCCATGCCCATGCCACTGCCTTGCCCGGGCGCCTTGGTGCTGAAGAAGGGCTCGAAGACCCGGTCCATGGTCAACTGATCCATGCCGCAACCGTCGTCCTCGACGCTGATCCGGGCGTACTGGCCGGGCGCCAGGTCCAGCTTGGCGGCGGCCTCGGATCCCAGGGCTGCCATGCTGCAGCGGATCGTGATCCGGCCCTTGCCGCCGGTCGCGTCCCGGGCGTTGAGCGCCAGGTTGAGCAAGGCATCCTGCAACTGGTTCGGGTCCAGGCAGACGAAAAGCGGCAGCGCCGAGGATTCGGTGACCAGACTCAGGCCCTCGGGCAGCACGCCGCGCAACAGCGTCGCGGTACTGGCCAGGCACAGGTTGAGGTCCTCGACCCGGCTGCTCAAGGGATGCTTGCGCGCAAAGGACAGCAAGCCCCGGATGAGATCCGATCCCCGCAGCGCGGCATTCAGGGCTGGTTTCAGGTAGTCGCTCAGGTAGGGGCGCAGGGCGGGTATTTCCGCCAGCGCCACCAGATTGCCCTGGACCACGGTCAGGATGTTGTTGAAGTCGTGCGCCAGACCGCCGGTCAGCAGCCCCAGCGCTTCCATCTTCTGCGCCTGGGCCATGCGGTCATGCGCCAGCCGTTCGTCGGTGACGTCGAAGGTCAGCTCGAAGCAGCCGACGACCTCGCCCTCCGGGCTGGTCTCGGGAATCAGGCTGGTGCGCGCGATGCGCAGTCCCCGGTGCACCGTCTGCACCTCGTATTCGAAGGTGACGGCCGCGCCCCTGACGGCCTGCATGACATAGGGCCGGATCCGGGAATAGGTATCCTCGCCGAGAAAGGACCTGGCCTTGATGGATTCCGGCTTGCTCGGATCGAGCCCGAACCAGTCGCGATAACCGCGATTGACATAGTGGTAGCGGCGATCATGACCGAAATAGGCCAGCAGCGCGGGAATCGAATCCGTGATCAGTCGCATGCGGGCCTCGCTGCGCACCAGCGACAGGGCAATCGCCTCGTTGCGCTCCAGCGCCTGACGCAGGTGCGCGTTGGTCCGCAGCAGCTCGGCCGTGCGCTCGGCCACCCGGGCTTCGAGCAAGGCGTTCTGCTCGCGGATCAGCGCCTCCCGGTGCCTGGCCTCGGTGACATCGGAATAGAAGGTGATCAGCCCCCGGCCGGGAACCGCCAGGCCACGCACGCTCAGGATGGTGCCGTTCGGACGCGTGCGCTCGAGGTCGTACTCCTCGAAGCTTCTGGCCATGGCGACGCGGACCTCGGTTTGCATGCCGGGGTCGCCGGGACCGTATTCGCCGCGCAAGGCGTTGTGACGGATGAAATTCTCGAAGGGCGCACCCGGGTAGGCCATCTCGGGCGGGAAATCGAACAGTTGCAGGAAGCATCGGTTCCAGACCACGAGTTTCAGCTCCTTGTCTACCAGAATGATGCCCTGGTCGATCAGATCGAGCGCCGCCTGCAAGGCATCGCAGCGCGGTGGCTGGTCCGGCAATGGAGGGAGGGATCGGACATTCTCGTCCATGGTGTTTCGCGCGGGCATGGTCAATGTTGACGGATTCTAGGATTGCGGCATGACCCCATGCCCGTCTTGCAAACATTCGTCACATTTGAAGAAGACTGGTGCAAAGAAGGTTGCCGATGATAGCGAGAGATGCAACCTGGAAAACGTGACCAGGCCTGTGTCGAACAACCGAGGAGACACCAGTGACCAATCAGTACAACACCGGGCTGGACAAGAACGCCGCCAATTTCGTGGCTCTGTCCCCGCTCAGCTACATCGAGCGCGCCGCGCGGGTCTATCCGGATCGCACCGCCGTGATCTATGGCGAGCGGCGCCAGAACTGGGCCCAGACCTACGAGCGCTGCCGCCGACTGGCCAGCGCGCTGGCGGCCAGGGGCATCGGCCCAGGCGACACCGTCGCGGTCATGCTGCCCAACGTGCCGGCGATGTTCGAGGCCCATTTCGGCGTGCCTATGACCGGCGCCGTGCTCAACACCCTCAACACCCGGCTCGACGCCGAGGCCATCGCCTTCATGCTGCAGCATGGCGAGGCCAAGGTGGTGCTGACCGACCGCGAGTTCTCCGGCGTCATGGTCAAGGCGCTGGCGATGTGCGGCACCCACCGCCCCTATGTGATCGAGGTCGAGGACGAGACCGCGCCCGCCGGCTACGACCTGGGCGAGATCAGCTACGAGGACTTCCTGGCCCAGGGCGACCCCGGCTACAGCTGGAGCCTGCCGCCCGACGAGTGGGATGCGATCGCGCTCAACTACACCTCGGGCACCACCGGCAACCCCAAGGGCGTGGTCACGCACCACCGCGGCGCCTACCTGAACGCCGCCAGCAACGTGATCTCCTGGCAGCTGCCGCACCATGCGACCTACCTGTGGACGCTGCCGATGTTCCACTGCAACGGCTGGTGCTTCCCCTGGACCATGGCGCTGATCGCGGGCGCCAGCGTCTTCCTGCGCAAGGTCGATCCGACGCATATCTTCGAACTGGTGCGCGAACACCACATCACGCACCTGAGCGGCGCGCCGATCGTCTACAGCCTGCTGATCAATACCCCCGACAGCCTGCGTGAGGGCATCACGCACAAGATCCACGGCCAGATCGCCGGCGCGGCGCCGCCAGCGGCCGTGATCGAGGGCTGCGAGCGCGTCGGCATCGAGCTGATCCATGTCTATGGCCTGACCGAGGTCTACGGGCCGGCGGCCGTCTGCGCCAAGCAGGCGCACTGGGAAGGCCTGTCGATCGAGGAGCGGGCCCAGCTCAACGGCCGCCAGGGCGTGTCCGCGCCGATGCAGCAAGCGATCGCGGTGCTCGACCCCGAGACGATGGAGCCGGTGCCGGCCGACGGCGAGACCATGGGCGAGATCTTCTTCCGCGGCAACGTGGTCATGAAGGGCTACCTGAAGAATCCGGGCGCGACCGAGGAGGCCTTTGCCGGCGGCTGGTTCCACACCGGCGACCTGGCCGTGATGTACCCGGACGGCTACGTCAAGATCCGCGACCGCAGCAAGGACGTGATCATCTCGGGTGGCGAGAACATCTCCTCGATCGAGGTCGAGGACGCCCTGCACCGCCACCCGGCCGTGATGCTGGCGGCCGTGGTCGCGATGCCCGACGCGCGCTGGGGCGAGGTGCCCTGCGCCTTCGTCGAGCTCAAGCCGGACGCCCAAGCCACCGGCGAGGAGATCCTCGAATTCTGCCGCCAGCTGCTGGCGCGCTTCAAGGTGCCCAAGCGGGTGGTGTTCGGCGCCCTGCCCAAGACCTCGACCGGCAAGATCCAGAAGTTCGTGCTGCGCGGCCAGGTCAAGTCGACCAGCGCGATCGAGTGAGCCATTCCTCATAACAACCAACAGGAGACAACATGAGAAAAATCGATGTCCACAAGCTGGCCGACGACGCCCGCTTCAACCGCTTCCACTTGAAGGTGCTGCTCTGGTGCCTGCTGATCATCATCATCGACGGCTATGACATCGCGGTCGCCGGCACCGCGCTGCCGTCGATCATGAAGGAGATGAACGTGACCGCGTCCACCGCGGGCTTCATGGCCAGCTCGGCGCTGTTCGGGATGATGTTCGGCGCCATGCTGCTGGGCACCCTGTCCGACCGGATCGGCCGGCGCTGGACCATCGTGATCTGCGTCTTCCTGTTCAGCGTCTTCACCGCCGGGGCCGGTTTCATGACGGAACCGGTCAGCTTCAGCGTGATGCGCTTCATCGCCGGCCTGGGCATCGGTGGCGTGATGCCCAACATCGTCGCGCAGATGACCGAATACTCGCCCAAGAAGATCCGCAGCGTCATGACGACGCTGATGTTCTCGGGCTACGCGCTCGGTGGCATCCTGGCGGCGGTGCTGGGCAAGCAGCTGATCGGTGACTACGGCTGGCAGTCGGTGTTCATCGCCGCCGGCGCTCCGCTGCTGCTGATCCCCTTCATCCTCAAGAGCATGCCCGAGTCGCTGCCCTACCTGGTCTCTCACCATGACGACAGCCATCTGCGCGATATCGTCCAGCGCATCGAACCGAGCCTGAAGCTCAGCGCCGAGGACCAGTTCATCGTGCCGCCGTCGGCCAAGGGCGCGGGTGCGCCGATCGCCCGGCTGTTCCAGGAAGGTCGCGGCCTGAGCACCCTGATGTTCTGGGTCGCCTTCTTCACCGGCCTGTTCATGATCTACGCGCTGAGCTCCTGGCTGACCAAGCTGATGGCGATGTCCGGCTACAGCCTGGGCTCGGCGCTGAGCTTCGTCATCGCACTCAACCTGGGCGCGATGTTTGGCGCCATCGTGGGTGGCTGGCTGGCTGACCGGTTCCACATCAAGTGGGTGCTGGTGACCATGTATGCGCTGGGCGGCCTGTTCCTCTACCTGATGACCATTCCGATGTCCACCGACATGCTGTACCTGGTCATCGGAATGGTCGGCGCCTGCTCGACCGGCGCGCAGATCGTGGCCTATGCCTATTCCGGCCAGTTCTACCCGATGGCCATCCGTTCGACCGGCATCGGCATGGCCTCCGGCGTCGGCCGCGCTGGCGCGATCATGGCTCCGCTGCTGATCGGCCTGATCGTGACCCTCAAGCTGCCGCTGGAGCAGAACTTCCTGGTCATCGCTGCCGCCGGCCTGATCGGTGCTATCGCCCTGTCCTTCATCAACCACGATCGCGCCGCTTCGGCCTGATTGAGTCAGGGGCGGCTCACTTCCCTGCACGCCCCTGCTTTTCATTCCTACTGGAGTCAAACATGAAGATCCTCGTCCCCGTCAAGCGCGTGGTGGACTACAACGTCAAGGTGCGCGTCAAGGCCGACGGCAGCGGCGTTGACATCGCCAACGTCAAGATGAGCATGAACCCCTTCGACGAGATCGCGATCGAGGAAGCGGTGCGCCTGAAGGAAAAGGGCGCCGCGACCGAGGTGATCGCCGTCTCCTGCGGCGTGAGCC
>NZ_JAQTZS010000030.1 GCF_028687635.1 Malikia sp. | reverse complement strand
CGGTGCACATGGATCTCGGCGTCGGGCGTGCAGTCGACGTTGATCACCGCGTCGAGCTGGGCGATGTCGAGCCCGCGCGCCGCCACATCGGTCGCCACCAGCACCGAGCAGCTGCGGTTGGCGAACTGCACCAGCACCTGGTCGCGCTCGCGCTGGTCCAGCTCGCCATAGAGCGCCAGCGCCGCGAAGCCCTGGCCCTGCAGCAGCGCGACCAGGTCGCGGCATTGCTGCTTGGTGTTGCAGAAGGCCAGCGTCGACTCGGGCCGGAAATGGTTCAGCAGCCGCGCCACCGTCGCCAGCCGCTCGCTGTGCTTGACCTCATAGAAATGCTGGCGGATCTTGTCGGCCGCATGCTGGGCCTGCACCTTGACGTTCTGCGGCGCGCGCATGAACTGCGCCGCCAGCCGGTCGATCCCTTCCGGGTAGGTGGCCGAGAACAGCAGCGTCTGGCGGTCCGCCGGGCAGAGCTTGGCGACCTGGGCGATGTCGTCGAAGAAGCCCATGTCCAGCATGCGGTCGGCCTCGTCGAGCACCAGGGTGCGCACGGCGGCCAGGCTCAGGTGGCCGCGCTCCAGATGATCCAGGATGCGGCCCGGCGTGCCGACCACGACATGGGCGCCATGCTCCAGGCTCAGGGTCTGGCCACGCAGCGCGACGCCGCCGCACAGGGTCACGACCTTGATGTTGCCGTGCGCGCGCGCCAGCCGGCGGATCTCCAGCGTGACCTGGTCGGCCAGCTCGCGCGTCGGGCACAGCACCAAGGCCTGCACCTGCCACTGCGCCGGGTCGAGCTTCTCGACCAGCGGGATGCCGAAGGCGGCGGTCTTGCCGCTGCCAGTGCTGGCCTGGGCGATCAGATCGCGCCCCGCCAGCGCCAGCGGCAGGCTGGCGGCCTGGATCGGCGTCATCGCGCTGTAGCCGAGCTGGCCCAGGTTGTCCAGGGTGGAGGCGGCCAGCGACAGCTGGCTGAAGGCGGCACCGGCGGTCGCGTTTTTCAAGGATTCGTTCATCTGTCGATTATCGGCGCGGGCGTTCTTGAGCGACAGGGCCGGGGTGGCGCCGGGTAACGATTTGTGCCGCACCATGAGGAATCCGGCACTGTCTCGGCGCTGTCTCGGCACTGGCGCGCCAGACGGCTCAACAATGCTCGCGGATATGGCGCATCGAGTGCAGGTAGTGGTAAGCGATCTGCCCGTCGGTATAGCGGTAGCGCTCGCCCACCGGACAGGCATTGCGCGCCAGGCAGCGGTCCAGGCAGGATGAGCCGGGCTGCTTGCGCCAGTCCAGGCAGGCCTGCAGCCGCCAGGAGCCGCCCGGCTCGGACGCCAGCGCACCGGCCGGACAGGCGCCGAGGCAAGGCTGGTCCACGCAACTGGCGCAGGGCGATCCGGCCTCGCGCCTGGGCGTGACGGGTAGCGCGGTATCGGCCAGCAAGACAGCACGGTAGGCAAACCAGCTGCCCCACTCGGCATCGACACCGACCCAGAACGGCGAGGCCTGATGCCAGCCCGCCAGCGCCCCCAGCCGCTGCAGCCCGACCGGCGCCGGCCCCGGAAAGACCTGACGCCATTCATGGACCGGCAGCGTATCGGACATCCAGGCCGCGACCCGCTCGGTCACGAACTGGTCTACCGGATGCGCGCCATGCATCCCGCGCCGCTGCAGCGCGTCCCAGAAATCGCGCCCCAGATGACCGATCAGGATCAGCTGACGAAAGCGCGCGAGCGCCTTGTCGTCCAGGCCCAGCGTCGCCAGCAAGCCAGGCGGCAGATCGGCGAGGTCGAACACCGCGTGCAGGTTCAGGCCGGATCGAGCCAGTGATGCAAAGCAAGCTGGACTGCCATCAGCGACCGGCAGACAGGCAGCAGAGGCCGCCAGGGATAGGTCCTGTCCCATGGCTCAGGCGCTCATCTGGATTGGGATCGTGACCGGCCCGTCGTTGACCAGTTGCACTTTCATGTCGGCCGCGAAGATGCCGGTCTGCACGACCGGGTGTGCGGCGCGGGCCTGGGCGACGAAATAGTCATAGAGCCGGCGGCCCTCGTCGGGCGCGGCGGCCTGGCCGAAGCTGGGCCGGTTGCCGCCCGAGGTATCGGCCGCCAGCGTGAACTGGCTCACCAGCAGCAGGCCGCCGCCGACGTCCAGCAGGCTGCGGTTCATCTTGCCGGCCTCGTCGGAGAAGATGCGCAGCTTGAGTAGCTTGGCCAGCAACTTGTCCGCCACCGCCTCGGTGTCGCCGCGCTCGGCGCACAGCAGCACCAGCAGGCCCTGACCGATCTCGCCGACGACCGCGCCGTCGACCACCACGCGCGCTTCGCTGACGCGCTGCAATACCGCCTTCATGCCTTTGCTCCGGATTGATTGATCGATTTCATGTGACGGATTGTCGCGCCGGCCCGGTTGGCCCTTGAGCGGGCCGCGCGCATCGGCGACATTATCGACATGTCGACCTCCCAGAAAATCCCAGCGCAGGACCGCCCGGCCAGCGGCAGCGACGCGCTGCAATGGACCCAGGCCCTGCTGGACGGCAGACGCACCACGCTGCCCAAGCGCCTGCAGTCACCCGGACCCGACGCGGCGCAGCAGGCCGCCATCCTGACCGCAGCAGCGGCAGCGCCCGACCATGGTCAGCTGCTGCCCTGGCGCTTCATCGAAATACCGCAGGACAGGCGTGCCGAGCTGGCGCAGGCCTTCGCCGCCGCCCTGCTGGAGCGCGACCCCGATGCCAGCACCGACGAGCAGGCACAGGCGCGCGAAAAGGCCTACCGCGCGCCCTGGCTGCTGCTGGCGGTCTGCCGCTTGCGCGGCGGCGACCCGGATATTCCCGGACAGGAGAGACTGCTGTCGGCCGGCTGCGCGATCCAGAACATGCTGCTGCTGGCCAGCGCGGCGGGCTACGGCTCGGGCCTGACCAGCGGCAAGGCGCTGACCTCACAGGCGCTGCGCCAGCTGTTCGCGCTGCACGACGACGAGGACGCGCTGTGCTTCATCAACTTCGGCACGGTATCCGAAGTCAGGCGCGGCAAGCCCAGGCCCGACAGCTCGGCCTACTTCAGCCGGCTTGGCGACTGAAGCGACAGCTTGAGGATCAGGCCAGCGTCACGCGCGCGAACTTGCGCTTGCCGACCTGCACCACGAAGGTACCGGCATCGAGCTTGAGGCCCTTGTCGCTGACGACCGAGCCGTCGACACGCACACCGCCGCCGTCGATCAGGCGGTTCGCCTCGCTGGTCGAGGGCGCCAGGCCGGCCGATTTCAGCAGCGCCCCGATGCCCAGCGGCGCGCCCGCCAGCGCCACCTCCGGGATCTCGTCCGGCACGCCACCCTTGCTGCGGTTGATGAAGTCCTGCTCGGCCGCGTCGGCCGCCGCCGCGCTGTGGAAGCGCGCGGTGATCTCCTTGGCCAGCGCGACCTTGGCCTCCTTGGGGTTGGCGCCCTGGGCGATCGCCGCCTTGAGCGCGGCGATCTCGGCCTCGCTGCGGAAGGACAGCAGGGTGTACCACTTCCACATCAGCACATCGGAAATCGACAGCACCTTGGCGAACATGGTGTTGGCCGGCTCGGTGATGCCGATGTAGTTGTGCTTCGACTTCGACATCTTGTCGACGCCGTCCAGGCCTTCGAGCAGCGGCATGGTCAGGATGCACTGCGGCTCCTGGCCGTACTCGGCCTGCAGGTGGCGGCCCATCAGCAGGTTGAACTTCTGATCGGTACCGCCCAGCTCCAGATCGGACTTGAGCGCGACCGAGTCGTAGCCCTGCATCAGCGGATACAGGAACTCGTGCACCGAGATCGGCGTGCCGGCCTTGAAGCGGTCGTGGAAGTCGTTGCGCTCCATCATGCGCGCGACCGTGTACTTGGCCGAAAGCTGGATCATGCCCACCGAGCCCAGCGGCTCGCACCACTCGCTGTTGTAGCGGATCTCGGTCCGTGCGGGGTCGAGCACCAGGCTGGCCTGCTTGTAGTAGGTCTCGGCGTTGAGCTTGATCTGCTCGGGCGTCAGCGGCGGGCGCGTGCTGTTGCGCCCCGACGGGTCGCCGATCAGGCTGGTGAAGTCGCCAATCAGGAAGATCACCTGGTGCCCCAGATCCTGCAACTGGCGCATCTTGTTGAGCACCACGGTGTGGCCGATGTGGATGTCGGGCGCGGTCGGGTCCAGCCCGAGCTTGATGCGCAGCGGCTGGCCGCTGGCTTCGCTTTTCACCAGCTTCTTGATCCAGTCGGCCTCGGGAATCAGCTCCTCGCAGCCACGCCGGGTCACGGCCAGCGCGTGCTGGACGCGATCGGACAGCGCGGGCGCAGCCTTGCCAATTGTCAGATCTTCGTCTTTCCCGGACTCAACTTGTTCATTCATAAGGGGTTTTCCAGTTGCGGCTTTCCGTGGCCTGGGTAAAATGGGAAAATAGCTCTCTGTGAGCCGGATTTTAATTGGCGCGCCTCCTGTCTCCAGGCAGGCGCTGTCCGTACCGGCATGCGCCGCGTTACTGGCGGCATCTCTCCCTTTATCGCAGCGGCCGGATTCAACCCGCTGTCACCGGATTTACCCTTTGATGAAATCACGTATCGAACTGCTGGTGCGAGCCACGCAGCGCCACCCGCGCCGTTTGATGGCCGGGCTGGGCGCCCTGCTGCTGGGCACCGGCGTCACCGCGGTCGCGGTGGCCCCACTGGCGCCAGACGCCACCGAGCTGCCGGTGCGGCAGGTGGTGGAGTCCGTCTCGCCCTTGCTGGCGGCTCCGCTGGCTCAGGCAACGAGCGCCACCCCGGCGCCCTTCGTGCTGTTCCGCAGCGACCTGACCCGGCGCGACGACTCGGTGCAAAGCCTGCTCAAGCGCCTCGGCGTGCGCGACAGCGCCGCCGCTGCCTTCCTGCGCGGCGACCAGACCGCGCGCGTGCTGCTGACCGGCGACGCCGGCAAGCTGGTATCGGTCGAGACCGATGGCGAGGGCCTGCGCGGCCTGACCGCGCGCTGGCTGCCCGACGAAGAAGGCAAGCATTTCTCGCGCCTGGTGGTCGAACGCGGCATCGGCAATACCTTCGCGTCACGGCTCGAACTCGCGCCGCTCGACCGTTCGGTGCGGCTGGCCAGCGGCACCATACGCCACACCCTGTTCGAGGCCACCGACGCCGCCCGCCTGCCCGACAGCGTGGCGGCCCAGCTCGCCGACCTGTTCGCCAGCGAAATCGACTTCCGCCGCGACCTGCAACCTGGCGACCGCTTCCACGTCGCCTACGAGACGCTGGAAGCAGACGGCGAGGTGCTGAGCCACGGCCAGCTGCTCGGCGCCGAGTTCATCAACGCCGGCCGCAAGCACCAGGCGATGTGGTTCCAGGAGCCCGGCAGCAAGGGCAACTTCTACACGCTGGACGGGCAAGGCCTGCAGCGCGCCTTCCTGGCCTCGCCGCTGAGCTTCTCGCGCGTCAGCAGCGGCTATGGCATGCGCTTTCACCCGATCTCGGGCAGGCAGAAGGCCCACCTGGGCGTGGACTTCGCCGCGCCGACCGGCACGCCAGTGCGCTCGGTGGCCGACGGCCTGGTGGAGTTTGCCGGCTGGAAGAACGGCTATGGCAACATCGTGATCGTGCAACACGGCGACCAGAAAAGCACCGCCTACGCCCACCTGAGCCGCATCCATGTGCGCCAGGGCCAGCGGGTCGAACAGAGCGCCCTGATCGGTGCGGTCGGCAGCACGGGCGCATCCACGGGTGCGCATCTGCACTTCGAATACCTGGTCAGGGACCAGCATCAGGATCCCCTGCTGCTGGCGCGCGCGCGCGACGGCCAGCCGGTCTCGGCGGCAGCCAAGGGCGAATTCAAGCGCGTGGCGCAGGCGATGCGCCAGCAGCTCGCCGCCGCCGCCACGGTGGTACAGGCCAGCGCGCAGTAAGCCATGCCCGATCCTACAGCCGGCCAGGCGCTCTACATCGGTCTGATGTCCGGCACCTCGCTGGACGGCGCCGATGGCGTGCTGGTCGATTTCGCCGCACAGCCGCCGCGCGTGCTGGTCAGCCACGGCCTGCCCCTGCCTGAAAACCTGCGCGCCGAACTGCTCGCGCTCAACGCCAGCGGCCCGGATGAACTGCACCGCGCCGCGGTCGCGGCCCACCAGCTGACCCGGGTCTACGCCGAGGTCGTGCAGGCGCTGCTGGCGGACAGCGGCACCGATCCCCGCGCGGTGCGCGCGATCGGCGCCCACGGCCAGACCGTGCGCCACCACCCGCCCGGCGCGCGGCTGCGCGGGCAACGGGTCGACGCGCGGAATCCCGCTTTTCCGCCCTACACGCTGCAGCTCAACGCCCCCGCGCTGCTGGCCGAGTTGAGCGGCATCGCCGTGGTCGCCGACTTCCGCAGCCGCGACATCGCCGCTGGCGGCCAGGGCGCGCCGCTGGTGCCGGCCTTCCACCGCGAGGTCTTCGGCCAGGCGGAGGCGTCGGTCGCGGTGGTCAACATCGGCGGCATCGCCAATGTCACCGCGTTGATGGGCGACGGCCGCGTGCTGGGCCTGGACACCGGCCCCGGCAACATGCTGCTCGACCTCTGGTGCCTGCGCCACACCGGGGCACCCTACGACCGTGGTGGCGCCTGGGGCGCCAGCGGTCGCGCCGACGACGCGCTGCTGGCGCGCCTGCTGGCCGAGCCCTACTTCGCGCTGCCAGGCATCAAGAGCACGGGGCGCGACCTGTTCCACGCCGGCTGGCTGGAGCAGCAGCTGCAGGGTTTCGCGCCGCTGGCGCCGGCGGACGTGCAGGCCACGCTGGTCGAGTTGACCGCGCGCAGCATCGCGCAGACCCTGCGCCGCCTGGACTGGGGCAAGCAGGCGCTGTCCGAGCTGCTGGTCTGCGGCGGCGGCGCGCGCAACGACGCGCTGATGGCCGCGCTGCGCCGCGAGCTACCCGCCTGCCCGGTGCAGACGACGGCCGAGCGCGGCTGGCCAGTCGATCTGGTCGAGGCCGCCGCCTTCGCCTGGCTGGCCTGGCAGACACTGCAGGGCCAGCCCGGCAACCTCGGCGCCGTCACGGGCGCGGCCGGGTCGCGCATCCTCGGCGCGATCTACCCGGCCTGACCATAAAAACAAAAGCCCGCAGGCGGCCAGCCGGCGGGCTTGAGGTGGTGCGCTCGCGCGCTGCAGGCCGGATCCAGCCCGGCCGAAGTTCAGACCGTGAAGCTGGAGCCGCAACCACAGGTGGTGGTCGCGTTCGGGTTCTTGATCACGAACTGGGCGCCCTGCAGGTCTTCCTTGTAGTCGATCTCGGCGCCGACCAGGTACTGGTAGCTCATGGCATCGATCAGCAGCGAGACACCGTTCTTGGTCATCACCGTGTCGTCCTCGTTGACGATCTCATCGAAGGTGAAGCCGTACTGGAAGCCCGAGCAGCCACCGCCCTGGACGAAGACGCGCAGCTTGAGGTCGGGGTTGCCCTCTTCGGCGATCAGGTCGGCCACCTTGACTGCGGCGCTGTCAGTGAAGACCAGTGGGGCGGGCATTTCGGTATCAACGGCAACGGCTTGTTCGCTCATGGTGTGCAACCCTAGAAATCAGAAGGAATGGGGAATACTATAGCAAAAAACTCGGGAATAGCCGCTGGCATGGCCGGTGATACCGGGCAAGCAGCAGGGTCTTTGCCGGGCGGCCATCCCCATAAAAAAACCGCCCCCCAGCACGGGGCTGGCAGGCGGCTTTCTTGCAGCGGGGCGGGCGAATTAACGCTTGCTGAACTGCTTGGCGCGGCGTGCGGAACGCAGACCGACCTTCTTACGCTCGACTTCGCGGGCATCGCGGGTCACGAAACCAGCGGCGCTCAGTGCGGGCTTGAGGGCCGCATCGTAGTCGATCAGGGCGCGGGTGATGCCGTGACGCACGGCGCCTGCCTGGCCGGATTCGCCGCCGCCGTGCACGTTGACTTGCACGTCGAAGAATTCCAGGTTTTCAGTCAGGGCCAGCGGTTGCTTGGCGATCATGATCGAGGTTTGGCGACCGAAGAAAGCTTCGATGTCCTTGCCGTTGACCGTGATCTTGCCAGAGCCTTTTTTCATAAACACGCGGGCGACGCTGGATTTGCGACGGCCGGTGCCATTGTTCCAATCACCAATCATGGCAGCTCCTTAGATGTCCAACACTTTGGGTTGCTGGGCAGTGTGCGGGTGCTCTGCACCACCGTACACCTTGAGCTTCTTGATCATGGCGTAGCCGAGCGGGCCCTTGGGCAGCATGCCCTTGACGGCCTTTTCCAGCACGCGGCCGGGATGCTTGGCTTGCAGATCACGGAAGTTGGTGCCGTAGATACCGCCCGGGAAACCCGAGTGACGGTAGTACACCTTGTTCAGGGCCTTGGTGCCCGTGACTTTCAGCTTGGCAGCGTTGACGACAACGATGAAGTCGCCGGTGTCAACGTGAGGGGTATAAATGGCTTTGTGCTTGCCGCGCAGACGGAGTGCCACTTCGCTGGCGACACGTCCGAGCACCTTATCGGTGGCGTCAACCACAAACCACTCGTGCACAACCTCAGCGGGCTTGGCGCTGACAGTAGTCTTTTGCATAAGTTTCTCTTTGGAAGAGTGAGGTTTGGCGGGCTCTTTTCCACGGTCGGTGCTTCTCTGAAGGAAGCCTCTTAGGTGGGGATGAACTTCGCCGCGGAGCCCATGGAATCGCTGCGAAGCTCTCCATTATAGGATGCCACCCCGACTCTGGCAAGCGTGACGAATGACCGACCCGAACCTACAATCGCCACACCACCCCAGCGTGGCGCGAGCATCCGCGTGGGTGCGGGATTGCCGCAGGCCTCATCGAAAGACAATCGCTATGCGTACTGAACTGAAGTTGGCCGTCCTGGCCGCCGCCGTGACCCTGGCGGCTTGCGGCAAGAAGCAAGAAGCCGCCGCCCCGGCCACGGCACCGGCCGCCGATCAGCTGGTGGTCAAGATCGGCCATGCCGGCGCGACCAGCGGTCAGGTCGCCCACCTCGGCAAGGACAACGAGAACGGCGCCCGCCTGGCGGTCGAGGAACTCAACGCCGCCGGCATCAAGATCGGCGACAAGAGCGCCAAATTCGAGCTGCTGGCCGAGGACGACGCCGCCGATCCGAAGCAGGCCACGGCCGCCGCGCAGAAACTGGTCGACGCCAAGGTCAAGGGCGTCATCGGCCACCTGACCTCGGGCACCACGCTGCCGGCGTCGCAGCTCTACAACGCCGCCGGCATTCCGCAGATCACGCCCTCGTCGACCAACCCCAAGATCACCCGCCAGGGCTATGCCGGCGTGTTCCGCCTGGTGGCCGACGACCAGCAGCAGGGCGGCGCCATGGGTCGCTACTCGGTCGAGACGCTCAAGGCCAAATCCGTGGCCGTGATCGACGACCGCACCGCCTATGGCCAGGGCCTGGCCGACGAGTTCGAGAAGGCCGCCGCCGCCGCCGGTGCCAAGGTGGTGGGCCACGAATTCACCAACGACAAGGCGACCGATTTCAAGGCCATCCTGACCACGCTCAAGGCCAAGCAGCCCGACGTGATCTTCTTTGGTGGCATGGATTCCGCCGGCGGCCCGATGCTGCGCCAGATGAAGCAGCTCGGCATCAAGGCCAAGCTGGTCGGCGGCGACGGCCTGTGCACCGCCGAGATGATCAAGCTCTCGGCCGAAGCCCTGGGCGACGATCAGGTCTACTGCGTGGAAGCCGGCGGCGTCGACGGCGCCGAAGTCAGCGCGAACGAGAAGTTCCGCGCCGACTTCAAGGCCAGGTACCAGGTCGACGTGCAGGCCTACGCGGCCTACGCCTACGACGGCGTCAAGCTGCTGGCCCAGGCCATGCAGACGGCCGGCTCCGCCGAGCCCGCGCAGTACCTGCCCGCGCTCAAGGCGATCCAGTACCAGGGCGCCTCCGGCAAGGTGGAGTTCGACGAACAGGGCGGCCGCAAGAATGCCGCGCTGACCCTCTACACCTTCAGGAACGGCGCCCGCGCCCAACTGGCGGTGATCCGCTGAACGGGCTCCCGACCCACCAAAGGAAAATCATCATGCGCACTGAAATCAAGCTGGTTGCCCTGGCGGCCGCTGTCGCCCTCGCCGCCTGCGGCAAGAAGGAAACCGCCCAGGCCCCTGGCACCGCCCCGGCCGCCGAACAGCTGGTCGTGAAGATCGGTCACGTCGGCCCGACCAGCGGCCCGGTGGCCCATTTCGGCCAGGACACCGAGAACGGCGCCCGTCTGGCCGTCGAGGAGCTCAACGCCGCCGGCATCCAGATCGGCGACAAGAGCGCCAGGTTCGAGCTGCTGGCCGAGGACGACGCCGCCGATCCCAAGCAGGCGACGACTGCCGCGCAAAAACTGGTCGACAGCGGCGTCAAGGGCGTCGTGGGCCACGTGACCTCGGGCGCCACGCTGCCCGCTTCGAAGATCTACAACGAGGCTGGCATTCCGCAGATCACGCCCTCGTCGACCAACCCCAAGATCACCCGCCAGGGCTATGCCGGCGTGTTCCGCCTGGTGGCCGACGACACGCAACAGGGCGGTGCCATGGCCCGTTATTCGGTCGAGACGCTCAAGGCCCAGACCGTGGCCGTGATCGACGACCGCACCGCCTACGGCCAGGGCCTGGCCGACGCGTTCGAGAAGGCCGCCGCCGCCGCCGGCGCCAAGGTGGTGGCGCACGAATTCACCAACGACAAGGCGACCGACTTCAAGTCCATCCTGACCACGCTCAAGGCCAAGCAACCCGACGTGATCTTCTTCGGCGGCATGGACTCGGTCGGCGGCCCGATGCTGCGCCAGATGAAGCAGCTCGGCATCCCGGCCAAGCTGGTCGGCGGCGACGGCCTGTGCACCGGCCAGATGATCAAGCTCGCGGCCGAGGCGCTGGGCGACGAACGGGTCTACTGCGTCGAAGCCGGCGGCGTCGATGGCGACGAGGTCAGCGGCAACGACAAGTTCCGCGCCGCCTTCAAGGCCAAGTACAACGTCGAGGTACAGGCCTACTCGCCCTACGCCTACGACGGCGTCAAGCTGCTGGCCGAAGCCATGAAGACCGCCGGCTCCACCGAGCCGTCCCAGTACCTGCCCGCGCTCAAGGCCATCAAGTACCAGGGCGCGTCCGGCAACGTCGAGTTCGACGAAAAGGGCGACCGCAAGAACGCCGCGCTGACCCTCTACACCTTCAAGGGCGGCGAACGCGCCAAGCTGGCGGTGATCCGCTGATCGGCTGATCCACCTCGCTGATCCGGGAACGGCCCGCCAGGGCCGTTTTTCATTTCAGATCGCCGCCCCCTTGCGGTACCATCCGCCCCATGTTCAGTTACCGCCACGCCTTCCACGCGGGCAACCACGCCGATGTGCTCAAGCACATGACGCTGGTCGCCATCCTGCAATACATGGGTCAGAAAGACACCGGCTTCACCGTGGTCGACACCCACGCTGGCGCGGGCGTCTACCGCCTGGACCAGGACCACGCGCGCAAGTCGGCTGAATCCGATGCCGGCATCTTCCGCCTGCTTTCCGCCGTCGAGGCCGCCAAGGCCGGCAGCCAGCCCGTGCCCGAGCTGGTCAAGCACTACCTGCAGCAGGTACGCGGCTTCAACAGCGGCAAGGAGCTGCGCACCTACCCCGGCTCGCCCTGGATCAGCCAGGCGCTGCTGCGGCCGCAGGACAAGCTCAAGCTGTTCGAGGTCCATCCGACCGATTCGCGGCTGCTCGACAAGCAGGTGGCCGAACTCGAACGCGGCAAGCAGATCGAGGTGCTGCGCCGCAACGGCTTCGAGGGCCTCAGATCATTGCTGCCGACGCCGACCCGACGCGGCCTGGTGCTGATCGACCCGAGCTACGAGCTCAAGACCGACTACGCGGCCGTGATCGACTGCCTGGAAGAAGCGCTGCAGCGCTTCCCGATCGGCTGCTACGCGGTCTGGTACCCGGTGATCGGTCGCCCCGAGGCCCATTCGCTGGCGCGCAAGCTCAAGGCCATGAGCCAGCGCCTGCAGCGCAGCTGGGTCCAGGCGGAGCTGAACGTGGGCCTGACGCCAACCGAGGGCACCAGCGCCCAGGTGGCGCAGGGCCGCGCCCACACCGCCATGCGCGCCAGCGGCATGCATGTGATCAACCCGCCCTTCACGCTCGCGGCCCAGCTGCGCGAGGCGCTGCCCTTCGTGACCGAGGCGCTGAAGGACCCGATCGGTTCCGGCTGGACGGTCGAGAGCGGCAACTACTGAGGTCCGGGCGCCGGCTTGGCCGGCATCTGCTGCACCAGCTGGACCTCGGAGATGCCGTGGCCCTTGATGCCCAGCGCCGCCGCCGCCGCATGGCTCAGGTCGATGATGCGGCTCTTGAGGTGGGGGCCGCGATCGACGATGCGCACCGCCACCTCGCGCCCGGTCTGCAGGCTGCGCACGATCACGCGGGTGCCGAACGGCAGCGTCTTGTGCGCGGCGGTCAGCTCGTTCATGTCGTAGCGCTCGCCGCTGGCGGTCTTGCGCCCATGCAGCATGTTGGCCAGGAAGGAGGCCGTCCCCTGCTCGATCACCAGCGGTTCGGACTTGCCGCCGGCCAGCCAGTCCACGCCCACATGCAGCGAATCCTGCACCACCCCCTTGGCCTGGCGCAGCAGCTCGGCTGGCGCCAACGAATGGGCCGGTGCCATGGGCGCCGCCGTGACAGCGGCTGCTGGTGCCGCTGGTGCCGCGACAGCCGGCGCAACCGTCTCGGCCGCGTACAGCGGCGCCAGCCCGAGTCCCAGCAGCAGCGCAGCGGGGATGCGCCAGAACGCACGCCCGCTGACGGGGCGCGCCAGCCGGCCAGACGCCGGTAAGCGGAAGGGACTAGGCAAAAGCAATCTCCAAACAGGCAAGTCGGTCCAAGGCCGGAATTTAACCCAAACCCAGGCGACGCGCCAGTTCCAGCGTCGGGACGCTCTGGTTCATGGTGTAGAAGTGCAGCGACGGCACCCCGCCCTGGATCAGGCGCTGACACAGCTCGGTCACCACGTCCAGACCGAACGCCTTGATCGATTCGACATCATCGCCATAGCCTTGCAGGCGCAGCCGGATCCAGCGCGGGATCTCGGCACCGCAGGCGTCCGAGAAGCGCAGCAGCTGGGTCGAGCTCGTGATCGGCATGATGCCCGGCACGATCGGAATCTCGACACCCAGCCGGCGCGCATCATCGACGAAGCGGAAATAGGCGTCGGCGCTGTAGAAATACTGCGTGATCGCCGAATCGGCGCCGGCCTTGGCCTTGATCGCGAACGCCTTGAGATCAGCCTCGGGCGACTTGGCCTGCGGATGGATCTCGGGGTAGGCCGCGACCTCGATCGCGAAGTCGTTGCCGGTCTCGGCGCGGATGAACGCCACCAGATCACTGGCGTGGAGGAACTCGCCGCCGGCACCGTAGCCGCTGGGCAGGTCGCCGCGCAGCGCCACCAGGCGCTTGACGCCCATGGCCTTGAGCTGCGCCAGCTGCTCGCGCACGCTGGCCTTGGTCGCGCCGATGCAGGAGAAATGCGAGGCGGCGACCTGGCCCTCGGCCAGGATCTCGCGCACGGTGGCGAAAGTGCCCTCCTGGGTCGAGCCGCCCGCGCCATAGGTCACGGAGCAGAACTCGGGCTGCAGCGCGTAGAGCTTCTGGCGCACGGCGCGCAGCTTCTCGGCACCCTCGGGCGTCTTGGGAGGGAAAAATTCGATACTCAGGGGCAGGCCCATACAAAAAACTCCCGGTTGCCGTCACCGCCGGTGATCGGACTTTCAAAGTAATCGAGTACCCGCCAGCCCAGCGCGGCGCAGGCCTGGCGCATGCGCGCCTCGACCAGGGCGTAGCTGGCCGGATCGCGCACCAGGCCGCCCTTGCCGATCTGCTCGGGCTGCAGCTCGAACTGCGGCTTGACCAGCATCAGCAGATGGCCGTCCGCCTTCAGCAGCGGCGCCAGCGCCGGCCAGACCAGGGTCTGCGAGATGAAGGACAGGTCGCCCACGACCAGGTCGAAGGGCGGCGCTGCCGACTCGCCGCCAGCCGCGACCAGCGCCTCGGCACCGAGTTCGCGCGCGTTGAGCTTCTCGACGCAGACCACGCGCGGGTCGGCGCGCAGCCTCGGGTTGAGCTGGCCATGGCCGACATCGACCCCGACCACCCGCGCCGCGCCGCGCTGCAGCAGGCAGTCGGTGAAGCCACCCGTGCTCTGGCCGACATCGAGGCAACGCAGGCCGGCGACCGGCTGCCCGGTGCGCCGGAGCGCGCCTTCGAGCTTGAGGCCGCCACGCGAGACATAGCGCGACTCGGCCGCGTCGAGCAACCGCAGCTCGGCCGCCTCGGGCACCAGGTCACCGTTCTTGGCCACGGCCTTCCAGGGGCCAGCGCCGAGGCGCCAGCGCAGCCCGGCCGCGATCAGTCTGGCGGCCTGCGAGCGCGAAGCCGCCAGGCCTCGCTCGACCAGCAGCTGGTCGGCCCGCATCAGTAGCGGTAGCTGTCGGGCTTGTACGGGCCTTGCTTGGGCACGCCGATGTAGGCGGCCTGCTCGTCGCTCAGCTCGGTCAGCATGGCGCCGACCTTCTTCAGGTGCAGGCGGGCCACCTTCTCGTCCAGATGCTTGGGCAGCACGTAGACCTTGCCGACGTCATAGCCTTCGGAATGGCAGAACAGCTCGATCTGGGCGATGGTCTGGTTGGCGAACGACGAGCTCATCACGAAGCTCGGGTGGCCGGTGCCGCAGCCCAGGTTGACCAGGCGGCCCTTGGCCAGCAGGATGATGCGCTTGCCGTCCGGGAAGATCACGTGATCGACCTGGGGCTTGATCTCGTCCCACTGGCAGTTTTCTTCGAGCTTGGCGACCTGGATCTCGTTGTCGAAGTGGCCAATGTTGCAGACGATGGCCTGGTCCTTCATGGCCGCCATGTGCTCGAAGGTGATGACGTCGCGGTTGCCGGTGGTGGTGACGAAGATGTCGGCCTTGTCGGCGGCCCACTCCATGGTCACGACCTTGTAGCCTTCCATCGCGGCCTGCAGCGCGTTGATCGGATCGATCTCGGTCACCCAGACCTGGGCCGACAGCGCGCGCAGCGCCTGGGCCGAGCCCTTGCCCACGTCGCCGTAGCCGCAGACCACGGCCACCTTGCCGGCGATCATCACGTCGGTGGCGCGCTTGATGCCGTCGACCAGCGACTCGCGGCAGCCGTACAGGTTGTCGAACTTGGACTTGGTCACCGAGTCGTTGACGTTGATGGCGCGGAACATCAGGGTGCCCTTGACGGACATTTCCTTCAGGCGATGCACGCCGGTGGTGGTTTCCTCGGTCACGCCGAGGATCTGGGCGCTCTTGCGGCTGTACCAGCTAGCGTCCTCGGCCAGCTTGGACTTGATGGCGGCGAACAGGATGCGCTCTTCCTCGCTGCCCGGGTTGGCCAGCACGGACTGGTCCTTCTCGGCCTGCTTGCCCAGGTGCATCAGCAGCGTCGCGTCGCCGCCGTCGTCGAGGATCATGTTCGGGCCTTCGCCCTCGGTGCCGGCGGCGCCGAAGTCGAAGATGCGGTGGGTGTAGTCCCAGTAGTCGACCAGGGTCTCGCCCTTGATGGCGAACACCGGGGTGCCGGCGGCGGCGATCGCGGCGGCGGCATGGTCCTGGGTCGAGAAGATGTTGCACGAGGCCCAACGCACCTGGGCGCCGAGCGCCTGCAGCGTCTCGATCAGCACGGCGGTCTGGATCGTCATGTGCAGCGAGCCGGTGATGCGCGCGCCCTTGAGCGGCTGCTGGGCGGCGAATTCCTCGCGGATCGCCATCAGGCCGGGCATCTCGGTCTCGGCGATGCGGATTTCCTTGCGGCCCCAGTCGGCCAGGCCGATGTCGGCGATGGCGCAGTCGGCGATGATGGGGTTCTTGAGCGGTGCGTTCATGTTTGAGCTTTCCAACTTGGGTATCGACCACCGGACGGGCCGCGCTGGAGGAAAACCCTGCACTCACGCCACGCCGGTGGGTGAGCGCCGTTGTTTGTGCCCTTCCCCCGCAGCGGGGGAAGGGGAAATCCGAGCCTCGCCCAGGCCTTGCGCCCGGGCTGCAACGCTCCTCGGAATCCGGCGATTATAAATTCATACCGGCTTTGGTCGCCAGAGCCATTGGAATAGACCCGATGCCGTCATCGTTCAGGGCAATCTGAATGCGCTGAGATGGGTCATCAGCGCATCGGCCTGTTCATGAAGGGATCGGGCTGCTGCTGCACTTTCCTCGACCAGGGCTGCGTTCTGCTGGGTATTCTGATCGAGTTGAGCCATGACCTCGGTGACCTGCTGCACGCCATCGGCTTGCTCCTTCATCGCATGCATCACGGCCTGCATGATGGCCGAGAACTCGGCGATCGAAGTCACGATCTGGCCCATCGTCGCACCGGCACGCCCCACCTGTGAACTGCCGAGGTTGACGGCATCGACGCTCTGCGTGATCAGCGACTTGATTTCGCGCGCAGCCTCGGCCGAACGCCCCGCCAGGCTGCGCACCTCGGACGCGACCACGGCAAATCCACGGCCTTGCTCGCCCGCCCGTGCCGCCTCCACGGCAGCGTTCAGCGCCAGGATGTTGGTCTGGAATGCGATGCTGTCGATCAGACCGATGATGTCGGAGATTCGACGCGAGGAGGCATCGATGCGTGCCATGGAGTCGATCACCTCGCTGACCACCGCCCCGCCGGCTCCCGCCACCTGACTGGCGGACTGGGCCAGGCCAGCGGCATGCTGGATCTGGGCGACGTTCTGCCGCACCGACGAGCTCAGCTCAAGCATCGAGGCCGCCGTCTGCTCCAGCGCGGTCGCCTGCTCCTCGGTGCGACTGGCTAGGTCGTGGGTACCCTGCGAAACCTGCTCGCCACCCGCCGCCACCGACAGTGCGACCTCACGCACCACGCCCACCAGGCGCTGCAAGCGGCCGTTCATCTGGTTCAGACAGGCCAGCAAATCCTTGATTTCGGTGTACCCGCTGGGAACGATCTCATGCGTCAGGTCGCCATTGGCCACCGACTCGGTGAGAGTCTTGGCATGCTCGACCGAACTGGCCATGCGGGTCGAGACCCGGACACTGAGCCAGAGCAGTGCCAGCGCAATGGCCAAGGTGCCAGACAAGATCCAGAAAGGCGCGGCATCCGCCACCTGCTGACCATCCGCCTTGACCTGTTCGCCGAACGCCTCCAGGGTCTTGTTGAACCGATCGAGCTCCTGTTCGAGTTGCTTGAACGCGGGCTCGAAATCCTCGAGTGCCCGCGTGGCGGCCTGCGGATCAGCTTGCAGCAAGGGGGGCAGGCCCTTGGCCACCCGGATATAGGCCTCGGTGCCAGGAATGACTGCACGCAGATCCGCCTGCCCCGCGGGCGACAAATCGGCCTTGGACACCGCTTCGAGCTGCCGGACCAGCTCATCGGCATGCTGATCGAGATCGGCTGCGGCCTGCTTCAGGCCCGCGAGGTCGCCCCGCTGAGCCGTCAGCACGCTCTGCAACACGTCGGATCGGATCGCGTCATGCATCATGTCGACCAATGCTGCGGCCTGCATCGCGTCGCCCGCCTGGGTCGCCTGCTCCAGCGTGGCCGTCAGTTTCTGGCTGGCCAACCAGCCCACGAGCCCTACGCCCGTTGCCCCCGCGACGCCGACCAGGCCAAAAATCGCCAAAGCATGCTTCAACCTGAGCTGCATGAAAATCCCCATCATTGATTGATTGCTTGTGCCACGCCAACGGTCTGATCGGGCACGGGGTCAAGCCAGCCAGCGGATCACCCCAATATACTAGAGACCTACCTGGGACCTACCAGGTATGCAGCCCTCCGAAGGCGTGGCATGGTCATGCCCATGCCACGGTTGCCTTTCTATAATGGCAGCATTCATTAGAAGAACACGCACCTTGAGCACGTCGTCCTCCAACACCCCGCACGCCCTGACCTTGGTCGCAGACGACATGCGCGCCGTCGACGGCGTGATCCAGCAACGCCTGAACAGCGACGTGCCCCTGGTCGGCCAGGTGGCGCAATACATCATCGGCGCCGGCGGCAAGCGGGTGCGCCCCGCCCTGCTGCTGCTGACCTGTGGCGCGCTCGGCTGCGAGCACCCCGAGCGCCACAACATGGCGGCGGTAGTCGAGTTCATCCACACCGCCACCCTGCTGCACGATGACGTGGTCGACGAGTCCACGCTGCGGCGCGGGCGCGACACCGCCAACGAGGTGTTCGGCAACGCCGCCAGCGTGCTGGTGGGCGACTTCCTCTACACCCGCGCCTTCCAGATGATGGTGGCGCCGGGCGACCTGCGCATCCTGGAGATCCTGGCCGAGGCCACCAACGTGATCGCCGAGGGCGAGGTGCATCAGCTCATGAACATGCATGACGCCTCGCTCGACGAGCCGGCCTATCTGCGCGTGATCCGGGCCAAGACCGCCAAGCTGTTCGAGGCCAGCAGCCGCCTGGCGGCCATCCTGGCCGGCGCCGACGCTCGGACCGAGGCGCATTGCGCCGAGTACGGCCAGGCGCTGGGCGCGGCGTTCCAGATCATCGACGACGTGCTCGACTACGAGGGCGACGCCGCCGAGCTCGGCAAGAACCTGGGCGACGACCTGCGCGAAGGCAAGGTCACGCTGCCGGTGATCTGCACGCTGCAGCGCTGCGGCGCCGACGAGGCCGCGCTGATCCGCGCGGCGATCGAGCAAGGCAACACCGAGCGGCTCGACGAGATCAGCGCGATCGTGCGCCGCTGCGGCGGCCTCGACGATGCGCGCCGCGCGGCCCAGGCCGAGGCCCAGCGCGCGATCGATGCGGCCCGCGCGCTGCCCGTCAATCAATGGTCGCGGGCCATGGTCCAGCTCGCGGCCTCGCTGCTCGAACGCCGCGCCTGAGCCGGCGAAACGCGGCACAAGAAACCTCGAAAAACCGTGCTACAATTTGCGTCTCTGCTGATGCGAGACGCAAGTCGAGACAGCAAATCGGAATGTAGCGCAGCCTGGTAGCGCACTTCGTTCGGGACGAAGGGGTCGGAGGTTCGAATCCTCTCATTCCGACCAAATTCACAAGAACAGCACCTTCGGGTGCTGTTCTTGTTTGTGCCGCCGGGATTCCGGCTTCAAGAGGAGCCCACATGAGCACCCCACCCAGCGATCTGAAAAAGGAAGGCCGCAGCGTCTACGTCCTGGTCAAGATCCACGACGGCACGACCTACCGCGGCTACCTGCATGTCTCGGGAATGGACCGCCTGCAGGACCTGCTCAACGATGTGCGCCAGTTCTTCCCGCTGCGCCTGTCACGCGACACCGGCGAGATCGTGATCCTGGCCAAGAGCTTCATCGTCTCGATCGAGGAGATCAGCGACCACGAGGTCAAGCCCTTCCACTTCGGCTGAATTCGCGCCGCCGTCGTCCGTCCTTGCGGGCGGCAGGCTCAGACCCGGCCGCGCCAGCGCTGCAGGTCCTGCGGCAGCAGGCGACCCAGCTTGCGTTCCACCAGGGCGCCCGCGCGATCGAACAACACGCTGAAGGGCAAACCGCCGTTGACGTTGCCGAGTCCGCGCGCCAGCTCGGTGCCGCCCAGGCCGGCCAGACCAACGGGGAAGGCCAGCGGCTGCCGGCCCAGGAAAGCGCGCACCGCGCTGGGCTGGTCGATCGCCAGCCCGAGCACCTGCCAACCCTGCTCGCGCCCGGCGCGAAAGAACGCGTCGAGCAAGGGCAGCTCCTCGACGCAGGGCGGGCACCAGGTGGCCCAGAAGTTCAGCAGCAGCGGGCCGCCGCGCAGCTCGGCCGCCGCCAGCGTGCGGCCGTCAGGCGTCTCCCAGGACCGGGACCAGAGGTCGGCGGGGACGTCATCTGGCGGCGGGGCGGGCCGCAGTCGCCAGCCAGCCAATCCAACTCCGGCCAGCGCCGCGACAGCCGTGCCACCCGCCAGCAGTCCGCGCCGCTTCATGCGGCGGACTCCTCTTGCAGCATGCGCTCGCGCAGCGCCTGCGCGTCGCCGCGCGGCTTGCGCCCGGCCGCGTCGCGCAGCAGCGCACCCCGGAAGTCATCGCCGTCGTTGACCAGCAGGTGCACGCCAACCCAGGTCTGCAGCGGCTCGCAGCGGCTGCGCAGGCTCAGCGCCTCGACTTCGTGACGGTGCAGGCCGGTGACGCTGCGCGCCTCGTAGTCGACGCCACGGTTGATCAGCGCGATCTCGACCGCCTTGGGGTCGTCGCTGAACAGTTGCAGGTAGATGTCCGAGAGCCCGGTCGCCGTGCCGTGCCAGACCGCGCCGCCGACATGGGGCCGGAACTCGGCCAGCCGCTCCATCCAGACCAGCGCCAGCTCGCGCAGGGCGCGCAACTCAGCCGGCTGGGTGTCGGCATGGAAGATGGCGATATGCTCGCGCACCGCCGCCTCGACCTCGGAGTTGTCGGGCAGGGGCGTGCGCGGCGACAGGCCGAGCTGCTTGAGCGCGCGCCGCTTGGCCGGGCCGTACTCCAGCCCCTCGTCGACCACCAGCGCGGCAGCGGCAGCGGCGATTTCCTGCATCAGATCTGGGTTCATCAGTAGCTCCGTGAAACCTCCCCCTTCAGGAGGAGGAAAGGAACGCAGCCGACAAGCTGCACATGGGGTTGAGATTGTTGGTAAGATATGTGCATGAAGCGCACACATCTTTTCTTGCCAGAGCCCGTGCTGCTGACTCTGCGCGCCCTGTCCGACAAGACCGGGCTGTCCGTGGCCGAACTGGTCCGTCGCGCCATCGACGAGTACCTCAAGCGCCAATGACCACCCAGGTTTACCGCTACCGCGTCAAGTCCCTCAACGGGCTGCTCAACCAGCAGGCGCACGCGGTGAACTATGTCTGGAACTTCTGCAACGACACGCAGAGGCACGCGCTCAAGTGGCGCAAGCCTTGGCCCACAGGCTTTGACCTGAACAAGCTGACCAGCGGCAGCAGCAAGGAACTCGGGCTGCACTCGGGCGCCGTGAATGCGGTCTGCGAGCAGTACGCCAAGTCGCGCCAGCAGTTCAACCGTCCGTACCTGCGCTATCGCGGCCGGCGCACGCTGGGCTGGGTGCCGCTCAAGGGACGTGACTTGAAGCGCGAGGGCGATGCCTTCCGGTTTGCAGGCAACACCTTCCGCGTGTTCAACACTCGCCCGCTGCCCGAGGGCAAGATCAAGGACGGCACCTGCTTCTCGCAGGATCGGCGCGGCAACTGGTTCCTCAACATCGTGGTGGAAGCGGCCGATGTGCCGGTTCGCACGCCCGAGCGCGGCGTCGGCATCGACCTCGGCCTGAAGGATCTGGCCACGCTGTCCACGGGGGAGAAGATCGAGCACCCGCGCTTCTTCCGGGAGCTGGAGACCCAGCTCGCCCAGGCCCAGCGGGCGCGCAAGAAGCGGCAAGCGACGAACATTCACGCCAAAATAGCCAACTGCCGGATGGATTTCCTGCACAAGGCCAGCACGGACATCGTGCGCCGCTTCGACTACATCGCTGTGGGCAACGTCAGCAGCAGCAAACTGGCCAAGACCAGGATGGCCAAAAGCGTCCATGACGCCTCCTGGCATTCCTTCAAGCAGATGCTCGCGTACAAGTCGGTTGCGAATGGCGCGTGGTACGAAGAAGTGAATGAAGCGTTTTCTTCCCAAGTCTGCTCGAACTGTGGCGCCTTGCCCGATTCGAGGCCGAAAGGTATCGCAGACCTTGGAATAAGGCGCTGGACCTGTTCGGCATGTGGCTGTGAGCATGATCGTGATGTGAATGCCGCAAAAAATATCCTGAACAAGTCAAGCGCCCGCTCGGGACATCGAGCGCCTGCAGAGGGAATCCCCTGCCTTTAGGCAGGGGAGGATGTCAAGCGAGCACTGTAGCGCAGCGCCCGCTGGCCTGCCGGATCAGGGTGCCGTACTGGCCGGCAGCGCCTGGCCCTCGAACCAGGGCGCCAGCAGGCCCGCCAGCTGCTCGGACAGGTCGTTGTCGAAGCTCATCAGCAGATCGGAGGGCTGTGCGGCGGCGGCGGACTGGAGGATGTCGGACAGGCAGGCCTGCTGCTCGGCGCTGACAGGCCGCTGGAGCTGGCGTTCCAGGGCCGCCAGGGCGGCGTCACGGGTGCGGTCGCAGCCCAGCACATGCCAGGCATAATCGATCTCGTAGCGGTCGAAGGCGTCCTTCAGGCTCTCGCCGTCCTGGCGGGATTCCTCGGCGAAGCCGTTCAGGGTCCGGGTGCTGAGACCGTCGATGACAGCGGCGACGAGTTCGGCGCGCTCGGACGGGGTGACGGATGCGGTGCGAGTGGCGGTCATGGGCGGCTATCCTTTAAAGCGGGCCCACGATGAATCTCAACCGACGCAGGCCCATGGGCGGACCTGCGGTTGCCGCGCGACCGCTCGCGGACGCCATCAGGGATGCGACCCCTGAAAGACGAAAGCCCATCGCAAGGGATGGGCTTTCTGAATCTTGGTGGCCTGGGACGGAATCGAACCATCGACACGCGGATTTTCAATCCGCTGCTCTACCAACTGAGCTACCGGGCCAATTTTTGATACATCGCTATTCTAGCAGTGATTGGGCGGCTTTTCAGGCGCCGTTGCGTTTTGTTTTGGACAGGTCGATGCCGAGCTGCTTGAGCTTGCGGTAGAGGTGGGTGCGCTCAAGGCCGGACTTCTCCGCCACGCGAGTCATGGAACCATGCTCCTGGACCAGGTGGAACTCGAAATAGGCGCGCTCGAAGACATCCCGCGCCTCGCGCAGCGGCAGCTCGAAGTCGAACTGCCGCACCGGCACCGGCTCGGGCAGCGCCGCACTCTCGACCGGCGGGGATTCGACCAAGTCGGCGCGAGGCCCCTCGCCGTTGCCGCCATGGCCGCCGAAGTCGGCCGGTGGCGTGGGATGGCGGGACAGTGCATTGTCCAGGCCCTGCTCGACCGACTGCAGCAGTTTTTGCAAGGTGATGGGCTTTTCCAGGAAGGCGATCGCGCCGATGCGGGTCGCCTCGACGGCGGTGTCGATGGTGGCGTGGCCGCTCATCATGATCACCGGCATGTTCAGCAGACCGGCGGCCGACCATTCCTTGAGCAAGGTCACGCCATCGGTGTCGGGCATCCAGATATCGAGCAGCACCAGGTCGGGGCGCTGGCGCTCGCGCAGCAGGCGCGCCTGCGCGGCGTTCTCGGCCAGCTCGACGGCATGGCCCTCGTCGTTCAGTATCTCGAACAAGAGCTCGCGGATGCCCAGTTCGTCATCCACCACCAGTATGTTTGCCATGGCCTTGCCAATAATCCTAGCTTGTCGCTTCGTCTTGTTGCGTATCTGCAACCATGAATGATAACGAGACTCGCGCCCCCGCGATCCGGTCACCCTCCATGCGGTGCGCGATGTCGACCCGGCCGCGGTGTTCGTCCATGATTTTCTTGACCACGGCCAGGCCCAGGCCGGTGCCCTTGGTCTTGGTCGTCACGTAGGGCTCGAAGGCGCGCTTGAGGATGGCCTCGGGGAAGCCGGGTCCGCAATCCTGCACCACCAGCCGCACCCGGCGCCCGCTCTCGGTCAGGCGGGTCTGCAGCAGCACCGGACCGGCGCCGGGTGGCGTGGCGTCCTGCGCGTTCTGCACCAGGTTGTGGATGACCTGGCGCACCTGTTGTGCATCGGCCAGCACCGATGGACAGGGCGCCAGGTCGAGCCGCACCGGCACGGCGGACGGATCGTACAGGCCCAGGATGTCGGCGATCAGCGCGTTGAGATCGACCGGCACCAGCTGCGCGGCCGGCAGCCGGGCATAGTCGCGGAACTCGTTGACCAGCCGCTTCATCGCGTCGACCTGGTCGACGATGGTGCGCACCGACTTGGTCAGCAAGGCGGCGTCAGCCCCTTCGAGCTTGCCCGCGAGCTTCATGGCCAGGCGCTCGGCCGAGAGCTGGATCGGCGTCAGCGGATTCTTGATCTCGTGCGCCAGGCGGCGCGCGACCTCGCCCCAGGCCTGGGCGCGCTGGGCCGAGATGATCTCGGACACGTCGTCGAACACCAGCAGGCGGTCGCCTTGTGGCAGCAACGCGCCGCGCGCGATCAGCGTGATCTGGTTGCCCATGCCACCGGGGTGGGCCGCGTCGGCGTGCGGCGGTCGCAGCTCGAAGGACTGCTGCCAGTGCCCGCCCTCATGCCAGGATTCGCCGAGGAAACGGTCGAACTGCTGCTGCACCCCCTGCGCGAAGGACTCCAGACCGGGCACGCCGTGCAAGCCCTGCCACTGGTGCGCGGCCAGCGGCGCGCGCAGGATGCGGGCCGCGCCGGGATTGGCGCTCAGGATGCAGCCGTTGGCGTCGAGCACGACCACGCCTGCCGTCAGGTTGTCGAGTATGGTCTGCAGGTTGGAGCGCGCGGTATCGACCTGCTGCATGCTGCTCTGCACCGACTGGCGCGCATCGGCCAGCTCCTGGGTCATGTGCGCGAAGTCGCGCGTGAGACCGGCGAGCTCGTCGCGCGAGGACAGGGCGAGCTTGGGGCCGAGGTCGCCGCGCGCGACATCGCGCATGCCGGCCGCCAGCATCAGCAAGGGCCGCACCAGCTGGTTGCCCAGCAGCACGGCCAGCAGCACGGCGCCGAACACCGCGAGGAAGAGCGCCAGCGTGAGCGTGCCGATATAGAGCCGGCGCAGGCCGTCGCGCGCCAGCGCGCGCTCCTGGTACTCGCGGTGCGCGACCTGGACCGCGAGCGCATCGGCGACCAGCAGCGGTGGCAGCGGCGCGCTGGCCTCCAGGAAACGCGCCGCTTCCTGCAATCCGAAGCCCGGGCTGGCGACCAGCGCCAGCACCCTGATGCGAGGCGCGGGCAAGGCCTGCCCGGGCAGGCTGGAGGCGAGGTCCTGCTCCTCCAGTCCCTCGATGCTGGCGATCACGCGCTCGTGCCGCGCGCTGCGCATCTGGGCCGGGCTGGGGCGCTCGGGGCTGAGCTTGAAGCGCGACTCACCCGCGCTGGCGACCGCCTGGCCAGCCGAGCTCCAGAGCACGAGGTCGGTGGCCGAGAGCTGCTCGCGCAGGCGCTCCAGCGCGATCACGGCCCCCGCATCACTGCTGCCGGCCAGGTCGGCGGCGGCCATGCGGGTCTTGTTGGCGAGGTCGGCGGCCAGGGTGTCGAGCGTGGTGCGACCCAGGTTGAGTCCGGCGTTGAGCGCGGTCTCGACCCGCACATCGAACCAGTTCTCGATCGAGCGCGAGACGAACTGGTAGGACACGACGTAGATCAGCAGCCCTGGCAGGAAGCCGACCAGCGAGAAGATCGTGGCGAGCTTGAGCATGAGCTGGCTGCCGAAACGGCGCCGGCGCAGACGCAGCACCAGCCGCACGGCCAGCCCGACGATCACCAGCAGCAGCAGCAAGGCCACCGCGACGTTGATGCCGACCAGGCGCGCGAAGTTGGCCTCGTAGAAGGTCTGGTTGTCGGTGGCGAGCGTCAGCAGGAACAGCAGCACCATGGCGACGCCCAGCATGAACAGCAGCCCCATGACGATGGCCCAGCGCCCGGACCGCGAAGGGAACACCGAGGACGCAACGGCTTTCTCGTCGGCGCTCACGGCTCGCCTTCGGACCTGGCTTCAGGCAGCGCCGGCTCGGCGTCGCTCGCCAGGCGCTCGGGCACGGCCAGGGTCCTCTGCAGCGTGATGTTCCAGCCGCTCTGGTTGAACAGCCCGAGCTGGAAGGGGCGCGGCAACTGCGTGAGATCGAGCGCGAAGCTGAACTCGACGCGCTGCCCGCCGCCAGGGTTCCAGCGCGCGGCATCGACCAGCTTCCAGTTCGAGACATGGCCGGCGCTGGCGAGGGCGTCGGACAGGCTGTCGAAGTTCTGGTGCAGGGCGTACTGCAGTCCGGTGGCGCTGGGCATCCCGGTGGCGTAGCTCAGGCGCCAGCGCCGCGTCAACGGCTGGTAGGCCAGCCTGACCGTGCGCGCCGCCTGGGCCACGGTCTTGTCCAGCCAGTACCAGCGCGACTGGATCAGCTCGGCTTGCCAGAGGAAATGCAGCGGCACGCCCTTGCTCAGCACCTCCTCCATCGCGGGGCTGATCTCGACCGGCAGGCGCGCCGACAGGAACAGACCTTCGCTGCGGCGGGTGAGCGAAAGCTGGGGCGGCTCGGCCCCGGACTCCAGCGCCGCGCTGGCGGGACCGGCGGCCAGCAGCAGCGCGGTCAGCGTCAGCAAGGCGCGGCGGCGCCCGACCCGCTCTTCAACCGGGCTGGCGCTTGAGCAGCAGGGCATAGAAGAATCCGTCCATTCCGCCGGGATCGCCCGGCATCAGGTGGCCCGGCGACGGCAGCAGCTGGGCGTCGGGGTGGCGCTGCAGGAAGTCGCGCACCTGCTGCTCGCCCTCGGCCTTGAAGACCGAACAGGTGCAGTAGAGCAGCCGCCCGCCCGCACCCAGCGTCGGCCAGAGCGCTTCGAGCAGGCGCAGCTGCTGCGCGGCGAGCTGGGCGATGTCGCCCGGGCGGCGCAGCCAGCGCACGTCGGGATGACGGCGCACGATGCCGGAGGCCGTGCAGGGCGCGTCGAGCAAGATGGCATCGAAGGCGCGGCCATCCCACCAGCGGGTGGTCTCGGCGGCATCGGCCGTGCGCAGCTCGGCTTGCAGGCCCAGGCGCCGCAGGTTGTCGCGGATGCGCTCGCAGCGCTGCGGATCGACATCGAGCGCGAGCAGGTCGAGCTCGGCGCATTCGAGCAGATGGGCGGTCTTGCCGCCCGGGGCAGCACAGGCGTCGAGCACCCGTGCGCCGGCCGGTAGATCGGCACCTTCGAGCAACAGCGGCGCCGCCAGCTGGGCTGCCAGGTCCTGCACCGAACAATGGCCCTGCTCCCAGCCCGGCAGCCGATCGACCGCGACCGCCTGCGCCAGCTCGATGCCGTCAATGCCCACCGGCTCGGCAGCCAGCTGCAGCGCGCGCAGCTGCGCCAGATAGTCGTCTCGCCCGACGCGGCGGCGGTTGACGCGCAGCACCATGGGCGCGGGCTGGTTGTTGGCGGCCAGGATGGCCTGCCAGTGCTGCGGGTGGTCGCGCCGCACCCGCTGCACCCACCAGAACGGGTGGTTCCAGCGCGCCTGCAGGTCCTGCATCGCCTCGGCCAGCAGCGCCTCCTGCTCGCGCAGGTAGCGGCGCAGACAGGCGTTGACAAAGCCGGCCAGCCCCGGCGGCAGCTTGAGCTGCGCCAGCGCCTGCACCGACTGGTCGACCACGGTATGGGCCGCATAGCTGACGTTGCCGTCCACGGCCTGCGGCAGCAGCAGCGTCAGGGCCAGCCCGAGCAGCGCGCGCGCGGCGCCTTCGGGCGGACGCTCGGCCAGCAGGCCGATCAGCACGCCGGCCTCGCCCCAGTGGCGCAAGGCGTGAAAGGCCAAGGCCTGCACGCCGGGGCGCAGCCGCGCCGGGGTCTTGGCCAGCGCATCGGTCAGGGAACGCCCCTGCTCGACGGCCAGGAGGGTGCGGGCCGTGGCGGCCAGCTGATCGGACAGGGAAATAGGCGGATTCATTCGGTGCGATGACGGACCGCGCGGACAACAAGCGCGGCCGGATTCGGGTTCGGGACGGGATGGCGCCATTATCGCGAAGCCGCCAGGGCTGGGGCTTCATGACAGCTTCATCCGCTGCCAATAAGATGACGCATTGCCCTCCCGGGCAGGACATAGCCCCAAAGGAAAGACGCAATCTGATGAAATTCACCGACCTGGCCGAGGACAGCGAGGACAGCGGCCACACGCCGGCCGAACGCATCGCAGCGGCGACCCGCAGCACCTGGGTCAGCGTGGCCGTCAACCTGCTGCTGACCCTGCTGCAGATCCTGGCCGGCATCTTCTCGAAGTCGCAGGGCTTGATCGCCGACGGCATCCACTCGCTGTCGGACCTGGTCGCCGATTTCGTGGTGCTGCTGGCGGGCCATCACAGCCGCAAGGACGCGGACGCCGACCACCCCTATGGGCACCACCGCTTCGAGACGGCCGCCTCGCTGGTGCTGGGCCTGCTGCTGCTGGCCGTCGGCCTGGGCATGCTCTGGTCCGCCGTCCACAAGCTGGAGTCGCCCGAAACCGTGCAACAGGTGCATGTGCTGGCGCTCTGGGTGGCCGGCGGGGCGCTGGTCAGCAAGGAGCTGCTGTTTCGCTACATGCTGACGGTGGCCAAGCGCGTCAAATCGAGCATGCTGGTCGCCAACGCCTGGCATGCCCGCTCCGATGCGGCCTCCTCGCTGGTGGTCGGCATCGGCATCATCGGCAACCTGGCCGGCTATCCGATCCTCGACCCGATCGCCGCCCTGATCGTCGGTGCCATGGTGACTAGGATGGGATGGGGCTTCAGCTGGGAGGCCTTGCACGACCTGATGGACCGTGCCGTCGACGATGAGGAAGTAGCCGCGATCCGGCAGACCTTGCTTGAGACGCCGGGCGTGCAGGGCGTGCATGACCTGCGCACCCGCAAGATGGGCGACATGATCGTGGTCGATGCCCACCTGGAGGTGGATGCCAGCCTGAGCGTCGAGGCTGGCCACGACATCGCCGTCGAGGCGCGCCAGCGGGTGCTGCAGCGCCATCGGGTGCTCAACCTGATGACCCACCTGGATCCGTGGCGCCAGCCCGACCTCGATCACGCGCCAGCCATGGCCGGCGCACCTGCGCAGTCGCCCCGCTAGGCCCCCCCGGCTTGGCATCGTCCAGCCCCTGCCGCCGCGAGGCCGCAGGGGTTTTTCGCATTTCATCCCCGCTTAATGTGGCGCGCGTCCAATGCAGTCGGTGGACAGCTTGTTCCACCATTCTTTCCACCGACTCAAGGAAGTACCATGAAACTGAAACTGACCGCAATCATCCTGGCCCTGGGTACCAGCGCCGCCTTCGCCGGCCCGACCTGCAATGTCCCGCAAGAGAAGTGGATGAAGGAAGCCGACTTCAAGGCCCAGATGGAAAAGCAGGGCTACCAGATCAAGACCTTCAAGGTCAGCAAGGGCAAGTGCTACGAAATCTACGGCTTCGACAAGGACGGCAAGAAGGTCGAGATCTACTTCGACCCCGCCACCGGCGCCGAACTCGAGCGCAAGTGATCCCGCTGCGTGCGTCCCGCTAGCCATTTGACCCCTTGCCGCCCATGAAGCCCAACACCACAGCCGCCCTCGCCCAACCCGTGAAAGTCTGGGATCCGTTCGTTCGCCTGTTCCACTGGAGCCTGGTGAGCTGCGTGCTGCTGAACCAGTTCGTGCTGGAAGCCGGCGAGACCGCCCATGAGTGGACGGGTTATCTGGCCAGCGCGCTGGTGCTGGCCCGGGTGGTCTGGGGCTTCATCGGCAGCCGGCACGCACGCTTTGCCGATTTCTTTCCCACGCCCGGCCGCCTGCTGCGCCACTTCGCGGCCTTGCGGCAAGGGCGGCATCCGCAATACGCGGGCCACAACCCGCTCGGCGCCTTGATGATGCTGGCCCTGATGGCCATCGTGCTGGCGCTTGGCGTCACGGGCTGGATGCAGACCACCGACGCCTACTTTGGCGAGGAATGGCTGATGGAACTGCACGCATGGCTGGCCAATGGCCTGCTGATCGCGGCCGGTCTGCATGGCGCGGCCGCCATCGTGATGGGCCGCCTTGAGCGGGTGAACCTGGTGCGTGCCATGGTCACCGGCGTCAAGCAACCCTACTGAATTACGATTCCGGCATGCGACTGCTTTTGCTGGAAGATGACATCACCCTGGGCGAGGGCCTGCGCGACTACCTGCTCAGCGACGGCTACCGGGTCGACTGGTGCACCACGCTGGCCCAGGCCAGGGCGCTGATCGGCGAGCCCTATGACGCCTGGCTGCTCGACTGGAACCTGCCGGACGGCTCGGGCGTGGACTGGCTCAAGTCCCTGCGCGCCAGGGGTCTGAAGGTCCCGGCCCTGGTGCTGACCGCGCGCGACCTGCTGGCTGACCGCATCCAGGGCCTGGACAGCGGCGCGGACGATTTCCTGGTCAAGCCCTTCGCGCCGGAAGAACTCAGCGCGCGCCTGCGGGCCATCTCGCGACGGGTCGCCGGCAGCGCGCAGCGCAAGGCCCTGGGTCCGGTGGAGGTCGACCTGACCGCCAAGGCGGTCTGGCTCGATGGGCGCCGCGTGGAACTCACCGCGCGCGAGTGGTCCCTGCTGGAAGCCCTGGTGCTGCGCGCCGGCCGCATCGTCTCCAGGGACGACCTCGAAGCCCTGGTGCTGGGCTTCGATGGCGAGCTGGCCAGCAACTCGATCGAGGTCCACGTCTTCAAGCTGCGCAACAAGCTCGGCAAGGCCTTGATCGAAACCGTGCGCGGCCTGGGCTACCGGATTCCGTCGCCCTGACATGCCGAGGTTCAAGACCGCCGGCCTGCCGTCGATCCGATGGCGGATCACGCGCACGCTGCTGCTCATCTCCTTGCTGTGGGCGCTGCTGGTCGCTGGCGTGGTGCGGTACGTGGTCCACCATGAAGTCGATGAACTGATGGATCAGGGCCTGCGCGAATCGGCCGAAGTCCTGCACAGCGTGCTGGCCGTGCTCCATCGGCAAGGCCAGGACCAGCAGATTGCCCAGACCCATGGCGAATACGAGGAGCATCTGGTCTGGCAGATCATTCAGCTGCAGACCGGCGAGGTGGTCAGTCAATCGCACAAGGCGCCCGTGCAAGCCTTGCTGCCGACGCCCGACCCACAGCCGCGCAACACAGCGGACGGCTTGTGGCGCGTGATGACCTTCTCGTTCCAGGGCGACCCGCAACATTTCCTGCTGGTGGCGCAAAGCGAGGAAGAGCGGGTGGAAGCCCGCACGGAAGCGGCGACCTACACCCTGATCGGTGCCCTGCTGATGAGCGTGCTGGCCACGGCCTTGCTGAGCCTGCTGGTACGGCGCGAGCTCGGGCCGCTGTCCAGCCTGTCGCGCGCGGTGGCAGGTTACGACCCCCTGCGGCCCGAAACCCTGCCCCAGCTGCCCGAGCGGGCCGAATTGGTCCCGATGGCACAGGCGATCCGTGATCTGGGAGGCAGACTGGCGCAGCGCATCGCGAGCGAGCGCGCCTTCACCGCCCATGCGGCCCATGCCTTGCGCACGCCGCTGGCGGGCATCGATGCCCAACTGGCGATCGCGCTCAAGGAAGCGCCCGAATCCTTGCGGCCGCGCCTGACCCGCTCCCGCGCGGCCGCTGCTCGCCTGAACCGCGTGATGCAGGCCTTGCTCACCATGTTCCGCAGTGGCAGCGAGCCGCAACGGCAAACCGTGCGGGTCTCAGAACTGCTCACGCCACTGGCGTTTGGCGAGCTGCGCATCGAGATGGCCAGCGATGCGCCAGTGGATGCCGACCCCGACCTGCTCTCGGCCGTGCTGTTCAACCTGCTCGACAACGCGCAGCGCCACCAGGCGCGAACCGTCTGGCTGACCGTGGGGAACGAGGCGGGAAGCAACCGCTTGCGCTTGCAAGATGATGGGCAAGGCTGCGCCGCCAGTCAGCTGCAGCAACTGCGCGATGCCTTGGCGCGTCAGGACTACGGCTCCGGCAGCGGCCTCAAGGGACTCGGCCTGATCCTGGCCGACCTGGTCGTGCGTGCCCACGGCGGCCAGATCCAGCTGCCCAGCGTGGCACCGGGGTTCTGCGTCGAGCTGAGCTGGCCGGCGGCCGTTGCACCCGACTCCGCCTGACTCACTCGTCCAGGTAGGCCGCCCTCACCTTGCGGTCGTCAACGGCGTGCGCTACGAGACGGTGGGCTCCAGCGTGCTCGACTCCGACGACCAGAATCACCCGATCACAACGCCGCTAGCAATCGGCATGACCGTCGAGATCGAGCAGAACGGCATCGATTCGACGACGCAGCGCCCGATCGCAGGCAAGATCCACGTCCGGGGCGGAATCAAGGGCATCGCCAGCGTCAGCAACGGCGCGCTGAGCGTCTCCGGCCTGCCGGTGACGACTGACGCCGACACGCTGGTGCTGGCCATCGACGGCACGGTCACGACGCTCGACAAGCTGCAGAGTGCCACCGTCGAGGTCTACGGACTGCCGCAGGCTGACGGCAGCTACCAGGCGACTCGCATCGAGGCCAAGGCTCAGGCCGGTTCGACTCGCCTCGTCGGCACGGTCGCGAGCGTCAATTCGATGGGCGCGACATTGGTACTCGGTACTTCCGCACAGCCGGTGACGGTCAGCTACGCTGGCCTGGGCGCGGTGCAAGGCCTCGTGGCCGGTGCAGTGGTTTCAATCGAGGTCAGCGGCGCGCCGGGCAGCTACTCGGCGACCCGCCTGCGTGTGCGCTCGACGACCGCGCAGACCTACACCAGCGAGGTTGGCAAATACATCGTATGCGCGTGATTAACCCCGCCCTTGCCCGGTGACAGGATCTGGGGTACGGAGTTCAGGCGCGAGGCGTCAGCCGCCAGGGCAGCAGGGCCTCGTATTCATCGGCTGTGCTGGCCAGGGGCAA
>NZ_JAQTZS010000006.1 GCF_028687635.1 Malikia sp. | reverse complement strand
CGAAGGCCAGCAGCGCCATCGGCATCGACGTGGGAATCACCCGCTTTGCCACGATAAGCGACGGCAGCCATCTGGCGCCGCTCAACAGTTTCAAGAAGCACGAGGCGCGCTTGCGCCGCCACCAGCGTGCGATGAGCCGCAAGGTGAAATTCAGCCAGAACTGGAAGAAAGCCAAGGCCCGAGTCCAGCGTCTGCATGCCCGCATCGGCAACGTCCGACGCGACTACCTGCACCAAGCCACGAGCGTCATCAGCCAGAACCACGCGATGGTGTGCATCGAGGACTTGCAGGTACGCAACATGAGCAAGTCGGCGGCCGGCAGCACCGAGCAGCCGGGCAAGAGCGTTCGGGCCAAGTCGGGACTGAACAAGGCCATCCTCGACCAGGGCTGGTTCGAGTTCCGCCGCCAGCTCGACTACAAGCTGGCCTGGAATGGGGGCCTGCTGATCGCCGTGCTACCGCAGAACACGAGCCGGACCTGTCCGGTTTGCGGTCATGTGTCGGCGGACAACCGACTGACGCAAGCGAAATTCGCGTGCATGCAATGCGGTTACGAGGAAAACGCCGATGTGGTCGGCGCGATGAACATACTGGCGCGGGGACACCGCGTTGCAGCCTGTGGAGAGGCAGTCAGTCAGGCCAGGCCCGCGAGGGCCAGGCGTGCCGCCTCGGCGAAGCAGGAACCCACCGAAGCGACGGAGTCAGGCGCCATGCCCCTCCGCGCTGTAGGAATCCCCTGCCTATAGGCAGGGGAGGATGTCAACAGGTATTCGTAGGCATCGCCCAGCATGTCGGCCTTGTAGAGGTCGGCGTTGCCCAGCCGGTACTGGTTGAAGTGGCGCAGCAGGCGCTGCAGGGTGTGGTCGGACAGCACGCGCTTGTCGCCGTACTGGGTAGCGGTCAGCACATGCTGCAGGTCGGCGCCCTTGACGTTGGCCTCGATGTCGTGGAAGGCCTTGTCCAGCGCCTCGCCGATGTTTTCGGTGCGGGCAACGAGGTGGCCCCAGCGCGCGGTGTAGGGGAAGATGCCCTGGTCTTCGGACACTTCGACCTCGGCCTCGACTCGGCCAAGACCTTCCTCATCCATCAATTTCTGCACGCGCTCCTCGAACACGTCGTTGAAGCGCTTGAGGAACAGCAGGCCGAAGATGTAGTTCTTGAAGTCGGACGAGTCGATGGAGCCGCGCAGGATGTTGGCGGACTCCCAGAGCCAGCTTTCGAGCGTTTCGAGGGTGAGTTGATTGACCATGAGGTCAATTATCCTCACTGGTTAAAACTGGATGACAATTCCGACATGACTCCCTCCCGCCCCACCCTCGTCCTCTACCACGCCGACTGCCCGGACGGCTTCGGCGCCGCCTACTCCGCCTGGCTCGCGCTCGGCGACTCGGCCGACTACCTGCCCTGCAAATACGGCGACCCGGTGCCCGACGTCAGCGGCCGACAGGTCTACATCCTCGACTTCTCCTTCGCGCCCGAGGTGATGGAGCAGATGCGCGGGCAGGCCGAATCCATCACGCTGCTGGACCACCACAAGACGGCGCAGGACCAGCTGCGCTGCCTGAGCTGCGGGCCGAAGTTCTCGCTGCTGTTCGACCTGCAGAAATCGGGCGCGCGACTGGCCTGGGAGCATTTCCACCCCGGTCAGCCTGTTCCCTATCTGATCGCCCGCATCGAGGACCGCGACCTCTGGAACTGGAAGTTCGAGGACAGCCGCGAGCTGCTGTCGGTGCTCGACACGCAGGGCTTCGACTTCCAGGCCTGGCACGCGCTGCGGCTGCGGGCCGAGGACCCGGCGGCGCGGCCTGCGCTGCTGGAACAGGGCCGCGCCCTGCGCCGCCAGTACGAGGGCCTGGTCGCCAGCGTGGCCAAGGGCGCGTTCGAGCTCACGCTGCTCGGGCACCAGACGCTGGCGGTCAACGCGGTGAGCGAGTTCACCAGCGAGCTCGGCAACATCCTGGCCCTGCGCACCGGCACGTTCGCGGTGGTGTTCAAGATCGACAGCGCCCAGTTCGTCAAGGTCAGCCTGCGCTCGCTGCGCAGCTTCGATGTGTCGCCGATCGCGCTGCAGTTCGGCGGTGGCGGCCACCCGCAGGCCAGCGCCTTCAGGCTGCCGATGAGCAGGTTCCCGGAATTCCTGGCGGGTACGCTGGCATGACGCGACGGCTGGCCTGGTCGCGCACGCTGGACTTCCTGGCACGCCAGCTCAAGGGCTGAGCCAGCCGATCAAGTCCTATTCGCCCAGCCCGAGGGATAGCTCAGCGGGCCGGGCCGCGCCGACTGGCAGCTGTGGAGCGTCGATCGCCCGCAGGGCCATCCGGTAGCCCGCCTCGATCAACCGGGCCAGGGTCTTGCCAGAGAAGTCATAACCGCTCGCGGCGGGCTCGCCGGGCACGCTCTCGCGCACGATGCGCGTGATCCGCAAGGGAGCCTGCTGACCCATCAGCTGGATGAAGTTCGGTTGATGCCGGATGCGGTGGGCCGCTGCCGCTGGCAGATCGGCCAGCATGTCCTGCACCAGCTGCTGGAAATCATGCACCAGGGTCTCGGTCTTGAGGTCGTTGCGGATGCGCTCGGCAAACAGGATTTCCTCGCGCCGGGCCATGACCTCGGTCAGATTGGCCGGCAGGGCCTGGGCCTTGTCCGGGTAGAGGTCGACGATGTAGACCTGCTTGCCGGCCGAGCCGCAGCGTTCGACCACCTGCTCCAGCGGCGAGTTGCTCACGATGCCGCCATCCCAGAAATGCCGGCCTCCTATCGTGGTCCAGGGAAACGCCGGCGGCAGGCTGCCGCTGGCCAGGATATGGTCGGCGCCGAGGTCGTCGACATAGCTGTCGAACACCACCAGTTCGCTGGTCTGGACATCCACGGCACTGACGAGCAGCCGGACCGGGCTGGACTTCAGGCGTTCGAAATCGACGTATTTTTCCAGCAGCCGCCGGGCCGGCGACATGTCGTAGAGACTGGTCCAGCGCGAGGGCGATGCATCCTCGCTCCAGAACGGCTTGAGCCAGCCGGGCTGGAAGAACTGCGGGACGCCGAGCAGTGCGACATGCCCGCCCGCGACCATGCGCCGCAACCCTTCGTCGGCCAGTGCCGGTGACTCGGTGCCGAGCTCGCTCCAGAAGGCCTGCAGCTGCTGCGCTGCATGGTCCGGATTGCCCGCGATGATCGCGCTGTTGATCGCACCGATCGAAACGCCGGCCACGACATCGGGACGGATGCCGCGCTCCTGCAAGGCCTGGATCGCACCACATTCGAAAGCGCCGAAGGCACCGCCACCCTGCAGGATGTAGACGGTCTGGTTCGGGATCTGATCGAGCGCGAATCCAGGGTCGGACAGCCGCGGCTTGCTGGAGCGCAGATTGACCCGGTGCTTGATCAGGGTTTCCATCATCCGGGTCTCGTCGGCGGGACGCCCGAGGGAAAACAGGCCCCGCGGCACATCGTCCTGCAGGAAGATCGCGGCGTACGACCCGGCCTCAAGCGAGCCACGGTCTATTCGCTCGTGCCGGGAATCGATGCGCCCGAGCAGATTGAAGCTGAGGTCGAACACATGGCTGTAGAAGTAGCTGACCTCCGAGTAAGGGGTGCGCCGTCCCATCATGTTGCGGGCAGCATGGCGTCCTTGCTTGAAGGCATTGTCCCAGTGCTCGATATGCCGCTGGCAGTTGAAGACGCCATCGAAGAAGTTGCAGACATCTCCGGCCGCATGGATGCCGGGCTGATTGGTTTGCAGAAAGCGATCGACCTGGATCCTGCCCGCGTCAAGCTCGATGCCGCTGCCGCGCAGGAATTGCGTGTTGGGCGTGACCCCCACCCCCAGCACCACCAGGTCGCAGGCCAGGGTCAGGCCACCACTTGTCGTCACGCCCTCGACCCGTGCCTGGCCGTGAAACCGCACCGGCGCGTTGCCCAGCACCACCTCGACGCCATGCCGTTCGAGCGTGGCCCGCAGATGGGATGAGAACTCCGGCAGGGCCAGGCTGTCGAGCAGCCCGCCATGCGCGATCAGCGTGACCGACAGCCCGCGCTGGCGCAAGGCGGCGGCCACTTCGAGTCCGACGAAGCTGCCGCCGATCACCACCGCGCGTCTGGCCATCAGGGCAGTCGCGCGCAAGGCCTGGGCCTCGGCCAGGCTGTGCAGGGTGTGGATGCCAGCCAGCCCCGCGCCAGGAATCTCGAGCCGCTGCGCCGACGCGCCCGTGGCGATCAGCAGTTGGCCATAGGCGAGCTCGTCCTTTGTCCCGACGCAGAGGCGATGGCGTGACGGCTGCACCGAGGTCACGGCAGCGCCTAGCCGGACTTCGATCCCGAGCTTTTCATAGCCGGCCGCGTCCAATACCCAGCGCGCCGATTCGGCGGACGCGCTGGACAGGAAGGTCTTGGACAGCGACCCCCGGTGATAGGGCAGTTGCGGCTCCGCCGCCAGCAGCAGAATGCTGCCCTTGGCCCCTTCGGCGCGCAAGGTCTGGACCGCGCTGGCTCCGGCAACCCCGCCACCGACGATCACATAGTCATAGCTCTGGCTCATGTTCAGATTCTGATAAAAAAGCCCCCTGGCGCCATGCCAGGAGGCTTTAGGGGATCCGGCGCGACCGAGTCGGTCAATCGTGGTGGCGCTCGCCCGGCATCATGCGCGGGCCATGCTGGCGTTGCCCGGCGCTTTCGTCAAGCTTCTTGCGCTGCTCGGGCGTGAGCAGGGCACGCAGCTGGGACTCGGCCTGGGCCTGGCGCAACAGCTGCTGGGCCTGGAGCTGGCCGAGTTGGTCGGCCAGCGGCTTGGCCTTGGCGGCGTCGAAGCCGGGCTCGCGTGCGAGCTGGCGCAGCTCCTCCTGCGCCTTGCGGCCGGCGCGCATCGCCTCGTGCTGCTGGCGCATCTGGCCCTGCATCAGCTCGAAGACCTTGTCGTGCTGCTCATCGCTGAGATTGAGGCTGTGCAGCCCCATTGCGAAGCCGTTATGCCCACCCATGCCGCCCATGCCGGCCATCGGCTGATGGGCTTCCATGCCCGGCATGGCGCCTGGCTCGCAGCCGCCCTGTCGAGGCGCCGCGAAAGCCGACAGGCTCAACGCGGACAGGGTGGCGACGGCGGCGTACTGGAAAGATTTGCGAATGTTCATGGTTGCCATCATAGGGCAGCAATTGCGCAGCGGACCACAGGCCCTATGATCCGATCATGAAACTGCGACACTTCTGCCTGCCCCTCGCGCTCGCCCTGTCCTTCGCTGCCCAGGCGCAGGGTTTCTCCTTCGTCGCGCTCGGCGACCTGCCCTACGGGGCACCGGACAAGTCCTACGCTCCCTACCGGGCGCTGATCGAGCGCATCAACCGGATCGAGCCGGCCTTTTCGGTGCATGTCGGCGACATCAAGTCAGGCTCGACGCGCTGCAGCGACGAGGAATTCTCGGCCCAGCTCGAACACTTCGGCCGCTATGCCGGCGCCGTCGTCTACACCCCGGGCGACAACGAGTGGACCGACTGCCACCGCGCCAACAATGGCGGCTACGATCCGCTTGAGCGCCTGGGCGCGCTGCGCCAGCGCTTCTTCGACGGCCAGCGCTCGCTGGGCCAGCGGCCGATGGCGGTCGAGAGCCAGGCCCGCCTGATGCCCGAGCACGGCGGCTACGTCGAGAACCAGCGCTGGCAGTACCAGGGCGTGCTGTTCGCGACGCTGCACCTGGTGGGCAGCAACAACAACCTCGAGAGCCGCGACCCCCAGGCGAGCGCCGAGTTCTTCGAGCGCGACGCGGCCAACGTGGCCTGGATCAAGGCGGCGTTCGAGCAGGCCGAGCAGCGTCAGGCCAAGGCGCTGGTGCTGGCCTTCCAGGCCGACATGCTGGAGCCGCGGACGGCGTACGAGGATTTCCCCGGTCACTCGGGCTTTCGCCGCAGCGTGGGCCAGACCCTGCTGCCACTGGCCCGGCAATGGGGCAAGCCGGTGCTGCTGATCCACGGCGACAGCCACCGCTTCGTGATCGACCAGCCCTTCACGCTCGACAAGCGGCCGCTGCCCAACGTCACCCGGCTGGAAGTCCCCGGCGCGCAGGATGTGCGCGCGGTGCGCGTCCAGGTCGACGGCGCCAGCTTCGCCTTCGAGCTGGTCGCGCCCTGACGCCCCGAGCCCTTCCCTCGGGCGCTGACCTGGCCGACCGGCCGCCTCAGAAGCGGGCCGCCTTGGAGTTGCGCATGCGCCGCCGCTCGAAATGCTTGAGCGCGACATAGGTCGTCAGGCCGACCAGCGCCGAGCCGACGACGAAACCGCCGTAGGCCACCGGCCAGGGCAGGCCCTGGGTCATCATCGAGAACTCCGACATCCCGCCGATGCCAGCCAGCACGTTGATCGGCATGAAGACCACGCTCAGGATGGTCAGCTGGTTGACTCGCTTGTTCTGGTTGATGTTGATGAAGCCGATGGTGGCATCCATCAGGAAGTTGATCTTGTCGAACAGGAACGCCGTGTGGCTGTTGAGCGAGTCGATGTTGCGCAGGATCTGCTTGGCATCCTCCATCTGCGGCGCGGTCAGCAGCCGGCCGCGCATCAGGAAGTTGAGCGCGCGCTGCGTGTCCAGGATGTTGGAGCGGATGCGGCCGTTCTGATCCTCCTCCTCGGCGATGTCGGACAGGATGGCACCCGCCTGCTCGTCGCTGACCGACTCGTTGAGCACCAGCTTGCCGACCTTGGCCAGGATCGCGTAACTGTTCTCGAGCGAATCGGACGAGCACTCGACATCGGCGCCGTAGAGGTCGAGCAGCACGTCGACCGCATCGGTCACATAGCCCGGCTGGGTCCGGGCCAGGCGGCGCTGCAGCCGGAACACCGGCAGATCCTCCTCGCGCAGCGAGAACAATATGCCCCGATGCAGCACGAAGGCCACCGGCACGCTGCGCGAGTCGCCGGCGCGGTCGAGCAGGAAGTTCGAGTGCAGGTGGATGGCATCGTTGTCCTCGATGTGAAAGCGCGCGCTGACCTCGAGGTCGGTCACGTCGAGCGGGTCGGGCAGCTCGATGCCGAAATGCGCGCCGATGTAGGCCCGCTGGGCCTTGCTGGCGTGGATCAGGTCGACCCAGATCGGACGCACGCCCTCCAGGTCGCGCTTGCCCGCGAATGGCATCTGGCGCAGCTTGCCGTCGACGAGCTCGAAGATGCTGACCTTGCTGCCCTCGATGTCGGGCTCGCGCCCGCCGGCGAGTTCCTGGCGGCGCTCATCCGACAGCTCCCACAGGATGTCGTTGATGCGCGCCTCGGGAATGCGCTGCCAGAGTTCGCGCGCCTGCTCAAGCGTCAGGCCGTCCAGGATCTCGCCGAGCTCGACGGCGGTCTGACCCCTGATCGCATTGGACATCTCGGCCTCGTGCTGCTTGTGCACCAGCACCTCGGCGACCTCGTGCCGCGACATCTTCTGGCTGCGGACGACCTGGTCGACCAGCCGCTGTTTCTCCAGCATTTCCTTGAATTTTTCTATTGACATGGCTCGTGGCGCTTGAGGAGCCGCATGGATGGGGCGGCGCGAAATGACCCAGGACCCGATCGGGCCTGAGCTGGGATTATCGGCTCATGCCGCCGCGATGCAGATCAGCCAGATTGCCAGAGTTCCATGACTGGAACGCGACAGCAGACCCAACGGCCATGACGGCATGGGTCACAATCCGGTGGATTCCGACCTTCCCTCGCCGCATGCCTGAACCGTCCCCAATGCCGCCCGCACCGGCCGCCGCTCCAGCCTCCCTGCTCGCGCTGACCGCCCCGGTCGCGATGGGCTACTTGCCGCTTGGCACCGTCTTCGGCTTCCTGTTCGTGCAGGCTGGCGGCCACTGGTCGCTCGCGCTGCTGTCGAGCCTGCTGGTCTACGCCGGCGCAGCGCAGTACATGATGGTCCCGATGCTGGCCGCTGGCATGCCACTGGCCACGATCGCGCTGGCCACGCTGGTGGTGAACCTGCGCCACCTGTTCTACGGACTGTCGCTGCTTGAGCGGCTGCCAAGGGGAAGGCTGCTGCGCGGCTACCTGGCCTTCGCGCTGACCGACGAGACCTATTCGATCCTGACCACGCTGCCCACCAGCACGCCCGCGCGCCAGATGGCGCTGCTGGCCCTGCTCAACCACGGCTGGTGGATCCTGGGCAGCGCGCTCGGCGCGCTGATCGGCAGCCAGGCCAGGATCGAGCTCGCCGGCCTGGACTTCGTGCTCGCCGCGCTGTTCGCGGTGCTGACCGTCGAGCAGTGGCGCAGCCGGCGCCAGGCCACGCCGGTCTGGGTCGCGCTCGCGTCCTACGCCGTGGCCTGGTCGCTGGCGCCACAGCACGCGCTCGCCATCGCGATCGCGCTGAGCCTGCTCGCCGGCTGCTGGTTCGCGGAGACCCACCATGATTGACACCGGCTACGCACTGGGCGTCATCGCCGCGATGGCGCTGATCACCTTCGCGCTGCGCGCGCTGCCCTTCATCGCCTCGCGCTGGCTGCAGCGCCACGATGTGGTGCGCCGGCTCGGCCGCTTCCTGCCGCTGGCCATCATGACCCTGCTGCTGCTGCACGCCATCGTCGGCTCGGCGCGCGAACATCCAGGCGGCCCCTGGCGCGAGCTGCTCTGCGCGGGGCTGGCGGCGCTGCTGCAGTGGCGCAGCCGCAACCCCCTATTGAGTATCGTGACCGGCACCGGCCTCTATGTGCTGCTGCGCAACCCGAGCCTGTTCTAGTCCCATGACCCAGCGCGGCACCGTTCTCCCCGAGATCGACCTGAAACGCTGCACCGGCTGTGGCTGGTGCGTGGCGGCCTGCCCGCTCGACCTGCTCTCGCTCGAACGCGAGGGCTGGAAGAAGCATTCGGCGCTACACGACGCCGAGCGCTGCACCGGTTGCGCCTACTGCGCGATCCGCTGCCCCTTCGGCGTCATCACCATGCACCCAGCAGCCGGTTCATCAGTAGCTCCGTGAAACCTCCCCCTTCGGGAGGAGGAAAGGAGCGCAGCCGACAGGCTGCACATGGGGTTGAGATTGTTGATATAGTGTGTGCATGAAACGCACACATCTTTTCTTGCCAGAGCCCGTGCTGCTGACTCTGCGCGCCCTGTCCGACAAGACCGGGCTGTCCGTGGCCGAACTGGTCCGTCGCGCCATCGACGAGTACCTCAAGCGCCAATGACCACCCAGGTTTACCGCTACCGCGTCAAGTCCCTCAACGGGCTGCTCAACCAGCAGGCGCGCGCGGTGAACTACGTCTGGAACTTCTGCAATGACACGCAGAAGCACGCGCTCAAGTGGCGCAAGCCTTGGCCCACAGGCTTTGACCTGAACAAGCTGACCAGCGGCAGCAGCAAGGAACTCGGGCTGCACTCGGGCGCCGTGAATGCGGTTTGTGAGCAGTACGCCAAGTCGCGCCAGCAGTTCAACCGTCCGTACCTGCGCTATCGCGGCCGGCGCACGCTGGGCTGGGTGCCGCTCAAGGGTCGGGACTTGAAGCGCGAGGGCGATGCCTTCCGGTTTGCAGGCAACACCTTCCGCGTGTTCAACACTCGCCCGCTGCCCGAGGGCAAGATTAAGGACGGCACCTGCTTCTCGCAGGATCGGCGCGGCAACTGGTTCCTCAACATCGTGGTGGAAGCGGCCGATGTACCGGTTCGCACTCCTGAGCGCGGCGTCGGCATCGACCTCGGCCTGAAGGATCTGGCCACGCTGTCCACGGGGGAGAAGATCGAGCACCCGCGCTGCTTCCGAGAGCTGGAGACCCAGCTCGCCCAGGCCCAGCGGGCGCGCAAGAAGCGGCAAGCGACGAACATCCACGCAAAAATAGCCAACTGCCGGATGGACTTCCTGCACAAGGCCAGCACGGGCATCGTGCGTCGCTTCGACTACATCGCTGTGGGCAACGTCAGCAGCAGCAAACTGGCCAAGACCAAGATGGCCAAAAGCGTCCATGACGCCTCTTGGCATTCCTTCAAGCTGATGCTCGCGTACAAGTCGGTTGCGAATGGCGCGTGGTACGAAGAAGTAAATGAAGCGTTTTCTTCCCAAGTCTGCTCGAACTGTGGCGCTCTGCCCGATTCGAGGCCGAAAGGTATCGCAGACCTTGGAATAAGGCGCTGGACCTGTTCGGCATGTGGCTGTGAGCATGATCGTGATGTGAATGCCGCGAAAAATATCCTGAACAAGTCAAGCGCCCGCTCGGGGCATCGAGCGCCTGCAGAGGGAATCCCCTGTCTTTAGGCAGGGGAGGATGTCAAGAATTCCGGGTTCGGCCTTCGGGACCGGCCTCGACCACCAGCACCGCCTCCAGCATGTCGCCACTGGCGGGATCGAGCGTGCTCAGCGTCATGCCCGCCGCGGACGAAACCTCGTCATCGTCGGGCCAGTCGAGATCCTCGGGTGGACCGTCATACTCGGCCACCAGCTGGTAGAGCTCGCCCACGACCGCCTCGTCGCCAGCGTAGCCCTGGTGATGCAGCGTGAAATTGATGCCGCCCTTGGTGATGACGATGTCGTCCATGTAACGCTCCTTGGGGATCTGTCCCGATGCTTCGCTCATCCTCGAACAAGCGCAAGACGGCGTCAAGCACGGCGGGCACCGGACCACTGGGCTGCAGGGCAGATACCGGCAACACCATCATTTAAATCAGATGATCAAGGGCACCTTATACACATGTCCCACGGCCTGGACCACAAGCGGATAGCGATTTACCCCAATCGGACAAGGAACGATACCCCATCTGCAAGTGGTTGATTGGATTGAACTTTTTTAGATGCCTCTTTTATGGGCAAACCACCTTTGGCGCCTTTTTTCCTAGGGGTGGGACCCAAATCCCACGACTTGCCCACAAATTTATCCACAGAATCTCTGGGCAACTATCGAAACACATGAAAAATCAATGACTTGGAAATAAGTTCGCCATCGGCGCGAAAAGCGGAAAAAAGACCGGCCGGCGCAGGCGGGCACCGGCTGGGGCAAGGCGCAATATCGGGCGACGACCCATGCCAGGCCTGGCCCGCGCCGCCGCGCGCGCCGACATCGGCGTCTATAATGATTTGAATCGGGTGTCACATTGACGAGGCACCCATCAAGCAACCGCGAACCGAACCAGACTAGCCATGGCCAACGAGCTGATCAAACAAGTTACCGACGCAAGTTTCGAAACCGAAGTCATCCAGGCCGGCACCCCGGTGCTGGTCGACTTCTGGGCCGAATGGTGCGGCCCCTGCAAGATGATCGCCCCGATCCTGGACGAAGTCGCCACCGTCTATGCTGGCAAGCTGACGGTAGCCAAGATGAACGTCGACGAGAGCCGCGAAGTGCCGGCCAAGTTCGGCATCCGCGGCATTCCGACGCTGATGGTGTTCAAGGACGGCCAGCTCGCCGCCACCAAGGTCGGCGCGCTGAGCAAGGCCCAGCTGACCGCCTTCATCGACCAGCAACTGGCCTGAGGTCCGACCCCGATCGCTCCGGTGCAACGCCGGAGCGATTTCCTGTCATAATGGCTCATCACAGCGCCTGACAGGCCCTCCCCCTTTCGATGTGACCGCGCCAGCTCAGCCGCGTCGACATCCACCCCCCATCACTTACACGACTCCCGCTGCGGAGTGACGTCCATGCATCTGAACGAACTCAAGGCACTGCACGTGTCTGAAGTGCTCAAGCAAGCCGAAGCCCTGGAAATCGAAAACACCGGACGCATGCGCAAGCAGGAGCTGATGTTTGCGATCATCAAGAAGCGCGCCAAGGCGGGCGAACTGGTGTTCGCCGACGGCGTGCTCGAAGTGCTGCCCGACGGCTTCGGTTTCCTGCGCGCGATGGACACCAGCTTCACCGCCAGCACCGACGACATCTACATCTCGCCCAGCCAGATCCGCCGCTTCAACCTGCACACCGGCGACATGATCGAGGGCGAGGTCCGGATTCCGAAGGACGGCGAGCGCTACTTCGCGCTCAACAAGCTCGACAAGATCAACAGCCTGCCGCCCGAGCAGAACAAGCACAAGATCATGTTCGAGAACCTCACGCCGCTGTTCCCCAAGGAACAGATGAAGCTCGAGCGCGAAATGAAGGGCGAGGAGAACGTGACCGGCCGCGTGATCGACATCATCGCGCCGATCGGCAAGGGCCAGCGCGCGCTGATCGTCGCGCCCCCCAAGAGCGGCAAGACCGTGATGATGCAGCATATCTGCCACGCCATCACCGCCAACCACCCGGAGGTCGAGCTGATCGTGCTGCTGGTCGACGAGCGCCCGGAGGAAGTCACCGAGATGCAGCGCACCGTGCGCGGCGACGTGATCGCATCGACCTTCGACGAGCCGGCCGCGCGCCACGTGCACGTGGCAGAGATGGTGATCGAGCGCGCCAAGCGCCTGGTCGAACTCAAGAAGGACGTGGTGATCCTGCTCGACTCGATCACGCGCCTGGCCCGCGCCTACAACAACGTGCTGCCATCCTCGGGCAAGGTTCTGACCGGCGGCGTCGACGCCAACGCGCTGCAGCGCCCCAAGCGCTTCTTCGGCGCGGCGCGCAATGTCGAGGAAGGCGGCTCGCTGACCATCATCGCCACCGCGCTGGTCGACACCGGCAGCCGCATGGACGAGGTGATCTTCGAGGAATTCAAGGGCACCGGCAACTGCGAGATCCACCTCGACCGCCGCCTGTACGAGAAGCGCGTCTTCCCCTCGATCCAGCTCAACCGCAGCGGAACCCGGCGCGAGGAACTGCTGCTGCAGCCCGAGATCCTGCAAAAGACCCGCATCCTGCGCCAGTTCATGTACAACATGGACGAGGTCGAGTCGATGGAGATGGTGCTCAAGAGCATGAAGCAGACCAAGAACAACCACGAGTTCTTCGACCTCATGCGCCGCGGCGGCTGAGGCTATAATCGAAAGCTTTTGGCGGAAAGTTCATCTGGAATAGGCCGGATGCGGCTGCCGCCGCTGACTACATATCTAGGAAATGCGATGAAAGAAGGCATTCACCCCAACTACCGCGACGTCTGCTTCGTGGACCTGTCCAACGGCTTCAAGTTCGTGACCCGCTCCTGCGCCAACACGAAGGAGATGATCGACATGGAAGACGGCCGCAAGCTGCCGCTGTTCAAGCTGGACACCTCGAGCGAATCGCACCCGTTCTACACCGGCACCCAGAAGTCGGTCGACACCATGGGCGGCCGCGTGGAGAAGTTCCGCAACCGTTTCGCTCGCACCGCCAAGTAATCCTTGGTCGCTGGCGCGCAAGAAGAAAGCAGCCCTCGGGCTGCTTTTTTTCATCCTGGAGCCTTGAGTGTCTGACCTGCAACGCCCCACCCCCGCGATCGTCTCCCAGCTGGCCGCGCGCAGACTGCCGCGCTGGGTGCTGCTGCTGCTCGGCCTGATCTATGTGCTGCCCGGCCTGCTGGGTCGCCAGCCCTGGCGCGGCCCCGACCTGGCCGCCTTCGGCGTCATGCTCGACATGGCGCGGGGTTCGGGCGACTGGCTGCAGCCGCAGCTGCTGGGTGAAGCGGCTGCGGTGCAGGCCTGGTTGCCCTACTGGCTGGGCGCGGCCTTCATCGAGCTGCTGCCCTGGCTGCCGACGGAACTCGCCGCCCGCGTGCCCTACGGCCTGCTGCTGGGGCTGACCCTGGCCTGCACCTGGTACGCGACCTACCACCTCGCGCGCCTGCCCTCGGCGCAGCCGGTCGCCTTCGCCTTCGGCGGCGAGGCCAGCCCGGTCGACTACGCCCGCGCGCTGGCCGACGCGGCGCTGCTCGCGCTGGTCGCCAGCCTGGGGCTGGCCCAGCTGGCGCACGAGACCACGCCCGACGCGGCCCAGCTGGCCTTTGCCTCGCTGTTGCTGTACGCCTGCGCCCGCCTCGCGAGCCCGAACGCGCAATGGCGCTGGCTCAGCGCGTTGGCGTGGTGGCTGGGCGCGGTGGGCCTCGCGCTCAGCGGGGCGCCCTGGATCGGCGCGGTGCTGGGAACGGGTTGGCTGCTGTGGTCGATCTCGGCCTGCCGCCGCCAGCGCCCGGGCACGCGCGACCTGCTGCTGATCGCCTTCTGCGCCTCCGGCACGCTGCTGGCGGGGCTGCTGGCCTGGGAACTCGAACTGCCTCGGCGCCTGGAGCAGCTCAGCGACTGGGCCGCCTGGACCGATCTGGCCCACTGGAGCCGCTTCGGTCGGCTGCTGCTGTGGTTCAGCTGGCCCGCTGGCCTGCTGGCCTTGCTGAGCCTCTGGCGCTGGCGCCGGCGCCTGGGCAACACCCAGCTGCTGCTGCCGATCTGGTTCGCGCTGGTCGGCATGGCTTCTTGCTGGCTGCTCGACGCCAGCGACCGCGCGTTGCTGCTCGCACTGCCGGCGCTGGCCTGTCTGGCCGCTTTCGCACTGCCGACGCTGTCGCGCAGCGTCACGGCACTGGTCGACTGGTTCGCCCTGCTCTTCTTCAGCGGCTGCGCGCTGCTGATCTGGTTCTACTGGGTCGCGATCGAGAGCGGCGTACCGGCCAAGCCGGCCGCCAACGTGCTGCGCCTGCTGCCGGGCTTCAAGCCGGAGCTGGACTGGGCGCTGCTGCTGGCGGCCCTGCTCGGCACGCTGGCCTGGCTGGGGGCGCTGGCCTGGCGCCTCGGGCGCTACCGTCCCGCCCTCTGGAAGGGGCTGGTGCTATCGGCTGGCGGCAGCACGCTGTGCTGGCTGCTGCTGATGACGCTCTGGCTGCCGGCCCTCAACCACGGCCTGGGACAGGAGCCGATCTCGCGCCGCATCGCGGCGCTGACCCCGACCGGCAGCTGCGTGCTGGTGCACGGGCTCAGCCAGTCACAGCTGGCCGGACTGCAACACCATGGCGGCCTCAAGCTGGTACGCGCCCGCCAGGACCAGCGCAGCCAATGCCGGCTGCTGGTGGTGGAGCCACAGGCCGAGGCCACGCTGGCGCGGGCGGTGGATCTGTCGCAATGGCGCGCCCTGCGCAAGGTGCCGCGCCTGCGGGAAAACCGCGACGGCCTGCTGGTCTATCTCAGGCGCTGACGAGCTCCGGCTGAGCCAGGCGGACCCGGCTGGCCGGCAACTCGATGCGGAAGGTCGACCCCTGACCGACCACGCTGTCGATGCGCAACTGGCCGCCGTGGCGCTGCACCACATGCTTGACGATGGCCAGACCCAGCCCGGTGCCGCCGGTCTCGCGCGAGCGGCTGCGGTCCACGCGGTAAAAGCGCTCGGTCAGGCGCGGGACATGCTCAGGCTCGATGCCGGGACCGGTGTCGCTGACCCAGTACTGGGCACCGCCTTGCGGCAGCAGTTGCCAGCCGGCCCGGATCTTGCCGCCCGCGGGCGTGTAGCGCACCGCGTTGCTCAGCAGGTTGGACATCGCGCTGAGCAGTTCGGTGTAGGAACCCGCCAACTCGATGTCCGGACAAGGCTCGGCTTCGATGTCGTGCGAGCCCTCGGCGATCAGGTTCGACAATTCGCGCGCGTCCTCGACCACATGCTCCAGCAGTTCAGGCGCCGACTCCCATTCGGTCCTGCCCGGCGCGGGCGTGCCTTCGAGCCGTGACAGCAGCAGCAGGTCATTGACCAGGGTCTTCATGCGCTGTGCCTGCTGATTCATCAGCAGCAGATAGCGCTCGCGCTCCTCGACGCTCAGGTCGTAGCTCAGCAGGGTCTCGACGAAGCCGCTCAGCACGGTCAGCGGCGTGCGGATCTCGTGCGAGACATTGGCGACGAAATCGCGCCGCATGGTGTCGGCCATCTCCTCGCGGGTGATGTCGCGCGTGAGCAGCAGCCGGTTGCCCGGGCCGTAGGGGTGGAACTGCAGCGAGATGCGCCTGGGTGGACGGCCCGCCGAGGCGCGGCTGGTGATCTCGATCGGATTCAGGTAGTCACCGGAGCGCAGGTAGCTGACGAAGACCGGGTCGCGCACCAGATTGCTCATGTGCTGGCCCAGGTCGCGCTCGGCGTTGAAACCCAGCTGATCGGCCGCCGACTGGTTGCAGATGGCGATGCGCTCGGCGCTGTCGAGCACCAGCACGCCGTGGGGCGAGGCCTGGAAGGCGGCCACCATCTGCTGCTGGCGCGCCTCGGCCTTGGTGGTCTCGCGCTCGAGCAGCTTGTAGCCCTTCTGGCTGCGCTCGACCAGTTCGGACCAGTCATCGGGCAGATCGGGTGCCCCACTGGCCTGTCCGCTGCGCAGCCAGTCGCGGTAACGCCCGAGCCGGTGGTGATCCAGCGCCAGCCAGAGCATGGCCCCGGTGCCGGCGCCGCCGATGATCTGCGCCGGCGCGAGCTCCAGCCCGAGCGCGACCGAGCCACCGATCGCCGTGCAGGAGAGCAGCTCGATCAGGCGACGGATCATGCCGCCTTGGCCGCCTTGAGCATGGCCTGGGCGCTCAGGCGGTAGCCGGCGCCACGCACGGTCTCGATCATCTTGCCAGCCTCGCCCAGTGATTCGCGCAGCCGCTTGACGTGGACGTCGACCGTGCGCTCCTCGATGAACACATGGTCGCCCCAGACCCGATCCAGCAGCGAGCCGCGCGTATGCACGCGCTCGGGATGCTTCATCACGAAATGCAGCAGCTTGAACTCGGTCGGACCGACCTTGAGCTCGCGCCCCTGGTAGCTGACACGGTAGGTGGCGGCATCGAGCAGCAGCTCGCCGACCTGGACCGAATCATTGACGATCTCGGGCGCGCGGCGACGCAGCACCGCGCGGATGCGCGCGAGCAGCTCATGGGTCGAGAACGGCTTGGTGACGTAGTCATCCGCTCCGGCGTCCAGACCCTGCACCTTGTCCGACTCCTCGGTGCGGGCCGTCAGCATGATGATGGGGACCGGCTTGGTGCGTTCGTGCGCGCGCCAGCGCTTGGCCAGCGCGACGCCGCTCTCTTCCGGCAGCATCCAGTCGAGCAGGATCACGTCGGGCAGCACCGCGTCGATCTCGCGCTGGGCCGCGGCACCATCGAACACCACCGTGGGAGCAAAGCCGTTGTGGCGCAGGTTGACGGCGATCAGCTCGGCGATCCCCGGTTCGTCCTCGACCACCAGCACGCGCGGCAACTTCCTCATTTGATGGCTGCCTCCCGCTCCGCCTCGGTGGTGTGGCGTACATCGGCGCCCTTGGCGATGTAGATCACGGCCTCGGCGATGTTGGCGGCATGGTCGCCGACGCGCTCGATCGCGCGCGCCAGGAACATCAGGTTGAGGCCCGAGGTGATGGTGCGCGGATCCTCCATCATGTAGGTCAGCAGCTTGCGCATCAGGCCTTCATGCTCGACGTCGATCGCCTCGTCGCCCTTGATCACGCTCAGCGACGAATGGACGTCCATGCGGGCGTAGGAGTCGAGCGACTGGTGCAGCAGGTCGGCCGCCAGGCTGCCGGCCACGCGCAGCTCGGTCGTCGGCAGCGCGCGCGGCATGCCGTTGTCGAGCGTGGACTTGAGCATCTTGGCGATGGTGCAGATCTCGTCGCCGGCGCGCTCGAGGTTGATGATGATGCGCGCGGTGCCCACCAGCAGACGCAGGTCGCGCGCGGTCGGCTGACGCCGGCTCATGGTCGAGGTGATGTCGTGGTCGATCTCGACTTCGAGGTGGTTGACCTTGTCCTCGATCTCGAGCACCTGCTGACAGGTCTCGGCGCTCAGGTGCGACAGTGCGTAGAGCACCTGCTGCAGCTGGGACTCGACCACGCCGCCCATCTCGAGCACCTTGGTCGAGATGCGGGTGAGTTCGGAGTCGAACTGGCTGGAAATATGCTTGTCTACCATGATCAACCAAACCTTCCGGTGATGTAGTCTTCGGTTTCGCTGCGCTGGGGCTTGAAGAAGATCTGCTCGGTGGTGCCGTACTCGACCAGGTTGCCCAGGTACATGTAGGCGGTGAAGTCCGAGCAGCGCGCGGCCTGCTGCATGTTGTGCGTCACGATCGCGATCGTGTAGTCGTTCTTGAGCTCGTGCACCAGTTCCTCGACCTTGCCGGTCGAGATCGGGTCGAGCGCCGAGGTCGGCTCGTCGAGCAGCAGCACCTTGGGCTTGACCGCCACGCTGCGCGCGATGCACAGGCGCTGCTGCTGGCCGCCGGACAGCGACAGGCCGCTCTGACCCAGCTTGTCCTTGACCTCGGTCCACAGGGCCGACTTGCTCAGTGCCCATTCGACGCGGTCATCCATGTCGGACTTGCTCAGGTTTTCGTACAGCTTGACGCCGAAGGCGATGTTGTCATAGATCGACATCGGGAACGGCGTGGGCTTCTGGAACACCATGCCGACGCGCGCGCGCAGCAGGTTCAAGTCCTGCTTGGCGTCGAGCACGTTGGTGCCGTAGAAGTTGATCTCGCCCTCGGCGCGCTGGCCCGGGTAGAGGCTGTACATGCGGTTGAGGGTGCGCAGCAGCGTGGACTTGCCGCAGCCCGACGGACCGATGAAGGCGGTGACCTTGTTCTCGGCGATGTCGAGGTTGATGTTCTTGAGGCCCTGGAACTTGCCGTAGTAGAAGTTCAGGTTGCGCACCTCGATGGCATTCTTGAGCGCGGGGGTGGTGGCGGTCGTCATTGGCGGGGTACTCGCTGAAGAGGATTCAGGATGAGGATTCGGTTCTGGGCGGCGCGGCGGATCAGCCGGCCACCTTCTCGCGGAAGAAGACGCGGGCCAGGATATTGAGCACCAGCACGGTCAGCGTGATCAGCAGCGCGCCGCCCCAGGCCAGGCGGACCCAGTTGTCGTAGGGGCTCATCGCGAACTGGTAGATCACGACCGGCAGGTTGGCGATCGGCTTGGACATGTCCGAGCTGAAGAACTGGTTGTTCAGCGCGGTGAACAGCAGCGGCGCGGTCTCGCCGCTGATGCGGGCGATGGCCAGCAGCAGGCCGGTCACGACGCCGCTCTTGGCCGCGCGCAGCGTGATGAAGGTCGCGACCTTCCAGCGCGGCGCGCCCAGGCCGAAGGCGGCCTCGCGCAGCGTCGGCGGCACCAGGCGCAGCATGTTCTCGGTGGTGCGGACCATGACGGGAATCGCGATCAGCGACAGCGCGATGGTGCCGGCCCAGCCCGAGAAATGACCGACCTGGGCGACGAAGATCGCGTAGACGAACAGGCCCAGCACGATCGAGGGAGCCGACAGCATGATGTCGGTCACGAAGCGGGTCAGCTCGGCGGTCTTGCTCTGGTCGCCGTATTCGGCCAGGTAGACGCCGGCGAAGACGCCGATCGGGGTAGCGATCAGGATCGTGAAGCCCACGATCAGCAAGCTGCCATAGATGGCATTGAGCAGACCGCCACCCTCGGTGCCAGGTGCCGGGGTGGACTGGGTGAACATGTTCCAGTCCAGCGCCGCGAAGCCGTTGTAGAACAGGACCGACAGGATCCAGAGCAGCACGACCAGGCCCAGCCCCATGGCGCCCATGGACAGGGTCAGACCGATGGAGTTGGCCAGCTTGCGCTTGCGATACAGGAGGGAGGTGTTTTGCATTTCCATGTTTTTTCTCGCTTGCAGCCGGGCTCAGTTGCCCTTGGCCTTCTCGGCGCGGATCAGCATGATCTTGGCGATGGCCAGCACGAAGAAGGTGATCACGAACAGCAGGAAACCGAGACCGAACAGGGCCGACATGTGGAAGTCGGCGGCCTCGCCGAATTCGTTGGCCAGGGTCGAGGCGATCGAGGTGCCGGGCGAGAACAGCGAGGTGCTGAGCTTGTTGGAGTTGCCGATCACGAAGGTCACGGCCATGGTCTCGCCCAGGGCGCGGCCCAGGCCCAGCATGACGCCGCCGACGACACCCTTCTGGGTGTAAGGCAGCACCACGTAACGGACCACTTCCCAGGTCGTGCAACCCAGGCCGTAGGCCGACTCGCGCAGGATGGGGGGAACGATCTCGAACACGTCGCGCATCACTGCGGCGATGAAGGGCAGCACCATGAAGGCCAGCACCAGTCCGGCCGCCAGCACGCCGATGCCGTTCATGGCGCCACCAAAGAAGGCGCCGATCAGCGGCATCTGACCCAGGGTGGACTGCAGCGCGGGCTGGCCGTACTCGGCGAACAGCGGCGCGAAGATGAACAGGCCGAACATGCCGTAGATGATGGACGGCACGGCCGCCAGCAGCTCGACGGCGGTGCCCAGCGGGCGGCGCAGCCAGACCGGACAGGTTTCGGTCAGGAACAGGGCGACGCCGAAGGACAGGGGCACGGCGATCAGCAGCGCGATGGTCGCGCTGGCCAAGGTGCCGACGACGGCAATCGCGGCGCCGAACTCCTCGTTGACGATGTCCCACTCGACACGCCAGATGAACTCGAAGCCGAACTTCTGGAACGCCGGCCAGGCGTTGATGAACAGCGAGACGATGATGCCCAGCAGCGCCACCAGCACGATCAGCGAAAAAGTCAGCGTGACCTTGTGAAAGAAGAAATCCTGGATTTGCTGGCGCTTGACGATGGAGAGCATGCGCTGCTCGTCACGTCCGCCGGCTGCCTCGGGTAGGCTCATGGTGGCTCCCACGCTCATGTTGTCGGTAAGGTTAGGTTGATAAAGGCAGCCATTGCGCCGAAGTGACGGATCACGGACGCAATGGCTGGAGGCGGGAAATCCTTACTTGATCTGCGACCAGACCTTGCTCTGGATCTGGGCCGTCACGGCGTCGGGCAGCGGCACGTATTCGAGTTCGGTCGCCAGCTTCTTGCCGCTCTTGAAGGCCCAGCCGAAGAACTTGATGGCTTCCTGCGAGGCTACCTTGTCTTCCGGGTTCTTGTACATCAGGATGAAGGAAGCGGTCGTGACGGGCCAGCTGTTGGCGCCCTTGGCATCGACCATCGACACGCCCATGCCCGGCGCGCTGTTCCAGTCCACGCCAGCGGCGGCAGCCGAGAAGGTGGAGTCGTCGGGAGCGACGAACTTGCCTTCCTTGTTCTGCAACTGCATGTAGTTCATGTTGTTCTTCTTGACATAGGCGTACTCGACGTAGCCCAGCGCGCCCTTGACGCGGTTGACGTTGGCGGCGACGCCTTCGTTGCCCTTGCCACCGACGGAGGATTCAGCCGGCCACTTGACGGCGGCGCCCTTGCCCACCTTGTCGGCCCAATCCTTGCTGACGGCGCTCAGGTAGTCGGTCCAGTTGAAGGTGGTGCCCGAACCGTCGGCGCGGTGCACGATGGTGATGGACTGGTCGGGCAGCTTCTTGCCCGGGTTCAGCGCGACCAGCTTGGCGTCGTTCCACTTGGTGATCTTGCCCAGGAACATGTCGGCCAGCACGGTGCCGGAGACGCGCAGCTCGCCCGGCTTGAAGCCTTCGAGGTTGATCACCGGCACGGTGCCACCGATGATGGCCGGGAACTGGACCAGGCCATCCTTGTCGAGGTCGGCGCCGGACAGCGGCGCATCGGAAGCACCGAAGGTCACGGTCTTGGCACGGATCTGCTTGATGCCGCCGGACGAGCCGATCGACTGGTAATTCAGGCCGACGCCGGTTTCCTTCTTGTAGACCTCGGCCCACTTGGCGTACATCGGGTACGGGAAAGTGGCGCCGGCGCCAGTGATGTCGGCAGCGGCAGCGAAGGTCGGCAGCGCGAAGCTGGAGACGGCAACGGCAGCGGCGGCGATAGACTTGAGGAAGTGGCGTTTCATGGTCGACATCCTTGAGGATTGAGGAAAGGGATGAATGGGAATTTATGCCCATTGCGTGACATTAATATGACAACCCACCCCTGTCCACCCCGATTGACTCGCCGCACAACAAGCCTGATGCCGCCGTCAGTTGGCGGGGGCGATCAGGTGTTATGCTGGCGCCGAATTTTTCCAATACGACATGCACAACGGAACCTTGCTGGCTGCGGTGGACCTGGGGTCCAACAGCTTTCGCCTTGAAATCGGCCGCTACGACTCGGGCCACATCGAACGAGTCGAATATCTCAAGGAAACGGTGCGCCAGGGCAGCGGACTCGACGAGAACAAGAACCTGAGCCTGGTCGCCATGGAGCGCGGCTGGGAATGCCTGGCGCGCTTCGGCGAGCGGCTGCAGGGCTTCCAGAAGCACCAGGTGCGGGCGGTCGCGACGCAGACGCTGCGCGAGGCCAGGAACCGCGACGACTTCACGCGCCGGGCCGAGGAAATCCTGGGCTTTCCGATCGAGGTCGTCTCCGGCCACGAGGAAGCGCGGCTGATCTATCAGGGCGTGTCGCACCTGCTGCCGCAGTCCGATGAGCGGCGGCTGGTGATCGACATCGGCGGGCGCTCGACCGAGGTCATCCTGGGCCAGGGTTACAGCTCGCACAAGATGGAATCTTACCGCCTCGGCAGCGTGGCCTGGTCGACGCGCTACTTCCCGCGTGGCCAGATCACGGCCCAGACGCTGCAGACGGCCGAGATCGCGGCCAAGGCCGTGCTCGACGAGGCGCTCGACGCCTACCCCGTCGGCAGCTGGGACACGGCCTATGGCAGCTCGGGCACGGCGGGCGCGGTGGCCGAGATCCTGACGCTCAACGGCTGGCCGTCCGGCCAGATCACGCGCGCCGGCCTGGACTGGCTGACCGAGAAGCTGCTGCGCGCCGGTCACCCGGACCACCTGCGGCTCGATGGGCTCAAGGACGACCGCCGCCCGGTCATCGGTGGCGGCATCGGCGTGCTGCGCGCGCTGTTCGACCTGTTCAAGCTCGACACGCTGCACAAGGCCGATGGCGCGCTGCGCCAGGGCGCGCTCTATGACCTGATCGACCGCGAGCACGACAGCACCGACGTGCGCGAACGCACCGTCGGCTGGCTGGCCGAACGCCATGGCGTGGACGCCGCGCACGCGCAGCGTGTCGGCCGGGTCGCGACCGAGCTGTTCGCCCAGGTCGCCGAGCCCGATCCGAACAACGAGCGTTATTCACAGAAGCTGGTCTGGGCCGCGCGGCTGCACGAGATCGGCACGCATATCTCGCACAGCGACATGCACCGCCATGGCGCCTACATCCTCGACCATGTGGACGCGCCGGGCTTCACGCTGCAGGAGCTGCACCGCATGAGCCAGCTGGTGCTGGGTCAACGCGGCAAGCTGCGCAAGATCGAGGACTATCTCGACGACGAGCTGTTCGCCAAGCAGCTGCTCTGCCTGCGGCTGGCGGTGCTGCTGTGCCATGCGCGCCAGGAGCCCGACGTCGCGCCGCTGCAGCTGAGCTACAAGACGCGCCAGTTCAAGCTGGTGGCGACATCGGGCTGGGCGCGCAGCTATCCGCAATCGGCCTGGCTGGTCGAGGAAGAAGTGGCGGCCTGGCAGAAATCGGGCTGGCGCCTGTCGGCCGACCTCGGCTGAGCTTCATGCCTGGCCGCAGGCCAGGCCATGGTCTAGCGGTGGCGGGCCGATTCCGGCCAGCGCCCGTAATCGACGAAGGACGAGGCGACCGATCCCATATGGTGGTGACCGACCGGGTGCGAGGCGGTGGCCACCTCGGGCGAGATCAGGCGGGTGAACCACTGAGACAGGACTTGGAACGCGCGGCTGTTGATGATGGACATGGTGTAGGCTCCCCCTGGAAACTTTTTTAACGGTATATACGGTTTATACCGGAAAAAAAGAAACCCTGTAAGCAAGGGAAAACCCTAGGCCGCGGCAGGCCTTGACCGGCGAGCCCAAAAAAAAGCGCCCCGAAGGGCGCTTTCGCGTGAACCAGCCAGACAGGACCCGCCTGCCCGAGCGGGATCAGAAGGCGTGACGGACGCCGACGGCCAGGGTCTTGATCTTGCCCAGATCGGCGCCGGTGTTGTCGTTTTCCTTCTTGATGTGCTTGTAGCCGACGTAGGCGTCGGTACGCTTGCTCAGCACGTAGTTGGCAGCCAGGGTGTAGCCGGTGGCCTTGACGTCGGTACCAGTGACGGCATCGTACTTGCTGTTGGCCAAGCCGAAGAAGACGTTGATGTTGGAGGCAACGGGAGCCTGAACACCGAAGTACAGACTGTCGTTGTCGCCTTGCTTGACGTTACCAACGGTGATTTCGGAAGCCTGGTAGCCACCGACCAGTTTGGCGACGCCGAAGTCATACGAAGCAGCCAGCAAGTTGTACTTGGTGTTGTCTTTGCCGCCCTTGTCCTTGGCCTCTTCCTTCTGGTAGCCGTAGCCGACCAGCAGCGGACCGTTGGCGTACTGAGCCTTCAGGGAGGTGTGCTGGCTGGATTCGACGCCAGTGGCCTTGTCTTCGTTCAGCGAAACACCGATAGCACCGCTGAAACCGTTGTAGGTCGGGCTGACATAGGCGATGGTGTTGTCGGTCTTGTCGGTGTAGTCGGCCTTGGCGGCCTTGATCGTGTCTTTCACCGGGCTGATGTCGGTGTCACCAATCGGGTTGGTCTTGTTGCGCAGATCGTCGTACGGGGTGGCCATGCGGCCCAGGGCCACGGTACCGAAGTTGCCCGACAGGTTGATGCTGGACTCGCCCTTGAAGTTCACGCCATCCAGGCTGCCGTCGTCGGACTTGAAGCGCTGCTCAAGCTTGAAGCCAGCCTTCAGGCCACCACCCAGGTCTTCGCTGCCCTTGATGCCCCAACGGCTGGACTTCAGGCCACCCGAACCGACCACGGTTTGCTGTTTTGCGGTTGACGACTTGATCGTGTCCTGGCTGGTACCGACGAAGGTATCGACGATGCCGTACAGCTGGACCGACGATTGGGCCATGGCGGCGCCGGAAGCGGCCAGCACGGCCAGGGCGATGAGATGCTTTTTCATGTGAGGAGATCCAACGTTTTAATGGGAGGTGGCCGAATGGCGGCCTGATTATCATGTCTCCCGGCTTGGGTGACCTAGGGATTACCCCACCCGTACATGACAAATCCATGAAAGCAAGAAATGCGTTGCATTCATGCAACACCCGGCGGAAATTCCAGCTGTTTCCGATCAGCTGTCCAGCCAGGACAGCAGATCGAAGCCGGACGCCCCGCGCTTGAAGCCGTCGAGCTCAAGCTCGAGCTCGACCTTCAGCACCAGATGCGTGGTCGCTTGCGGCCCCAGCTCGCTGGCGGCGTTGCTGAGGACTTCGTAGCGCAGCACGATCAGCCCGCGCAACTCCTCCCAGCCGCGCGTCAGGCGCTGCGCCGGCCCCGACGCGGCGGCGGCCTCGTCTGGCCGACGGAAATGCGGAGCCTGCCGGTCGAGCAGGCGCTGCCGGTCGTCAGCCGTCGCGATCGGTGCGTCCAGCAACATGGCGAGCCTGGCGATGCGCGCGTTGAGCTCCCCCAGCGACTGTTCAAACCGCCTGGAGGGACCGAGCAACTCCGTGTTGGCCAAAGCCTGTTTGTTCGAATACATGGTGATGCCCTAGCAAATGGAGTTCAACACGCGAGCCGCCCGACTGCCTCAGCCCATGATGTGCAGGCCGGCGTCGACGTAGATCACGTCGCCCGTCATGCCCGAGGTCGCGCCGCTGACCAGGAAGGCGACCACGCGGCCGACTTCGGCGATGTCGACCAGACGGCGGCCCGGCGAACGGGTCACGGCCCTGTCGATCAGCTCGTCGAAATGGGCGATGCCCGATGCGGCACGCGTGCGCAGCGGACCGGGCGAGACCGCGAAGACGCGGATGTCGCGCTCGCCGAGTTCATTGGCCAGATAGCGCACCGAGGACTCGAGCGCGGCCTTGACCGGACCCATCAGGTTGTAGTGGTCGATCACCTTGTCGGCGCCGTGGTAGCTCATCGTGATCAGCGCGCCGCCCGGGTTCAGCAGCTTCTCGGCGTGGTGCGCCATCTCGATGAAGCTGTGGCAGGAGACCTGCATCGCCTGCAGGAAGCCGGCCTGCGAGCAGTCGGTGATGCGGCCATGCAGGTCATCGCGCGGCGCGAAGGCGATCGAGTGGATCACGAAGTCGAGCTTGCCCCACTCGCTCTCGATGCGTTCGAACACCGCCTGCATCTGGCCGGGCTGCATGACGTCGAGCGGCAGCAGCAAGTCGGCATCGATCTGCTTGGCCAGCGGCTCGACATAGGTCTTGGCCTTGTCGTTGAGGTAGGTCAGCGCGATCTCGGCGCCAAAGGCGCGCAGCTTGGCCGCGCAGCCGAAGGCGATGCTGTCGCCGTTGGCCACGCCGACCACCAGGCCACGCTTGCCCTTGAGCATGTCGCCGATGCGGGTGTTTTCGTCCCAGACCTTGGGCAGGGGATCGTTGGAGTTAGGGTCCTTGAACATATGCGGTTTCCTTGAAAGATGAGGGAGGCGATTCAGAGGGCCGACTCGGCCTCGGCACGGGTTTCATAGATATGCGACGCCAGGCCACGTTCGCGGATCGCGGCGCCGAGCTTGTCGCGCAGGAAGGCGCTGGTGGTGTAGCGCGTGACCTGGCCGTAATAGCGCTCGACCATCTGCGCGACCACCTGGGCATAGGCGTCCATGGCCGGCTCCAGGATCTCGAAGCCGTCGTAGTTGACGACGACATCGACCCGGTGACCGATGGCCTGGCACTGGCGCTCGACCGCGGCCTGCACGTCCTGCGCGTCCTTCGGACTGGACAGCTTCAGACCCTGGAAGTTGAGGAACAGGCGGTTGCGCTCGGGCTGCCAGCTGATGCGTTCGAGCAGCGTGATCGACAGCAGGCTGTCCTTGAGGCCCATCGGCTCGGGACGGAAGATGCGCGCATCCATCAGCGCCGGCTGGCGCACGATCGGACGGAAGGCCATGTGCGCCAGGATGTCGCGCTCGATGTCGACGCCGGGCGCGACCTCGATCAGCTCCAGACCCTCGGGCGTGAGCGCGAAGACGCAGCGCTCGGTCACGTAGAGCACCCGCTTGCCCAGGCGCGCCGCGTATTCGCCGCTGAAGGTGACCTGCTCGATCGTCTCGACGAACTTGCGGTGCTTGCCTTCTTGCAGGATGCGCAGCTCGCCCTGCTCCACCGCCACCTTCAGGCCGCCGGCGCTGAAGGTGCCGATGAACACCACGGTGCGGCTGTTCTGCGTGATGTTGATGAAGCCGCCAGCGCCCGCCAGCTTGGGGCCGAAGCGGCTGACGTTGATGTTGCCGAGCGCATCGCATTCGGCCAGTCCGAGCACGGCCAGATCAAGGCCGCCGCCGTCATAGAAGTCGAACTGCTGGTTCATGTCCAGCTGGGCGGTGGCGTTGGTCGAGCTGCCGAAGTTCAGGCCGCTGCCGGGCACGCCGCCGACCACGCCGGGCTCGGCGGTCAGCGTCATGTAGGACAGCAGGTGCTCCTCGTTGGCGATGTCGGCGACGCCCTCGGGCATGCCGATGCCGAGGTTGACGACCGCGTTGGGCATCAGCTCGAAGGCAGCACGGCGCGCGATGATCTTGCGCTCGTTGAAGGGCATGGGCGGCAGCGCGTCGAGCGGCACCCGCATCTGACCCGACAAGGCCGGGTTGTAACCCGTGCCATAGGTCTGCTTGTGGTACTCGGGGCGGGCCTGCACCACGCAATCGACCAGTATGCCCGGCACCTTGACCTGGCGTGCCGGCAGGCTGCCGCTCTCGCACAGGTATTCGACCTGGGCGATCACGATGCCGCCAGCGTTCTTGACCGCCGTCGCGATCGCCAGCGTGTCCTGCGCCAGCGCCTCGCGCTCGATCGAGAGGTTGCCGTCCGGGTCGGAGATCGAGGCCCGGATGAAGGCCACCTGCGGCTTGGGCACGCGGTAGAACAGCAGCTCCTGGCCGGCCAGCTCGATCACGCTGACCAGATCCTCGGTGGTGCGGGCGTTGACCTTGCCGCCTTGCAGGCGCGGGTCGACGAAGGTGCCCAGGCCGACGCGCGAGATGTTGCCGGGCAGGCCGGCGGCGATGTCGCGGTACAGGTGCGAGATCACGCCCAGCGGCAGGTTCCAGGCCTCGATCCGGTTGTCCATCGCCATGGCGCCGAGCTTGGGCACCAGGGCCCAGTGGCCGCCGATGGCGCGCTTGATCAGGCCATCGATCGCGATGCGGTTGACACCCTGGTCCTTGCCGTCGCCGGGGCCGCCGCCGAAGATCAGGGTCAGGTCGCGCGGCGACTGGGTCGCCTCGAAGCGCTGCTGCAAGGCCAGCAAGAGTTCATCGGGCACGCCGACGACACCGAAGCCCGAGCAGACCAGGGTATCACCCTCATGGATCAGCTCGATGGCCTGTTGCGGGGTAACGACTTTGGACTTCATGCGGACTCCTGCGACTTGCTGCGCGCCGGCTGGCGCGCGGGTTTGGCGGCTTCCAGGGCCTCGGTGGCACTGGCTTCGGACTCGATGGCGGGCACGGCCTGGCCCAGCAGCTGCTCCATGGCTTCGAGCATGTGCAGCGATTGCGGCTCCATGTCGCTGCGGTCGCCGACGATGAAGCGCACCACCTCGATCGCGCGCCGGCGCTGCTCGGGCAGCGGCAGCAGGCGCGGCAGGTTGCGCAGGGCCTGTTCGGGCTCGAATTCGACGATGACGGACTGCTCGTGGATCAGCGCGGCGCGGTGCGTGGCGCTGAGCTGCGCGAACGGCGCCTCGCTGGTCAGCACCTGGGCCGAGCGCTCAAGGCGGTCACGCCGGACCGAACCGCGGCTGTCGGCCAGCAGCACCAGCATGCGGACCACGGCGGCTTCATAGCCGCCATCGTCCATGGTCGACAGCGTGGCCTGCACCTTCGGCAGCCAGCGCAACTCCTCGGGCTTCTTGCGGGTGCGCTCCTTGGCCATGGGCTGGCCGAACCAGTTCATCCAGGGCGAGCCGTAGAGGGACAGGAAGCTCATCTCGTAGGCGCTGTCGCGCAGATCGCGGTACAGGTCCATGCCCTGCGTGATGCCGGCAACCAGGGTCTTTTCCCAGGTCAACCAGGGGTTGGCGGGGTCCACCGGCTGGCGCTGCTCGCGGACCTGACCGGCCAGCGCGCCGACGCCGGCCATGGCCGGGTTCTCGTCCGAGAAGATGCGACGGCTGACGCGGCTGGAATGGGTATCGCGCAGCAGCTCGGCCGATTGCGGGGTCACCAGGGCCTGGACCAGGGGGCGGGCCGTCATCTCGTAGAGGTCGGCGCCCAGGCGCGACAGGCGCGAGACGGCACCAAAGCCGCGTTCGAGCTCGCGGTCGTTGGGCACCACCTGCAGGATGTCGCTCATCTTGCGCTCGTGGAAGCTGACGACGAAGCGCTCGTCGACGCCCTCGCCTTCGCTGTGGTCGATCTTCATCTCGTACAGACCGGGCGCCAGCGACTCCAGGGTCTTGAGCGTCGAGGTGACCTCGGCGTGCTCCTTGCGCGCGATCGAGGACGAGACGAAGATGCCGAGGTGACCGACCTTGTCATGCACCATGTAGACGATGCGCTGGCCGCGGATGCGGATCTCGTTCTCGTCGGCATAGGTGTCGACGATCCAGTTCAGCGCCTGCTGCGGCGGCGTGATGTTGTCGCCCTTGCTGGCGAACACGACGATGGGCGAGCGGATGAACTTGAGGTCGAGGTGACGGCCGGGTTCGAGTTCGGCCTCGCCGCGCGAGAGCTTGTTGCCGATGAAGATCTGCTCGACGATCCAGCGCATCTCGGACTCGTTGAGGAAGTGGAAGCCGCCCCACCAGCGCTCGAACTCGAGGAAGCTCTCGCGCGAATGGTCGACGTTGGCGTAGAGGTCGTAATACTTGCCGAAGTAGTTGCGGCTGGGGTTGAGCTGCTCGAAGTTGCTGACCAGGTGGGCACCGTCGAACTCGCCGTGGGACAGGTCCATCGACAGCAGGGCCGGCGCGATGCCGCCCATCAGGCCACCGCTGTAGCGCATCGGATTGGCGCCGACCTCGCCCGACCAGGTCGAGACGGGCGCGCCGTTGATGACCAGCGGGCCCGTGATGTCCGGGTTGGCCGCCGCCAGCACCAGCGTGGCCCAGCCGCCCTGGCAGTTGCCGAACACCACCGGCTTGGGTGCGTCGGGGTGGCGACGCGAGATCTCGCGCACGAACTCGGCCTCGGCGCGCATCACGTCGGCCAGGGTCTGGCCCGGCTCGGGATGCTGGCGGAACACCACGAAATAGACCGGATGGCCACCGCGCAGCGCGACGCCCACCTGGCTGTCGGGCTTGAAGCCGCCGATGCCGGCGCCGTGGCCGGCGCGCGGGTCGATGATCATGAAGGGACGCTTGGAGTCGATCGTCTCGCCGCCGTCGGGGCGCAGGATCTTGAGCAGCTGGTAGTTGGCCGGGCGATCGAAGTGACGCGCATCGAGCACGATCTCGTACTCGTAGTCGAGCACCGGGGGCGTGCCGGCGTCCTCGTGCAGCTTGTCATTGTTGGCGCGCTCGCGCAGCACGTCGGTGGTCAGCGCGGTGCGCTGGGCCGCATCGATCAGGTATTGCGCGGTATCGGCCGCCAGGGTCGATGCCTGCGTGCTCTGGACCAGGCCCTGCTGGGTCTTGATGCTGGAGCGCCAGAGCGCGAGCGAGCGCTCGGCATGGTTCTGGAAGATCTTTTGCGCATGGGTAGCGCTGCAGCTCAACAGGCGCTGGATCTGAGCCGAATGTTCGGCTTGCTCCTGGGCCAGGCGGGTCGGCAGGTTGGCCGGACTGTAATGGGATTGCATGGCGATCTAGCTCGTAACAGGGAAGTGGAAGGGATTCAGGACAAGGCGGTCAGTTCGGCGGCATGCTCGGCCAGCATGCGCTCCTCGTCGGTGGCCAGCACCAGCACCCGCACGGCACTGCGCGGCAGGCTGATTTCCTCGGCGCCGGCCTGGTTGGCCGACTCGTCGAAATCGACGCCCAGCCAGCCCAGGCCGCTCAGCAGGCGGCTGCGCACCTCGGCCGCATGCTCGCCGATGCCGCCGGTCAGGACCAGGGCGTCGAGGCCGCCCAGGCTGGCGACCAGACCGCCGAGCTCGCGCCGGCATTGCTCGATGAAGTAGTCGACCGCCTCGCGCGCCGACGGCAGGTCGCTGGCCAGCAGCACCCGCATGTCGTTGGACAGGCCCGACATGCCCTTGAGGCCGGAATTGCGATACAGCAGATCGGTCAGGGACTGCACGTTCATGCCACGCTCGCTGAGCAGATAGAGCAGCACGCCCGGGTCGATCTGGCCGCAGCGGGTGCCCATGGCCAGGCCGTCGAGCGCGGTGAAGCCCATGGTCGAGGCGACCGAGCGACCGGCGCGCAGGGCACACATCGATGCCCCGTTGCCCAGGTGCGCGACGACGACCCGGCCCGCCAGCAGGCCGGGATGGCGGCTCTTGAGCTGGCGCGCGATGAACTCGTAGGACAGGCCGTGGAAGCCGTAGCGCCGGATGCCCTGCTCGTAGTACTGGCGCGGCAACGCGAAGGTATCGGCCACGAACGGGTGGCTGCGGTGAAAGGAGGTATCGAAGCAGGCCACCTGCCGCGCCCGCGGGAAGGCCGCGCGGGCCGCATCGATACCGGCCAGGTTGTGCGGCTGGTGCAGCGGCGCCAACGGCACCAGCTGCTGCAGCTGGGCGCGATTCTCGTCGTCGAGCAGGATCGGCTCGACATGCTCGGCCCCGCCGTGCACCACGCGATGGCTGACGGCGGTGACCTCGCGATTCGGGAAGCTCAGGCGCAGCCAGTCCAGCACGCCTTGCAAGGCGGTGCCATGGTCGGCCGGGCCCGAGGCGCCGTCGATCTGCTGCTGGTGGCGCTCGCCCGCCGTGGTGACGGCGGAAAACTGCGCCACCTCGCCCAGTCCCTCGACCTGGCCGACGGCCAGGCGCTCCAGGCCTCGCGAGCGCGCTTCGAACAGCGCGAACTTGATCGAGGACGATCCGGCGTTGAGAGTCAGCAGCAAGCTCATGCCAGCACCTCCGGCTCGACGGCGCATTGCCCGGTCTTGCTCCAATGGTCGTGCAGCAGCGCCAGCGCGCAGGAAGCCAGGCGCGAGCGGTCGTTGTCGGCGCGGCTGGTCAGGATCACCGGCACGCGGGCGCCGAGCACCAGGCCGGCGGCTTCGGCGCGCGCGACGAAGGTCAGCTCCTTGGCCAGCATGTTGCCGGCTTCGAGGTTGGGCACGATCAGCACTTCGGCGCGGCCCGCGACCAGGGACTCGATGCCCTTGGTGCGCGCGGCGTCGAGGTCGATCGCATTGTCCATCGCCAGCGGGCCGTCGACCGTGCCGCCACGGATCTGGCCGCGCTCGGCCATCTTGGACAGCACGGCGGCGTCCAGCGTCGAGGGAATGCTGGTGTTGATGGTCTCGACCGCCGACAGGATGCCCACGCGCGGGCACTCCAGTCCGCAGGCGCGCGCCAGGTCGATCGCGTTTTGCGTGATGTCGACCTTGGTCGTCAGGTCGGGGGCGATGTTGATCGCGGCATCCGAGATGAACAGCAGGTGGTCGAGCATCGGTGCGTCCATCACGAAGACATGGCTCAGGCGGCGACTGCCGCGCAGGCCGCGCTCCTTGTTGACGACCGCAGCGAGCAGTTCGTCGGAGTGGATCGCCCCCTTCATGACCGCACCGACTTCGCCGCTGCGCGCCATCGCGACGGCGATCGCGGCGGCGGCGCGAGAATCGGACTCGTGCACCTGGCGCCAGCACGTGATGTCGATGCCCAGCTCGGCGGCGATGCGCGCCATGCGCTGGGCGTCCCCCACCAGCACGGGCTCGATCAGGCCCTCGCGCGCCGACAGCGCCAGCCCGCCCATGGAGTTGGCGTCCTCGGGACAAACGACCGCGGTCTTGAGCGCGGGCAGCTTGCGCGCGCCATCGATCAGGCGGGCGAAATGGTCCTTGTTGCCCAGGATCAGCGGCGGCAGGTCGCGTGCGACCACTTCCTGCGAGACGCGCGGTGCCTCGACCTCGGCCTCGCCCTCGCAGACCAGCTCGCCGGCCTGGGTGCTGATGCGGGTCGCGAAGCGCGCCAGCGGCTCGGGGCCCTTCTCGATGCAGGTCACGCTGACCTGCAGCCGGTCGCCGACCTGGACCCGGCGATGAAAGCGCAGGTCCTGGCTGCGGTAGAGCGTGCCAGGGCCGGGCAGCAGGTTGCCGAGCACGGCCGACAGCAGCGAGCCGACCCACATCGAGGGGGCCAGCGCGGGCAGCTGCGACTGCGACTGCTCCGCTTCGGGCAAGTTCAGCGGATTGCGGTTGCCGGAGGCGTGCGCGAACAGCAGCAGATCCTGCTCGCTGCAATCGCGTTCAAGGGTAGCGCTGGCACCGAGGTTCAACTCCTGCCAAGTGGTATTTCGTCGGGGTAGGCTCATTGGTGGGTTCTTCCATCTATAAGGGTTAATTCTGACAGCTTATTCATCACATAAGTCAGAACGATTAATTCGACCAGGAAAAAACAAGTAATCTTCAGAAAAATTGTTTATACTGTTTAGATCGTTGGCATCCAATACAACCATGAATTCAAGCAAGAAAGAAGCCAAGGCCGAAGCCGCACCGGGAAAAGAAAAGAAAGCCAAACTGGTGCGCGACAGCTTCACCATCCCGAAGGACGAGTACGCCGCCTTCGACCTGCTGAAGGCGCGCGCCTTGGCCCAGGGCCTGGCGATCAAGAAAAGCGAGCTGCTGCGGGCGGGACTGATGACGCTCTCCAGCCTCGGCGACGCCAGGTTCAAGGCGGCATTGACCGCCGTGCCCACCCTCAAGACCGGCCGCCCGAGCGCGCAGGAAAGCACCGCGGTCGAACCCGCTCGGACCGAAGCCACCCCCACTGTACCCACTCCCGAGCCCGCCCCCGCGCAGCCGGCCAAGACCGCGGCCGCGCGCAAGAGCCGCAAGGCCGGGACCAGCACCCCGACGCCAGAGTCGACAGGCGACCAGCCGGCCCACCGAGCCTGAGCCGCCCGGCCCGAGGTTTCAGAGAAACTCCGGGCTCTGCACCGTCAGGATCACGGTCTGGATCTCGCCATTGCGCTCGCGCTGGTGCAACCACCAGACCGATCCCTTCTTGATCGAACACTCGGACTCGCTCAAGCCCACCAGGCGCGCGACCACCCGCCCCAGCGTGGGCTGGTGCCCGACGATCAGCGCCGGGTGGCGCAACTGCGGCCACTGCACGAGCTGCAGCAGGTCATCCACGCTGGCGTCAGGGCGCAGCGCATCGCTGAGACGGTACTTGCGTCCCAGCGCCAGCACGGTCTGCTCGGTGCGCACCGCCGGGCTCGACCAGATCCGCGCGTCCTCGGGCAGGTTGCGCTGCAGCCAGGCCGACATGCGGGCGGCCTGCTTCTCGCCCTTGGCCGTCAGCCGGCGCGACAGGTCACTGCCGCCGGTTTCCTCGTTGTCGGCCAGGTCCTCGGCCTCGGCGTGGCGCCACAAGATCAGATCCGCGTTCATGCCTTTCCTCCGTAGCGCGCCATCAACTGGGCCTGCGCCGAATGCGCTTGCGCGCGCGTTTTGCCGCTGCCCGCCTGGGCCCGCAGATAGACGCCGTCGGGCTGCAGCAGCCAGGCGTCGGTGTTGTCGGCCAGGCTCGCGTCCAGGCATTCGTCGATGATGCGTCGGCGCAGCGCCGGATCGGTCACCGGCCAGGCCAGCTCGATGCGGCGCAGCATGTTGCGGTTCATCCAGTCGGCGCTCGAAAGCCACAGTTCCTCCTGCTCGCCGTGCTGGAACAGGAACACCCGCGAATGCTCTAGCAGGCGGCCGATGATGGAGCACACCCGCACATTGTCGGTATGACCCGGTACCCCGGCCGGCAGGATGCAGGCCCCCCGCACGATCACATTGACCTTGACACCGGCCTGCGAGGCCAGCACCAGCGCGCGTGACAGCGGCTCGTCGGTCAGCGCGTTCATCTTCAGCACGATGCGCGCCGGCAGCCCCGCGCGCGCGGCGGCCGCGGCGGCCTCGATGCGGTCAAGCATGGCCTTGTGCAGGTGAAAGGGCGCGATCAGGGCCTTTTGCAGGCGCGACAGCCGGTTCTGGCTGGCCAGGTGCAGGAAGATCTGCTCCAGGTCGCCGGTCAGCGCGTCGTCGGCCGTCAGGTAGCTCAGGTCGGTGTAGAGCTTGGCGGTGCCGGGGTTGTAGTTGCCGGTCGAGACCTGGGCATAGCGGCGGATGCGCCCTTCCTCGCGCCGCGTCACCAGCAGCATCTTGGCATGGGTCTTGAGCCCGACGATGCCATAGACCACCTGCGCGCCGACGGATTCGAGCAGCTCGGCGTTGTTGATGTTGGCTTCCTCGTCGAAGCGCGCCTTGAGCTCGACCACGGCCGTGACCTCCTTGCCCCGGCGCACCGCCTCGCGCAACAAGCCGGTCATCTCGCCCTTGCTGCCGGTGCGGTAGAGGGTCTGCTTGATCGCCAGCACGTTCGGGTCCTCGACCGCCTCGCGCAGGAAGGCCAGCACCGCGTCGAAGCTCTCGTAAGGCTGGTGGATCAGCACATCGCCCTGCCGCAGTCGCTCGAAGAAGGACTGGCCCGGCGTCAGCTGAACCGGCCAGCCCGGCTGATAGCGCTCGAAGCGCAGCTCGGGGGCGTCGACCAGGTCGATCAGCTGGGTCAGTCGCACCAGGTTGACCGGCCCGGCCACCTTGTAGAGCGCCTCGGGCGGCAGGTCGAACTGCTGCAGCAGGAAGTCGGACAGGAACTCGGAACAGCCGGCCGAGACCTCGAGCCGCAGCGCGCGGCCGTAGTGGCGGTGCTGCAGGCCCACGCGCAGCGCGGTGCGCAGGTTCTTGACCTCTTCCTCGTCCACCGCGAGGTCTGAATGGCGCGTGACGCGGAACTGCGAGAACTCGGTCACCTGGCGGCCCGGGAACAGGTCGCCCAGGTGGGCCCGGATCACGCTCGAGATCGAGACGAAATGCACCTGGCGCGAGCCCTTGACGCCCGGCATGCGGATGAAGCGCGGCAGCGATCGGGGCACCTTGACGATGGCGACCTCGTTCTCGCGCCCGAAGGCGTCCCGGCCCGACAGGCGCACGATGAAGTTGAGCGACTTGTTGGCCACCTGCGGGAACGGGTGCGCCGGGTCGAGGCCGACCGGCAGCAGCAAGGGCTGGACTTCCTGGGTGAAGAATTCGCGCACCCAGCGGCGCTGGCGCAGGTTGCGCTCGCCGTGCGGCAGGATCTTGATGCCGCGCTTTTCGAGCAGCGGCAGCAACTCGCCGTTGTAGATCGCGTATTGCTGCTCGACCAGGCGATGCACATGCTCGGAGACCTCGGCGTAGCTCTGCACGGTGGCGGGGCCGCGCTGCTCGTTGCTCAGGCGCGCGCTCAGGTGCGGCTCGAAGCGGACCTCGAAGAACTCGTCGAGGTTGGAGGACACGATGGTCAGGTAACGCAAGCGCTCGAGCAGCGGGACCTGGGGCCGGCAGGCCCAGTCCAGCACCCGTTCATTGAAGGCCAGGATGCTCTGGTCGCGATCAAGAAAGGGCACGCGGGACGCATGGGAGAGAACAGTCATGGGGATCAAGATTGCACCAAGGTCAATCTTCCCATTCTGCCCATTTTTTGTGACAAAATGATGACGGCACTTCACGAAATCGTCACTGAGTTGTCATGCCGTCATCCCGGTCAATCGGCCATCGAGGCTTGCGCAGCGATGCGGACCGGCTGCTGCGCCAGCTCATCGGGCCAGTGCACGAGCTCAAGCCGGCCGTCCTGATACTCGACCAGCGCGGTCAGGCTCTCGATCCAATCACCATCGTTGCAATAGAGCGTGCCGTCTATGGTGCGCATCTCGGCGTGGTGGATATGGCCGCAGACCACGCCGTCGAGGCCGCGCTTGCGCGCCTCGGCCGCGACCGCCTCCTCGAAGCGGCTGATGAAGTTGACCGCCCCCTTGACCCTCTGCTTGAGGTACTGCGACAGCGACCAGTAGGGCAGCCCCAGGCGCGCGCGCAGGCTGTTGAAATGACGGTTGAGCCGCAGCGTGAACTCGTACAGCGTGTCGCCCAGACAGGCCAGCCACTTGGCGTACTGGATCACGCCGTCGTAGAGGTCGCCGTGGGTAACCCACAGGCGTTTGCCGTCGGCGGTGGTGTGAATGGCCTCGGTCATGACCTCGACACCGCCGAAATGGTGGTGGACGAAATGGCGCACGAACTCGTCGTGGTTGCCCGGCACGAAGATCACCCGGCAGCCCTTGCGCACCCGGCGCAGGATCTTCTGCACCACGTCGTTGTGCTCCTGCGGCCAGTACCAGCGCCGGCGCAGCTGCCAGCCGTCAATGATGTCGCCGACCAGATACAGGTTATCGCTCGGGTTGGCCCTCAGGAAGGACAGCAGCGCCCCGGCCTGGCAACCCTGGGTACCCAGGTGGACGTCGGAAATGAAGATGCTGCGCAGTCGCTCGGGAGCCTCGCCCTGGCGCTCTTCGGCGGGGCTGGGGTCGGACATGCCACCCAGGCCATCGAACAGAGCGGCGGCACGCATCAAGCCCCCAGGAAATGCTTGCGGTAACGCGGCGGCAGGTCGGCCAGGCGCATCATCATGGGCAGGTCGGCGGAATTGAAGTCGGGGTCCCAGGCCGGCGCGCCCAATACCTTGGCGCCCAGGCGCAGATAGCCCTTGATCAGCGCCGGCGGCTCCACATCCAGGCTGTCATCGAGCTGGTCGACCGGCAGCGGCAGGCGCGGACGGACATGGAACTCGATCGGGGCCAGATGCTTTTCGCGCACCTGACGCCAGATACTGGCCGCCGCGTGTCCGCCGTCCACGACGCCGTGCGGCCCCTCGTGCCGCATCGGGATGCTGGCACAGCCGATCATGGTGTCGAGTTCGTTGCGGGCCATGAAACCGGCCAGCGCGCCCCACAGCGCCATGATCACACCGCCATGGCGGTGCTCGGGGTGGACGCAGCTGCGACCGAGCTCGACCATCTTGTCGCGCAGCAGGCGCAGCCGGGTCAGGTCGAATTCGGTATCGCTGTAGAAGCTACCGACGCGCTTGGCCTGGGCCGGGGTCAGCAAGCGGTAGGTGCCGATGACCTGGCGGGTCGCCACATCACGCACCAGCAGGTGTTCGCAGAAATCGTCAAACAGGTCGATGTCGTGGCCCGGCTCGGTCCTGGGCAGGCGCGCGCCCATCTCGCCCGCGAAGATGTCGTACCTCAGGCGCTGCGCCTCGCGAACCTCGTCCAGATGGCACGCCCAAGAGACTTCGATACCACTTTTGTCTTGCGCGACAGCAGGTTGTAGCGATCCTGGATGAAGTGACCCCCTGGGCAGCGACAGCGGCGAGAGATCCAGCGTGGGGGTGGGCAGTTCCTTCATCATGTACTCCTGTTGGCATTGATTCATGTTGGGCTCATTCTTCGTGGCCCGCATGACGCGCGCATGGCCGGTCGATGAACGATTCATGACAGGACGCCGGGCGATCGACCTTTAACCTTCAGCGCCGGCGCGCGCAGTCTGGCCAGACGCTGTAGTGCAGCCAGCTGACCGTCCAGACGCCCAGCACCATGCCATCAAGATGGTGCGCTCCCGTCTCCTGACAGGCATTGATCTCGTCCCACCACGCCAGCAACGCCCGCTGGAGTCGCCGGCGCAGCCAGGGAAAACCAGCCGCCAGGACAACGACGGTCAATGCGATCTCAACGGACATGTCATGCACCTTTCAAAGTGAGCGGTGACAGTTGTACGCAGCGCTTTTGACAACACCATGAATAGCACCCGCCGACTGCACGACCGCCTGCTGCTGCGGCGGCGAAGCTCGTCCCAGTCCCCGACTTGCAACAAAACCGTCACATCGGCGCCACACAATGCCGGGCATCTTTCATTCCTTCACGGAACCGACATGAACTTGCGTCTGCTCGCCCTCTTCCCCCTGACCGCGCTCGCCGCTGCCTGCGGCAGCCTCGCTCCGCAGCAGGCCGGTCACGGCCCGGCCGTCACCGCCATCACCTTCAGCGAAACCCCCTCGCCCGAGAGCGAAACCGACATGCTGCGCACCTACACCCGCTCGGTCGCCCGGGTGAGCTACGCCGACGGCAGCAGCCGCGAGTTCCCGCTCAGCTACCAGAGCCTGTTCAAGAACACCGACGCCATCAGCGAGGTCAAGGGCAGGAAGTACGCCGCCGCGCAAGCCTTCGACGTCGACATGGCGCCCATCATGGACCCGAACGGCGATGCGGTGATCGCCGAGACGGCCGACGGCAACAGCCTGCACCAGGTCGGCGACAAGGTATTCCTGATCAACCACTGGGAATACGACGACGTGCTGGCCGACGGGCACGAAGCCCGCAAGGTCCCGAGCTGGTACAGCCGCATGCCGATGCACATGAGCCTGTCCGAGATCGCCCAGGGTCGTGACGGCAAGCTTTCCGTCAAGAACCAGAAACCGGTTGATTTCTCCAGCGTCAACGGCGGCTGGATCTTCTGCGCTGGCTCGCTGACGCCCTGGAACACGCATATCGGCGGCGAGGAGGACTACGACCTGTCCTTCGTGCCCGGCGAAAAGGAATACAAGACCACCCAGGCGGCGCTGAAATCGCTCAACCAGGCCTACTTCAAGGGTCGCCAGCAAGCCAACCCCTACCACTACGGCTACGCCACCGAAGTGGCGGTCAGGCCCGACGGTGGCTACGAGGTGTCCAAGCATTACCAGATGGGCCGCGGTGCCTGGGAACTGGCGCGCTTCGCCAACGACGGCCGCACCGCCATCTTCGGCGACGACGGCAGCTACTCGGGCCTGTTCATGTTCGTGGCCGACCAGGCCAACAACCCCAAGGCCGGCGGCAGCCTCTACGCCGCCAAGTGGAAGCAGACCTCCGGTGACGGCAGCGACGGCGACACCCAGGCCAGCATCAGCTGGATCAAGCTCGGCAGCAGCACCCATGCCGAGATCAAGGCCTTGATCGACAAGGGGCTCACCCAGGCCGATATCTTCGAGACCTCGCTGAGCGCCAAGCCAGGCTTCACCGCGACCCGCTCCGGCTCGGCCGAGACCATCTGGCTCAAGCTCAAGCCGGGCATGGAACAGGCCGCCGCCTTCCTGGAGACGCGCCGCTACGCGGCCTATCTCGGCGCCACCACCGAATTCACCAAGGGCGAGGGCGTGGCCTTCAACCACCAGGACAAGAAACTGTACTACGCGCTGAGCTACATCCAGGGTTCGATGAAGGCCAACGACGGCGGTCCGGTCGACCATATCCGCCTCAAGGAGAACAGCGCCGGCGCCACCATGACCTTCGACCTGGCCCAGGGCCAGCGGGACCAGCATGGCCAGCTGATCGCGTCCGGGTACGTGCCGTACCAGGCCCATATCGAGGACAAGCTGCTGGGTCGGCCGATCGCAGCCGACGCCCAGGGCAACACCGCCGACATCCGCTTCACCGCGAACACCGACAACCTCTACTTCTCCGAGAAGATGCGCACGCTGTTCATCGGCGAGGACTCGGGCGCCCATGTCAACAACTACGTCTGGGCCTACAACGTCGACAGCAAGCAGCTGACCCGCATCCTGAACATCGCCGCCGGCGCCGAGGCCACCGGCCTGCAGGTGGTCGAGAACCTCAACGGCCACGCCTACCTCATGGGCAACACCCAGCACCAGGGCGACTGGATCAAGACCCAGAACAAGGAGCTGACCCAGCGCCTGGAAGCCAAGGCGGCCGAACTGACCGGCAAGAACCAGTACGGCGTCTCGAACTACCGCCTGCAGGCGGATGTCGGCTACATCGGCGGCCTGCCGGCCATCCGCTGATCCCTCAGGCCTCGAGCCAGTCGCAGATCGCCCGCCACTGCTCGAGGTCCTTGGCCACCTGGCCCGGCTGGACGTCGAACAGGGTCAGGCCGCGCATGGCGAGCCGGATGTAGTTCTGCGTGTCGCGCAGGTAGCCCAGCACCGGCAGGCCCAGACCCTCGCAGAAGTCGCGCAGGTTTTCCGAGGCGATGGTGCGCTGATCCACCCGCATGCCCACCACGCCGATGTCCAGCCCGGCCGCGCGGCGGCGCTCCTGCAGATCATCGACGAAGGCGCGCGTGGCCAGCATGTCGAACAGGCTGGGCTGCAAGGGGATCAGCAGCTTGTCGGCGCGCTTGAGCACCTCCTTGACCTGCTTGCCATGCAGACCGCCCGGGGTATCGATCACCACATGCGTCGTGCCCTTGGGTGGGCGCAGCCCCTCGGCCGAGGAGGCATCCCAGGACTGGATGGCGCGCGCCTCGGCCGGACGCAGCCCCAGCCAGGCCGTCGAGGACTGCTGGATGTCGGCATCGCCGAGCATCACGCTGTGGCCATGGCGGGCCAGGTAGCCGGCCACGTGGGTGGCCAGGGTGGATTTGCCGACCCCACCCTTGGGATTGGCAACGACGATCACGGTCATGGGGCGGTCCTTCTGGGCGCATGGATCTGAAGCCAAATCATAGGCCCAAAGCAGCGGCCCGGCGACGATCGCGGCACGCCTGTCCTGCCGTGGCCGGATGCCTGACGCCCATTTCCGTCACGGAACTGACATGAAAAACACATACGATGCAACCCACATTTATCCTGGGACCTCGCATGGCTGCCTCCAACCACGAAGATTTGATCAAGCGCATCGAGCGCGACCTGCTCGACAGCTACGATGAAGAGCTGGAACTGGAAATCGAGGATCGCAACCCCGAGGGACTCGGTGTCGACCTCGGCGCCAGCAACACGGACGAGCACAAGGCCTCCCGAATGGCCTATTTCCGCGAGCTGTTCAAGCTCCAGGGCGAACTCGTCAAGCTGCAGGACTGGGTGGCGGCGACCAGGCAGAAGGTCGTGATCCTGTTCGAAGGTCGCGACGCGGCCGGCAAGGGCGGCGTGATCAAGCGCATCACGCAACGCCTGAATCCGCGCGTCTGCCGCGTGGTCGCCTTGCCGGCGCCCAACGACCGCGAGCGCACGCAATGGTATTTCCAGCGCTATGTCGCTCACCTCCCCGCCGCGGGCGAGATGGTGCTGTTCGACCGCAGCTGGTACAACCGCGCTGGCGTGGAAAAGGTCATGGGCTTCTGCGACGACGACGAGTACGAGGAGTTCTACCGCTCGGTGCCCGAGTTCGAACGCATGCTGGTGCGCTCCGGCATCAAGGTCATCAAGTACTGGTTCTCGATCAGCGACGACGAGCAGCACCTGCGCTTCCTGGGTCGCATCCACGACCCGCTCAAGCAGTGGAAGCTCAGCCCGATGGACCTGGAATCGCGCCGCCGCTGGGAGGCCTACACCCAGGTCAAGGAAACCATGCTCGAGCGCACCCACATCGAGGAAGCGCCCTGGTGGATCGTTCCGGCCGACGACAAGAAAAAGGCGCGCCTGAACTGCATCAATCACCTCCTGACACATTTCGAGTACCATGAGATCGAGAAACCGGAGGTCGTGCTGCCGGCACGCGTCCGCAATCCCGATTACATCCGCCACCCGGTGCCCGACTCGATGATCGTGCCCCAGGTGTATTGAGCCCTGTCCAACCGTCCATGACCGATCACCCGCCCATCAACGTCCTGTTCCTTTGCACGCACAACGCCGCCCGCAGCATCCTGGCCGAAGCCATCCTGAGCCACATCGGCAAGGGACGCTTTCGCGCCTTCTCGGCCGGCACCCAGGCCAACGCCGACCACCGGCCGCACCCGCTAGCGCTCGAAGCGCTGCAGAGCGCCGGTGTCAGCACCGCGGGACTGCGCAGCAAGAACTGGGACGAATTCAGCGCCCCCCAAGCGCCGCGGATGGATCTGGTCATCACGGTCTGTGACGATGCGCACGGCGAGACCTGCCCGGTCTGGCCCGGCCATCCGGCGATCGCGCACTGGTCCTACCCCGACCCGATGCTGGCCGAGGGCGACCATGACGCGCTGCTGGAAATGTTCAAGCAGGTCATGCACCGCATGCACCTGCGGCTGGAGCTGTTCATGAACCTGCCGCTGGCCAGCCTGGACCGGCTGGTGCTGGAAAGCCACGCCAAGGAACTCTCGGCGCAGCACTGAACGTCAGCCGCGCGCGGCCTCGGCCATGCGCTCGGCCAGCTCCTTGGCCTGCCGGGCGTCGCGGGCCTCGACCATCACGCGCAGCAGCGGCTCGGTGCCGCTGGCGCGGATCAGCACGCGGCCGGTCTCGCCCAGCTCGGCCTCGGCCGCTGAAATAGCGGCCTGCAGCGTCGCGTTGCTCTTCCAGTCCTGCCCCGGCTGCAGCCGCACGTTGATCAGCACCTGCGGGAACAGCTCGACGCCGGCCAGCAGCTGCGCCAGGGTCTTGCCGCCGCGCACGCATGCCTGCAGCACCTGCAAGGCCGACACCAGCGCGTCACCCGTCGCCTGCCGGTCCAGGATCAGCAGATGGCCCGAGCCCTCGCCGCCCAGCAACCAGTGGTGGCGGTGCAACTCCTCCAGCACGTAGCGGTCGCCGACCTTGGCGCGCACGAAGGCACAGCCCTTGGCCTTGAGCGCGACCTCCACCGCCATGTTCGTCATCAAGGTGCCGACCACGCCGGGCACCACCTCGTCGCGCGCCAGCCGCTCGGCAGCCAGCAGATAGAGCAATTCGTCGCCGTTGTACAGGCGTCCCTGTGCATCAACCACCTGCAGCCGGTCGGCGTCACCGTCGAGCGCGATGCCGATGTCCGCCTGATGCTGCCTGACCGCCTCCACCAATGCCTCGGGGTGGGTCGCGCCGCAGCCGTCGTTGATGTTGAGCCCGTCCGGGCTGCAACCGATGGCGGTCACCTCGGCGCCCAGTTCGTGGAACACCTTGGGCGCGATCTGGTAGGCCGCGCCGTGCGCCGCATCGACCACGATCTTCAGGCCCTTGAGCGAAAGCTCCTTGTCGAAGGTGCTCTTGCAGAACTCGATGTAGCGACCGGCCGCGTCATCCAGGCGCTTGGTCCGGCCCAGCGAGGCCGAGTCGGCCCAGACGCGCGGCTCGGCGATCGCGGCCTCGACCGCCAGCTCCCAGTCGTCGGGCAGCTTGGCGCCCTGGGCGCTGAAGAACTTGATGCCGTTGTCGGCAAACGGATTGTGGCTGGCGCTGATCACCACGCCCAGGCTGGCGCGCTGCGCGCGGGTCAGATAGGCCACCGCGGGCGTCGGCACCGGACCGAGCAGCAGCACATCGACACCGGCCGAGTTGAAACCGGACTCGAGCGCGGACTCAAGCATGTAGCCCGAAATCCGGGTGTCCTTGCCGATCAGCACCAGCGGGCGCGCTTCCTTCTGCTTGAGCACGCGACCGACCGCATGGGCGAGCCGCAGCACGAAGTCGGGCGTGATCGGATGGATGCCAACGGTGCCGCGAATGCCGTCGGTGCCGAAATACTTGCGGGTCATGAAGTGAGCTTCCTCTCTGGCTTTAGGTTTCGATTATCGCTGCTGCGCGTGCATCGCCCGCCAGACCTGGACCGCGTCGACCGTCTCGCGCACATCGTGCACGCGCACGATGCGTGCACCGCGCTCGATCGCCAGCAGATGCGCGGCCACGCTGGCCGCCACGCGCTGCGCGGGCACCTGCTGACCCGTCACGCTGCCGAGCGAGGACTTGCGCGACCAGCCCGCCAGCAGCGGATAACCCAGCGCCAGCACCTCGTCCTGGCGCGCCAGCAGCGCGAAATTCTGCTCGACGGTCTTGCCAAAGCCGATGCCGTAGTCGACGACGATGCGCCCGGGCGCCACGCCGCGCGCACGCAGCAGATCGGCGCGCTGCCGTAGGAAATCCGCCACCTGCGGCACCACGTCACCCGTCATCGGCGCGACCTGCATGCGCTGCGGCTCCAGGTGCATGTGCATCAGGCAGACGCCGCAATCGAGGTGAGCGGCGACCACCTCGACGCCATTGCCCTGCCCGTTGGCAAAGGGCCGCTGCAGCGCCCAGACGTCATTGATGATGTCGGCGCCCAGGTCCAGGCAGGCCCGCATGACCTCGGGCTTGTAGGTGTCGATCGACAGCGGCACGCCGAGCTTGAGTGCCAGACGCAAGACAGGCAGCACCCGGTCGAGCTCCTCTTGCAGCGGCACCGGCGGCGCGCCCGGGCGGGTCGACTCGCCGCCGATGTCGAGGATGGTCGCGCCGTCCTTGAGCAGCTGCTCGGCATGCGCCAACGCGCGGACCGGGTCATCGTGCCGGCCGCCGTCCGAGAAGGAATCCGGCGTGACGTTGACGATGCCCATGACCTGCGGCTGGTCCAGGGCGATCTCGAAGCGGGTGGTTTTCCAGACGGGAGCGGGATGGAGGGTTTCGGCGGTCATTTCGGCCATGACGCAGGCTGCCTGCGCTGCTGAGGAATAAAAAACCGGGGACAAGCCCCGGTCGGATGATGCTGGCCTGGTTAGGCCGCGGTGGGTGCCGGGTCGGTCTTGACCGAGGGCGTGCCACCATCGCCACCGCCACCCGCTGGCGGCTTGCGCGGCACGAAGTCCTTGGGCGGGCGCGGCGGCTTGCCGGCCATGATGTCATCGATCTGATCGCCCTCGATGGTCTCCCACTCAAGCAGGGCATGGGCCATCGCGTGCATCTTGTCGCTGTGCTCCTCGATCAGGCGGCGGGCCAGACCGTACTGCTCGTCGATGATGCGGCGCACCTCGCCGTCGACCTTGCGCATGGTGTCCTCGCTCATGTGCGTGGTCTTGGTGACCGAGCGGCCCAGGAACACCTCGCCCTCGTTCTCGGCGTAGACCATGGGGCCGAGCGCCTCGCTCATGCCATAGCGCATCACCATGTCGCGCGCGATCTGGGTCGCGCGCTCGAAGTCGTTGCTGGCGCCGGTGGTCATCTGGTGCATGAACACCTCTTCGGCGATGCGGCCACCAAACAGCATGCTGATCTGATTCAGCATGAACTCGCGGTCGTAGCTGTAGCGGTCCTTCTCGGGCAGGCTCATGGTCACGCCCAGGGCACGGCCACGCGGGATGATGGTGACCTTGTGCACCGGGTCGCACTTGGGCAGCAGCTTGCCGATCAGCGCGTGACCCGCCTCGTGGTAGGCCGTGTTGCGGCGCTCTTCCTCGGGCATGACCATGGACTTGCGCTCGGGGCCCATGATGATCTTGTCCTTGGCCTTCTCGAAGTCCTGCATCTCGACCACGCGCGCGTTGCGGCGCGCCGCCATCAGCGCGGCCTCGTTGCAGAGGTTGGCCAGGTCGGCACCGCTCATGCCGGGCGTGCCGCGCGCGATGATGTCGGCGTTGACATCGGTACCCAGCGGCACCTTGCGCATGTGGACGTTGAGAATCTGCTCGCGACCCCGGATGTCGGGCAGCGTGACATAGACCTGGCGGTCGAAACGGCCCGGGCGCAGCAGCGCGGCATCCAGGATGTCCGGGCGGTTGGTCGCGGCGATCACGATCACGCCGAGGTTGGTCTCGAAGCCGTCCATCTCGACCAGCATCTGGTTGAGGGTCTGCTCGCGCTCGTCGTTGCCACCGCCGACGCCAGCGCCACGCTGGCGGCCGACCGCGTCGATCTCGTCGATGAAGATGATGCAGGGCGCGTTCTTCTTGGCGTTCTCGAACATGTCGCGCACGCGGGCCGCGCCAACGCCGACGAACATCTCGACGAAGTCGGAGCCCGAGATGCTGAAGAACGGGACCTTGGCTTCGCCAGCGATCGACTTGGCCAGCAGGGTCTTGCCGGTGCCCGGAGGGCCGACCAGCAGCAGGCCGCGCGGGATGCGACCGCCGAGCTTCTGGAACCGGGACGGGTCCTTCAGGAAGTCGACCACTTCCTTGACCTCTTCCTTGGCCTCGTCGCAGCCGGCGACATCGGCGAAGGTCACGGTGTTGGTGCTCTCGTCGAGCATGCGGGCCTTGCTCTTGCCGAAGCTGAAGGCGCCGCCACCCTTGCCACCGCCCTGCATCTGGCGCATGAAGTAGACCCAGACGCCGATCAGCAGCAGCATGGGACCCCAGCTGACCAGCAGGGTCATCAGCAGCGAGCCCTCCTCGCGCGGACGCACGTCGAAGTCGATGTTGTTGGCGCGCAGGTCGCCGACCAGGCCACGGTCGAGGTAGGTGGCGGTGGTGCGCACGCGCTTGCCATCGACCGTCTCGGCGACGATCTCGGTGCCACCGGGAGACTCCTGGATGGTGGCCTTCTTGATGCGCTGGGCCTGGACCTCATCGAGGAACTCGGAATAGCCCATGTAGCCGGCACCGGCGCTGGTCCTGCCGTCGAACTGCTTGAAGACGGTGAACAGCACCATGGCTACGACGAGCCAGACGCCAACTTTGGAAAACCAGGGGTTGTTCAAAACGGACTCCCGAACGAAAACGCAATGTACTGATAGATGGGCGCCATTCTAGGTCTTTCAAGCGCCGGCCTGACACAGGCGGGTCACAACCGTTGCCAATGCCGGGGATGGCAAGAACCCATGCCGCTTTACTTGAGACCGATTCCGACCAGAAAGGTTTCAGACGACTTGTCGCGCGAGGACTTGGGCTTGATCGGCTTGACCAGCTTGAAGCTGTCCTTGAACAGCTTGACCATGTCCTGGTAGGCGCCGCCATGGAAGAGCTTGACCACCAGCGCGCCGTCGGGCTTGAGGTGGGCCTTGGAGAAGTCCACCGCCAGCTCGACCAGCAGCGCGATGCGCGCGGCATCGACCGAATCCACGCCCGACAGATTGGGCGCCATGTCCGACACCACGGCATCGACCGGGCGGTGGCCGCCGTCGGGCAGCAGCAGCTTGTCCTCCAGCTGGGCCAGCACGGCCTCCTCGCGGAAGTCGCCCTGGATGAACTGAACCCCCTCGATCGGCTCCATCGGCAGCAGGTCGAGGCCGACGATCATGCCGTTGAGCTCGCCCACCGCCGCGCCCGTCGGCGACAGACGCCGGCGCAGGTACTGGCTCCAGGCCCCGGGCGCGCAGCCCAGGTCGACCACGCAGTGGCCGGGCCGGATCAGGTGGAAGGTTTCATCGATCTCCTTGAGCTTGTACGCGGCGCGCGCGCGATAGCCCTCGCGCTGGGCCAGCTTGACCCAGGGATCGTTGACGTGTTGGTTCAGCCAGGCCTTGTTGACCTTCTTGCTCTGCGTTTTTACTTTCATGCAGCTTCGATTGTCCCACGTCGGCTACCATCTTGCCGGCGTGCCTCCTAGCGCGCTCGAAGCCGCAGTTCCACCGGAGCGGACGATCCGGGATAATCGCGCCATGCCTCAAATCATTCTGACACCCGCCCAGCGCAAACCCTTCCGCTCGGATGCCCACCATCTCGACCCGGTCGTCCTGATCGGCGGCGATGGCCTGACCGAAGCCGTCAAGAGGGAAGTCGACGCCGCGCTCAAGGCCCATGGCCTGATCAAGGTGCGCGTCTTCTCCGATGACCGCGACCAGCGCGCCGCCTACCTTGAGCAACTCGCCGAGGAACTCGACGCCGCCGCCATCCAGCATATCGGCAAGCTGCTGGTGCTCTGGCGCCCGATCCCCGAGAAGGAAAAGGCCATCGACGAGGACCGCATGCCGGGCCCGCGCGATGTCAAGGTCCTCAAGTACAGCTCCAAGGGCGGCCAGCGCCCCGAGGTCAAGCAAGTCCGCGTGCTCGGCAACGAGCGCCTGACCTTCGGCGGCCTGGTCAAGCGGGCCAAGAAGCCGACCCAGAAGAGCAGCAAGAAGACCCACCAGAAATAATGCGGGCGTCCCGTGTGGACGCGACTGGTTGCTGAGAATCAGCCGCCAGCTCACTTTCAGGCCAACCGCGAGGTTGGCTTTTTTGTGTGCGCACCCGGCAGCGACGGCACCCGATAATCACCCATCCAGCCACCTTGCAATCTCCCGCCACCAGCCCCAACTGCCTGACATGAACGCCACCACCGTCCCCGAATCCGTCGCCCTGAGCAGCGTCGCCAACCCGCTGCTCGACTTCGCCGACCTGCCGCTGTTCGACGCGATCCAGCCCGAGCATGTCGAGCCCGCCATCGCCCAGCTGCAACAGGCCGCCGAGCAGGCGCTCGAACAGGTCGTGGCCGCCGACTACCCGGCCGAATGGGAGGCCATGGCGCGCGTGCTCGACATAGCGACCGAGCGCCTGGGCCGGGCCTGGGGCGCGGTCAGTCACCTCAACAGCGTGGCCGACACGCCCGAGCTGCGCGCCGCCTACAACGCCGCCCTGCCTGGCATCACCGAGTTCTGGACCCGCATGGGCGCCGACGAACGGCTCTATGCCAAGTACAAGGCGATGGACCCGGCGCGACTGAACGCCGAGCAGACCCAGGCCCGCACCAACGCGCTGCGCGGCTTCGTGCTGGGCGGCGCCGAGCTGCAGGGCGAGGCCAAGGAGCGCTTTGCCTCGATCCAGGAGCGCCAGGCCGAGCTGGGCCAGAAGTTCAGCGAGAACGCGCTCGACGCGACCGATGCCTGGACCTGTTACACCAGCACCGACGAGCTCGACGGCGTGCCCGAGGACACGCGGGCCGCCACCCGCGCCGCCGCCGAAGCCGAAGGCAAGGACGGCCACAAGCTCACGCTCAAGCTGCCCTGCTACCTGCCGCTGATGCAGTTCGGCCGCAACCGCGGCCTGCGCGAGAAGCTCTACCGCGCCTACGTCACCCGCGCCAGCGACCAGGCCGAGGGCGATGCGGTCAAGTTCGACAACGGCGCCATCATCCGCGAGCTGCTGGCGCTGCGCCAGGAAGAGGCCCAGCTGCTGGGCTACCCGCATTTCGCCGCCGTCTCGCTGGTGCCCAAGATGGCGGAATCGGCTGAGCAGGTCATCGCCTTCCTGCGCGAGCTCGCCGTCAAGGCCCGCCCCTACGCCGAGCAGGACCTGGCCGACATGCGCGCGTTCGCGGCCGAGTCGCTGGGTCTCACCGACCCGCAGGCCTGGGACTGGCCCTACATCGGCGAGCAGCTGCGCCAGGCGCGCTACGCCTACAGCGAGCAGGACGTCAAGCCCTACTTCACCGCGCCCAAGGTGCTCGAGGGCCTGTTCGGCATCGTCGAGACCCTGTTCGAGGTGCAGATCCACCCCGACCAGGCGCCGGTCTGGCATCCCAGCGTCAAGTGCTTCCGACTCGAACGCTCGGGCCAGCTGATCGGCCAGTTCTACCTCGACCCGGGCGCGCGCTCGGGCAAGCGCGGCGGCGCCTGGATGGACGATGTGCGCGCGCGCTGGCTGCGCCCCGATGACGCCCGCCTGCAGACGCCGGTGGCGCAGCTGGTGTGCAACTTCTCGGAGGCCGTCGGGACCAAGCCGGCGCTGCTGACGCATGACGACGTCATCACGCTGTTCCACGAGTTCGGCCACGGCCTGCACCACCTGCTGACCCAGGTCCGGGAGCGCGATGTGTCCGGCATCAGCGGCGTCGAGTGGGACGCGGTCGAGCTGCCGAGCCAGTTCATGGAGAACTTCTGCTGGGAATGGGATGTGCTCTCGGGCATGACCGCGCATGTCGACACTGGCGCGCCGCTGCCCAGGGAGCTGTTCGACAAGATGCTGGCGGCCAAGAACTTCCAGAGCGGGCTGCAGACGCTGCGCCAGATCGAGTTCTCGCTGTTCGACATGCTGCTGCACAGCGGCGGCGCGGCGGACGGCGACTTCATGGCGCTGCAGCAGCAGGTGCGTGGCGAGGTCGCGCTGATCCAGCCGCCGGCCTACAGCCGCACGCCGCACACCTTCAGCCATATCTTCGCGGGCGGCTACGCGGCGGGCTACTACAGCTACAAATGGGCCGAGGTGCTGAGCGCCGATGCCTACGCGGCCTTCGAGGAGGCCGCACCGGCCAACGGCGGCAGCACGCTGGACCTCGAAACCGGCCGGCGCTTTAGGCGCGAGGTGCTCGAAGCCGGCGGCAGTCGGCCCGCGATGGACTCGTTCAAGGCCTTCCGTGGTCGCGAGCCAAGCATTGACGCGCTGTTGCGCCATCAGGGCATGGCGGGCTAACATCCTCGCCAGAGGGCTGGGAGGCTCTCCGGCATGGAGGGCCTCAGAATGATTCAAATCGCCAGGACCGGGCTGATCGCCTGGGGTCTGACCGCCCTGGCCGGCGCGCTGTCGCCGGCCAGCATTCAAGCAGCCGTTCACACACCCGAGTCAGCCAGCGCCAGACTGGTCATAGCCCCGGATGCACGCCTTCACCAACGCCTGATCGTCAAGCTCAGGCCGGCCCGTGCTGGCGTGGCATCGATCCAGACCCGGACCGCCGCACTCGAGATCGGCGACCTCGCCCAGCGCATGCCACCCAACGGGTCAGCGCTGGGATCGGTGCATTTTTCCCTGCACAAGTCCCTCGGCGCCGATCTGCATGTCGCCGCGACCGAGCGCCGACTGACCCGGACCGGGATGCAGCAGCTGGTCCGGCAGCTGAACCAGGACCCCAGGGTCGAATACGCCGAAATCGACGAGCCCATCTACCCCCAGTTCGTGCCCAATGACGCGTATTACGGGACGCGCCAGTGGAACCTGCAGCCACCGGCCCCGGGAATGGAAGGCGCCAGCAACCTGCCGGGCGCCTGGGATTTCGCACGGGGAGCGATTGCGTCCGGGCCGGGCGTGGTCGTCGCCGTGCTCGACACCGGGATCAGACCCCACGCCGAACTGGCAGGCCGGATATTGCCGGGCCACGATTTCGTCAGCGACCCCGACACCGCCAATGACCAGAACGGCCAATGGGACAGCGACCCGAGCGACCCCGGCGACTGGGTCAGCGGACAGGACATTGAACAGGCCGTGTTCGCGGGCTGCACGGTGAGTGCCAGCAGCTGGCACGGCACGATGATGGCCGGCACGATCGCGGCCATGGCCGACGACGGGCGGGGCATCGCGGGCATCGCACCGGCGGCCCGGATATTGCCGGTGCGGGTGTTCGGCAAGTGCGGCGGCTATGTCTCGGACGTCATTGCCGGGGTGTTCTGGGCCGTGGGTCTGGCGGTACCCGCGGTACCGTCGCGCTTCGATGCGCCAGCCATCAACCCCAACCGGGCACGCGTCATCAACCTGAGCATGGGGGCCGACGGCAGCTGCGGCAATGCCTTCCAGGAGGCCGTCGACCGGGCCCGCGAGCGAGGCGCGTTGGTGGTCGCGGCGGCGGGCAACCATGAGGGCCCGCTCGTCACGACAGCGATGAGCCAGCCCGCCAACTGCCGGGGCGTGATCTCGGTGACGGCCCATACCCGGCGCGGCGATCTGGCGTCCTACTCCAACGCCAGTCCCGACGCCACGCTCAGCGCGCCGGGTGGCGGCCAGGGCGTGAAGCGGCTGACCAACGACAACGACTCGCTCTACACGACTTCCAACAGCTACGATTTCGTGAACGGCACCAGCATTGCGGCCGCCCATGTCTCGGGAGTGGCAGCGCTGCTGCTCGGCCAGCAGCCCAACTGGACCCCCGACCAGGTTCAGGTCGCGCTGATGCAATCGGCGCGCGCCTACCCAGACAACAGCTACTGCGCGGGCGAGCGGCGCTGTGGCGCCGGCATGCTGGATGCGGCGGCGGCGGTGAACTGGCTGCAAGCCCACCCGGCGCCTGAGCTGCCGGCAGAAAACCCCAGCTCCGGCGGCGGCGGCTCGGCAGGCTGGCCCGAGCTGCTGGCCCTGCTTTCAGCCGCGTTGCTGGTGCGCTTCAAGCGAGGCCCGCGTGCGGCCTGCCAGCCGCATGAATCCGGCCGCGCACAGTCCGCCCGCCAGTCCGGCCGCGTGTGAGGGGTAATAGACCGGGAAATTCCAGGCCGTCGGCAGCCGGCCAGCCAGTTCGAGTCCGACCTTGAGCAAGAGCAGCCCGAGCAGGCCCCAGCGCCAGGGCGCGAACCTGCCAGCCGGCTCGCGCAGGACGGCCAGCGCGCCGCCCAGCCAGCCGTGCAGCGCCCCCGAGAAGCCAGCGTAGTAGGCGCAGTCGACATCGATGACGAGCCGCAGCGCGACGCCAGCCAGGGCACCCGCCAGCAGGCCCGACTGCCTCGCGCTGCCCAGCAGCGAGCGCAGCAGCCAGGCGATCAGCAGCAGCGCGGCGGCATTGGCCAGCGCGTGCGACAGGTTCAGATGCACGAACTGCGAGCTGACCGGCTCCCACCAGGCCCCTTGCACGAAGCGCGTGCGCTCGAAGCGCAGCGCGGCAGCGCCACCGGGCCAGAGCTGCAGCGCCAGCAGCAGCAACGCCGCCGCCAATGGCACCATGGCGCGCAGGCGCTGACGCACCGATGCCGCCCGCAACCGGATCAGTATTCCAGCGTCCTGACGCCGTCGTGCGTGCCGAGCAGGCAGACGCCAGCCTTCTGGAAGGCGAACAAGCCGACGGTCACGACACCGGGCCAGTTGTTGACCATGTCCTCGAAGGCCATCGGATCGTCGATCCGCAGGCCGGTCACATCGAGGATCTGCTGGCCGTTGTCGGTCACCAGCGGCGCGCCATCCTTCAGTCGCAGCGTCGCGCGGCCACCCAGCGCCTCGAACTGGCGCGCGATGCGCCGCGCCGCCATCGGGATCACCTCGACTGGCAGCGGAAAGGCGCCCAGGCGCTTGACCAGCTTGGACTCGTCGGCGATGCAGACGAACAGCCGGGACTGGGCCGCGACGATCTTTTCGCGCGTCAGCGCGGCGCCGCCGCCCTTGACCATGAAGCCGCTGGCATCGATCTCGTCGGCGCCATCGACATAGACCGACAGCTCGTCGACCTCGTTGCAGTCGAACACCGGGATGCCAATCGCCTTGAGCCGCTCGGTCGAGGCCTCGGAACTGGAGACCGCGCCCTTGATCTGGTCCTTCATGGACGCCAGCGCGGCGATGAACTTGTTGACGGTCGAGCCGGTGCCGACGCCGACGATCTCGCCGGGCCGGACGTAGCGCAGCGCGGCCTGGCCAACCAGGGTCTTGAGTTCGTCTTGGGTCAGGGAAGGATTGGTCATGGGGAAGCAATCTGGGAGAATTGACGGATGGGGCCGAATCCGGCCCGCCTAGATCCGAGATTATCCAATGTCAATGCTGCCCTACTCGCTCGCCCGCCCCTTGCTGTTCGCCATGGACCCGGAGGTCGCGCACGAGCTCACGATCGACAAGCTCGAAAAGCTCCAGCACTCGCCGCTGATGTGCCTGGCCGCTCAGCCGCGCATCGACGACCCGGTCACGCTCGCCGGCCTGCGGTTCCCCAACCGCGTCGGCCTGGCCGCCGGGCTGGACAAGAACGCGCGCTGCATCGACGCCTGGGGCGCCCTGGGCTTCGGCTTCGTCGAGGTCGGCACCGTGACCCCGAAGGGCCAGCCCGGCAACCCCAAGCCACGCATGTTCCGCCTGCCCGAGAAGAACGCGCTGATCAACCGCCTGGGCTTCAACAACGAGGGGCTCGACGCCTTCATCGCCAACGTCAAGCGCTCCCGGCTGCGCCAGAATCCGAAGCCGGGCGGCATGCTGCTGGGACTCAACATCGGCAAGAACGCCGCCACGCCGATCGAGCGCGCGACCGATGACTATCTTGTCTGCCTGGAAGGCGTCTACCCGCACGCCGACTACGTGGCGGTCAACATCTCCAGCCCCAACACCAAGAACCTGCGCGCGCTGCAGAGCGACGAGGCGCTCGACCAGCTGCTCGGCGCGCTGGCGGCCAAGCGCGCCGAGCTGGCGGACCAGCTGGGCGCCTACAAGCCGATGTTCGTCAAGATCGCGCCCGACCTCGACGAGGCCCAGGTCGCCGTGATCGCCGACACCCTGAAACGCCACGGCATGGACGGCGTGATCGCGACCAACACCACGCTGAGCCGCGAAGCGGTCAAGGGCCTGGAACACGCCGAGGAAGCCGGCGGCCTGTCGGGCGCGCCGGTGCTCGAAGCCAGCAACGCCGTGATCCGCCAGCTGCGCGCGCGGCTGGGCAAGGATTACCCCATCATCGGCGTCGGCGGCATCATGAGCGGCGCCGACGCGCTGTCCAAGATCGCGGCCGGCGCCGATGTGGTGCAGATCTACAGTGGACTGATCTACAGCGGGCCGGGGTTGGTGACCGAAGCCGCGCACGCGCTCAAGGACGGCCGCGCCTGATCATGGCGGCTAAACTGTTTCGGGCCGGCCATCGAAATGGTTTGGTCGGACATGCGATGCAATCATAAAAACGTGGCAAAATTTTTTCATCAATTTTGAAATTTTTTACATGAGCCAGACCCTGAACACCAAGCTCCCGGACGACCTTTCCGCCAACGACCTCCCCGGCCCGGACAAGACCCAGCGCGCCGCGGCCCCGGCCAAGCCGCGCGCCGTCAAGCAAGGCGATACGGCTCCCAAGCTCGAAGCGACCGCGCTAGCCCGCCATGTGCCCCAGCAAGCGACCGCGGCGGCACAGGACCAGCAACTGGCCGCCGTGCAGGGCCTGCTCGACAATCGCGAACTGGCCCCGCCGCAGCGCGCCGCCGCGCTGCGCGCCACGCTGGAAGGCGCCTCGGCCGACGACCTGGCCGTGCTGCGCCAGGCCCTGCTCGAAGAGCCGGTGCCGGTCAAGGGCCACCCCGACGACGAGCTCTCCAGCGACTGGCGCGACGGCGGCTACCCCTACAAGCACCTGATGCGGCGCTCGAGCTACGAGACGCAGAAATACCAGCTGCAAGTCGAACTGCTCAAGCTGCAGGCCTGGGTCAAGGAAACCGGCCAGCGCGTGGTGATCCTGTTCGAGGGCCGGGATGCTGCCGGCAAGGGCGGCGCGATCAAGCGCTTCATGGAGCACCTGAACCCGCGCGGCGCGCATGTGGTCGCGCTGGAGAAGCCGAGCGAGGTCGAGCGCGGCCAGTGGTATTTCCAGCGCTATGTCCAGCATCTGCCGACCGCCGGCGAGATCGTGCTGTTCGACCGCAGCTGGTACAACCGCGCGGGCGTCGAACGCGTGATGGGCTTCTGCTCGGACGCCGAATACCAGGAGTTCATGCGCCAGGTCCCCGATTTCGAGCGCCACCTGGTGCGCAGCGGCGTGCACCTGATCAAGTTCTGGTTCTCGGTCAGCCAGGCCGAGCAGCGCCGCCGCTTCAAAGAGCGCGAGGTGCATCCGCTCAAGCAGTGGAAGCTCAGCCCGGTCGACCTCGCCAGCCTCGACAAATGGGACGACTACACCCGCGCCAAGGAGGCGATGTTCTTCGAGACCGACACCGCCGATGCCCCCTGGACCGTGATCAAGAGCGACTGCAAGAAGCGCGCCCGCCTCAACGCGCTGCGCTACGTGCTGCACAAGCTCAACTACGGCAACAAGGACCTGGAGACGGTGGGCAAGCTCGACCCGCTGATCGTGGGCCGCGCCCATGTGGTCTACGAGCGCGGCGAGAAGAGCGGCGCCCTGCTCTGAGACCCAAGCCCGGCCCGGCCGGCTTCAGGACAGCGTGAAGACCGAGACGGCCTGGACCATCTGCCGCGACTGGTCCTTGAGGCTCTGCGCCGCGGCCGAGCTTTGCTCGACCAGGGCAGCGTTCTGCTGCGTCACCTGGTCCATCTCGGTCACGGCGTCGCTGACCTGGGTCACGCTGGCGCTTTGCTCGTTGATCGCGACGTTGACCTCGGCCATCAGGTCGGTCATGCGCTTGATCGCCGTGACCACGTCGGCCATCGTGGTGCCCGCCTGATCGACCAGCACGCTGCCCTGCTCGACGCGCTCGACGCTGGTCGTGATCAAGGTCTTGATTTCCTTGGCCGCCTCGGCGCTGCGCTGCGCGAGGCTGCGCACCTCGCTGGCGACCACCGCGAAGCCACGGCCCTGTTCACCCGCGCGCGCGGCCTCGACCGCCGCGTTGAGCGCGAGGATGTTGGTCTGGAACGCGATGCCGTCGATCACGTTGATGATGTCGGCGATCCTGGTCGAAGCCTCGTTGATGCCCTTCATGGTGCCGATGACCTGCTCGACCACCCGACCCCCCTGGGTGGCCACGTCGGACGCGCTGAGCGCGAGTTGAGTGGCCTGCTTGACGGTGTCGGCGTTCTGGCGCGCGGCGCCGCCGAGTTCCTCCATCGAGGCCGCGGTTTGCTCCAGCGAGCTGGCCTGCTCCTCGGTGCGCTGGCTCAGATCGAGGTTGCCCTGCGCGATCTGGCTGCTGACGCTGGCGACGCCCTCGGCGTTCAGGCGTACCTGGCTGACGACCTGCGCCAGGCTCTGGGTCATGATCTGGAGCTGCGCCAGCATGCTGCTGTTGTCGCCCGGGCGCAGCTCGACCTTGACGCTGAGGTCGCCGTTGGCGATCGAGCGCGCGAGTTCGCTCGCGGTCGTGGGCTCGCCACCGAGCTGGCCCGTGATCGAGCGCGCCACCAGCGCGCCCAGCAGCACGGTCAGCGCGATGCCAAACAGGTTGCCGCCGATCAGCCAGGCCAGCGCCCGCTGGCTGGCCTGCTGGCTCTCCTGATCGGCTTGCGCGTTGCGCTGCTTCTGCAGCTCGAGCAGCTGCTCGAGCAGGCCGAGCCAGGCATCGGTCGCGGGCGCGCCCTTCTCACGCAGCAGGGCCAGCGCCTCCTGATCGCGCTGGGTCAGGGCAAGCTCCAGCACCTGGTTGTTCAGCGATCGCGCGGCGGCGGCGGCGGCGTCGATCTGGTCGCGCAAGACCTGGCCATGCTCGCTGGCTGGCATCGCCATCAGCGCGCGGCGAGCCTGCTCATAGACTTCGCGCGCCTGGTTGAGCTTGGCCTGCTGCTCGCGCATGCCTTTTTCGTCGGTGATGAGCACCGCGTTGCGCAGGCTGACCCTGACACCATTGATGCCGTTGATCATGGTGTTGGTGTGCTCCATCCTGACGTTGTTGTCGTGAACCACCTGGTCGAGTTCCGCCTGCAGGGTCAGCAACCCGTAGACGGCTATCAGTGACAACATGACCATCAGCAGCAGGATGCCGCCAAAAGCCATGCCCAGTCGCGTGCCCACTCGAAAATTCGTGAATTTAATAGCCGACATGGAAAGCAAAAAAATAACCTGAACCCGGCGCATTCACGCTCGGATGCAGGTCTTGTTTGAAATTGGTTTTTACGGCAGTAATATTACAATCGAAAATTATGTATTTCTGATGACCGTATTTTTTATCAATTCAAACTTTGATATTGATCAAGAATCAGCAAGAGAAAAGCGCCTCGATGCGCTGATATTGCGGTCGTCAAAACATCGCAAAAAGCAGTATATTTGCAGGATAACCAATCTAAGCCCGTTCGGACGCCTGCCAAGCGCAAGGCGCCATCGCATCGATGATGCAAGACACTGGCCCATGCCCAGTGCAGAACAGAAAACCCATGGATCACTCAGTACACAACAAGATCGTCAGCTTCATCTGGTCAATCGCCGACGACTGCCTCCGGGATGTCTTCGTGCGCGGCAAGTACCGCGATGTCATCCTGCCAATGTTCGTCCTGCGCCGCCTGGACTGCCTGCTGGAGCCCGGCAAGGAAGCGGTGCTCGAAGAGGTCCGCTTCCAGCGCGAGGACGCGGAGATGGCCGACCTCGATCCGCACGGCCTGCGCGAGGCATCGGGCTACGTGTTCTACAACACCTCCCGCTTCACGCTCAAGTCGCTGCTGGGCAACCCCTCGCAACTGGAAGCCAACCTGAAGAACTACCTCGACGGCTTCTCGGACAACGTGAAGGAGATCGTCGAGAAGTTCGACCTGCGCAACCAGATCCGCAAGATGGCGCAGTCGAACGTGCTGCACGACGTGATCGAGAAGTTCGTCTCCGACGAGATCAACCTCAGCCCCCACGACCGCAAAGGCCCGGACGGGCGCCCCCAGCCGGGGCTGTCCAACCTGGGCATGGGCTACGTCTTCGAGGAACTGATCCGCAAGTTCAACGAAGAGAACAACGAGGAGGCCGGCGAACACTTCACGCCGCGTGAGGTGATCCAGCTCATGACCAATCTGGTCTTCATTCCGGTCAAGGATCAGCTGCCCAACCCGCTGACCATCTACGACCCGGCCTGCGGCAGTGGCGGCATGCTGACCGAGGCTCAGGACTTCATCATTGACCCCGAGGGCGAGATCAAGGCCAAGGTGGGCGTCTACCTCTACGGCAAGGAGGTGAACCCCGAGACCTATGCCATCTGCAAGTCCGACATGATGATCAAGGGCAACGACCCGGAGAACATCAAGTTCGGCTCCACGCTGGCGACCGACGACTTCTCGGGCACGCGCTTCGACTTCATGCTGAGCAATCCGCCCTACGGCAAGAGCTGGAAGAGCGACCAGAAGAGCATCGTCGATGGCAAGGACGTGATCGACCACCGCTTCCAGGTCAACCTGACGGAATTCACCGAAGAGGACCACGACTTCTACCCGGCGATTCCGCGCTCGTCGGATGGTCAGCTCCTGTTCATGATGGAGATGATCAACAAGATGAAGCGCCGCAGCGACAGCCCGAACGGTCGCTTCACGGGCTCGCGCATCGCTTCGGTCCATAACGGCTCGGCTCTGTTCACCGGGGATGCGGGCAGCGGCGAAAGCAACATCCGCCGCTACATCATCGAGAACGATTGCCTGGAAGCCATCATCCAGCTGCCGAACAACCTGTTCTACAACACCGGCATCACGACCTATGTCTGGGTCCTGTCCAACAACAAGGCCGAGCCACGACGGGGCAAGGTGCAGCTGATAGACGCCAGCAACCTGTACCAGAAGCTGCGCAAGAACCTGGGCGAGAAGAACTGCGAGTTCAGCGCCGAGCACCTGCAACAGATCACCCAGCTCTACCTGGAGATGCCGAACGCCGGCATTTCCAAGGTCTTCCACAACCGCGACTTCGGCTACTACAAGGTCACGGTGGAGCGTCCGCTGCGACTGGCAGCCCAGTTCAGCCCCGAGCGCATCGCCACGCTGCGCTTCACGCCGGGCCTGCAGGACAGCATGAAGTGGGTGTACGGCAAGTACGGCGACGAGGTCTACACCGACCTGAAGTTGCACGCCGAGGCCATCGAAGCCCACCTGGAGCGCGAAGAGATCACCCTTTCGCCCAAGAACCGCAAGGAACTGCTGTCCGAGTCGACCTGGCGCGAGCAGCGCGACCTGATGCAGGCCGCACAGCAACTGGCGGGGAAGATCGGCAGCGGGGAATACCTCGACTTCAACCGCTTCGAGTCCATCGTCGATGACGCGCTCAAGGCTCTCAAGCTCAAGCTGACAGCGCCGCAGCGCAAGCAGATCCTGAACGCCGTCAGCTGGCGCGACGAGCGGGCCGAGAAGGTCATCAAGAAGGTCCACAAGCTCAACGGCGCCAAGCTGGGCGAGTTGCTGGCACAGCTGAGCACCACCCGCGACAAGCTCGGTGACCATGGCTATGTGGCCACGCCGACCGGCGAATACATCGAGTACGAGCCGGACAGCGAACTGCGCGATACCGAGAACGTGCCGCTGGCACTGGACAGAAACCTGTCCGCTTCCAGCGTGATCCACGACTACTTCATGCGCGAAGTGCGCCCGCATGTGGATGAGGCCTGGATCGCGATCGACAAGACCGTGATCGGCTACGAGATCAGCTTCAACAAGTATTTCTATCAGCACAAGCCGCTGCGCAGCCTGGAAGAAGTCACGGCGGAAATCCTGGCGCTGGAGGCTGAAACCGATGGCCTGCTGAAAGCATTGGTGAGCTTCGTGGGGGGCAAGGCATGTTGAACCAGCTCACGCTGAAAGGCGTCGGCCCGGCTCAGAGGCTGGTCATCGACTTCAAATCTCGCCTGAACTTTCTGACCGGCGACAACGGCCTGGGCAAGAGCTTCGTGCTCGACATTGCCTGGTGGGCGCTGACACGGACCTGGGCACGCGGGGTCATGGCCGCACCACGCCAGGACGCGGACGATTCCAGCATCGGCTACCGCTACACGGGCAGCACCGGCGACCATGCCGGTGAACGCGTGTTCGATCATGAAACCCAGCAGTGGCTGGTCAGCCAGGGGCGTCAAGCGATCCCAGGCGTGGTGATCTATGCCGGCGTCGATGGCAGCTTCTCGGTCTGGGACCCCGCGCGCAACTACTGGAAAGGCGACAAGGATGAAGCTGCAACGCCGAACCGCCCCCGCAGCTTCGACTTCAGCCCTGAAGCGGTCTGGAACGGCTTGCAAGCCAGCGATGGCAAGACTCAGCTGTGCAATGGTCTGCTACATGACTGGGTGCTGTGGCAGGAAGCCGGCAAACCGGCCTTCGACGATCTGGTCAAGGTGCTGGATGCGCTGTCGCCATCGGGCATCGAGAAGATTCGACCTGGCACCCCGATGCGCGTGGGCGACAGCGTCAAGGATCTGCCGTCACTTCGCATGCCCTACGGTCAGGACGTGCCGTTGATTCACGCCTCGGCCGGCATGCGCAGGATTGCCGCGCTGGCGTATCTGCTGGTTTGGACCTGGCGTGAGCATCAACTGGCCTGCGAGCGTTTTCGCGTGAATCCAGCGCGCGAAATCATTTTCCTGGTGGACGAGATCGAGTGCCACCTGCACCCGCAGTGGCAGCGGCGCATCGTCCCGGCCCTGCTGAACGTGATGAACGCCCTGACAGGCAGCCGCGAGGTGCCCGTCCAGCTGCTGGCCGCCACCCATTCACCCCTGGTGCTGGCATCGGTCGAACCCAGCTTCAACCCGGAGGAGGACTGCATCTGGGACTTTGATCTGATCGACAACGAAGTTCATGCACATCTTTACCCTTGGTCACGCAAAGGCGATGTGAATGCCTGGCTGGCGTCCGAGGTGTTCAACCTGAAGGAGCCGGCTTCGGTGCAGGCGGAGGAAGCACTGGGCCTGGCCCGTGGTTTTTTACGGACGGTGGCGATGACACACAACGTACTGACCGACGAGCAAAGGCAGCAATTGCAACACATCGACGACCAACTGCGGGCCAGCCTGAGTGATGTGGATGCGTTCTGGATTCGCTGGAGCCGGTTCCGGGATCGACTGGAAGGCGGCGCATGATCCGGGTGGAGCGAGCGCCAGAGCCTGCTGACTTCGACAGCAAGGTCAGGCAGCCAGGCTTGCGGGCCATTGCCGAGATGGTAGGCAGCCCCGGATTGCCCAAGCGTCGAGGTCGGCCGAGGGAAGTGATAGCGGCATCACCAGATGAAATACCGGCTGACAAGTTTCCTCCCATCTGGACAGAGGTTTTGCCCGAACTTCTCGAAGCCTATGGCCGCGTCTGTGCCTACATGAGCTTTTACATCGAGCGCGTGACGGGCGCTGCGTCGGTGGATCACATGCTGCCAAAGTCGGTCGATTGGCACGAAATCTACGAATGGCGCAACTACCGATTGGCATGTTCGCTGATGAACAGCCGCAAGAACGACTATCAGGATGTGCTCGATCCCTTCGAGATCGATAACGGCTGGTTCCGCATGGAGTTGGTGGGGTATCAGGTGATTCCGACACCTGACCTGCCATCGGACATTCAGAAGAAGGTGCAAGCCACCATCGACCGCCTCAAGCTCAATGACTATGAATGCCTGAAGCTGCGTGAAGAATACGCAGAGGAGTTCCACCGAGGTGACATCAGCCAGGCCAGATTGCGCCGACGTGCACCGTTTCTGGCCAGGGAAATCGAGGCGAGTCGCCCGGCCACTGCGCCACGGACTGAACAGGAAGAACTACAAAAATGACTGAAAAAACTGGCGTGATGCAGCGCTACGAGAGCTACAAGCCGAGCGGCATTCAGTGGATCGAAAAGGTTCCGAGCCACTGGGGCGTTGAACGCGCCAAGTGGCTGTTCAACAGGATGGAGCGCCCCGTAAGGCCCGAAGACGATGTGGTGACGGCATTTCGGGATGGTCAAGTGACGCTGCGCACCAACCGCAGAACTGAAGGCTTCACCAATGCGATTCAAGAACATGGCTACCAAGGCATCCGCAAGGGTGACTTGGTGATCCATGCGATGGACGCCTTTGCCGGTGCGATTGGCGTTTCCGATTCAGACGGAAAATCAACGCCTGTGTATGCCGCTTGCGTTCCTCGCAGCGAGTACCCGGTCAACAGCTACTACTACGCCTATCTGCTGCGATACATGGCGCACTCTGGGTACATCGAATCTCTGTCGAAGGGTATTCGAGAGCGCTCAACCGATTTCAGGTTTACCGAGTTCCGTGAATTGCCTTTACCCATCCCGGACAAGGACGAACAAGACCGTATCGTTGCCTTCCTCGACCAGAAAACTATCGAAATTAATTCCGCGATTGCGAAGAAAGAACGTTTGATCGAGTTGCTTAACGAGCAGCGCTCTGTCCAAGTAAATCGGGCGGTGACTTTGGGTATGAATCAGTCAATTCCTTTTAGGAAAGGCGAATCTGAGTGGATCGAATCGGTCCCTGAGCACTGGAAAATAGCTCCTTTGAAGCACATCTCAACGGTACAAAGCGGTGTGACATTGGGAAAAAACCACGCACCATCCAAATCGACAAAATCTTTTCCCTACCTTCGAGTTGCCAATGTACAGGATGGGTATATCGATCTCTCCGCTATCACGGAAATCGTACTACCTATGCAAGAGGCCAAGAACTACCTCTTGCGTACAGGTGACATCCTTGTCACCGAGGGCGGCGACATTGACAAGCTTGGGCGCGGGAACTGCTGGGATGGGCAGATAGAAGAGTGCCTTCATCAGAACCACGTTTTTTCAGTCCGCATACTCAAACGCGTACGGCCAGAATTTGTTGCACTAATTACCGGCGTTTCTTACGCTCGACGCTACTTCACAACCACGGCAAACAAAACCACAAATTTGGCATCCACCAATAAGACGAAGCTCGGAAATCTACCAGTGCTAGTCCCTCCGCTGCCGGAGCAAGATGCCATCTTGGACTTCTGCAAAGGAATCAAAGCACAGTACGACGTGCTAATTAGCTCCGTTTTAAGGGAGATTTCCGCTCTCAAGGAAATGAAATCATCATTGGTCGCCAATGCTGTTTCAGGAAAAATAAAGATCTGAGGGGGGGGGGAAACATGGTCAGCCAAACCAACGAAGCCGCGCTCGAAGCGCACATCGAAAACGCCCTCACCCAGGACGGCTACCGCGTTGGCAACCCGGCTGACTTCGACCGGGAATTCGCCATCGACGGCAAGCTCTTCTGGCAGTTCCTCGAAGCCACCCAGCCCAAGGAACTGGCGAAGCTGAAGGACAGACCGAACTGGCAACGCCTGCTGCTGGAACGCCTGAACAAGAAGATCAGAAAGGACAGCGTGCTGGCGGTGCTGAAGAAGGGGCTGGACATCGACGATGCCCATTTCGACCTGCTGTACCGACTGCCCTACAACGGCCTGAACCCGGAAGTCGCAGCCCGCTTCGAGGCCAATGTCTTCAGCGTCACCCGGCAGGTGCATTACAGCCAGGGCTTTGGGAATGGCGACAGCTTCAAGTCGGTGGACATGGTGCTGTTCATCAATGGTCTGGCAGTCGCCACGCTGGAGCTGAAGAACCCGTGGACTGGCCAGAATGTCCACCATGCTGTTCGGCAGTACCGCACCGACCGTGACGCGCGCGAGCCGCTGTTCGAGTTTGGCCGCTGCCTGGTCCACTTCGCGCTGGACCCGGACGAGGCCTATATGTGTGCCCAGCTGGCCGGCAATGACAGCAATTTCCTGCCGTTCAACCAGGGCTGCAACAATGGCCGCGGCAACCCGGTCAACCCGAAAGGCCACAAGACGGCCTACCTGTGGCAGGAGATCCTGCCGCGCCGCAGCCTGAGCAACATCGTCGAGCAGTTCGCCAAGTTCACCGTCGAGAAGGACAGGAAGACCGGCAAGGAGCGCAAGGCGCTGTTCTTTCCCCGCTATCACCAGCTGGACGTGGTGCGCGGCATCCTGGCTGATGCCAAACAGCATGGCGTCGGCCAGACCTACCTGGTCCAGCATTCAGCGGGCTCGGGCAAGTCCAACTCGATCACCTGGCTGGCATACCAGCTGGTGGAGCTGTACGACATGACGGGCACGGCCAATGTATTCGATTCCGTAGTGGTGGTGACAGACCGCCGGGTGCTGGACACCCAGCTCAAGGACAACCTCAAGCTCTTTTCCGAAACCAGGAACATCGTGGCGCACTGCGAGAATGCCCAGGAGCTGAAGTACCACCTGGAGCTGGGCAAGAAAATCATCATCACCACGGTGCAGAAGTTCCCATTCATCGTGGACGGCATCGGTCAGCTGTCGGATCGCAAGTTCGGCGTGATCATCGACGAGGCGCACTCTTCCCAGTCCGGCATCGCGTCGGACAAGGTCAACGAGACCCTGGGCGGGCTGGCAGACGAAGAGGAACCCGAGGACCTGCAGGACAGGATCCTGGCGGCCATGAAGGGCCGCAAGATGAGCCGGAACGCCAGCTACTTCGCCTTCACCGCCACCCCGAAACCGGCGACGCTGGAAAAGTTCGGGCGGCAAGGCCAGGACGGGAAGTTCTACCCCTTCCACCTGTACTCGATGAAGCAGGCCATCGAGGAGAAATTCATCCTCGACGTGCTGGAGAAATACACCACCTACAAGAGCTACTACGAGGTCCGGAAATCGGTCGAGGAAAACCCGCTGTTCGACACCGCCAAGGCGCAAAAGAAGCTCAAGGCCTTCGTCGAGGCCAGCCCCAGGACCATCGAGGTGAAGGCCAGGATCATGGTCGATCACTTCATGGGCCAGGTCTGGCAGGCCAAGAAGCTCAAGGGCAAGGCGAAGGCGATGGTGGTCACGCGCAACATCGAATGCGCGATCCGCTACTTCTTCGCCATCCGTACCGCGCTGCAGGAGGCCAACGCGCCCTTCAAGGCGCTGGTGGCTTTCTCGGGCGACAAAACCATCGATGGCGTCAAGTACACCGAGGACGGACTGAACGGCATTCCGGCCCGTGACCTGCCCGACGAGTTCGAGAAGGACGACTACAAGATCCTGGTGGTCGCCAACAAGTACCTGACCGGCTTCGACGAGCCGATGCTGCACACCATGTACGTGGACAAGAAGCTGCAGGGGGTGCTCGCGGTGCAGGCGCTGTCACGCCTGAACCGCTGCAACTGGAAGCTGGGCAAGACAGACACCTTCGTGCTCGACTTCTACAACACGGTGGACGACATCAAGGCCGCGTTCGATCCGTTCTACACGGCCACGGCCCTGAGCGAGCCCACCGACGTCAACGTGCTGCACGACCTCAAGGATGTGCTGGATGACGTCGGCATCTACGACTGGTCGGAGGTGACGGACTTCAACGAGAAGTTCTTCGCCAGCGCCGAGGCCGAGGAACTGCACCCGATCATCGACGCCGTGGTGGCCCGCTTCGAGGCCGACCTCGACGACGAGCAGCGCATCGACTTCAAGATCAAGGCCAAGCAATTCGTGAAGATCTACGCCCAGGTGGCGGCCATCATCCCGTTCAACAATGTGAAGTGGGAGATGCTGCACTGGTTCCTGAAGTTCCTGATCCCCAAGCTCAAGGTGAAGGACCCGGATCAGGACAAGCTCGACGAGCTGCTGAACAGCGTGGACCTGTCCACCTACGGGCTGGAACGGTCACGGCTGGAGGTGAAGATCGGTCTCGACGATGCGGAAACGGAGCTGGAACCGCAGAACCCCAACTTGCGCGGCGTGCATTCCGGCCCCGAAGAGAAAGACCCACTCGACGAGATCGTGCGTGCCTTCAACGAACGCCACTTCGCGGGCTGGGAGGCCACGCCCGAAGAGCAGCGCGTGAAGTTCATCAACATCGCCAAGCATGTGATGAGCCACGCCGACTACAAGGCCCAGGTCGAGGACAACCCGGACCGCCAGAACCGGCAGTTGGCGCTGGAGCGGCTGATCCAGCAGGCCGTGAGTATCGAGCGGCGGCGGGAATTGGATTTGTATAAGCGGTACGCTGGCGATCCGGACTTCAAGCTAGCGTTTGATGCGAGTGTGTCGAGGCTGTTGGCATCGACCGGAACTGCTGCCTTCATGGCAGGTGGCTAGCGCCCCACGGATCGCTCTGCTCCACCCTGCTCCACTCAGCGCCGGCGCAGCAGCAGCACGGCGCCCAGCGCGGCGACCAGCATGAAGTTCAGGAACGACCAGTTGGCGATCGTCAGCCCGAGGAAGGTCCAGTCGACCGCGCTGCAGTCGCCGCTGCCACGGAACAGCATCGGGATCACGCGCTTGAGCGGAAACGACTCGATCATGCCGTAGAAGTCGCGCCCGCAGGTTGCGACCTCGGGCGGGAACCACTGCAGCCAGCTCTGGCGCGCGGCGACGAAGGCACCCGAAAGCGACAGCAGCGCCATCAGGCCGCCCATCCAGCGCGCGGCGGCGGCGGGCAGCGCAGCGCCCAGGCCAGCGACCAGAGCCACCAGGATGAACAGGTAGCGCTGCACGATGCACATCGGGCAGGGTTCGAGCCCGACCGCGTGCTGCAGGTACAGACCGAAGGCCAGCAGCGCGATGCAGCTGACCGAGATCAGCGCCAGCAGGCGGCGCGGCTTGTCAAAAATGGCTGTCAGTGCTTCCAAGTCTGTTCTCCACCGGCTACAGGGCCGGATCCACTTTCGAGTATCCAACAAAAAAGGACGACCATCAGGCCGTCCTTTTGCGCTTGAGCCGGCGTCTGGCTTACTGCTCGACGAAGGCGCGTTCGATCACGAAATCGCCCGGCGTGCTGGTGTTGCCTTCCTTGAAGCCGCGCTGCTCGCACAGTTCCTTCAGCGACTTGAGCATCTCGGGGCTGCCGCAGATCATGACGCGGTCGGTCAGGGGATTGAGGTCGGGCAGGCCGGTCTCGCGCGCGACCTGGCCGCTGGCGATCAGGTCGGGGATGCGGCCCTGGCGCTCGAAGGGCTCGCGCGTCACGGTCGGGTAGTAGATCAGCTGCTGGCTGACCATCTCGCCGAGGAATTCGTTCTGCGGCAGCTCACGCGTGATGTAGTCGCGGTAGGCCAGTTCCTTGACCTCGCGCACGCCGTGCATCAGGATGACCTTCTCGTAGCGCTCGTAGGTATCGGGGTCGCGGATGATGCTCATCCAGGGCGCCAGGCCGGTGCCGGTGCCGATCAGGTACAGGTTCTTGGCCGGCAGCAGGTAGTCGAGCAGCAGGGTGCCGGTGGGCTTGCGGCCGACCACGATCTTGTCGCCCGGCTGGATATGCTGCAGGCGGCTGGTCAGCGGGCCGTCTTGCACCTTGATGCTCAGGAACTCGAGGTGCTCCTCGTAGTTGGCGCTGGCGATGCTGTAGGCGCGCAGCAGCGGCTTGCCGTCTTCCTTGCGCAGGCCGATCATCGTGAAATGGCCGTTCGAGAAGCGCAGGGCCTGGTCGCGGGTGGTGGTGAAGCTGAACAGACGGTCGGTCCAGTGGTGAACGGTCAGAACGGTCTCTTCGAGGAATGCGCTCATGGTGTTGATGTATGCGAGGCAGGGCCGGATCGGCGCTGCCCGAGCCCTGGCGGCAATTCACCGCAGTCAGGGCAGGATGGAAACGTGGTAAGGCTGCCAGGCAGCCAAGGCCCGTAGTGTAGCGGCAGGCCGCCACGGCCGCTTGATCAGCGTCAAGCCTACTCCGGATACGGCATGCAAAGCTTGCTACAGTCTCAAGCTTGGTCAGCGGGCAGGATTGTGCCTGCGCTTGCTGCAAGGCAGAACCAATAAAATTTCATACTTTCATAACCTGAACTTCTAAAGAAGGAACGCAAGATGGCGCGCACCGTTCAATGCATCAAGCTCGGCGTCGAGGCCGAAGGCCTGGATTTCCCGCCCTACCCCGGCGAAATGGGCAAGCGCATCTGGCAGCACGTCAGCAAGCAGGCCTGGGCCGACTGGCTCAAGCACCAGACCATGCTGGTCAACGAGAACCGCCTGAACCTGGCCGACGCCCGCGCCCGCCAGTACCTGGCACGCCAGATGGAGAAGCATTTCTTTGGCGAAGGCGCCGACCAGGCCGCCGGCTACGTCCCGCCGTCCGAGGGCTGAGGCGGTCATGCGCCCTGCCAGCACCAACTCGGAGAGCCCAGCGCCAGCGGTCCCCCTGTGCTGGGCTGGCCAGCCGGTCTGGCATCAGCTTGAGATCGGCGTTGGCACGGGGCTGAACTTCCTCCAGTGCTGGCAGGTCTGGCGCGACGATGCGCGGCGGCCCGGGCGCCTGTTCTACACCGCGGTCGATCCCGAGCCGGTGGCGGTGGCCGAGCTGCTGCGCGCAGCCGCCTGCGAGCCCGAGCTGTCGGCCTTGGCTCAGCAGCTGGCAAGGCGCTGGCAGGCCCTGTTGCCGGGCGTGCATCGTTTCGCATTCGACGACGAGCGGGTGCTGCTGACGCTGTGCGTGGGCCAGGCGCAGGACTGGCTGCCGACGCTGGACGCGGCGGTCGACCAGATCTGGCTGTCCCGGCAGAACCCCGATATTGACACCCTAGACTCCCGCTCAGCTTCGACGGGCCAGGAACGTGAACAGGCCCGCATGCTGGCGCGCCTGTGCCGACCGGGCAGCCACCTGAACGGCGACCGTGCCAGTGCCGCCCTGCAAGCCGAGCTGATCGCGGCCGGCTTCGCCATTTCCGAACCACCCCCCGCAGCAGATGCCGGGCTGCAAGCCCGATACGCACCACGCTGGCAACCCCGTTCCGCGCTGCGCCCGCGCGCGGCTGCGAACGGCCGCCATGCGGTCGTGGTGGGTGGCGGACTGTCGGGCTCGGCCGTGGCCTGGAGTCTGGCCCAGCGCGGCTGGACGGTCGAGCTGCTGGACCAGGCCGCCGAACCGGCCACGGGTGCGTCCGCCCTGCCAGCCGGGCTGGTGGCGCCCCATGTGTCGCCCGACGATGCGGCACTGTCGCGCCTGACCCGCGCGGGCGTGCGGCTGACGCTGCAGCGGGCCGCCGCGCTGCTGCGCGAGGGCAAGGACTGGGCACCCAGCGGCGTGCTGGAACACCAGATCGAGGGCAAGCACAGCCTGCCGCGCGGCGAGGCCTGGCAGCGGGTCGGCGTGCAGTCCAGCCGCGCGGCCAGCCCGGATGAACTGGCGGGCGCCAGACTAAACCCCGACACCCAGGCACTCTGGCACGGCATGGCTGGCTGGCTGCGCCCGGCCCGACTGGTCAGCGCGCAGCTTGCTCACCCCAACATCCAATGGCGCGGTGACTGCAAGGTCGCGGCGCTCGCGCCGCTGGCCGAGGGCGGCTGGCGCCTGCTCGACGCGGACGGCACCGAACTGGCCCGCGCCGAGCAGGTCGTGCTCGCCTGCGCCTACGACACGCGCGGGCTGCTGCAGCGCAGCGGCCTCACCTCGCCGCCGCTCAATCCGCTGCGCGGCCAGATCAGCTGGGGCGCGATCGACGAGCTGCCCGGGTCGGTACGCGCCCTGCTGCCCACCATGCCGGTCAACGGCCACGGTTGCTTCGTCAGCGGCACGCCGGGGCCGGACGGCCGCCCGGCCTGGATCGCCGGCTCGACCTTCGAGCGCGGCGCATCAGGCGCCGACCTCAAGTCCGAGGACCAGATCGCCAACCGTGACAAGCTGATGCGCCTGCTGCCCGAACTTGGGGCGGCACTGGCGCCGGCTTTCGAGCAGGCGGGTGCCTGGGCCGGGCTGCGCTGCACGCTGCCGGACCGGGTACCGGCCGTCGGCCCGCTGGAGCCACAGGCCTGGCCGGGCCTGCATGTCTGCGCCGGCATGGGCGCGCGCGGCCTGACGCTGTCGGTGCTGAGCGGCGAGCTGCTCGCCGCGCTGCTGCATGGCGAGCCCTGGCCGGTCGAGCGCCGGCTGGCGCTGTCGCTGCTGGCGGCGCGGTTCATCAAGCCGGCACCGGCCAGGACCGCTTAAGCCGCTGCTTGGCCAGGGACTGGCGGACCCAGGCAGCAGCCGCCAGTACATATAACTTTTTTCATATGTAGAAAAAAGAAAAAAATCGTTTGGGATTATTAAGGCTGCCTTTACAGTTACGACCCATGCACGATATTGGCTTTGTCATTGCGGGGTTCGCCGTGGGTCTGATCGTCGGTCTGACCGGCGTCGGCGGCGGCTCGCTCATGACCCCCATCCTGATCTTCTTCTTCGGCGTCAAGCCCTACATGGCGGTTGGCACCGATCTGCTGTTCGCGGCCTTCACCAAGGCCGGCGGCACCGTCAGCCTGATGAAGAAGCGCCTGGTGCCCTGGAAGGTGGTCGGCCAGCTCTGCTCGGGCAGCATCCCGGCTTCACTGATCACGCTCTATGTGCTGCATTCGGTCGGCCCAGCCGGCGCCGAGGTGCAAAAGCTCATGACCACCACCCTGGGCTGCGCGCTGCTGCTGACCGCCGCGGCCACCTTGTTCAAGGCCGTGCGCATGCGCAAGCCCCCGGTGCGCGTGATGAACAGCCAGGGCGCCGTGGCGCCGGTCGGTGAGAGCGACGCCGCGATGCGCGCCCGCCACTGGAGCCTGCCGGTGCTGTTCGGCGCGCTGATCGGCTCGCTGGTCACCATCACCTCGGTCGGTGCCGGCGCCATCGGCGTGACGGTGCTGCTGGTGCTGTTTCCGCTGCTGCCGCTGCCGCGTATCATCGCGGCCGATATCGCCTACGCCGTGCCGCTGACCCTGGTCGCGGGGCTGGGCCACGCCTCGCTGGGCTCGGTCGACTGGGAGCTGCTGCTCAAGCTGCTGGCGGGCTCGCTGCCCGGCATCTGGATTGGCGCGCAACTGATCCACAAGACCCCGGAGCGCGTGGTGCGCTCGCTGCTGGCGCTGCTGCTGGCCTATGCCGGCACCAAGCTGATCGCCGTCTGAACCGTTTATTGAACCTGAACCCGTATGTACCAGTACACCGAATTTGACCGCCAGTTCGTGCGCCAGCGCGCCGAGCAGTTCCGCGACCAGCTCGATCGCTTCCACGCCGGCACCCTGGGTGGCGATGAATTCAAGCCGCTGCGGCTGCAAAACGGCTGGTACATCCAGCGTCACGCACCGATGCTGCGCGTCGCCGTGCCCTATGGCGAGCTCAGCACCAGGCAGCTGCGCGTGCTGGGCCGGATCGCGCGCGAATACGACCAGCCCAGCCACGAGGTGTTCCAGGGCGCGGTCGCGGCGCAGAACAAGCTCGGCGACATCCAGCTGCGCGACGGCAAGGCGATCGGCAGCCGGCTGCTGACCGGCTACGCCCATTTCACGACGCGCCAGAACGTCCAGTTCAACTGGATTCCGCTGACCCAGGCCGCCGACGTGATGGACCTGCTGGCCACGGTCGGCCTGCACGGCATCCAGACCAGCGGCAACTGCATCCGCAACACCACCAGCGACGCGCTGGCCGGCGTGGCGGTCGACGAGATCGCCGACCCGCGCCCGTTCGGCGAGATCCTGCGCCAGTGGAGCACGCTGCACCCCGAGTTCGGCTTCCTGCCGCGCAAGTTCAAGTGCGCCATCGTCGGCGCGACCGAGGACCGCGCCGCGATCGCCTGGCATGACGTCGGCCTCAGGCTCAAGAGGAACGAGGCCGGCGAGCTCGGCTTCGAGGTGCTGGTCGGCGGCGGCATGGGCCGCACCCCGGTGATCGCGACCACCATCCGCGACTTCCTGCCCTGGAACCAGCTGCTCAACTACCTGGAAGCGGTGATCCGCGTCTACAACCTCTGGGGCCGCCGCGACAACCTGTACAAGGCGCGCATCAAGATCCTGGTCAAGGCCGAGGGCCAGCGCTACTTCGACGAGGTCGAGACCGAGTACCGCCGCATCCTGGAGCAAGACGGCGGCCCGCACACCATCACCGACGCCGAACTGGCGCGCGTGCAGGCCTGCTTCGTCGAGCCGACGATCGACTTCGCCACGCCGGCGGCCGAGCCGGTCAGCGCCGAGCAACAGGCTGAATTCCAGCGCTGGCTGGCGCGCAACGTGCAGCCGCACCGCAACCCGGGCTTGAGCGCGGTCACGCTGTCGTTCAAGCGCGTGGGCCAGTCGCCCGGTGACGCAACGGCCGACCAGCTCGACGCGGTGGCCGAACTGGCCGACGCCTTCAGCGCGGGCGAGCTGCGCGTGACCCATGACCAGAACCTGGTGCTGCCCTGGGTGCGCGCCGACCAGCTGCCCGCCGTCTGGCGCGAGGCCAAGCGCCTGGGCCTGGCCAAGGCCAACGTGCGCCTGCTGACCGACATGATCGCCTGCCCGGGCGGTGACTTCTGCGACCTGGCCAACGCGCGCTCGCTGCCGCTGGCCGACGCCATCACCGAGCGCTACCAGGACCTGGACGAGCTGGAAGACCTGGGCGAGATCGACCTGCACATCAGCGGCTGCATCAACAGCTGCGGTCACCACCACAGCGGCCATATCGGCATCCTGGGCGTGGACAAGGACGGCAAGGAGTGGTACCAGATCACGCTGGGCGGCTCGGACGGCTCGGACCTGAGCGGCGCGCCGACCCCCGGCAAGGTGATCGGCCCGTCGTTCGCACACAATGAAGTCCCCGACGTGATCGAAGCCCTGCTCGACACCCATGTCGCGCAGCGCCAGGCCGGCGAGACCTTCCTGGCCACCTACCAGCGCGTCGGCGCCGAGCCCTACAAGGCCGCCGCCAATGCGATGCGGGTCGCCACCGCCCGCGCCGAATGATCGCCTGCCGACCCGAGGAGAACAAGAACATGAAACTGCTGACCGCACAAGACATTCAAGCCAGCGCCGAGGCTGGCGCCAACCCGGCAGTTCTCGCCGTGGCCAACGACGCCGACGTGCAGACGCTGGACCTGGCCGGGGTGGAGCGCATCGAGCTGACCTTCCCCAAGTTCGCCGACGGCCGCGCCTTCAGCCAGGCTTTCGAGCTGCGCCGCCATCGAGGCTTCGCGGGCGTGATCCGTGCCACCGGCGACGTGCTGGTCGACCAGCTGGTGCAGATGAAACGCTGCGGCTTCTCCGAGGCCGTGCTGCGCGCCGACCAGGACCCGGCCGTGGGACAAAAGCTGCTGCAGCATTACAACGGCTTCTACCAGGGCGACGCGACCGACCTGCAACCCCGTTTCGCCAAGACGGCCTGAAGGGACACCAGATGAGCGAAACTTCCCCACTGGGCACTGCGTCCGCCTTCAAGCCGCAGCGCCTGTCAGCGACCGAACTGCACGCCAAGCCCTCGGCCGACTACGCCGACAAGCTGGCGACCACGAAAGCGCTGCTGCAACGCGCCGCGGCCGAGTTCCAGCCGCTCAAGCAGGCGTCGAGCCTGGGCGCCGAGGACGTGGTGATCACGCACCTGATCAACGCGCTGTCGCTCGACATCCCGGTGTTCGTGCTCGAAACCGGCCGCCTGCACCCCGAGACGCTGGCGCTGCTGGAGCGCACCGAGGCCCATTCACGCGCGCCGATCCAGGTCTACCGCCCGCAGCACGAGGCCGTGATTGAGTTCGTGCGCGACAAGGGCCAGGACTCGATCCATGACAGCATCGCGCTGCGCAAGGAATGCTGCGGCATCCGCAAGATGGAGCCGCTGGCGCGCGCGCTTGAGGGCCAGAAGGCCTGGATCACCGGCCTGCGCCGCGAGCAGTCGAACGCCCGCGCCGAGGTGCCGTTGATCGATGAATCCGAAGTCGCCACCAAGGGCCTGACCAAGTTCAACCCGCTGGCCGACTGGAGCTGGGGCGATGTCTGGCATTACATCGCTGAGAATAAGGTCGACTACAACCCGCTGCACGACCAGTTCTTCCCGAGCATCGGCTGCGTGCCCTGCACCCGCGCCATCAGCCTGGGCGAGGAATTCCGCGCCGGGCGCTGGTGGTGGGAGGACGAGTCCGCCAAGGAATGCGGCCTGCACGTGAAGCAATGACTGAAAGAAAGAACATGAGCCACCAACTCAACAACTCGCACCTCGACGCGCTGGAAGAAGAAACCATCTTCATCCTGCGCGAGGTCGCCGCCACCTTCGAGCGCCCCGCCATGCTGTTCTCGGGCGGCAAGGACTCGCTGGTCATGCTCAAGTGCGCCGAGAAGGCGTTCGGCATCGGCCGCATCCCGTATCCGCTGCTGATGATCGACACCGGCCACAACTTCAAGGAAGTGACCGATTTCCGTGACTTCCGCGCCCAGGAACTCGGCGCCGAGCTGATCGTGCGCAGCGTGGAGGATTCGATGGCGCGCGGCACCGTGCGCCTGAGCCACCCCGAGGAAAGCCGCAACGCGCATCAGTCGGTCACGCTGCTGGAGGCGATCGAGGAATTCCGCTTCGACGCGCTGATGGGCGGCGCCCGTCGCGACGAGGAAAAGGCGCGCGCCAAGGAACGCATCTTCAGCCACCGCGACGCCTTCGGCCAGTGGCAGCCCAAGGCCCAGCGCCCCGAGCTCTGGACGCTGTTCAACACCCGGCTGCAGCCGGGCGAGCATTTCCGCGTGTTCCCGATCAGCAACTGGACCGAGATGGACGTCTGGCAGTACATCGAGCGCGAGCACATCGGCCTGCCCAGCCTCTACTACACGCACCAGCGCGAGATCGTCGAGCGCAAGGGCCTGCTGGTTCCCGTCACGCCGCTGACCCCGCCCAAGGAGGGCGAGCAGGTCGTGCTGCGCGACGTGCGCTTCCGCACCGTGGGCGACATCACCTGCACCTGCCCGGTCGCCAGCACCGCCGCCACCCCGGGCGAGATCGTGATCGAGACCCTGGCGGCCGACCTGTCCGAGCGCGGCGCGACCCGCATGGACGACAAGACCAGCGACGCGTCAATGGAAAAGCGCAAGCGCGAAGGCTATTTCTAAGCCCCCGTCAGACCCGCAAAGAGACTAGACACATGGACGCACTCAAATTCATCACCTGCGGCTCGGTCGACGACGGCAAGAGCACGCTGATCGGTCGGCTGCTGGTCGACAGCAAGGCCGTGCTGCAGGATCACCTGGCCGGCGTGCAACGCGGCGGCGAGACCGACCTGGCGCTGCTGACCGACGGCCTGAGCGCCGAGCGCGAGCAGGGCATCACGATCGACGTGGCCTACCGCTACTTCAGCACCGAGGACCGAAAGTTCATCATCGGCGACGCGCCGGGCCACGAGCAGTACACCCGCAACATGGTGACGGCCGCCTCCAGCGCCGACGCCGCCGTGGTGCTGGTCGACTCGATCAAGCTCGACTGGGCCGACGCCGGCCTCAAGCTGCTGCCGCAGACGCGGCGCCATTCGCTGCTGTGCAAGCTGCTGCGCGTGCCCAGCATCGTGTTCGCGGTCAACAAGCTCGACGCGGTGGACGACGCCGCGCTGGCGTTCAAGCACATCAGCGGCGCGCTCAACGCCTTCGCGGCCGAAGCCGGCATTCCCGTGACCGCCATCGTGCCGGTGTCGGCGCTCAAGGGCTGGAACGTGGTCGACTTCACCAACCCCGGCTGGTGCGGCTACGAAGGCCCGACCCTGCTGCAGATCCTCGAAAAACTGCCCAACACCCCGACCGACGTGCAGGCTCCGGTCGCGCTGCCGGTGCAGTGGGTCGAGAAGCAGCACGACAGCCATGTGACCAGCCAGGGCCGCCGCGTGTTCTGGGGCCGCGTCGCCGCCGGCGGCTTCGCGCCCGGCATCGAGGTGCAGGTGTTCCCGAGCGGCCAGAAGGCCGTGGTGGCCCAGGTGCTCGACCATGCCCGCCGCCCCGGCGCCGTGGCGGCCGGGCGCAGCGCCGGTGTCACGCTCGACCGGGAGGTGGATGTCTCGCGCGGCGACTGGATCCTGGCCGCTCCGGTGGCCGCCGCCGTGGCCGACGACGACTTCGACACCCCGGCCGCGGTCAGCCCCTACCCGGGCCAGAAGGAACTGTCGGCCACCGTGGCCTGGATGGACGACGAGCCGCTGGTCGCCGGGCGCGTCTACTGGGCGCTGCACGGCCACCGCTGGGTCAAGGCCAAGGTCAAGCGCGTGGTGCACAAGCTGGAGATCAACACCCTGGCCGAGGAAGCGGCGGATCGACTCGACCCGAACGCGATCGGCCATGTCGAGCTGCTGCTGCAGGAAGCGCTGCCGGCGGTGTCTTTTGCCGACTCGCGCCTGCTCGGCGCGCTGATCCTGGTCGACACCGCCAGCCACAAGACTTCGGGCGCCGTGCTGGTCAACTGATCCGTATCAAGCCCTGACTAGAGTCAAATCGCCCGCGAGGCCCTAAAATCGCGGGTTCGAGCACAGCCGGCCTGCTCCGTTCGCGGGGCAGCGCCGGCATTCTCTTGAACGCCTAACACTGCTGCCGCGGCAGCCCGCCACCATGACCCACGTTGTTACCGAAGCCTGCATCGCCTGCAAATACACCGACTGTGTGGACGTCTGCCCCGTCGACTGCTTCCGCGAAGGCCCGAACTTCCTGACCATCGATCCGGACGAGTGCATCGACTGCGCGGTCTGCATCCCCGAGTGCCCGGTCGGCGCCATCTACGCCGAAGAGGATGTGCCCAAGGACCAACAGCACATGACCAAGATCAACGCCGAGCTGGCCCTGCTGCCGAACTGGAAGAGCATCACCAAGCGCAAGGCGCCGCTGCCCGACCACGAGCAGTTCAAGGACAAGACCGGCAAGCTGAACCTGCTGCAGCGCTGATCGGTGCCCGCGGTGGCCGAGTCCGACTTGAGCGCGCCGACCGACGCCTTGATCATCGGCGCCGGTCCGGTCGGGCTGTTCCAGGCCTTCCAGCTCGGCCTGCAGGAAATTGCCTGCCAGATCGTCGATGCCCTGCCCCACGCCGGCGGCCAGTGCGTCGAGCTCTACGGTGACAAGCCGATCTACGACCTGCCGGGCATCCCGGTCTGCAGCGGGCGCGAACTCGCCGAGCGGCTGCTGCGGCAGCTCGCCCCCTTCAAGGTCCCGCTGCATCTGGGCCAACAGGTCATGAGCCTGGCGGCCACGGCTGACGGCCGCTGGCGGCTGCAGACCAGCAGCGGCCAGGTTTTTCTGGCGCGCGCGGTCATCATCGCGGCCGGCGTCGGTGCCTTCGTGCCGCGCCGGGTCGCGATCGACGGTCTGTCCGCCTTCGAGGGCGGCCAGGTCCACTACCACCAGACCGACGCGAGTCGGCTAGCAGGTCAGCGCGTGGTCGTGCTGGGCGGCGAGGACGCCGCGCTCGACACCGCGCTGCGGCTGGCCGGCAGCGGGCATTGCGCCAGCGTCACGCTGCTGCACCGGAACACCAAGTTCAAGGCCGAAGCCGCGCTGGAGCAGGCGCTGCGGCAGGCCGTGGCCCGGGGCGCGATCGCGCTCAAGGTCGGCCAGCCGGTCGGCATCGAGACGGCTGACAGCGGCGCGCGCCTCGCAGCCTTGCAGATCGCCACCGGCGACGACAGCAGCGAAACCCTGGCCGTCGATGCGCTGCTGCCGCGCCTGGGCCTGAGCCCGAAGCTGGGGCCGATCGCCGACTGGGGACTGGCCATGGAGCGCAAGCTGCTGAGCGTCGATCCGGCGACCCAGGCCACCGCCCTGGCCGGCATCCACGCGGTGGGCGACATCTGCCACTATCTGGCCAAGCGCAAGCTGCTGCTGTGCGGCTTCCACGAGGCGACCCTGGCGGCGTTCGCGCTGGCGACCTACCTGCGCCCCGAGCAGCGCCAGCTGCTGCAGTACACCACCACCAGCCCGCGCCTGCACGAGCTGCTGGGCGTGGCAGGGTCATCGGCACGGACGTAGAATAGTCAGTGTTTTGATTTTCTTCAGGACAAGATGCTGGGGGTGTTGACGTCCACTGGGGCGCCGACTGAGACAGTCCCTTTGAACCTGATTGAGGTAATCCTCGCGCAGGGAAGCTGGTTCCGGGGTGCCACCATGGCGGTGCCGCACCGGGCTTGGCCGCCCTGCCCTAGAAAGCTGCCATGGCAACGACCCCACTGGTCCAGGATCTGCTGGACTTCATTTCATTGCCCGACGCGGACGACGCGGCCTTCCATGCCATGGCCATGCGCCTGTTCGCGCACCAGGTGCGCCACAACCCGGCCTACGCGCGCTTTTGTCAGTCGCGCGGCCGCACCCCGGCCACGGTGCGCCGCTGGCAGGACATCCCGGCGGTGCCGGTCAACGGCTTCAAGCAGCTCACGCTGAGCTGCACCCCGGTCGAGGCCTGCGAGCGCGTCTTCATGACCAGCGGCACCACCGGCGGCGACGAGCACAAGGGCCGCCACTACCACCCGGACCTGCGGGTCTACGACGCCTCGATGCGGCGCCACTTTGCCGACTGCGCCGGCCCGACCCCGATCCGCATGGCCATCCTGTTCCCGGACGAGACCGCGCTGCCGAACTCGTCGCTGGCGCATTACCTTGAACTCTGCCGGCGGGAGTTCGGCCTGCCCGGCAGCCGCCACTACTGGGATCCGGAGGGCATGGATGAGGCCGGCCTGCTGGAATTCCTGCGCGGCGCACGAGCCGAGCAGCAGCCGGTCGCACTGCTGGGCGCCAGCTACAGCTTCGTGCACCTGATGGACGCGCTGGCCGGCCTGATCGAGGACTTCCGGCTGCCGGCGGGCAGCTGGCTGCTGGATACCGGCGGTTTCAAGGGCCGCTCGCGCGAGATCCCGATGGAGCGCTTCTACGCCCAGCTGTCCGAGGTGTTCGACGTGCCACGCGAACGCTGCCTGAACATGTACGGCATGACCGAGCTCAGCACCCAGTTCTACGACCACGGCAACGCCGTGGTGCCATCGGTCAAGCACGGCCCGCACTGGATGCGCACCCGCGCGATCGACCCGCTCACCGGCCAGTCGGTGCCCGACGGCGAGCGCGGCATCCTGGTGCACACCGATCTGGCCAACTACAACTCGGTGCTCGGCATCCTGACCGAGGATGTCGGCATCGTCGGCGCCGATGGCTTCCAGCTGCTCGGGCGCGCCGAGGGCGCCCAGGCCAAGGGCTGCTCGCTGGCGGTCGAGTCCTTCGTCCAGGCCGCGCGCCCATGACGGTCGAAGTCTTTCGGGTCGGCCATCTGCCGGGGATCGATGCCGCCGGCCTGGCCTGGCGCGAGCTGCCGGCGCCGCAACTACCGCCCGGCCATGCCTTCGAGGTGCCGGCGCTGGATCAACAGCAGCTGCAGGCGCTTTGCGAGCAGATCCGCGGCCCCGGCCGCCAGGGCCTGCGCGCGCTGCCGGTGCGCGACATCGTGCGAGCGATCGACCGCGTGATCCAGCAGCTGCTCGACCCCACCTCGGCCGAACATCAGCTGCTGCTGCGCTGGCTGCCGCTGAGCACCGGCTTCTCGCCCGAGATGATCCGGGTCAATCTGCCGGCCACGCTGCGGACTTTCCGCGCCCTGCAGCTGCAGCGTTTCCTGGTCGAGGACCTCGGCAACCCGGCGCTGCTCGACGGCTTCGAGCCGCGCGTGACCGGCGGCTGGACCCATGCCGAAGGCCCCGATCTGCTGGCCCATGTCTGGGCTGGCAACGTGCCGGGCCTGCCGCTGTGGAGCCTGGTCTGCGGCCTGCTGGCCAAGGCCGGCAACATCGGCAAGGTCTCGGCTGGCGAGCCGGTGTTCGCCACGGTGTTCGCCCGGACGCTGGCCAGGCTGGAGCCGCGCGTGGGTGATGCCGTCGCGGTGCTGTGGTGGGACCGGCAGGACAGCCAGACCCCGCGCGCCGTCTGGCAGCGGGCCGATACCGTGCTGGCCTATGGCGGCGATGCGGCGCTGCGCGACCTGCGGGCGCAGATGCCGCCCGGCGTGCGCTTCCTGCCGCATGGCCACAAGCTGAGCTTTGGCGTCGTCGGCCGCGCCGCCCTGAGCGCCGGCCGCGCGCCCACCGTGGCAAGGCTGGCCGCCGATGACGTGGTCCGCCACGAGCAGCAGGGCTGCTACTCGCCGCAGGTGTTCTACGTCGAGCGCGGCGGCCAGGTCACGCCACGGGAATTCGCCCAGCGGCTGGCCGCTGGCCTGCAGCAGCTGCAGCCCAAGTTTCCGCGTCCGCAGCCCGGACTGGCGGAATCAGCCCAGATCGCCCAGTGGCGCGGCAGCCTGGAATGGGCCGGACTGGATGACGCCAGCGTGCAGCTGCTGGGCCACCCGGAGCACGGCTGGAGCGTGGTCTACCGCGACCAGGCCACCCCGATCGCGCCCGGTCCGCTGCACCGCTGCGTGCAGGTGGTGGCGCTCGACAGCCTCGACCAATTGCCAGCCTGTCTGGCCCCGCAGCGGCGCTATCTGCAAAGCGCGGGCCTGGCGGTGGCGCCGGAGCAGCTGCAGGCGCTGGCCAGCCAGCTGGCGGCGGTGGGGGTCACGCGCCTGAGCGCCATCGGCCAGCTGACCCAGCCGGCGCCGGGCTGGCACAACGACGGCCGCCCGAGCCTGCTAGACCTGGTGACGCTGGTGGATCTGGAAGCCTCGGCCGAAGCGCTGGCCGAACGCCTGACAAGCTATGAAATCTGAAGCGATGCCCCTGCTGACCATCGAGCAGGCCGGTTTCGCCTATGCGGATGGCCAGCCGGTGCTGCACGGCATCGACCTGCAGATCGAGGCCGGGCGATTCCATTGCCTGCTGGGCCGCAGCGGCTGCGGCAAGACCAGCCTGCTCAAGCTCGCCGCTGGCCTGCTGCTGCCGAGCAGCGGCCGGGTAATCTGGCGTGGCAAGCCGGTGCGCGGCCCGCTGCCCGAGGTCGCCTTCGTGTTCCAGCGCCCGACCCTGCTCGACTGGCTGAGCGTGCTCGACAATGTGCTGCTACCTGTCTCGCTAAAGCAGCGCGTGACCTCGTCTGACCGCGAACTGGCCCAGCACTGGCTGCAACGGCTGGGCATAGCGGAGCAGGCCCAGCGCCGGCCGTCTCAGCTGTCGGGCGGCCAGCAAAGCCGGGTCGCCGTGGCCCGGGCCTGGATGCAGCAGCCGGCACTCTTGTGCATGGACGAGCCGTTTGCCGCGCTCGACGCGCTGACGCGCGAGGAACTGCAGCAGGACCTGCTGGCGGTCTGCGCCGAACAGGGCAGCGCGGTGCTGTTCGTGACCCATGACCTGAGCGAGGCGGCCTTCCTGGGCGATCAGGTCAGCCTGCTGGACCGGGGCCGGCTGCAGGCCCACATGCGGATCAGCGCCGAGCGTCCGCGCAGCGCCCAATGGCGCGACGCGGACAGCTTCCATGCCCAATGCGCCAGCCTGCGCCGGCAACTGGAGCTCACGCGATGAGGCGCCTGCTCGATGCCGGCATATCGGCCGCGCTCGGCCTGGCGCTGCTGCTGGCCTGGGAGCTCTCGACCCGCTGGTGGCAACTGTCCGCGCTGGTGCTGCCGGCGCCGTCGCAGATCGCGCGCTCGCTCGACCAGGGTTTCCAGACCGGCTACTGGTGGCCGCATCTGGCCCAGACGCTGCTGTCGGTGCTGCTGGGGCTGGCACTGGGCGCCGCGCTGGGCTTTGGCTCCGGCCTGCTGCTCGGACAAAGCCGGCGCCTGCGCCGCTGGCTGACCCCCTATCTGGTGCTGAGCCAGGTGACCCCGAAGCTCGCGCTGGCGCCGCTGTTCATCGTCTGGTTCGGCTTCGGCACCCTGCCCACGGTGGTGATGACGGCGCTGATCTGCTTCTTCCCGCTGCTGGAGAACACGCTGGGCGCGCTGGATCAGACCGACCCGCGCCAGCTCGAACTGTTCCGCGCGCTGGGGGCCAGCCGCTGGCAGACCCTGTGGCGGCTGCAGCTGCCGGCCGGGCGCCACACCCTGGCGGCCGGCCTGCGCGTGGCGCTGGTGCTGGCCTGGGTCGGCGCCGTCGTGAGCGAATTCATCAGCGCCAGCCAGGGCCTGGGGGCGGTGATCATCGGCGCCCAGGGCTCGATGGACACCGCGCTGATGTTCGCCGCGCTGGCGCTGATCGCGGCGCTGGGTATCGCGTCCTACGCCCTGCTCGGCGCGCTGGAGCGACGCTGGCAATAAAGGCACCGGCTGGAATGAGCCGTTTTAATCCAAGGAATACGCTGATGCACAAGCTTTCTCGACGCGATCTGGCCCATGGTTTGGCACGTTATCTGGCCATGGGCGGACTGGCCAGCGGCTTCGGCCCGCTGGGCGGCCTGGTCAACCTGGCCCAAGCCCAGGGCACGCCACTGGACAAGGTGGTGCTGGCCGGCTGGAGCAAGCCGATCTCGGAGATCACCCAGCTGCTGGTCGAAGCCGACAAGGGCTTCTTCCGCGCGCAGGGCATCGAGTTCAGCTACCTGCCCGGCGCCGGCGGCGGCGATGCCCTGCGCAACCTGCTCAGCGGCCAGGCCGATGTGGCCTTCACCGACCCGGGCTCGCTGTTCGCCGCGCTCGACAAGGGCGAAAAGCTGCGCGCCATCTACGACGTCTATCCGCAAAACGTCTTCAACGTCGTGTCGCTCAAGTCGCGCGGCATCACCAAGCCGGCCGACCTCAAGGGCAAGCGCGTCGGCGTCTACAGTCTGTCGAGTGGCACGCGGCAGAACCTGCAGCTGCTGCTGCATTCGGCCAGCCTGAGCGAAGCCGACATCACGCTGGTGCCCACCGGCCTGCTCAACTTCGCGCCGCTGATGCAGGGCCAGGTCGATGCCACCGCCGCCACCGACACCGGCCTGCTGGTGGGCCGCCAACGCGGCCTGGGCGAGGTCAACGTGATGGAGGTGCGCCAGCAGCTCAACCTCACCAGCGACCTGCTGGTGGTGCGCGAGGACACCTATCAGCAGAAGAAGGCCTTGCTGCGCCGCTTCCTGGCGGGTTTTCGCGACAGCGCGCAATGGATGATGCGCGCGCCCGAGGAAGCGGCTCGCCTGGCGACACGCTTTGCCATCGACGGCCAGCACGAGGCCATCAACCTGGAGGTGATCAAGCTGCGCAATGCGTCGAGCGTCTCGGCGCTGACGCAGAAGAAGGGCCTGGGCAGCATCGACAGCGCCATGCTGCAGCGCGGGCTGCAGGTCTACCGCGAGCTGGGCGTGCTGTCGCGCGAGATCGCGGTCTCCAGCATCGTCGGTACCGACCTGCTGCCGGCCAAGCCATGAGCCGCCCGTTCGAGCAACAGGTCGTGCTGGTGACCGGCGCCAGCCGGGGCATCGGCGCGGCGATCGCCGAAGCCTTCGCGCGCGAAGGCGCGATGGTGGTGGTCAACTACCGCGAGCGCGCCGATGCCGCGCGCGAGGTGGTGGCACGCTGCGAGTCGCACGGCGTGCCGGCCTGGGCCATGGCCGCCGATGTGCGCGACCCCGCCGCCGTGCAAGCGATGGTCGACGAGGTGCTGGCGCTGACCGGGCGCATCGACGCGCTGGTCAACAACGCCTTCGCGCCGTACCGCTTCGACCCGGAAACCCGCGCCCGCTTCTGGGAAACCCCCTGGGACGCCTACCAGACCCAGTTCGACGGCGCGGTGCAGGCCAGCTACCACCTGTGTCAGGCCGTGCTGCCCGCGATGCGACAGCGGCTGCAGGGCAGCATCGTCAACCTCGTGACCGACCTGGTGCACCAGCCCAGCGTGGCCTACCACGACTACGCCACGGCCAAGGCGGCGCTGATGGGTTTCAGCCGCCAGCTCGCCAGCGAGCTCGGCGGCCTGGGCATCCGGGTCAACTGCGTGGCGCCCGGACTGGTCAGCCCGACCGATGCCAGCCGCGCCACCCGCGAGGCGGTCAAGGACCAGCTGATCGCGCGCACCCCGCTCGGACGGGTGGCCACGCCCGAGGACGTGGCCGGCCCGGTGCTGTTCCTGGCCTCGTCCTGGAGCCGCTTCATGACCGGCCAGACCCTGATCGTCGACGGCGGCCTGGTGATGTCATGAAGCGTCCGAGCGATTCAATCCTGCGCGCGCAGCAGCCGCATCGGCTGCGGGGCGTAGCCATGGTTCAGCGGCCCATGGCCCTGGCCGGTGCGCACCTCGGCACCAGCGGCGATCGCGCCACGGATATAGGCGTGCGCCGCCTGGACCGCCTCGGCCAACTCCAGGCCCAAGGCCAGCTGGGCGGCAATCGCCGAGGACAAGGTGCAGCCGGTGCCATGCGAGTTGCGCGTCGCGATGCGCGGCCCGCTCAGGCGCAGCCATTGGTCGGCGGGCTGGTCGGCCCGCGCCAGCAGGTCGGTCAGCTGCTCGCCGCCCAGGTGCCCGCCCTTGAGCAACACGGCGCGGGCGCCCAGGCCCAGCAGGTCGGCACAGGCGGCGTCGAGGTCGGCTACCTCGCGCACCGGACGACCCAGCAGCAGCGCGGCCTCGTCGAGGTTGGGCGTGACCAGCGTCGCGCGCGGGAACAGCTCCGACATCAGCGAAGCGATGGTCTCCTGCCGGATCAGCGCGTCGCCACTGGTCGCGACCATCACCGGATCCAGCACCACCCGCTGCAGCTGGTAATGGTCGATTGCCCAGGCCACCACCTCGACGATCTCGGGCGCGTGCAGCATGCCGATCTTGACCGCATCGACGCCGATGTCCTCGACCACGGCCGCGATCTGCTCCCGCAGGAAGGCGGCCGGCACGCCGTGGATCGCGCGCACGCCGACCGTGTTCTGTGCCGTCAGCGCCGTGATCGCGCTCATGCCGTAGCAGCCCAGCGCGGCAAAGGTCTTGAGGTCGGCTTGTATGCCCGCGCCGCCGCCGGAATCGCTGCCGGCGATGGTCAGGACGCGCGCGTAATGGAGATTGGAATCTTGGCTCATCGCAAAATTATCCCGCAGCGCCCGGGCGCTGCCTGTTCTTTCGTCCAGCAGGAGTATCGCCATGCCTGAATCCGTCCAATCGCAACCCCCGGTGCTGGTGCTCGGCGCCGGCCTGATGGGCCGTCTGCTCGCGCTGTCGCTGGCGCAGGCCGGCCACCCGGTCCGCCTCGTCGATGCCGGCAAGCCCGACAGCAGCGGTGCGGCGGCCTGGGTCGCCGCCGCCATGCTGGCGCCGCTGGCTGAATCCGCCATCACCGAGCCCAGCGTGGTCGCCATGGGCCAGTACGCGCTGACGCGCTGGCCGCAGCTGATCGCCGGCCTGACGCGCCCGGTCTACTTCCAGCGCAACGGCACGCTGATCGTCTGGCACCGCCAGGACGCCCACGAGGCGCAGCGCTTCTCGGGCCTGCTGGCGCAGACCGGCCGCGCCCTGCCCGAGCAGCCCAAGCCACGCGGACTCGACGGCCAAGGCCTGGCCGAACTCGAACCCGCGCTGGCGCAGCGCTTTCACCAGGGCCTGTATCTGCCCGAGGAAGGCCAGCTCGACAACCGCCAGCTGCTGGCGGCGCTGATCGACTCGCTGGCCGCGCGCGGCATCAGCATCGAATGGAACACCTCCCTGACGCTGGAACAGGCCCGGGACATCCAGGCTGACCAGGGCGGCTGGGTGCTCGATTGCCGTGGCCTGGGCGCCCGCGCCGACTGGCAGGCACCGCAAGCCCTGCGCGGCGTGCGCGGCGAGGTCGTGCGCCTGCACGCGCCCGACGTCACGCTGCAGCGCCCGACCCGGCTGCTGCACCCGCGCTACCCGATCTACATCGCGCCCAAAGAGGACCATGTGTTCGTGATCGGCGCCACCGAGATCGAGAGCGACGACATGAGCCCGGCCAGCGTGCGCTCGACGCTTGAGCTGCTGAGCGCCGCCTATGCGGTCCACCCCGGCTTTGGCGAGGGCCGCATCCTCGAGCTCTGCACCCATTGCCGCCCGACCCTGCCCGACAACCTGCCGGCCGTGCACGAAGTCGCGCCGCGCGTGCTGCAGGTCAACGGCCTGTACCGGCATGGCTTCATGATCTCGCCGGCCATGCTCGACGCCGTGCTCGAATGGATGCAGCGCGGCAGCCGCACGCTGGCCGACCGCCTGCAGCTGCACTTCACCACCCTGGCCGCCCTCCCGGCCTGAGCCCACCATGCAAGTCCTCATCAACAACCAGGCCCACCAGCTGCCCGACCACGCCACCCTGGCCGACGCGGTGCAAGCCATTGCCGCCAGCGGCCCGTTCGCCGCCGCCGTCAACCTGCGCTTCGTGCCGCGCGGCCAGTACGCCCAGACGGCGCTGGCCGAAGGCGACCGGATCGAGATCATCGCCCCCGTGACCGGCGGCTGACCGCCCTCGGATCGCCCGCCGGCCGCAGCCCCCGCCCACCGCACAACATCCACCAGAATCCCATGACCACAGCCACCCCCACCCAAGACCCGCTGGTCCTCTACGGCGAGACCTTCGCCAGCCGCCTGCTGCTGGGCACCTCGCGCTACCCCTCGCCCGCCGTGCTCGAAGCCGCCGTGGCCCGCAGCCAGCCCTGCATGCTGACCGCCTCGCTGCGGCGCCAGGGCGCCAGCGGCCTCGACGCCAGCCACGGCTTCTGGCCGCTGCTCAAGAAGATGGGCGTGCCGGTGCTGCCCAACACCGCTGGCTGCCACAGCCTGCAGGAAGCCATCACCACCGCCGAGATGGCGCGCGAGGTGTTCGAGACCGACTGGATCAAGCTTGAGCTGATCGGCGACGACTACACCCTGCAGCCCGATACGCTGAACCTGGTCGAGGCCGCCGAGCGCCTGATCAAGTCCGGCTTCAAGGTGCTGCCCTACAGCACCGACGATCTGGTGCTGTGCCAGCGCCTGGTCGACATCGGCTGCCAGGCCGTGATGCCCTGGGCGGCGCCGATCGGCACCGGCCAGGGCCCGATCAACCCCTACGCGCTGCGCACGCTGCGCGAGCGCCTGGACGTGCCGCTGATCGTCGATGCCGGCCTGGGCCTGCCCTCGCACGCCTGCCAGGTGATGGAATGGGGCTATGACGCGGTGCTGCTCAACACCGCCGTCGCGCTGGCACAGGAACCCGTCACCATGGCCGGCGCCTTCGCCGACGCGGTGCAGGCCGGGCGCAGCGCCTTCCTGGCCGGCGCCATGACCGCGCAGGACGCCGCCCAGCCCAGCACCCCGGTGCTCGGCACCCCCTTCTGGCACCAGCCCTGAGTCCGCCATGCCCGCTACCCTTGAACTGATGCAGCAGATCGTCGCGCGCCATGCCGCGCTCGGTCTGGACAGCAACGCCGACCCGCAGGCCCTTCCAGTCGACGACAGCCCGCGCGCGATCAGCTACGCCGCCGCGCGCCGGCTCGGCTTCATCCCGGCCGATGCCGAGGTGGTGGCGCGCGCCTGGCAGCGCCAGAGCGATCGCACCGGCTGCTTCGACCCAGAGAGCTGGCCTCGCGAGCAGGCCGACTTCGGCATCCCCTCAGGCCCACGCCCCGATGCCTTCGCGCCCTGCCCGCCACGGCTCGGCCTCTATGCCGTGCTGCCCAGCGCCGAATGGGTCGGCCGCATGGCGCGCGCGGGCCTGCCGACCGTGCAGCTGCGCTTCAAGTCGCAGGACGCCGCCGCCGTGCGCGCCGAGATCCGCGCCGCAGTCGAAGCGGTGCGCGGCAGCTCCAGCCTGCTGTTCATCAACGACCACTGGCGCGAAGCCATCGCCGCCGGTGCCTACGGCGTGCACCTGGGTCAGGAAGACCTCGACACGCTTTCAACCTCCGAACTGGCCGAGATGCGCCACGCCGGCCTGCGGCTGGGCCTGAGCACGCATGGCTACGCCGAGATGCTGCGCGCCGATGCGGTGAGGCCGAGCTACCTCGCGTTGGGCGCGGTGTTCCCGACCACGCTCAAGGCCATGGTCACGCCGCCACAAGGCACGGGCCGGCTCCAAGCCTACGCGCGGCTGATGCGTCAGCGCAGCCTGGTCGCCATCGGCGGCATCGGCGCCGAGCAGCTGCCCGAGGTCGCCGCCAGCGGCGTCGGCTCGTTCGCGGTCGTGCGCGCCATCACCGGCGCCGCCGACCCGGAGGCCGCCGCCGCCGCGCTGCGGCAGGCCTGGGCCGCGCTGCCAACGGAAATTTGAGCCCGCTCGAAAAAGCCCGGAAAACCTGGCTATAATCGAAAGCTATTCCTCGATAGCTCAGTCGGTAGAGCGCCGGACTGTTAATCCGTAGGTCCCTGGTTCGAGCCCAGGTCGAGGAGCCAACACCGTTACCAACACCGTTACCAACATCTGCTGCAACGCAAGTTGCGGCAGGTCTGTTCCTCGATAGCTCAGTCGGTAGAGCGCCGGACTGTTAATCCGTAGGTCCCTGGTTCGAGCCCAGGTCGAGGAGCCAGAAGATCCCTGCGGGATTAGCTCAGTTGGTAGAGCGATACCTTGCCAAGGTATAGGTCGAGAGTTCGAGTCTCTTATCCCGCTCCAATACAAGACGCCCGTCGCCACCCGCGACGGGCGTTTTTGTTTCTGCACACCACTGCGATGCGGCACACTGGCCCAAGCTACAGCTGTTGACTTCCTCCCCGGCCTGAAGGCCAAGGATTCCTACCGGGTGGGTGCGCGCGCTAGACACGCATCAACCCTTCGGTGGGTTCCTGCTTCTTCGCGGCTGCGCGCTTCGCCCTCGCGGGCTTGGCGCGGCTGACTTCCGCTCCACAGGCTGCGGTCCCGCAGGACCAGACCGCCAGTCCGGCGGCCAGAATGTTCTTCGCGGCGTTCGTGTCCGCGTTGTCGGCATGGCCACAGGCCACGCAGGCAAAGGCGCCTTGCGTCTGGCGGTTGTCGGCCGAGACATGGCCGCACTGGCTGCAGCGCTGGCTGGTGTAGGCCGGGTTCACCGACACCACGGCGCCGCCCCGGGCGGCGCACTTGTATTCGAGCTGGCGGCGGAACTCGGCCCAGCCCTGGTCGAGGATCGCGCGGTTCAGTCCCGTCTTCTGGCGCACCCGCTTGCCCGGCGCCTCCACCGTGCCGGCGGCGCTGGCCGACATCGCCGCGACCTTCAAATCTTCTATCGCGATCACCGGGTGGCGATCGGCCAGCTCAGTGCTGAGCTTGTGCAGCCAGTCGCTGCGCTGCGCGGCGATGCGCGCGTGGATGCGGCTGAGCCGCTCCACCGCCTTGCGGCGGTTGCGCGAGCCCTTGACCTTGCACGAGACGGCGCTCTGGTAGCGCTTGAGGCGGCGCTGCTGGCGCTCCAGTGCCTTGAGGGGCTCGATCTTGTCGCCGCTCGACGTGGCCGCGAACAGCGCCACGCCCAGATCGATGCCCAGCGTCGGCGCCAGATCGGCGGCTGGCAACACGTCGGGCAGCTCGACCTGCAGCGACACGAACCAATGACCGCGCTCGCGGGTGACGGTGGCGTTGCGCGGTTCGCCGACCACGGGCTGCGACAGGCGCAGGCGCTGCCAACCCAGCTTGGGCAGCTTCACTCGGGCGTTGACAGGGTCCAGCGCGAACTGTTTCGGATCGGGGAAGCGCAAGCCCGGCTCCTGGCCGCGCCGCTTGAACTTGGGGTAGCCGCCCTGGCCCGCGAAGAAGCGCTGGTAGGCGGCTTCGAGCCGGCGCAGCGTCTGCTGCAGCGGATGGACCGGGGTTTCAGCGAGCCAACCGGTTTCGGGCGCGTGCCGCCATGCGGTGAGCCACTGACACATGGCTGCGTGCCCGGCGAACTTCTCGCCCGCCTCGCGCCGGCGCTGCTGCTCGGCGATCGCGGCATTCCACACCCAGCGGCACGAGCCGGCAAACCGGCGCAGGGCGCGCTCGGTGCCGGGCTTCAAGCGAAGCTGAAAGCGGAAAGCCCTGATCGACATGGGCAGGCTATCGTAGCAGCAAAGGTGGTCTGTGCTGTGATGGATGTGGCCCGCTGCGCGGGCCGGCGCTCTTGACCTCCCCCTGAAGGGGGAGGCTTGCCGCGCTCTTGGTCAAGGATCAGGCAGCAGCCACCAGCCCCATGCGCCGGCACAGCGCCTGCGTGGTGTCCCAGCACTCGCGCAGCTTGGCGGCTGCCTGCTGGCAGTCGGCCGGCGTGAACGCGGCGCCCTGCTCCTCGCAGTGGAAGGCTTGCTGAGCCAGGGCCTTGAGCCCCAGCACGCTGGTTTCACCCTTGAACGAATGCGCATCGGCCCGGATCGCCGAGGTCTGGGCGCCGTCGAGCGCGCACAGCAGCCGCCCGAGGCTGCCGGATTGCTCGCTGAACACCGCGTCGAGCAGCTTGCTGTAGCCGGCAAAGGTCACCCCCAGGCAGATCTGGCCGATGATGAGCATGTCCAGGTTCTCGGCGACATCGATGGCACGGAAGCGCCGACGCGGCGTCGGCTGGCTCGGATTGGGAACGGTAGTAGGGGTCATCAGATAGAGATCTCAAAACTGGGAAAGTCCGCCGCTGGCGAGGGCAAATCATGGCCCCACAGACGCCACTGTAATAGATGGGACTCCAGCGCATCCAGATCCAGCGGCTTGAAGATCACCGCGTCCAGGCCCGCGCAGTTCAGCTCATGCTGGGCGATCGTGGCGGCCGCCGTCAGCGCGAGTATCGGCAAGCGGCGCCGACCGCAAGCCGCTTCCCATTGCCGGATGCGCCGCGACGCCTCCATGCCATCCATGACCGGCATCTGGATATCCATCAGCACCATGTCCACCACCGCGCCCGAGGTGATGGCCGTGACGGCCTCCAGCCCGTTGTTGCAGGATTGCACCATGACCCCCTGCTCCTCCAGGAAGCCGACCACCAGCTGGCGGTTGACCGGATTATCCTCCACCACCAGCACGCGCCTGGGCAGGGCGCCTTCGGCCGGTTCGGCTGACACCTCGGACAGCTCGTCGTGGCAGGCCTGCTCGACCGGCTCCGTGACCGGGCACTCCAGCACCTCCAGCGGAATCCGGAACCAGAACCGGGCCCCATGGCCGGGCTGGCTGCTCACGCCCGTCTCGCCGCCCATCTGGCGGGTCAGGCCGGCCACGATCGAAAGCCCCAGGCCAGCCCCCTCGCTGGGGCGGGCATAGGAGCTGTCGAGCTGGCTAAAGGGCCGAAACAGCAGCGCCTGCGCCTGCGGCTTGATGCCCGGACCCGAGTCCACCACCGCGAACTCCACCATGGCCTGCAGGCCCTGGCGCGACAGCTCGCTGGCCTCCAGGCGCACCCAGCCCTGTTCGGTGAACTTGAGCGCGTTGTGCAGCAGGTTGCCCAGCATCTGCCGCAGCCGCACCGGGTCGGCCCGGTAGCAAGCCTGCGGGGGACCGTCCCAGGTCAGCTCCAGGCGAATGCCCTGGTCGATCGACTGGAACTCGTACAAGGCCACGGTGTCGCGCAGGAACCGCTCCAGCGGCACCGCCTCGGGCCGCACCGCCAGGGTGCCCTGCTGCATTTGGGCGGCATCGATCAAGTCTCCCAGCAGCGTCTTGAGCCCGAGGCCGGCGCTCAGGATCGCATCGACCAGGCGACCCTGGGCGGGCGGCAAGGCGCCCATCCGCTTGAGCAGCTGAGCCGATCCCAGCATGCCGTTCAGCGGGGTGCGCAATTCATGTGACATCGTGGCGAGGAACTGGGACTTGGCCCGGCTGCCCGCCTCGGCCGCGTCACGCGCCGCGTGCAGTTCGTCCTCGTAGCGCAGCTGCTCCGAGATATCGACCACGATCGACCAGACGAAGCGTTCGCCACCGGCGGTCTCGATCAGCTGACCGTTGAGCTCCACGTCCACCAGCTGCTGGTCCTTGCGCCGGTAGCGCTTGCGGTAGGGCCCGTACTGACCAGTCTTTTCGAGCGACTCGAGCTGCCGGGTCTCGGCCTCCAGGTACTCGGCGGGCGTCAGTGCCCAGTAGTCGAGCGCCTTGAGTTCCTGCGGCGGATAGCCGCACAGCTTGGCGAACGCGCTGTTGAACTCGACGAAGCGACCCCGCATGTCGGTCAACGCGATGCCCTTTTGCGACAGCTCGAACAGGCCCTGGAGGCGCTGCCGATCGAAATGCAGCTTGCTGTAATAGCGCCAGAGCGAGCGCGCCATCAGGATCAGGACCAGCGTGATCAGCAGCGATTGCGCCAGCAGGATGCCCGCGTTGCGCCGCCAAGAGGCGAGGTCATCGTCGACCGACACCGCCGTCACGACGAACCAGGGCACCCCCTTGACGCGCCGGAACGCCACTTTCTGCGCCAGGCCGGCACGGTCGTCCTCGAAATCATAGACCGCCTGCTTCGCCCCCGATGCCACCAGCTGCTGGAGCCTGGCGGAGACCAGCCGACTGCCCGGCTGGCCCTCGGGCGCCGCGGTCGGCTGGTGGCGGGCCAGCAACGCCAGGTCCTCGTGGCGCAGTTCCGCGACACCCTGCGGCCCGAGGTCGAACGAATTCAGCATCGCCGACCAGGCGGACAATTCCACGGTGGCGACCACCACCCCGGCGAAATGCCCGTTGGGGTAGTTGTAGCGCTGGCTGAACACCACCACCTGCTTGCGGGAAATCATCGCCATGAGCGGCCGCGTCACGCGCATGCCGGCGTCGGCATGGTCCCGTGCATAAATGAAATATTCACGCTCGCGCCAGGAGACCGGCAGCTCCTGGGCGACGGCCCGGCCCGCCAGCACCAGCCCCGTCTCGTTGCTCACGCGCAGCGCATCCACCGCGCCCAGGTGCGCCAGATGCTGCTCCAGCATCCAGCTGACGGCCGCCCGATCCAGCGGTCCCTGGCCCAGTCTCTGCTCGAGCTGGCCCGCGACCGACTCCAGCGCCAGACCGATCTGGTCCACCTGCTCCTGCAGCAGCATCGCCAGGCCATTGCCGAAATTCGTGGCGCGCACCGTGGTTTTTTGCTGGACTTCCTGATAGGACTGGTAGAGCATGAACCCGACGCTGGACCAGACCCCCAGCAGCAGCAGCAGGATGCCCAGCCCCAGCCGGGCGCGGAATTTGTTCAAGCCGCCAGGATTGAAATCGTGCAGGCGATCCGTCGGTGAATGGCTCATCCGAGCTGGCACTCGATCTTGCGCAGCACCCGCAGGATGACCTCGCCCGAGCCGGTCTCGAACGCGATCTTGGTGCCATGGTCGGGCTTGATCCTTTGCGCGACCACCGGGATCTCTTCCAGCGCCAGCGCCTGCAAGGCGTAGTCGGCGTTGCGAAAGCCCACGTTGAAGCGCGGTGGGGGTTCGCCCTGGCCGAGCACGTTGCCGCCACCGAACACCTTGGCCACCAGGCGCGAGCGCCGGCCGCCCGCGGCGACCACAGCCTCGATCAGCTTGGGGATGGCGATGTTGCCATAGCGCGGACTGGGCAGACCGTTGCCGTCCCAGCGCGGCAGCATGAAGTGGTTCAGGCCACCCACGGCGGCGCTCTGGTCCCACAGGCACACGGCCACGCAGGAGCCGAGCACGGTAGTGATCGTGCAGGGGCCGGCCGAAGCGTAGAGCTGGCCCATCATCAGGTTGTGATGGTGCATGGGTTCAGACCACCCTGACTGTGCCAAGGCCGGCCAGGCTGCCTGGTCGGGGCTCAGAATGTTTCGTCTTCAAACGCATCGTCGTCCTCTAAGCGATCAAAAAAGAACACGTTATCGTCGGGCGCATCGGTGAGCTGGCCCGCTTCCAGCGCGGACAGGTGCAGCGTGAAGCGCGTGCCGGCATCGCCTGCCTCGGACAATTGCAGCTTGCCACCCAGCAACTCGGCGCAGCTCGCGGCCACCGACAGGCCCAGACCCAGGCCACGGTAGCGCTTGGTGGTGCTGTCGTCGCTCTGCCAGAAGCGGTCGAAGACATGGGCCTGGTCGGCCGCCGCGATGCCCGGGCCGTCGCTTTCCACCGCGATGTCCAGGCCGATGGGGTTGATGTCGACCCGCACGCGCACCTCGCTGCCGGTCGGGGAGAACTTCACGGCGTTGTCGAGCAGGTTGGCGAAGATCAGGCTGAGCGCGGCGCCATCGGTATTGAAATGGCGCGTGGTGCCCGCCATGGACAGCAGCGCGTGCCCGCCGTTGCTGCTGATCGTCACGCCCTTGCGTTGCGCCAGCGCCAGGTAGCGCGTGGTCACCGCGTTGAGCACGGCATGGACATCCACCCTGGCGCAGCTCATCTGGGCCACGCCCGCTTCGAGCTCGCCGGCCATGAACAGGTTCTTGAGCTGGAACTCGAGGTAGCTGCCCTCGTCGTGCACCCATTGCAGCGACTGGCGCACCTGGTCCCAGGACGGCTGCCGCATCGACATGAACTGCTCGGTCAGTCCGATGATGGCCGCCAGCGGGTTGTTGAGCTCGTTGAGCGCGTGCGAGATGAAATAGCTCTTGCCGTGCTCGGCCTTGAAGAGACGGGCATTGACTTCGTCCAGCCGGGCTTCGAGCTCGGCAATGACTGCATTGGCCTGGCTCAGCGCCAGCGCGGTCTGTGATTCAGCGTTTTTTTCCGACATGCATCCAATCCTCTGTCTGATCCAGTTTTGTGACCCAGTGCGCCAGCTGGTCCAGTGGCGACACCTTATCCACGCCGCCGAGCTTGATGGCCTCGGCCGGCATGCCGAACACCACGCAGCTGGCCTCGTCCTGCGCCAGGGTGAAGGCGCCCGCGACATGCATCTCCCGCATGCCATGCGCGCCGTCGTCGCCCATCCCGGTCATGATCACGCCGATCGCGTTGGAGCCGGCGTAGGTGGCCGCCGAGCGAAACAGCACATCGACCGAAGGTCGGTGGCGGCTCACGAGCTCGCCGTGCACCACCTCGACCAGATAGCGCGCGCCGCTGCGCTTGAGCAGGGTGTGCCGGTTGCCCGGCGCGATCAGCACCCGACCGCGCAGCACGCTGTCGCCGCTGACCGCTTCCTTCACGTCCATGCGGCACAAGGAGTCCAGCCGCTTGGCGAAGGAGGCGGTGAAATTCTCCGGCATATGCTGCACCACCACGATGCCCGGGCTGTCCGCGGGCAAGACCTCCAGGAAGCTGCGCAGGGCCTCGGTGCCGCCGGTGGAGGCGCCGACCACCACCACGCGCTCGGTGGTGCGGACCATCGCCTTGCCAATGGGCGGCGGCGGCAGCACCACGTCGGCATTCAGCTTCGGGGGCACGCCATGCACCAGGCTGCTGCCACGGCGCGGCTCGGCCAGGTGTTCCTGACTCTGGCGCAGTTGCGCGCGCGCGGCCACCTGCAGCCGCTTGAGCCGGGCCACGGCGGCCCCCTTGACGACGTCAATGATGCGCAGGCGCTCTTCCATGAGGAAGTCCCGCACGCCCAGGGCCGGCTTGGCGATGATGTCGACCGCGCCCGACTCCAGCGCGCGCATCACCGTATCGGAGCCGAACTGCGCCAGGCTGGAGCAGATCACCACCGGCACCGGGTGCTGGCTCATGAGCTTGCGCAGGAAGGTGATGCCGTCCATGCGCGGCATCTCCACATCGAGCGTGATCACGTCGGGCAGTTGCTGGGCGATCTTCTGCGCCGCCACATAGGGGTCCGGCGCCGTCGCGATGACGCGGATCTCGGGATCGGACTCCAGCACCGCGGTCAGCGCCTGGCGCACCATGGCGGAGTCGTCGACCACCAGCACCTTGATGATTCGGGCCATGGCTTACTCCGGCAACTGGTAGATGGTGGGCTCCAGCGCGACGAAGGGCGTGCGGATGCGCCCCAGCGACTCGGCGTGCCCGGTCAGGAACAGTCCGCCCGGGTGCAGGTGGCGGGCCAGGCGGTTGACCACCTGCTCCTGCGTCGGCGGATCGAAATAGATCAGCATGTTGCGGCAGAAGATCACATGGAACTTCTCGCCCACGTGGTACTGCTCGTCCATGAAGTTCATGTGCTTGTAGCGGGTGTTTTGCCGCAGCTCGGGCGCGATGCGCACCAGGTTTTCATCGGCATCCTTGCTGCGCATCAGGTATTTCTTGCGCAACGGCAGCGGCACCGGCTCGATCTCGTGGTGCGGGTAGACCGCGCGCCGCGCCACGTCGATGGCGAAGCCCGAGAGGTCGGAGCCCAGGATCTCGAAGTCGAAACCGCGCTGGCGCCGCGCGTACTCGGCCAGCACCATGGCCAGGGTGTAGACCTCGTGGCCCTTGGAGCAAGGCGCGCTCCAGAACCGCAGCCTCGGCCCGAAGCGGCTCACCAGCTCGGGCAGGCCTTGCTCGATCAGATAGTCGAAATGATAGGGTTCGCGGAAGAAATCGGTCTTGTTGGTGGTGACCGCATCGATCATCGACTGCAGTTCGAGCCGCGTGCCCTCGGCGCTGAAGACGTAGCGCACATAGCTGTCGTAACTCTTGTGACCCAGCTTGCGCATGCGCTTTTGCAGCCGTGCCTGCAGCATGACGCGCTTTTCCGGCGGCATGCGGATGCCGGCCGTCTGCTGGATGTAATCCGACAGTTCGGCAAACAGCCTGGGCGCCATCTCGGGATTGACCCCGAAGCCCGGCGCGCTGGCGGGGGCCGTCGACAGGGCGGCCGTTCTTGATTCAGTGGCCATCGGGATGCACTCGCAGTTCGATTTCAGCCTGACGCAACAGCGCGGCCGGGTCCAGGATCAGTGCCACGGTCCCGTCGCCCAGGATCGTCGCGCCCGACAAGGCGGCATCCTCGGCATACAGGGACGGCACCCCCTTGATCACGGTTTGCTGCTGTCCGATCACGCGATCGACCAGCAGGCCCGCGCGGCGTTCGCCACCGCTGACGACGATGACCTGCCCGTCTGGCGCGGCGCTGCCATCGTCGAGCTCGAACAGCCGCGACAGGCGCACAAAGGGCAACAGCTGCCCACGCAGGTTCAGGATGTCCTGATCATGGCCCTCGCCACCGCGCGCCGTGCGCAGGTTGACCACCTCCTCCACCTGCGCCAGCGGCAGCACGAAGGTGCTGCCGCACACCGCCACCAGCAGGCTGTCGATGATGCCCTGCGCCAGCGGCAGGCGCAGCAGATGCCGGCTGCCCTGCCCCGGCAGCGGCCTGGCCTCGCAGGTCCCGCGCAAGGCTTCCACGGCGGCACGCACCGTCTCCAGTTCGGCAGCGGGAACACCCGCGCCATCGTCGCTGACGGTCAGCAGCACCTCGGCGCCGGCCTTTTCGACCGACAGCGACAGCTGCCCCGCCGCCGGCTTGCCCAGGCGCGCGCGTTCCTCGACCGGCTCCAGGCCCTGCTGCGCGCAGCCGCGCAGCAAGGCCAGCACCGGCGCGCGCAGCGCCTGCAGCACCGACAGGTCGAGCTCGGTGTCAGCCCCGCGCGCGGCAAAAGCCAGCGGACGCCCCAGCCGCTCGGCGCAATCGGCCACCGCCTGCGCCAGGTCGGCGAACAGCGTGCCCACCGGCACCATGCGCAACCGCATGGCGTTGTCGCGCATGTCGGTGGTCAGGCGCATCACCTGCTCGACGGCGCTGCTGAGCTGCGGCTGCTGGAGACGGGCCGCCAGCTGGATCAGGGTGGACTGCGCGATCACCAGCTCCCCCACCAGATCGATCTGGCGGTTGAGCCGCTCCACCGGCACCGGAATCACCACCGCCACGGCGGACTGGTCGCCGGGCAGCGACCCGGGCGCCTCGCTGCCGTCCGCGAACGCCGGCCCCTTGGCCGGCAGGCACAGCTCCTGCGCGAGCCGCTCGGGCGACAGCCAGGGTCGGCGCAGCAGCAAGGCACGAGCCCGCAGCGCCCAATCGTCGTCGAGCGGCCCGGCCAGCGACAGCGCCTGCAGCACCACCTGGCTGTCGACGGCGACGAACATAAACACGTCCCGCACGGCTTCGGCGCCGGCCTGGGTGCGCAACAACATGCGCCAGCCCAGGTACACGCTGTCGGGCTGCATGGCGTCGAGCGCGGGCAGGCGGTCCAGCCCGGGCACCAGGACCAGTTCGCCCAGCCCCGCCAGTTCGTCCAGCAGCGCCAGCACGTCCACGCCGCGTCGCATCAGCTGCTCGCCGGGCTCGAAGATCAGATGGAACAGTTGCTGCGCGCTTTCGGCTTCGCGCCGGTCTGGTGGCCGCGCCGCTTCGGGCGACTCCGCGCGCGCGACCCAGGACAGGCGTTCGAGCAGTGCGGCGATGGCCTCGGACAGCTCGGCATCGGCCGACCCCTGGGCGGCGAGCAGGCGGCGCAACAGACACACCGCCTCTGCCGTGAGCGCCACGGTGTCGGCGCCCAGCGCCTGACGCCCATGACGCATCGGCTCGAACAGGTCCTCGAACGCCCTGGCCAGGTCGACGAGCTGGTCCAACCCGTTCATCGCCGCCGAGCCGCGCAGCGTGTGGAAGGCGCGAAACACGGTGTCGACCCCCGCCGGGTCAGCTCGGCTGCCCTCCAGCGTCGCGTCGATCAGATCCAGTCCGGCGCTCGACTCCTGCTGGAACAGCTCCAGCATCCGCTCGGCCAGGGCCTGAGCGTCTGTCGGCTCGCTCATGGCGTGGCGGCGGGCCTGGCCAGCGTGGCCAGTGGCGCGCGCTTGCCCAGCGCCTTGGCCACCACCTTGAGCAAGGTGTCGCTCTTGAAGGGCTTGACGATCCAGGCCGTGAGGCCCGCCTTCAACCCCTCCTGCACCGCGTTGTTCTGCGACTCGGTGGTCAGCATCACGATCGGCAGGTAGCGCCGCGCGGCCAAGGCGCGCGTCTGGCGCACCAGCTCCAGGCCGTCGATGCCGGGCATGTGCAGATCGGTCACCAGTATGTCGACCCGCTGACCGGAGGCCAGCACTTCCAGCGCTTGCTGACCGTCGCTGGTTTCTATCGTCACGAAGCCGGCCGCCTCGAGCGCCGTGCGCACCAGAAAGCGCACGCTGGGCGCATCGTCGGCGAACAGGACCACCGACTTGTCGCCGCAGGCATTCGAATCAGAGCTCATGACAGCAATTCCCCATCCATTTCATTCATCGGATTCAGACAGCCCGCCAAGGCCAGGGCCTGCCGGAGCGGCTCGGGCAAGGGGCCATCGAAAGGTGGCAAGCCGGTCGCCACGCAGTCCCTGGCATGGGCCAGCACCAGTTGCACGCCCGCCAGGTCCACCTCCTCGACCGCGGCAAAAGCGACCGGCAGGCCAGCGCGCCGCGCCGCCCGCAGGCAGGCGCTCAGCGACTGGGCGCTGCTCGCCGTCAAGTCAGGCAGCGTGCAAATCATGGCCGTCATGCTCAGCGGTCGGCGGGCTGCGCCTCGTCGAACAGATCCCTGACCTGGTCCGCCTCATCGACCGAGAACACCCGGTTGACGTCGAGCAGGATCACGAAACGCTCATGGCGCTTGCCTATGCCCTTCATGAACTCGGTGTTCCAGCGCATGCCGATGCGCGGCACGGCCTCGACCGCCCCGGCCTCCAGCTCGGTGACTTCATGCACGGCATCGGCGATGGCGCCCACGACCAGCTTCTCGCCGAGGACTTCCACCTCCAGCACGATGATGCGGGTATCGCGCGAATTGACGGCCGGCGGCATGCCGAACTTGACATGCAGGTCCACCACCGGCACCACCTTGCCGCGCACGTTGATCATGCCGCGCATGTAGTGAGGCGCGCGCGGCACCTTGGTGATCGGCACCAGGTCCAGCACCTCGCGCACCTTGGCCACCTCCACCGCGAACAGCTCGCCCTCCAGGCGAAAGGTCAGGTGCTGCGAAGACAGCGCATCCAGTTCTGTGCTCATGTCGTACTCCAATGCAAGCCCGGGCGCATCAGTAACGCTCGAAGCTCTGGTCTTCGTCGTCGAGGCGGATCTCGACGCCATGCCCGCCGTCGGACTTGCTGGCCGCGACCGGCTTCTTGCCGGCCGATCGACTCGACAGGGGGTGGGCCACGGCGACCGACTTGCGCGCGGGCGCATTGCTGACGCGACGGGCGCCGCCATTGTCGAGACGGAAGTAGGCGGCGGCCTCCTGCATCACGGCCGACTGGCTGGCGAGTTCCTGGCTGGTGGCGCTCATCTCCTCGGAGGCGCTGGAGTTCTGCTGGGTCACCTTGTCGAGCTGCTGGATCGCGCGGTTGATCTGCTCGGCGCCGGCGTTCTGCTCGTTGGACGCGGCGTTGATCTCCTGCACCAGCTCGGTCGTGCGCAGGATGTCGGGCAGCATCTCGGTCAGCATCTCGCCGGCCCTGGCGGCCACCGCGACGCTCGATGTCGAAAGCTCGTTGATCTCGTTGGCCGCGTTCTGGCTGCGCTCGGCGAGCTTGCGCACCTCGGAGGCCACCACGGCAAAGCCACGGCCGTGCTCGCCCGCGCGCGCCGCCTCGATCGCGGCGTTGAGCGCCAGCAGGTCGGTCTGACGGGCGATCTCCTGCACGATGCTGATCTTCTCGGCGATGGTGCGCATGGCTTCGACGGCCTGCGTCACGGATTCGTTGGTCTTCTTGGAAGCCTCGGCCGCCTTGACCGAGATCTTGCTGGTCTGCTGCGCGTTGTCGGCGGTCTGGCGGATGTTGGCGGCCATCTGCTCCATCGAGGCGCTGGCTTCCTCGGTCGACGATGCCTGCTCGGCGGCGCCCTGCGACAACTCCTCGGCCGAGGACGACAGCTCCTCGGCGCCGGCGGCCACGTTCTCGGACGCGTCCTGCACCTTGCCGATCACGTCCCGCAGCTTGGCGATCATGTTGTTGAGGCTGGCGATCAGGTCGCCCACCTCGTCGCGTCCGGTGTAGACCACGTTGGTGGTGAGATCGCCTTGCGCCACGCTTTCAGCCAGTTGCGTGGCCCGCCCCAGCGCCTTGGCGATCGAGATCGAGATCCACAGCGCGATGCCGGCTCCCGCAGCAGCACTCAGGACCAGCAGGGTGATCAGCGTGGTTCGGGCGCCATCGTAGGTCGCGTCCGCCGCCACCATGGATTGCTTCATGAAATCCTGGTTCTGCTCCACCAGCCTGGCCAGACGCGCTTCGGCCTTGTTCGCAAGGTCACGACCCTTGGAGTGAGCCAGCTCCTGCGACTGTTCCTCCAGCTTGGTGGCCATGTCCACCCGGCCGACCTCGCGGTCCTTGTTGGCCTGCAGATTCAGGGCGATGACTTCCTTCTTGATCGCCCGGTAGCCATCCATGTTGGCAACGAACTCCCGCACCGCCAACTTGCCCTCATCGGTCTTGAGCAACTTGTCCAGTTGTTCACGGTTGGCAAGCAGGCGGTCGTTGATCTCGTTGTGCTCTTTTTCCAGCTCTTCGAGCTCCTTGACCGTTCTGGAGAGAATGATGTTCTTTTCGTTGCGGATCAACGCCCCCACGTCGCGCTGCATCTCGGCGGCGAGGATGACCTTCCTGGCTGTCACGGTGCCCATCTCATCGAGCAGGTCATTGACCATGCTCATTTTATTGATGCCAATCAGGACCGATATCGCGCCAATCGCCGCGATCAGCAGGAACGACAGCAGCAATTTGAGTTTGATGGTGATTCTCATCATTTACTTCCAAAACCAATGAACAAGTGAAAATCCGCCTTCATTCCAGAACGGCAGCGGCATGGTTGACAGAACTGCGCATGAGCTGGGCAATCAGGGAAGGTATGTCCAGGATGACCGCGATCTCGCCAGTCCCCAGCAGGGTGCAACCGGCCAGCCCCTTGATGCCCTGGAACATCACGCCCAGCGGCTTGATGACGGCCTGCATCTCGCCATAGAGCTTTTCGACCACGATGCCGACCTGCTGGCCGCCGTGCTTGACCACGACCAGGTTTTCCGCCACATCGGACACGGCGCTATCGCCCTCGTCGCCGAACAGTTCGCGCAAGCGCACGAAGGGCAGCAGCTTGCCACGCAGGTTGATGTAGTCGCATGAGCGCGCCTGGCGGTCGTGCTGGATGCACTCGGCCACCATGTCGAGCGGAATCACGAAATGGGAGTCGCCGATGCCGACCCGGAAACCGTCGATGATGGCCAGCGTCAGCGGCAGCCGGATGGTGAAGGCACAGCCCTGACCCGGCCGGCTCTCGACGGTCACGCTGCCACGCAGCGCCTGGATGTTGCGGCGTACCACGTCCATGCCCACGCCGCGCCCGGACAGTTCGGTCACCTGCTCGGCGGTGGAGAAGCCGGGCTCGAAGATGAGCTGGTGGATCTCGGCCTCGGTCAGGGTCTGCTTGGGCTGCACCAGCTTGCGCTCGACCGCCTTGGCCAGGATTCTTTCGGTGTCGAGACCGCCGCCGTCGTCACGGATCTGGATCAGGATGCTGCCCGCCTCGTGCTGGGCACGGAGCGTCAGGCGGCCACGCGCCGGCTTGCCGCGTGCCAGGCGCAGCTCGGCCGACTCGATGCCATGATCCATGCTGTTGCGCACCAGATGCATCAGCGGGTCGCCGATCTTCTCGACCACCGACTTGTCGAGCTCGGTCTCGCCGCCCTCGGTGAGCAGCTCGATCTCCTTGCCCAGCTCCCGCGACACGTCGCGCACCACGCGCTGGAAGCGGTTGAAGGTGGCGCCGATCTGGACCATGCGCATCTGCATGGCGGAGTCACGCATGTCCTCGATCAGGCCCGACAGCACCGACAAGGCCTCGTTGAGGTCTTCCCGTCCGACCCGCGCGGCGATCACCGAGGCGGCGGCGCCGGCGATCACCAGCTCACCCACCAGGTCGACCAGCCGGTCGAGCTTGTCCGCGTCCACGCGCAACTGGGCATGCGCGGGCACGCTGGGTTGACCTGGCTGCGCTCGTCGTGGCGCGACCGCATCCGATGCCACGGCAGCGGGCGCGGCCAGCTCGTCAGTCTCTGCCTGAGGCACGGGCACGGGCACGGGCGCGGCGTCCTCAGACTGCTGGCCCGCGAGCCAGTCGATCAGCAGCGCCTCGTCATCCAGGTCGAGCATGTCGACCTGGCGCAACTGCTGCGCCAATTCCACCTCGCGGCCTGGGGCCTGGACCTGCAGCACCCGCCCCAGCTCGGCCAAGGGGCTGTGCGGCGGCAGGATATGCAGCACGCATTCCCCCTGCAGGAAGGCAAAGGCGTCCTCGATATCGGCGCGGACCACGGCACCGCGAAAAGCCATCTCGAAGCCGAGGTAGCACAGCTCGGCGTCCATCTGCTCGGGCGCTGGCAGCGCATCGGTGATGGGCAACACCCGCACCAGCTCGCCGAGCCCGGCCAGGTAGCGGATCAGGCCGATCGGCTCGACGCCGCGCTGAAAGATTTCCTGCCCCAAGCGCAAGGAGATATGCCAGGCATCGCTGCCCAGGCACTCCTCGCCACCCCGGCCGCTGGCGCTCGACGGCGATGCGACGAGCGGGATCTGCCGGGGCACTGACGCCGGCTCCAGCCAGGGCTTGAGCCGCGCCAGCAGGACCTGCCCCTGGGAGCGGGTCGGCTCATCGATGTCGGCATCACGGGCAAAGAAATCGAGCAGCACGCGGATATGGTCGGCGCAGCCCAGCAGCGCGCTGACCAGCTCCGACTCCACCACCAGCTCGCCGTCGCGCATGCGCTGCAGCACGTTTTCCACGTTGTGGGTGAACGCGGTAATGCCCATGGCCTCGGCCATGCTGGAGGAGCCCTTGATGGTGTGCGCCGCGCGAAAGGCACCGTGGATCTGGGTCTCGTCGCCAGGATCGCGCTCCAGCGCCAGCAGCGTGGTCTCCAGGGCTTCAAGCTGGTCGCGCGCCTCAAGCAGAAAAACGTCTTTCAAGGTTTCCATCAGGGGCTGCCGTTCGATTCAGGACTCTAGGGTGAAAAACGCGCCCAGGCCCAGCAGCGCCAGCACCTCGGACAAGGCGGCACTGGGGTGCTTGAGCACCAGGGCGTGACCAGCGGCCGCGCACTCGCGCTGCGCGAGCAGCAGCACCTGCAGACCGGCCAGGTCCACGCGCTCGACGGCCGAAGCGTCCAGCACCCGGTCACGCATGACGGGGCCCGGCGCCACCAAGCCGGGCTTGAGTGCCGCGGCCTCGTAGATCGTGAGCTCGGCGGGCAGGACGAAGTCGGCGGTGGTGGGTTCCATGCGTGGCGTCGAAAGTGAGAAGGGAAGAATGGCCCGTTGCGCCGGCGATCAAAACAGCTCGATGCTCGGTACTGCCGCTGCTACGGGCACAGAGGCGGATCCACCCACGCTCATGTTGTGCGTATTGATCTGGCTGTGCATCACATAGCGGTCGGTCTGCGCCGCCAGCAGGTCTTGCAGGCGCTCGCCGTCGCTCAAGGAGCCGTCTGGGGTCTGCATCAGGGTGGCGAGTTGCTGCAGGTGGGTGTTGAGCTCATGGATCGCGCCTTGCACATGGTCCACGCGCTGGCGCATCACATCGTAGAACTGCATGTTGCCCAAGGCCTGGGTCATCAACTCCACCAGCGCACGGTGGCCCTGGCCCAACGAACCGAACACATGCTCCATGTCGTTCTTGTTGGCGGCATCGTTGAAGCGCCGCTGCATGTCGTAGATGTCGGCCAGCACCTTGTGCATGTTGGCCACGGCCGAGTTGCGGTGGGCGCTGTTGCTGGCCACCTCAAGCTCCTTGTCCACCCCTTCGGTGGCGGCATGGATCCGGGCCGAGATGTCCTTCACGGTCGCGGCCGTCTTGGTCGAGAGGCTGCGGATCTCGGCGGCCACCACGGCGAAGCCATTGCCACTGTGCCCGGCGCGGGCCGCTTCCACCGCCGCATTGATCGACAGGAAATTGATCTGCCGCGCCACGGTGGCAATCACGTCCACCATCGGTTCGAGGGCCTTGACCTCCTGCAGCCGCTGCACGCGCCCGAGGTTGTCGGCCACGTCCTGCTGCAGCTTTTGCACGAACATCTCGAGAATCATGCCGAGTTGCTGGTCGAGTTGCATCTTCTCATGCACCACCTCCAGCAGCTCGGCCCCGTTGTGCTTGGAGGCCTCGATGCGCGCGAGCTCCTCCTGCGACACCTCGTTCATCCGGTTCAGCGACTCGACGATGGCGGTCACGTCCTTTTCGGCGTCCTGCAGCGCGCCTTGCAGCTGGCTCGTGAGCAGCTCCAGGTAGGGACCGGCGTCGCGCACCTCGGTCGCCGCCCGCGCCACCGGCAGGCGGCGTTCCATCACCAGCCACGGAAAGCGTCGCAGGCGCGGCTGCAAGACCGAAAAGCCCCACAGCCCCCCGAGCAGCAGCAGCTCCGTCAGCAAGGCGATGGACAGCACCCAGCGCCACGGCACCTCGGCGAAGCCCAGCAGCGCGACCAGCGCACCCACCAGCCCGAGCGCGAGCAGCGACGAGACCAGCACCGGCCCCGCCAGCTGCAGGCCCGCCAGCCCGCTGGCATCGACCGGCGGACTGGCGGTCGGGCCGCTGCCGGGCTTGGACATGGAGCGCCCCTGCATCGGTGGGGTAGCGGCGTCAATTGGCATGGTCGTCAATCAAGTCCAGCAACTGCATGGGGTTGAACGGCTTGGTCAGGAAGACCCGGGCACCGGCCGCCTGGCCCTGGCGCCGCAGCTCGGGGTCGTTGCTGCCGGTCAGCAGGATCACGGGAATCTCCGACAGCTGCGGATCACGGGACAGGCGCTGGCACATCTCGATGCCGTTGACGCGCGGCATGTTCAGATCGAGCAGGATCAGGTTGGGCTTTTCGCGGCGAGCCACCAGCAGGCCCTCGTCGGCGTCCATGGCCTCGACCACCTCGTGGCGGCCGTCGAACTCCAGCGCCATGCGGATCAGGCGGCGGATATCGCCCTGGTCATCGATCGTCAGGATTTTCTTTGACATGATCTCTCTACGTCCCTGGATTCAAGATTGAAAGTTCAAGATTCGAGCGGCAAGGAAGACCATCTGCCGATGCGGATTCAACGTCCAGCCGGCAATATCTGGGAAATCACCTTGATCAGATCAGGACCGGAAGCCGGTTTGAGCATCCAGCCCGTGATCCCCATCTTCTTGCCTTCGTCGCGCTTTTTCGGGTCGCTTTCGGTGGTCAGCATCAGGATCGGGGTGAACCTCAGAGTCGGCATGGCCTTGACGGCGCGCACCAGTTCACCACCGTTCATCTTCGGCATGTTGAAGTCGGTGATGATCAGGGCCGGACGCAGCCCGGCCTGGAGGCGGCTCAGGGCCGCCGCGCCGTCGGCCGCCGTTTCCACCTGGTAGCCATTGAGGGTCAGGTTGGACTTGAGGCTCAGGATCACCGTGGGGGAATCATCCACAATGAGAATCAATTTGGACATGGCAAAACCCACCATATTAGATTTACAGAACTGGCTGGATTATAATTGGCGGATGCGTCTTCAAAGTCGCAATAAAGCGTAAAAACGCAAATCTGCTCCATCTATGCACATGTCATGAACATGCCATAGTCATGAGGTAAAGCCGTAATGCCAGCAGTCGCTTCTATGCTCGATGTCGGCGCGTACACCCCAGCCACTGCATCTGCGGCCCAATGGACATCGGCAAGCGATTGAAGTACCTTACCAACGAGTTATCGACATTATTCCCCGAGCCGTCCCCGCCGCCGAGCTGGAGGCTGCGCCTTGCCCGCTCGAATCGCCCAGTCGAATGGCTGGTGCTGGGCCTGGGTGTGCTGCTGAGCCTGGGACTGGCCAGCACGGTGCGGCAAAAAAACGAGGCCAGCGCCCAACAAGCCTTTGACGATGCCGCGCACCACACCCAGGCCGAGCTGCTGGCCCGTTTCAAGCTGCCGGTCTATGGACTGCGCGGTCTGCGCGGCAGCTTTGCCAGCGTCGGGCCGCTGTCGCGCGAGCAATTCGCGCACTACATGGCTTCGAGCAACCTGGCCGACGAATTCCCAGGGATACTCGGCATCGCCTTCGTGCAGCGGGTGCAGCGACGGGATCTGGCTGACTTTCTCGCAGCCACCCGGGCCGACAAGGCGCCCGGCTTCACGATCCACGGCCTCGGTGAGAGCAAGCACAACGATCTTTATATCGTCAAATATATCGCGCCTCAGGCGCGAAACGCCAGCGCGCTCGGGCTGGACATCGGCTCGGACCCGTCACGCCGGCGCGCGATCGAGCAGGCCGTGCGCAGCGGCCAGCCCACCATGACCGAATGCATCTTGCTGGTACAGAACCGCGAGAACAAGCAACCCGGCGTCCTGATCAGTTTGCCGGTGTACGCGAACGCGGCACCATTGGACACCCCTAAACAGAGACAGGCCGCGCTGATCGGGATCATCAACACGCCAGCGGTGGTCGCCGGCCTGCTCGATGCCCGAGGCGATATCGGCCACGGCGAGCTGCACGTTCGCCTGCTCGGGCCGACGGCCCCGACGGGATCGACCACGCCGTGGTACGACAACCTGGCCGGGACAGCCAGACCAGCGGCAGCAACGCCGCACTACCAGCGCAGCATCCCGCTCGATCTCTACGGCCAGACGCTCGAACTGCAAATCGCCAGCACGCCGGACTTCGAGAACCTGCACCTGAGTTCAGCCGATTGGTGGGTGATGATCACCGGCCTGCTGCTCAGCGCCGGCACAGCCCTCTGGCTATCGCGCCACCTGCACGCCCTCAGACGGGCCGACAGCGAGCTGGAACTGGCGCAACGCAAGCTGGACAGCTACCGCCATCTCGCCGGCCAAACCCACTCGGCTTACGTGGCGACGAATCTGCTGGGCTGCATCACCTCGGTCAGTTCGGGCTTCGAACAGCTGTCCGGCTACACCATGGAGGAGGCACTGGGCTGGCACCCGGGCGCGCTGCTGCAGTGCGAAGAGACCGACCCCGACGAGGTGCTGCGCATCCGCGAGGCCTTGCGCAGCACCGGGTATTACGTGGGCGAAATCCTCAACCGCAGCAAGCAAGGCCGGCTCTACTGGGTGGAACTGCACATCCATCCCCACTTCAACAAACAAGGCGAGCAGATCGGCTTCATCGCCAGCTCGATCGACGTGACGCAGCGGCGCCAGTCGCAACAGCTGCTGCAGGAGGCCGAGCGCAGCAACCGCAACCTGCTGGATGCACTGGACCACAATGCCATCGTCTCGTTCACCGATCTCGACGGCGTGATCCAGCGGGTCAACAGCGGTTTTTGCCGCGTCAGTGGCTACAGCCAGGACGAGCTCGTGGGCAAGCGGCACAACATCGTCAACGCCGGGGCGGACAACGTGGTGAACTGGGGCCAGGTGTGGCGGACCATACAGAAGGGCCGCGTCTGGCGCGGCGAGGTCTGCAACCGCGCCAAGGACGGCCGCTTGTACTGGGTGGACACGGTCATCGTGCCCTTCCTGTCGGTCAAGGGCGAGGTCGACAGCTACGTCTCGGTGCGCTTCGAGATCACGCAGCTCAAGCTGACCCAGGCCCGGGCCGAGCAGCAGACCGCGCTGCTAGAGGGCGCGATCGCCACCATCGGTCAAGCCTTCTGCATCTACGATGCCGACGACCGGCTGGTCTATTTCAATGACCAGTACCGACAGGTCTACGCCAGAAGCGCGGCCAAGATCGTGGCCGGCGAAACCTTCGAAGCCATCGTGCGCTTCGGCGCCGAGAGCGGCCAGTACCCGGAAGCCATCGGCCGCTTCGACGAGTGGGTGGCCGAACGCCTGGCGTTCCACCGGCGCGGCGACGGCGAACTCGTGCAGCACCTCGACGACGGGCGCATTCTGCGCATCATCGAGCGCCGCATGTCCACCGGCTACACCGTGGGCTTTCGCATCGACATCACCAACATGGTCAAGGACAAGGAAGCGGCGCAGGCAGGCGAGCGCGCCAAGAGCCAGTTCCTGGCCAACATGAGCCACGAGATCCGCACCCCCATGAACGCGGTGCTGGGCATGCTGGCCCTGCTGCGCAAGACCTCCATGACGGCGCAGCAGAGCGACTACGCCGGCAAGGCCGAGCGCGCGGGCAAGTCGCTGCTGGGCCTGCTCAACGACATCCTGGACCTGTCCAAGATCGACGCGAACATGATGGTGCTGGAGCAGCGCCCGTTCGAGATCGAGCATGTGTTGCGCGAGCTGGCGGAAATCTTTGCCAGCACCCACAACTCGCCCCGGGTGGAGCTGCTGCTCGACCTGGACCCAGGCGCCAGCGGGTCGGTGATCGGCGACAGCCTGCGCCTGCACCAGATACTGCTCAACCTGGGAAACAATGCGATCAAGTTCACCCAGGAAGGCCATGTGCTGATCGGCGTGCGGGTGGTCGAGCGCGCGGCGACCTGCTTGCGCCTGCTGTTCGAGGTGCGCGATACCGGCATCGGCATGGAGGCCAGCTTCCAGCGCGTGATCTTCGATGCCTTCACCCAGGCCCAGCAGTCCAACACGCGCCAGTACGGCGGGACGGGTCTGGGCATGGCGATCACCAGCCAGCTCGTCAAGCTCATGGGCGGCGAGTTGCAGGTCGAGAGCGAACTGGGCCGGGGCAGCCGCTTCTTCTTCGAGGCCGACCTGGCGCTGGATCCGGCGGAACCCGCCGGCCCGCCCGAAGTCGCCCGCACCGGCGTGCGTTGGGACGGCTTGCATGTGCTGCTGGTCGACGATCACCCGAAATCGCGCGAGTTGCTTGAGCGGATGTGCCACTCACTGGGCTGGCGGGCCACAGTCTGCGACAGTGGCGCCGCCGCACTCGCCCTGCTGCGCGATGCGGCGCGGCAGGGCCACCACTACGATGTGGTGTTCATGGACAGTCAGATGCCCGACCTGAGCGGTTGGCAGACCTGCGTGCAATTGCGCGAGTGGGACCGCGGTACGCCGGTGGTGCTGATGACCACCCTGTCCTGCCTGAAATCGTTGCCTCCAGGGATCGATCTCGCGGGCCTGATCGACGGCCAGATCATGAAGCCGGTGACGGCTTCCATGCTCTACGACACCGTGGCCAACTTGCGTGGGCATGGCGAGCAGGCGGCCAAGCCCCCCGCCAGCCAGGCCATGGACGATGCGCCCCTGGCAGGCCTGCGCATCCTGCTGGCCGAGGACAACCTGGTCAACCAGCAACTGGCGCGTGAACTGCTCATGCACGAAGGGGCCGAGGTGGACATTGCCGCCAACGGCCAGCTCGCCGTCGAGATGGTGCAGGCGGCCAGCCCGCCCTACGACCTCGTGCTGATGGACATGCAGATGCCGGTGATGGACGGGCTGGAGGCCACGCGCAAGATCCGCGAGTCGCTCGGACTGCTTGAGCTGCCGATCGTGGCCATGACCGCGAACGCCATGAGCGACGACCGCCAGGCTTGCCTGGACGCCGGCATGAACGAGCATGTGGCCAAGCCGCTGGACATGGACGAACTGGTGGACATGATCCTGCGGCATGCGCCAGCGCGTCACGCCGAATCCCGGTGAGCTGATCGCGGCGGGCGCTCGGCGCTGAGTGCCAGGATGCGGCGCAGTTCATCGGCATCGACCGAGCGTGCCGCACCGAAGCCCGCGATCTGGCGCGCACCCGACAGCTCGATGGCGACGAAGCGGAAGTCGCCCAGCCGCGTCATCGGCTCGGCCTCCGGGAAGCGCGCCAGATAGGCCACGCGGCAGGCGGCCCAGGACGCGCCGCCCGGCTCCGGCGTGCCGGCGCGCCCCAACAGGCTCAGGCGCGGCAACGCGTGCACCGGCTGATCCGCCTGCTCGGCCTGCATGACCAGCAAGGAAATACGTGGATCACGCGCCATGTTGCCGGTGTGCTGCGCCAGCGCGCTGACATGCAAGACCAGGCAAGCCTGCTCCGGCTCGGTGGCGAACGGCACCATCGACACGAACGGCGAACCATCGGCCTCCAGCGTGGCCAGCGCCGCCACCCGCTGCCCCCGCAGCAAAGCCCCGATCGCGCGCATCAGGCGCGGCTGGTGTTCGGACGGTGAACGGGTCTCCATCATCGGCTTCCTTCAGTCTGACAATTTTTCGCGGCGCGCTTGGGCTAACATGGAGGGATGACCCAGCTCGACGCACTCAAACGATACACCACCGTGGTCGCGGACACCGGCGATTTCCTGCAACTGGAGCAGTTCCAGCCGCGCGATGCCACCACCAACCCCTCGCTGATCCTCAAGTCGGTGCAAAAGGCCGAGTACGCCCACCTGCTGGCCGACACCGTCGCGCGCTTTCGCGAGCGCCCGCTCGACGAGATCGTCGACCGGCTGCTGGTGCGTTTTGGCTGCGAGATCCTGCAGCGCGTGCCCGGTCGCGTCTCGACCGAGGTCGACGCGCGCCTGAGTTTCGACAGCTCGGCCACCGTCGCGCGCGCCGAGCGCCTGATCGAGCTCTACCAGGCCGCGGGCGTGCCGACCGACCGCGTGCTGATCAAGATCGCCGCGACCTGGGAAGGCATCCAGGCGGCCGAACAGCTGGAGCAGCGCGGCATCCACACCAACCTCACGCTGCTGTTCTCGTTCTGCCAGGCGGTGGCCTGCGGCCACGCCAAGGTGCGGCTGATCTCGCCCTTCGTCGGGCGCATCTACGACTGGTACAAGAAGCAGGCCGGCGCGTCGTGGGACGAGGCCGCGATGTCTGGCGCCAACGACCCCGGTGTCAAGTCGGTGCGCCAGATCTACCAGTTCTACAAGCATTTCGGCATCGCGACCGAGGTCATGGGCGCGAGCTTTCGCAACGTCGGCCAGATCCAGGCGCTGGCGGGCTGCGACCTGCTGACCATCAGCCCGGAGCTGCTGGCCCAGCTGGCGGCGAGCGAGGCGCCGCTGGCGCGCGCGCTCGACCCCGAGGCCGCCCGCGCGCTGGAGCTGCACTTCGCTCGGTACGACGAGTCCGCCTTCCGCCTCGCGCTCAACGAGGACGCCATGGGTACCGAGAAACTGGCCGAGGGCATCCGTGCCTTCTGTGCCGATGCCGTCAAGCTCGAAACCCTGATCCGGGCCGCGTGACCCATGAGCGACGCACTGCCGCCCATTCCCGCCAAGCGCTACTTCACCATCGGCGAGGTGGCCGAGCTCTGCGCGCTCAAGCCTCATGTATTGCGCCACTGGGAACAGGAATTCACCCAGCTCAAGCCCATGAAGCGCAACGGCAACCGACGCTACTACCAGCACCACGAGGTGCTGATGGTGCGCCGCATCCGCGAACTGCTGCACGAGCAGGGCTACACCATCGCCGGTGCGCGCAACCGCCTGCTGAATCCGCAGGAGGTCACGGCGGATGCCAGACCCGCCGGCCCCGACTGGGCCAAGGTGCGGAAAGAACTGCTCGACATCAGAAAAATTCTGGCTGGCTAGCGAAAAACCGATTTTTGTGCCTAAAATACGAGTCTTCGGCGTGTAGCGCAGCCTGGTAGCGCACTTGCATGGGGTGCAAGGGGTCGTGAGTTCGAATCCCACCACGCCGACCATACAGACAACGGCCTGCAATCTTCTGGATTGCGGGCCGTTTTGCTTTGGCGCCGCAGACTCCAGCAAAGGCATCCAACATGCCTCATACTTGGATGTTCAAAGAACCATGAGCCCCAAACGACCCATTCGTCCGCTGATGCTGGCCCTCTTGCTGGTCAGCACAGGCGCGCAGGCCGGCCAAACCGGCATGCCATCTGCCCCCATGGCGTCACGCTTCTCGGAAGTCGCGCTTTGTGTCGCGGCGCTGGAACGCGAGGTCAAGTCCGACCTGCACGCCAACCCGACGCCCCAGGAACAAAAACAGTGGCAACTCCGCCTCGAGAGCGCGTTCGCCCATACCGGCCAAGCCTACCTCGACGGCTTGTCCGGCGATGAAAGCAAGACCTTGCTCCACGCCGCCAAGTCCAAGGTCGCCAGCTGGGCGGAACAACGACTCAAGCCATACGCCCAGTCCTGTCACGAACAAGGCCAAGCCTTGTTCGACCAGGCCTCCGGGCTGCAGCAGCTGATCGTGCGCAATTCAGCCAAACGCTTGCTGAACCGGGAACTGGCCAAGCTATAATGCGAGGCTTCGGCGTGTAGCGCAGCCTGGTAGCGCACTTGCATGGGGTGCAAGGGGTCGTGAGTTCGAATCCCACCACGCCGACCATACAGACAACAGCCTGCGATCTTCCGGATTGCAGGCCGTTTTGCTTTGCCGCGCCGCCAGCTTCAGCTAAGCTGGTCTCCGGATCGACCATTCGGGGGAGGCGGACATGAAAATCATGCTGGGCATCGCGGCGGCACTGACCATGGCGACTGCGGCGCAGGCTCAAGGCAGCCGGGAGGCGAGCGTGGATGCCTCGGGAGCTGAGGCCCTCTCACTGACGCTTTACTCCGGCGACCTGGCCCTGGTCAGGGAGCGGCGCCAGCTCAGGCTGCCGGGCGGTCAGGTGCGCGTGAACCTGGGCCAGGTACCGGTCCTGCTACGCCCCGAGACCGTCATGCTGCGCCCGCTCGGCAGCGGCGCGTTCAAGCTGCTGGAGCAGGACTTCGAGGCCAGGGTCCTGACACCGCAGACGCTGTTGCAGCAGCATGTCGGTCGCGAGGTCACCGTGCTGCGCGAGCATCCGGTCACGGGCGAGGACCGGAGCGAGCGGGCCACCCTGCTGGCCGCCGGCAACGCAGCGGTGCTGCGCTTTGCCGACCGGATCGAAACCCACTACCCGGGTCGCATCGTCTTCGACCGCCTGCCGCCCGGACTGCAACCGGGCCCCACCCTGTCGGTGCTGCTCGAAGCGGCGACTGGCCCGCAGACGTTCGAGCTCGCCTACCAGACCGGCGGCCTGTCCTGGAAGACCGACTATGTGGCCCGGCTCTCGGCCGATGGCCGCAGCCTGGACCTCTCGGGCTGGATCACGCTGGCCAACCGCAGTGGCACCGATTACCCGGATGCCAGCCTGCAGCTGGTCGCCGGCTCGCCCAACCGGGTGCAGGACCGCTTCATGGCCAGCGAGCGCATGGCGCCCGCCGCCGTGCTGCGCGCCAGCGCGGAGCCGACCGAGGAGACGCTGCTGGACTACCACCTCTACCGCTTCGAGCGTCCGGTCACGATCGCGGACCAGCAGACCCGGCAGCTGGCCCTGCTCACGGCAGCCGCCGTGCCGGTGCGGCGCGAGTACCTGCTCGCCAGCGCCGAGCCGTTCCAGCTCGAACGACAGGATCAGCCGGCACAGCAGCTCAAGCCCTCGGTCTACCTGGAATTCGACAACCGGGGCGCTCAGCTGGGCCAGCCGCTGCCAGCCGGCGTGGTCCGGGTCTACGGCCCTGACCGCGAGGGCGCGACGCAGTTCATCGGCGAGGACCGGATCGCGCACACCGCCCGCGACCAGACCATCAGGCTCAGACTGGGCACGGCCTTCGATCTGTCGGCCGAGCGTCGGCAAACGGCGTTTCGCCAGCTGGGCGAGCGCAGCAGCGAGAGCAGCTGGCGCCTGAGCTTGCACAACGCCCGCAACGAGGCGGTCACGATCCGGGTGCTGGAAACCCTGCCGGGCGACTGGGAGATCGTGCAGGAAAGCCAGCACAGCCGCAAGGACTCGGCGCATGCCGCGTCCTGGTCCGTGGCCGTGCCGGCTGGCGGCTCGGCACAGCTGGACTACACGGTGCGCACGCGCTGGTGAACCGCCTCGCAGCCAGATAATCGGACCTTTTCCGTTCTGTCAGCCGACCATGCACCAAGACTCCACCCCTACCCCCTGGATGCCAACCGCCTTCGCCGGCGAAGCCAGCTTGCGCTTCGAGACCGACCGCGTCGAACTGCGGGCGGGGCTGCGGGGCGGCAGCCTGGCAGTCGGGGCTCGAAGGCCGATGGCGCTGCAACTCTGGGCCGACGACAGCTTGCTGCTCGCTGAACTGCCGCTGGGCGCTCTGCAACCGGACGCACGGGGCCTGGCGCGGATCAGCGCCAGCCTGCCGCTGAGACCGCCCGCCGGCCAGTCCAAGCGTCGGCTGTCGTTGAGCCTGGTCTCGGGCCGACCAGGCACCTGGGACAGGCTGCACGACCGCCAACGCTTCGCCATTCCACAGCGCTTCCTGCAACCCGCACTGGAAGGGGCGGTGCAGGCCCGGCTGGAGGGCGGCACGCTGCAGCTCGGCATCGAAGCCATCGTCAACCCGCGCGACGCAGCCGACATCAGCGGCAGGCTGGCGCTGGAGCTCTGGGCGCTGGAGCAGCCCTATGCCGGCGGCGACTTCCGGGGCCAGCCATTGGGCAGCACGCTGCTCGGCAGCCTGGGCGGCCAGCAACGCCGGAACAGGCTGAATCCGGCTTGGTGCCTGCCCGAAACGCCCCCAGCCTCGCCAGCGCGCACGCATCTGACCTTGATGCTGCGCGAATGGACCCAGTCCGCCTACGTCACGCGCGACTGGAGGGCGCTGGACTGGCCCCAGCCATCGGGTGCCGCCGCACCCTCGATCAACCGTTCGACCACGGCCAGGCTGCGCTCGGTGCCCGGGATCAGCGACAAGCTCGCACGCACCATCGTGGCCTCGCGCCCCTTCGCCTCGCTCGACGAGCTGCAACGGGTGCGCGGCATGAACGCGCGGCTCTACGCCAGGCTGCGCGACCGCGTCTTGCTCTGAGGCGGCCGGGGATTTCCTTGGAACCGGGATCGGCCTAAACTCACTCCCAGGCGAAAAACTCATTTACGCCATTTCTCAATGGAGTCAGGCATGACAAACAGGAAAAGGACGGCCCGATCGAACCAGCCGGGAATCAGCTCGAACGGATGCTTGACCAGCTGCCTGCTGGCGCTGGCGGGCTTGACACTGGTGCCGGCGGCAGCCAGCGCTGGCGACTGGACCAGCAAGGACGGCTACCTCTACTACAGCACGCCCTCGACTCCCGCACCGGACCAGCGGATCGACCTCAAGGACAAGGCCAACACGCCATCCTTCGTGCTGATGGGTGGCGGACCCGACGTCGACCAGGCTTTCCGCTGGATGATAGAGCGCGCCGGCGTGCGCCCCGCTGCAGCCGGCAAACCGGCCACCGGCGGGCGCTTCGTCATCGTGCGCGCGCGCGGCGCCGACGGCTACAACCCCTACATCTACTACAGCAACGCATCCCTGCAGACCGATCAGCCCGCGACCGACGACTGGGTCGGCGGCGCCCAGCTGGGCTTGAGCTCGGTTGAAACGCTGGTGATCCCGAACCGGGCGGCGGCCAACAGCGACTTCGTGAATCAGGTTGTCCGCTCGGCCAACGCGGTCTTCATCGCGGGCGGCGACCAGAGTGACTACATCCGGGACTGGAAGCGCAGCGCTCTCGAAGCGAGCCTGCTGGAACTGATGAAGAACCAGGTGCCGATCGGCGGCACCAGCGCCGGACTGGCGGTGCTGGGGCAGTTCGACTTCGCCGCGCTCAGGGGCACGGTCAGCTCCACCCAGGCACTGGCCGATCCCTACAACAAGTACATGACGCTGGACCCGGACCCCTTGACATTGACACAGTACGTAGCCGATGACGTCAGCACGAAAGGCGCCGGCTTCCTGACGCCAGCGCCCCTGTTCAACATCGTGTTCGACAGCCATCTGGACAGCCGCGACCGCCTGGGCCGACTCGTGACCTTCGTGGCGCGCCAGATCGGCGGCGGCAGCTGGGGCAATGGCTGCCCCGGCGGCATCCTCAACCCCGGCATGGCGCCCAAACCCAGCCAGACCGACCTCTACGCGCGCGGCATCGGCCTGTCGGTCGAGACGGCGCTGCTGGTCGCACCCAACGGGAATGGCCAGCTGATCGCGCAACGGGTCACCAACGCCAACAACCAGGACAGCGCCAGCAAGGCCTTCTTCGTCTCGACCAGCCAGGCTCCCGGCCAGTGCGCGGCGGGGCTGCCGTTGTCGATCAAGGCGGTCGACATCGTGCAGGCCGACGCCAACGCTCCGACCTTCAACCTCTCGACCTGGAGCGGCGACGGCCAGCAGATCAAGCTGGAAGTGAAAAACGGCGTCATGACGCCCGACGGCGCCACCTTCTACTCCGCCCAACCCTGAAGACCAGCAGGTGGCTGGCTTCAGCCGCCGCTGCGCTTGACCTTGAAGCCCTCGGCCTGCAGGAAGGCGACCACCTTGTCGCAGTGGTCGCCCTGCACCTCGATCTGGCCGTCCTTGACCGTGCCACCACTGCCGCAGGCGGCCTTGAGCCGCTTGGCCAACAGCGCCAGCGCCTCGGCGTCGAGCGCCAGGCCGCGCGCGATCGTGACAGCCTTGCCGCCGCGTCCCTTGGTCTCGCGCTGCACGCGCGCGATGCCGTCGCCAGCGGGAAGCGCGCGCTGGCTGGCGCACTGGCAGTCCGCCACGGGCTGGCGGCAGGCGGGACACATGCGACCGCTGTCGGTCGAATAGACCAGGCCGCCGAGTTCACGCAAAGATTTCATGTCCAATTCGGATACTGATGCAGGACGGTATTGTCCTGCCATGAGGAGCGCGCAAAAAAACCGCTGCGGTGGAACGCTCCACGGCGGCGGTTTTCAGTCGGAACAGGTCCGATCAGGACTTCAGGATGGTCTGGATGGCCAGCTTGAGATCGGCGTCGTTGATCTTCTCCGGGCCGTTGGCGGGCATCGGGATCGGGCCCCAGACGCCAGCGCCGCCCTTGCGGACTTTTTCCGACAGCTTGGCCATGGCGTCACCCTGGCCCTTGTACTTGGCGGCGATGTCCTGGAAGGACGGGCCGACCAGCTTCTTGTCCTTGGCGTGGCAAGCCATGCAGCCGCTCTTGTTCAGCGCGTCTTCGGCCGGGCCGGCCTGGGCGGTCAGTGCGGTGCCGGCGATCAGCGCGGCTGCCAGGATGTTGAGCTTGTTCATGTGAACTCCTTGCTTGAAAATTCCGGCTGGATACCCGCCTCTCGACGGACGGTCTGCCTTGATCAGTATACGTCTTGCTGGATGTTGCAGACGTTGAAATGACCGGTCGCCAGGACCGGCAGCGACACGACCTGAGTCTTCGACCTGGGCCTGACGGGCAGGATCAGGTCGGCCACCGTGGCATCGTCGAGCACGGCGAGGTAGGCCGACATGGCATCGGAGAGCACGCTCTTGAGCCGGCAGTGGCCGACGATGCGGCAACTGTTGCTGCCCGCATCAAAGCATTCGACCAGATTGAAATCGGTTTCGGTCATCCGCACCACATCGCCGATCCGGATCTGGTCAGCGGGCTTGAGCAGGCGCAGACCGCCACCGCGACCCCGCGTGGTCTCCAGCAAGCCGGCAGCCGCGAGCGTCATCGCGATCTTGGTCAGGTGGCTGCGCGAGATGCCGTGCGCCTCGGCGATCTCACCGACGGTGGGTGCACGTGGACGCTCCTGGTGGATGGCGCAGTACATCAGCATGCGCAGGCTGTAATCGGTCCACTGTGTCAGACGCATGGCATCTACCTGGTCAGGAAGCGGGCGGTTCGCCCAAGATGGACGAAATACACCAAAGAAACTAGTAACTTGATGGCATTATAACCGCACAATTATCATTGCGTATGATTATTATTGCTTTGGTCTGAGGCGACTCAGCGCCCGTAGCCTGACTGGGGGTAGCCCGACCGCGTATAGCCGGCAGGGGCATAGCCCGAGGGCGGACGCGGCACGATCGGCGTGATCTGCAGTTGCACGTACTGGCCCGGGTCGCTTGGCATCTGGGCGCTGTACTGCTTGCCGCCGAACTCGTAGACCACGTTGTAGGCACTGACGTGGCTCTCGTAGACGGTCTGCGGGTAGCAACGCCTGACCATCTGGGTCTCGGGAGGCGCCTCGCCCTCGATGCTGTTGCCCAGGATCGCGCCGCCGAACAGGCCCAGCGCGGTGGCCGCGGCATTGCCGCTGCCCTTGCCGATCGCGTTGCCGATCGCACCGCCTGCGAGGCCGCCCATCAGCGCGCCGGCGCCGGACTTCTGGCCGCCGCGCGTGACGGCCTCGTCCTGACAGACCTGGCGCGTGACGGGCACCTGCTGCATGACCGGGGTACTGCTGACGACATGCGCCATTTCCTGCTGCGCCTGAGCCGGCAAGCCAGTCAGGAGGGCGACGGAAAAGGCGGCTACGCCGGCCAGCCGGGCGAATTTGATTGGTTGCTTCATATGAAACCTGGGAAAACTTCATTTCCGGCGTGCCACGGCACGCCCAGGATGGCAATCACTTCTTGCTGCCGATCTTGCTTTCCTGGCCCGCGATCAGGCGCGTGATGTTGCCACGGTGGCGCCACAGCAGCAGCAGGCTCATGAGCGTGACGGCCAGCGCGACCGACGGGCTGCCGTACCAGGCCCAGCTCTCGCCGCTGACCAGCACATAGAAGCCGGGCGCGAACAGCGCCGCGACGACGGCCGCCAGCGAGGAATAGCGCAGCACCAGCGCCACGAACAGCCAGCTGCCGAGCGTGGCCAGGCCCAGCAGGGGCTCGAAGCCGATCAGCACGCCAGCGGCGGTCGCCACGCCCTTGCCGCCCTTGAAATGGAAGAAGACCGGAAACAGGTGGCCCAGGAAGGCCGCCATGCCGACCAGCGCCAGCGCACCGTCACCCAGACCCCAGCTCACCCCCCAGTGCGACACGACCCAGACCGGCAGCCAGCCCTTGGCGCCGTCGAGCAGCAGGGTCGCGATCGCCGCCTTCTTGCTGCCCGAGCGCAGCACATTGGTCGCGCCGGGGTTCTTGCTGCCGTAGCTGCGCGGGTCGTTCAGGCCCATGACACGGCTGACGATCACGGCAAAGGAGAGCGAGCCGATCAGGTAGGCTGCCAAGACGACGGCCAGGGTAGTCAAATCAAACATGCGTTATCCAGGATAGAAGGTGGGCGGGACTCAGGCAGCGGGGTCGCGCTGCTCCCAGCGGATCTGGTCGATCGCCTGCAGCAGCTCAGGAGCCAGCGTGGTGCCCCAGGCGTCGAGGCATTCGTCGAGCTGGGCCAGCGTGGTCACGCCGATGATGGTGCTGGCGACCTGCCACTTGGTGTAGCAGAAGGCCAGCGCCAGCTGCGTCGGGGTGAGGCCACGCTCGCGCGCCAGCGCGTTGTAGCGCCGCGCCGCAGCCAGCGAATCAGCCCGGCCCCAGCGCTGCTTGCGCATCGACTCGTAGCGCGCCATGCGACCATCGGGCGCGGTGGGCGACTCGAAACCGCTCGCATCATACTTGCCGCTCAACAGGCCAAAGCCCAGCGGCGAATAGGCCAGCAGCGACACGCCCAGGCGGTGCAGGGTCTCGTCGAGCCCGTTCTCGACCGTGCGGTTGATCAGGCAGTAGGGATTCTGCACCGTGGCCACGCGCGGCAGGCCATGCTGCTCGGCCAGGCGCACGAACTCATGCACGCCGTAGGGCGTCTCGTTGGACAGGCCGATCGCGCGCACCTTGCCAGCGCGCACCAACTCGGCCAGGGCTTCGAGCTGCTCGTGGATCGAGGCGCAAGGGGTTTCCTTGGCCGGGTCGTAGTAGATCTGGCCGAAGGCAGGCACCTGGCGCGCCGGCCAGTGGATCTGGTACAGATCGATGAAGTCGGTCCGCAGCCGGCGCAAGCTGCCATCACAGGCGGCCAGGATCTCGGCATGGGTCAGGCAGGACTGCTCGCCGCGGATCCAGGGCATGCCGCGCGAGGGACCGGCGACCTTGGTCGCCAGCACGATGCGCTCGCGCGCGCCGGGACGACTGGCCAGCCAGTGGCCGACGATGGTCTCGGTCGCGCCGCAGGTCTCGGCGCGCGCCGGCACCGCGTACATCTCGGCGGTGTCGATGAAATTGATGCCGCGCTCAAGCGCGCGGTCGAGAATGGCGTGGCTGTCGGCCTCGCCGACCTGCTCGCCAAAGGTCATGGTGCCCAGGCAGATCGGGGTCACGCGCAGCTCGCTCGCGCCCAGTGGAATCAGATTCATGGTGGTGCTCATTTGTCTCTTGCTCGGCCGATTTTTTGACATCCTCCCCGCCCTAAAGGGCGGGGATTCCTGCTGCCAGACGGCGATGCCCCGCCGCGAGAATGTTCCTGGCCGCGTTCACGTCCCGGTCGTGGACCGTCGCGCACTGGCTGCAAGACCATTCTCTTATTCGCAAACCCGCCCTACCTTTCGGACTGCTGGCGGGGATGGCCCTGCAGCACGAGCAAGTCTGGGTGGAATACGCTTCGTTCACTACCTCGAAGACGATACCGGCCTGATGGCTCTTGTACTCCAACATCGTCTTGAACATGGACCAGCCCGCGTCGAGCGTGGACTTGGCCATTCTTGTCTTGACCAGCTTGGCGCTGGCCACGTCGCCCACGAAGATGGCGGCGTGCTCTTTCACCAGGGCGGTGCTGAACTGGTGCAGCGCGTCCTTGCGCTGGTTGGCGATCCTGGCGTGGATGGCCTTGACGCGGCGTTTCTTTCTCGCCCGCTGGGCGGTGGCGAGCTTGGCCTCATGTGCCCGGTACCAGCGACCTTCCAGCTTGAGCCCGTCCGAGGTGGTGGCGCAGTCCTTGAGCCCCAGGTCGATGCCGACGCTGGCCGTAGGCCCCGGCAGGCACGGACCGACGAGTTCCGGGATCTCGACGGCGACGTTCAAGTACCAGCGGCCCCGGCTGTCCTCGCTGAACGAACCGCTGCGGAGTTCGTGGTCCGCCAGGCCGTGGCTGTCCCAGAGGCTGAAATGCTGGCCGGCGAACTGGATCCGACCGGCCTTGTAGCGGGCGTGACCGATCTTGAACGGAATCCAGCCCAGCGAATACTTGGACGATTTCGGATTCGAGACGCGCCAGTTCAGGCGTGAGCGTTTGAACGGCCTGCGCCGGGTGGCGTATTCTGCGCAGACCACCTGCACGGTGCCACTGCCGATGGCGATGCCGTCGCACTGGCTGAAGCCGGCCGTGAGCTTTTGCAGGTCGTAGCCGGAGAGGTAGCGTGGTTGGCCAGCGAATGGCCGTGCGGCCTTGGACGATACCGCGTTGATGTGGTTCCAGACCTGATTGACCTCGCGCGCCATCTGACGCAACAAGCGAGCGTGCTTGTCCTTGATGCGCAGCTGCAAGGTCTTGGTCGTGTTCACGGCGAACATCATAGGGCATGGGACCGCGCGGCGGACCACGGGCCGTGCCGGCCTGATCGCTCGAACCTCGGACTGAACCCCGAGGCTTGCCGCTCAGATTGGGTCACGAGGCCGGAATGGCAGATGCCGTGCCAGCCGCAATAATCGGTCACATGTACCAGGCCATCCGTCCTTCCCGCAGCCAATTCATCAACATCCGACAGCAGCGCTACCACGTCCGAACCTGGGGCGAGTACCGCCCGGGCACAGTGCCACTGGTGCTGCTGCACGGCTGGATGGACGTCTCGGCCTCGTTCCAGTTCGTGGTCGACGCCCTGTCGCGCGAGCGCTTCATCATCGCGCCCGACTGGCGCGGCTTTGGCCTCACGCGAGCGCTGGCAGCCGGACCGGAAGTCACCGACTACGGCCCCGCCGACCATTACCTGTCACCGGCCGAATACCTGGCTGATCTCGACTTCCTGCTCGACGCGCTCGATGCCGAGCTCGGCCGCGGCAGTGGCGAGGCCATCGACCTAGTCGGTCACAGCATGGGCGGCAACGTCGTGATGGTCTATGCCGGCGTGCGGCCCCAGCGCGTGCGCCGCCTGATCAACCTGGAAGGCTTCGGCCTGCCCGCCACCAGACCGGCGCAGGCGGCCAGCCGCTATGCGAGCTGGATCGACCAGCTCAAGTCGCTCGATCGCGGCAAGCTGGCCATGCCGCGCTACGATGAGCTAGAAGGCGTGGCGCAGCGTCTGATCAAGACCAACCCGCGACTCGATCCCGCCAAGGCGCGCTGGCTGGCCCGGCATTGGTCGGCACAGGACGCCGAGGGTCGCTGGCAGCTCCTGGGCGATGCAGCGCACAAGGTGGTCAATCCCCACCTATACCACGCCGACGAGGTGCAGGCGATCTGGCGCTTCATCACGGCGCCAACGCTGATGGTCGAGGCCTCGGACGACAGCCTGGCGCGCTGGTTCAAGCCCGGCCAATACACGCTGGAGGAATTCCATCAGCGGCTGACCGCCGTGCCCGACTGCCGCCGCGCGCGGGTCGAGGATGCCGGCCACATGCTGCACCACGATCAGCCGGCCGCCGTGGCGCGGCTGATCGAGGACTTCCTCGACTGAAATGCCACGCACCCGCAACGGCCAAGGCCGTGAGAAAATCGGCCGTTTTGACAGATTACAAAGAGATTCAAGATCATGGAAGCCGAACGCCTCAACGCCATCTCCGCCCGCCTCGCCGACCTGAGCTCGCGCGTGATCGAGCTACGGGGGTATCTTTGACTACGATCACAAGGCCCTGAAGCTGACCGAGGTCAACAGCGCGCTCGAAGACCCGACCGTCTGGAACAACCCCAAGCGGGCCCAGGACCTGGGCAAGGAAAAGAAGTCGCTCGAAGACGTCGTGATCGTGCTCGACCGCTTGACGGGCGAACTCGCCGACAACGGCGAACTGTTCGAGATGTCCAAGGAAGAAGGTGACGACGACGGCCTCGAAGCCATCGAGGGTGAAGCCGGCAAGCTGGCGGCCGAAGTCGAGAAGCTCGAATTCCGCCGCATGTTCAACCAGGAGGCCGACCCGCTCAACTGCTTCCTCGACATCCAGGCCGGCGCCGGCGGCACCGAGGCCTGCGACTGGGCCAGCATGCTGCTGCGCCAGTACACCCGCTACGGCGAGCGCAAGGGCTTCAAGGTCACGGTCGAGGACCTGGCCGACGGCGACACCGCCGGCATCAAGAGCGCCACCATCAAGATCGAGGGCGAATACGCCTACGGCCTGCTGCGCACCGAGACCGGCGTGCACCGCCTGGTGCGCAAGTCGCCCTTCGACAGCTCGGGCGGGCGCCACACCTCGTTCGCCTCGGTGTTCGTCTACCCCGAGATCGACGACTCGGTCGAGATCAACATCAACCCGGCCGATGTGCGCATCGACACCTACCGCGCGTCCGGCGCCGGCGGCCAGCACATCAACAAGACCGACTCGGCGGTGCGCCTGACCCACATGCCGACCGGCATCGTGGTGCAGTCGCAGGACAGCCGCAGCCAGCACAGCAACCGCGACCTGGCTTGGGGCCGGCTGCGCTCCAAGCTCTACGACTACGAGATGCGCAAGCGCATGGAAGAGCAGCAAAAGCTCGAGGACACCAAGACCGACGTGGGCTGGGGCCACCAGATCCGCAGCTATGTGCTGGACAACAGCCGCATCAAGGACCTGCGCACCAACGTCGAGATCTCGGCCACCCAGAAGGTGCTCGACGGCGACCTGGACGCATTCATCGAAGCTTCTCTGAAACAAGGCGTTTGACCCATGAGCTCACTGCGTGAAGGCAACACCCCGGTGGTGAAGCGCGAAGACTACGCCGCTCCGGCGTACTTCGTCGATACGGTCGACCTGTGCTTCGACCTCGACCCGGCCAAGACCCGCGTCCTCAACAAGATGCGGCTGCGGCGCAACCCGGCCGTGGCGGCCCAACCGCTGCGGCTCGACGGCGAGGAGCTCAACCTGGCGCGCGTGCTGGTTGACGGCGCGGGCTGCAGCTTCAAGCTGGAAGGCAACCAGCTGGTGCTGGAGAAGCTGCCCGAGGGCGACCAGCCCTTCGAGCTCGAAATCTTCACCACCTGCGCCCCGGCCAGGAACAGCAAGCTGATGGGCCTGTATGTCAGCCAGGGCACCTTCTTCACGCAGTGCGAGGCCGAGGGGTTCCGGCGCATCACCTACTTCCTGGACCGTCCGGACGTGATGGCCAGCTACACCGTGACGCTGCGTGCCGACCAGGCCACCTACCCGGTGCTGCTGTCCAACGGCAACCTGGTCGAACAGGGCGAGCTGGAAGACGGTCGCCATTTCGCGAAATGGGTCGACCCGCACAAGAAGCCCTGCTACCTGTTCGCGCTGGTGGCGGGACAGCTGGTGTCGCGCGAGCAGCGCATCACCAGCCGCAGCGGCGGCGAACACCTGCTGCAGGTCTACGTGCGCCCGGGCGACCTCGACAAGACCGAGCACGCGATGAACTCGCTGATGGCCAGCATCGCCTGGGACGAGGCGCGCTTCGGCCTGCCGCTGGATCTGGAACGCTTCATGATCGTCGCCACCAGCGACTTCAACATGGGCGCGATGGAGAACAAGGGCCTCAACATCTTCAACACCAAGTACGTGCTGGCCAATCCAGCCACCGCGACCGATACCGACTACGCCGGCATCGAATCGGTGGTGGGCCACGAGTACTTCCACAACTGGACCGGCAACCGCGTGACCTGCCGCGACTGGTTCCAGCTCAGCCTGAAGGAAGGGCTGACGGTGTTCCGTGACCAGGAATTCAGCATGGACATGGCCGGCAGCGCGTCGGCCCGCGCGGTCAAGCGCATCGAGGACGTGCGCGTGCTGCGCAGCGCCCAGTTCCCCGAGGACGCCGGCCCGATGGCGCACCCGGTGCGCCCCGACCAGTACGCCGAGATCAACAACTTCTACACCGTCACGATCTACGAGAAGGGGGCCGAGGTCGTGCGCATGCAGCAGACCCTGGTCGGGCGCGAAGGCTTCGCGCGCGGCATGAAGCTGTACTTCGAGCGCCATGACGGCCAGGCCGTGACCTGCGACGATTTCGCGCAGGCCATCGCCGACGCCAACCCCGACAGCGAGCTGGCCCGCCTGCTGCCGCAGTTCAAGCGCTGGTACGCCCAGGCCGGCACGCCGCGCCTGCACGCCAGCGGATCGTACGATGCCGAGGCGCGCCGCTACACCCTGACGCTGGGCCAGAGCTGCCCCGCCACCCCCGGCCAGCCGGCCAAGGAAGCCTTCGTGATTCCGGTCGCGCTGGGCCTGCTCGACGCGCAGGGCCGCGAGATCGAAGGCAGCGCCCGCACCGTGGTGCTCAGCGAAACCAGCCAGATCGTCGTCTTCGACGGCGTGGACGCCGAGCCTGTGCCGTCGATCCTGCGCGGATTCAGCGCGCCAGTCGTGCTGGAACACGACTACAGCGATACGCAACTGCTGACGCTGCTGGCCCATGACAACGACCCGTTCAACCGCTGGGAAGCTGGCCAGCGCCTGGCGCTGCGCCGCGCGCTCGCCGCCGTGCAGTCGCAAGACGCCGTGCACCAGCCGCTGGACCGTGCCTACCTCGACGCGATGCGCGCCGTGCTGGGCGCACCGGCTCTCGATGCCGCCTTCAAGGAGCTGGTGCTGACGCTGCCGGGCGAGACCTACATCGCCGAGCAGCTCGCCGTGGTCGACCCGCAGCGCATCCACGCGGTGCGCGAAGCGATGCGCGAGCAGCTGGCGCACGCACTGCACGACGACTGGGTGCACGCCTTCGAGGCCCACCAGGACAACGGAGCGTTCCGCCCCGATCCGGTTTCGAGCGGGCGCCGTGCCCTGGCCGGCCTGGCGCTGAGCATGCTGTGCCTGGCCGCCCGCGAGAACGGCAACCCGGTCTGGCCCGGCAAGGCACTGCAGCGCTTCAAGGACGCCGGCAACATGACCGACCGCTTCCACGCGCTGTCGGCGCTGGTCGGCAGCGGTCACGCGCTGGCCGCGCAGGCGCTGGAGCGCTTCCACGCCCTGTTCAAGGGCGAGGAACTGGTGCTCGACAAGTGGTTCGCGCTGCAGGCCGGCGCCGGTGACCGCGGCGGCAACATCCTGCCATTGGTCAAGCAGCTGCTGACCCACCCCGACTTCCACCCGCGCAACCCGAATCGCGCGCGCAGCCTGATCTTCAGCTACTGCAACGCCAACCCGGGCGCCTTCCACCGCGCCGATGCGGCCGGCTACCGGTTCTGGAGCGAGCGCGTGATCGAGATCGACGCCTTCAACCCGCAGGTCGCCGCCCGCCTGGCGCGCGCACTCGACCGCTGGAAGAAGCTGGCCGAACCCTACCGCAGCGCCGCGCGCGAGGCCATCGCTCGCGTCGCCGCCAAGGCCGAACTCAGCAACGACGTGCGCGAAGTCATCACGCGCGCACTGGCCGACTGACACCCACCAGGAAACTATCCGACATGAGCAACAAGATCTCCCTGACCCGCTATCTGGTCGAACAGCAGCGTGAACACGGCCTCATCCCGCCCGAACTGCGCCTGCTGATCGAAATCGTCGCACGCGCCTGCAAGCGCATCGCGATTCAAGTCAACAAGGGCGCTCTGGGCGAAATCATGGGCAGCGCCGAGAGCGAGAACGTCCAGGGCGAAGTCCAGAAGAAGCTCGACATCATCGCCAACGAGGTGCTGATCGACGCCAACGAATGGGGCGGCCACCTGGCCGCGATGGCCTCCGAGGAAATGGAAACCATCCATGTGGTGCCCAACCGCTATCCGCAAGGCGAATACCTGCTGATGTTCGATCCGCTCGACGGCAGCAGCAACATCGACGTCAACGTCTCGATCGGTACCATCTTCTCGGTGCTGAAGAAACCCAACGACAAGCCGGATGCGATCGAGCCGGTCGCGGAAAGCGATTTCCGGCAGCCCGGCAGCCAGCAGGTCGCGGCCGGCTACTGCGTCTATGGTCCGCAGACCACGCTGGTGCTGACCGTGGGCAACGGCGTCGTGATGTTCACGCTCGACCGCGAACAGGGCAGCTGGGTCATGACCGCCGACCAGGTCCGCGTTCCCGAGGACACCAAGGAATTCGCGATCAACATGAGCAACATGCGCCACTGGGACACCCCGGTCAAGCGCTATGTCGACGAATGCCTGGCCGGCCAGGAAGGTCCGCGCGGCAAGGACTTCAACATGCGCTGGATCGCCTCCATGGTGGCCGACGTGCACCGCATCCTGAGCCGTGGCGGCGTCTTCATGTACCCCTGGGACAAGCGCGAGCCCAACAAGCCGGGCAAGCTGCGCCTGATGTACGAGGCCAACCCGATGAGCTGGCTGATCGAGCAGGCCGGCGGCGCGGCGACCAATGGCCGCCAGCGCATCTTGGACATCCAGCCGACCGAGCTGCACCAGCGCGTGAGCGTGGTGCTGGGCTCGAAGCACGAAGTCGAGCGCATCACCGCCTACCACCTGGAAGCCGACGCGACCAAGTGAGCAGAAACTGTGGGGCGACCCAGGCGCCGCGCCGAAAAACAGCTCGTAAAGCCGCTATAATCTGCGGCTGTGACGGCGCAACGCTGTCATGTGTGCCGGTGTAGCTCAGTCGGTAGAGCAGCTCATTCGTAATGAGAAGGTCGAGGGTTCGATTCCTTTCTCCGGCACCAATAGAATCAACGGCTTAGCCCAGCTTTCGAGCTGGGCTTTTTCGTTTCCGGGTTTGCTTGTAGGCAATCTGTAGGCAAGTTGGGCAAATGCCAGCATCAGGAACAGCGCCAGCACCACCCCAAAACCTCCCCACTCGGGCGCTCGACCCTTGCCTAAACCTTGGCAGTCCAGCGGTTTGACCGCATCCACCAATTGAAAAACAGGCCCTTGAAAAGGTCGCCAGTAGCCAGCGTCGAAAACGCCGGAAACACAAGTGTTCACAAGTGGGTGGTGCGGGCCGGTGTCAGGTTTTGACAGGTAGTCAGCCCCTGAACCCTTAGCTAAACCTTAGCAGTCCACCAGCTTGACCAGGGCGCGGGCTTTGCGGGGAAACCCTCGTACCTTTCGTACTTACTCGGGCCGGCCTGGGTGCGTAGCTTGCGTAGAAACCCGGCGCGGGCCAGTGTTGCGCTTGGTGTTTACTTTGTTGCGAAACGTGCGAAACCCGGGCGCGTGCAGCGGTTTCGGGCGTAACTTGGGCCGTAACTTTTGCCGGGCCGCTGCGGGCCTCAGACGATGCGGGGCGTCCCTGCATCCGGCCTGCTCTTGCAGGGCGTGGGACCAGCTCGACCGGCACCAGGAACGAAAAACCCGGCGCGGGGCCGGGTCGGGTGCCGGTAGGGCGGGCGGACGGCCAAACCTCAAGTTTTGTCAGGCTCTCACGGGGTCAGTTCTTGCCCTTGTGCTTCCTGCCGTTGTCCGCCATCTTGGCGCGGCCCTCGGGTGTCGTGGGGCCGGTACTCAGTCCGCCGTGCAGCTTGCAGCGGCCATTGCTGTAGATGCCTGTCAGCTTGCAGGGCGTGCCCGCTCGGGTCTTGGCCCCGCAGGCCAGCCCGCGCAGTACGTCGGGCAGCGGTGGATACCCTGCCGTCGTTCCGGCATCCCGCGCCGCATACCAGCCGCGCCAGTAGTCCCGCCACAGTTTGCGTTTCTGATCGTCGTTCATCGTCAAACCTTAACTTTTACCAACCTCTCACGGGGTCAGCTTCGACCAAATGCCGCGCATCGTTGCAGGGTCAGCGCCAGATCACGCGCCAGCCCTTGCGCCGCTACGTCAGCGGCTCGCCAATTACCGCAGCGCCAGCGGCCCGCGCCGTGAAGGTGGGCGCATTCCAGGCATAGGCGGCGGTCGTCGCCTTCACGGTCACGGATAACCAGCTTGTCAGCCAGCCGTTCGCCATCCTCAAGCTTCACGCCCTTGTCAGTGAACCGCGCCAGCCGCGCCGTAAAGGTGTCGATTTCGCGGGAGTTCATCGCGGGACTGTGCAGCCAGCACCAGCGGTCGGGGTCTGCCGCTGGCGCTGCATCGTTGACCGCTTCGGCCCCGGCCTTGCTGGGTCTGCCCTCCCCCTCGATTTTTTGAAAAGGTGCAGCGGGGGACGCTACAAAACCTACGAAACCCGGATCGCCTCCCCTTTCGTTTTTTGAAATAGTGGCCCGGGAGGACGCTACGAAACCTACAAAACCCACCTTTTCCACCCCTTCCAGGGGTTTCGTAGGTTTTGTAGCGTAGGTGTCGGGGCTCTTTTCAGATTTCAGCCTTGCCAGCCAGCGCCCCATCATTGCCCCCGTTTCAACAGTTGCGGGTGGATCAGATAGCGCTCACTGGGTCTGCCGCCTGTCGCGCTACTGGGCATGGCCTCACGCTCTAGCCATCCGTAATCAGCCAGCAAGTCGGCGGCCTTGCGTACTGGCTCCACCGCGCCCAGCCCGGCCCAATGCTTGACGGCAACCTGTCGGGGGGTGAAGCCATCCAACAGCACGCCGTCGGAATCGGTCAGCTTGCCCGCCTTGATCTTCGTCAGCAATGCTTGCGCGCCGGCCGTCTCAGGGATCACGGCCGCTGAATACAAGCGTTCGGCATGCGTGCGCAGGTAGTCAGCCCAAGCCAGTGCGCGCAGCAGCTCGGCGTCATGAATCACGCCGTCGCTGTCTGGCGTGTCCACCAGGGCGAACACCAGCGCCAGCGCGGGCACTAGCTTGCGGTACTTGCTCAAGTGCGAGACAAGCGCCGGGTGGAGTTCATCGCCGCGAATCTCAGTCTCGAAGGGCTCGGCCCACTCCCAGTAAAGCGCCTGGGCCTCGGGCGTGAAGCGCCATGCCTGGGGCTGGGTGTCGCTGGCCGGTTGCAGTTGCTTCAGTCGCTCGAAAACCGCCCAAGCCGCCTGTTTGGCTTGCGTGTCGGGCCACTGGTCAACCTTGTGGAACTCGCGCGCAATGTCGGGCCAAACGGCCAGCCCGAACCGTTGCAATAGGCCGTCATCGCTGGCGCCGCCTGCCACTGCTTCCCTGACGTAGCTTTGCACCTTGCCAGGCTGGATACCGCCCAGCATCGCCAGACACACACGGGACACATAGGATTCACCCCGCCCGATCCGGTCCACGGCATAGCCCTGGTTGCCGTCGTAGCCCGTCAGATAGAAGCCGCGCGCGCCCTCTTGCCCTTGCTTGTCCATGCTGCATAGCAGGCCGTGCAGCTCGTCGCGGTACACCAGCAGCCCCCAGGGGTTGACGGTCAGCATGTCGGCCAGCTTTTCCACGGTGGCATCGTTGACCACATAGCGCCTTGCCTTGGGCTCGGTGGGTGCGTCCGCTGGCTGCAACAGCGCTCGCGCCTGGGCCGGGTCTTTTGCCGCCACCCTCGCGGCTGTCTTCTCGTTCGCCTTCGCGGCCAGCTCTGCCACTTTGCAATCCAGTTCCCACGCCTCATGCGCCATCTTCCATACCTCACGCTCGGTGGCTTCCAGGCGGTCAAGGGGTGCCATCGTTTGTGACAATGCCGGGCTTTTCATAACGCCAGGGCGACCCACGACAAGGCCCCACAGATTCGGAGTCACTGTCCAATCGTCGCGCTCCTTGGGCTTGACCACGGCGCGCGCACCGATCAGGCTGGAAATCGCCACCAACACCCCCACGGCAGTGAAGTCAGGGGGGCATTGCATGCGGTGGGCAATGTCTGCCACCCAGCCGCGCAGCGCCTCGGGCAACAATTCAGCGTCAAACGGTGCCACGGGTGGCAACCCATCGGGCAAGGGGACCGGCTCAGGCCATGTGCCAGACATACCCGGCAAGGCGCTTTCCAGCCCTTCAGGCGCATCGGGCAGGGCGGGGAATACCTCGGCATCCAATTGCGCCGCCATCGTCTCGTATTGATTCCAGTCGGTCGATGTCATGCGTAGTACCCCGTGATTCGGTTGATACGGCCGGCGCAGGTCATCAGCCGCGCCCGGTCTTCGTCGGTCAGCGCAACCCCGTGCGCGAGATTGCCCGCAGCGATAGCGGCCAAATTGCATTCAAAACCCAGCACTTCCAGCGCGGCGCGCGGCGACAGCGGCGCGGGCTTGTGCTGCGGCTGGGGCTTGCCGTCCTCGACCCAGGCCCCCAGGCGGCGCGCAGCCTCGACGAACTCCGAGCCGTTCAGCGCCATTTCGTAGGCCAGTACGTCACCGCCGCGCGCACCGCAGTTCATGCAGCAGAATGCGCCGCTGTAGACGTTGACGCGCATGGAATCGCTGCCGCCGTGGAAGGTGCAGGCGGTCGTCTTCCATTTGGCGGATCGAGGACCGCGCAGGCGCATGCCTTGGGCTTCGTAGTAGCTGGCCGCGTCGGGCAGCAGGTTGCGGTCGAAGCTCATGCCGCACCTCCTTGGGCTTGGGCAGCGCAAGCGCGCTTGAGCAGCGTTGCGGCGCGGATCACGCGGCCGGTCGCGCGTTGCAGGTCGGCAGCGGTGCCGGTGGGATCGCGCAGCATGGACAGCGCCAGGATCAGGGCGTCCTCGGCAGCGGCATACAGCGCAATGCGCTGGGGGTCGGTGGTATCCGGGGCGGACGGGTGAAGCGCAGCGCGGCGGCTGGCAGTGATAGGCGCGACAGCGCGCACCAGGGGGATTGCCTGGGTCATGGTCGGGACTCCTTTACGAGACTCGGAATCCACCGGCGGCGTTTCTACGCGCAGCGGGTGGGCATGGTGGTTAGAAACACGGGTAAAGCCGTGCGGGCGTCCTTGCGGATAGCCCCCACCATGCCCATAAACCATGCCAGCACGCGCAAGCGCGGGCCGGACCAATTCGGACATGACAAAACCCCGCTTGTCGGTGGGGGCTGCAACCGCTTTACCAAAGGTGTTTCTACGCACCGCGCCTTTCGGCTTGCGGCGATTATGGCATGGGCTGGCGCTCATGGCGGCTGCGTTGCTCATGCCACCCCCAGCACGCGCTTGAGGTCGGCAACAGGCCACGCAAGGCGGCCATTGACGCGAATGGGGCGGATAGGGCCGTCTTCGCGCATGGCCCACAGTCGCAAGGTTTGCTGCGCGCGGTGCAGGTGTCCGGCAGCCTCAGCGGTGGGGAGTGTTGCGCGGGCTTCTTGCGCCAGCGGGGTAAGTTGAATAGTTCTCTGCGCCATGTTTAAACCATTTGGTTTGTTGATCATGGCCAGATGATTTTCCGGTGGGTATCCTCCCCCGCAAGTGTCCCCGTATCCCCCAATTATGGGTATACCCAGGGCGGGCAATCAAGCGTTGGCTATTTCGCCACGATCTCGCAGCCTGTCCCATGACTTGACGAACTGCCGCCCTAACTCTGGAAACGGTGTTCCAGCCCTACCGACAAGGGCATTTCTGATAGCGGCCTTGATGCCCGGCTTCCCAGGTGGATTTTTCGGCAGTGCCTGCGGGTCATAACCCGCCTCACGAATGGCGCTCAGAATGGCGGCATCTTGTAGTTGGCTTGCCAATACCCTTTTTGCTGGCGCAGCCTGTACCGGCTCTGGGCTGGCCTGGGACACGGCCACAGCCGCTACGGGCGGGGCTGGCGTCTCTACTGGCTCAGGGAACCTATGCGGGCTTCCCATGCTTTCCAGCCATGCGTTTATGGCCTTGGCCGTTGTTGTCTCGCCATACCCTCCAAATATGCAATCCTCATCCTCATCTTGTGGGTTTATTTTCGTCAGGCGTTCATTGAAAAATTGAAGCTCTCCACTGAAAAAAGCCTCCCTCATATCCTTTGAGAAGCCTTCAGGCGGTATAGCTCGACCGTTAGAACCAGCGCATGATTCAGACAGGATTTCAGCCGCTTCTGAAAGCTCAAAGAATCCTTTATCCTGCCTCTCCATCTTGCTTTTAAAGCAATCCAGCACAAGCCAGACAGTCGCCACCCTATCGACTTGACCCTGCCTAAAAATCACCTCTGAATCAGACGGCAGCGCCAGCAATCCGGGGGGGATTTCTTGCGGCCACGCGACAAGCTCGAAACGCTGCAAGGTTTTCGCCTTGTCGGCGACCTCCTTTGTGTAAAGACCATCTGCCAAGTCGAATATGCAGGGCTTCAGATGCCCTGTTTCCACTAGCTCGGCGACCTCTGGCGAAACCTGCGGCAGATAAACGCGGGCTTGTACTTCTTTCATCTTGCACCCCTTCTCGGTGCCCTTCAATTAGGTGCCCAGGCGGGCGGGTGAAGGTGTCCCGCTTTTCGGTTCGCGGGCCTAGCCTGGGCAAAACTCAGTCAGGCGGCCTTCACCAGCGCCAACTTGCCCGGCTCGGTCTTTCGGTCGAACTGCACCCCGGCAAGGCTCAGAATGTGCGCTTCTATCTGCTCAAGGAACGGGCGCAGGGCGTCAACACTTCGCGGCCTGTAGCCTTCAGCGGTCGCGCTGGGCTTGTGCCCCATCACTTGCGCAATCGCCCCGGCAGGCGCTCCGGCAGACTCCCCCAGCAGCGAAAAGGAACGGCGCAGGCCGTGGAATGTCAGGTGGTCGATTCCGGCGCTTTGCAGGGCCTTGGCATGGCTGGCGCGGGCGTCAGTAATGCGGCCCGACTTGCTGGCGCTGGCGAACACATACGGCCCGACTCTGGGCAGACTTGCCAGCAGGTGCGCAAGGTACGGGGTCAGGGGCATGGTTCGGGTTGCGTCCACCTTGTCGGCAATCGTCAGCTTGCGCCATTGGAAATCCACGTTCTCCCAGGTCAGGGCGGCCAGTTCTTCACGTCGGGCACCTGTCAGCAGCAAGGCCCGCAGATAAGCGCTTGCGGTGCGGTTGCTCTGTTGCTCTACGCTAGTCCACCAGCCGGGCACCTGGGCGGCCTCTAGGGCATCTGTGCGGCGCGTGTTGCTGGGCAGGTTCTCCACAATGGCGGCGGCCTTGCCCGCGTCCCTGTCGGTCATGCCTCGATACTCGGGCCGGGCAGAACACCAGCGCAGGAAGCCCCGAAACATCATCAGGGCGCGGGCGGCTTGATGCTTGCCGGCCAGGGCTTCGCGGTCATGCCATGCCTTCAGCGTGTCCTCGTTCACTTGCGCCAGGGGCAGCGCCAGCAGCGGGAACAACGGCCCCGGTCGGGTCAGCCCCTGCCCTCGCTTCTTTGGCTCGCCACCTGGGGCGGCCATGTTCTGAAGGTCGGCCAGATAGCGCGGCTTGAATGCGTCCTTGCGCTTGGGGCGGCCTTCAATCAAATAGGTCGGCCACAGGTCGCCCACAGTCACGGCCTGGGCTTGGTCTTGCTGGCGCTTCGCTTCCTTGGCGGCCAGGGCTTCGCGCTCAAGCTCGCGGGGGTCTTGCCCGCTGTCCACCAGTTGCTTGAGTTCGGCGGCGCGCTTGCGGGCATCGCTCAGACTCCAATCAGCAGCGGTGCCGATATTGATTCGGACGGTGGCCCCGTTCAGCCTGCCCTCGAAGGCGTAGGTCTTGCGGCCTGTCGGGGTTGCCCGCAGCATCAACGACGGCGCTTCGGTGTCCCATAGGAAGGCTTGAGACTTCCCAGCCGGGCAGGCGAAGGACTCCACGCGGCCAGCGGTCAGGCGTATACGGCTTGGGGTTTGGGTCATTTGGGCTTCCTTGGCCTGTAGGCAGGCTGTAGGCAACTTGTAGGCAATCTGTAGGCAGATTCGACAAAAACAGGCGAATCCTCATCAACACTGAAAGCCTAAAAAGTTTCCCTATGTCGTTGATTTACATTGATTCTACCAACATACATCAACAGGCACAAATACCACTATCCCATCATTCGTAATGAGAAGGTCGAGGGTTCGATTCCTTTCTCCGGCACCACGCGAATAAACAAAGGCCCCCAAGGATCACCACTTGGGGGCCTTTTTCATTGGTGCGCAGGGGAGAGCATCCCCCAGGGACGCACAAAGACCCACATTGACAGCCACGAGCAAGCGGGGGAACATCCGGGGGAACGAAAGCCGATGTTCCCCCAAGAGCGGGGGAACAGGCGCAAACCCCCCCCTACCCTTCCCCATGCTGACCGAAGCCCACTGCAAAAACGCCACCTGCCCACCAGACAAAGCCCGTGCCCGGCTGGCTGATTCGGGCGGGCTGTACCTGGAAGTCTCCCCCAACGGATCACGGCGCTGGTTCTGGAAGTACCGCAAGGACGGCAAGGAGGGCCGGCTTGCGCTGGGAGCGCTATCCAGCCATCACCCTCAAGGCGGCACGGCAGGCGCGCGACGAGGCCAAGGCCAAGAAGACGGACGGCGTAGACCCGGTACAGGCCCGGCAGGTTGAGAAGCTGAAGGCCAGCATAGGCAGCGGCGACACCTTCGGGGAGACGGCGCGCGAGTGGCTGGAACGCAAGCGCCCAGGATGGAGCGCGACCCACTACGAACGCGAGCGGCGCAACGTCGAGAAGGATCTGATGCCCTGGCTGGGGCCGCGCAAGATCAGCGGCATTGAACCCGTCGAGCTGCTGGCAGTGGTGAAAAAGGTAGAGGACCGGGGATCACTGGAAGTGGCACACCGCGTGCTCATGACAGCGGGCGGCGTATGGGCCTATGCGCTGGCGACGGCGCGCGCGGATCGGATCATCACGCAAGGGCTGACCAAGGCGATGAAGCCGCACACGAAGAAGAACCTGCCCGCCATCACCGATCCGGTAGAGCTGGGGGAGCTGCTGCGCGCCAGTGATGCCTACAGGGGCGGCGCGATTGTCCGCGCGGCGCTGGCGCTGGCGCCGATGCTGTTTCAGCGGCCCGGCAACCTGCGCACGATGCGATGGACGGACCTAGACCTAGAGCGGGCACTGTGGAGCATCCCCAGCGAGGACATGAAGCGCACCAAGGCCGGGAAGGTCAACGGACAGCCCCACGTTGTCCCCCTACCCCGTCAAGCCGTGGCCCTGCTGCGCGAGCTGCACCCGCTGACAGGCGGCGGGGAGTGGGTATTCCCTGGCCTGCGCAACGCCAAGCGCCCATTGAGCGAGGCTGGGGTAAGTGCTGCCCTGGCCAGGGCAATCGCATTTACCCCCGGGGCTGTAGCCCGGCGCGATGGTCGATGATGGCGACTAACCCCATGGGGTATGTGAGCAGGCTGGCCCGCTGGTCGAGCGCCTGCACTTCGGTCCCGTTCCAACATGGCGTGAACTGTAGCGGCGATGGGCTGACGCTGCTGTTCCTGGCATGGCGGCGCTGATCCTGCGCGACTGGCGAGTACCAGGTCAAGTTCGAGGAGATTGGAAGGCTTCCGTTTGAAACGGAGGCAGTGGAACCCTTGCGGCGCAATGGTCGAGCTGCTGGAATGGCTCAAAGCTGATCCGTGCAAAGTTGGACGCATCGCCGCAAGGGGATGGTGAAACGCCAAGGGTTCAGGCAACCGGCTCAAGACTGAGCTGGTCGAGCTGGCGATCCCGGTTTCCACCCCGAAATGCGAGAAACCGAAGCCGACCTTCGCACCAACCGATCAGACAAAGCCTGTCAAGGATAATCACCTGACAGGCTTTTTCATTGGTGAATCAAGGCGCTTACCTTGCAGGAAGGCCCAGGGAGCTGCACTGGCAGCCAACCCGTCACGGGGGAACAGACCGGGGCACAAGCCCCTACCAGTAGCCGAGAAACGACCACCACAGCCCACCGACCACGACCCAGACGGCGAGGTTGACCACGCTCATGACCAGACCCGCCCACCACCATTGGCCCAGGGTCGTGTAGCCTGAGTTGAAGATGATCGGCGAGGTGCCGGTGGCATAGTGCGTCAGGGTCATCATGATGCTCGATGCCGCCGCCATGATCAGGGCAAAAACCATCGGCGGCGCGCCCAGGGCGATGCCGGCGGCGTAGAAGGCGCCAAACATGGCGGTGATATGCGCCGTGGTGCTGGCGAACATATAGTGGGCATACATATAGGCCAGCAGCAGCAACAGGCTGGACCAGATCCAGCCGATGCCGAGTTGCCGGATGCCGCCTTCCAGGCTGGTTGAAAGCCAGGCCACGATGCCCAGCTTGTTCAGGAAGGTGGCCATCATGACCAGGGCGGCGAACCAGGTGATCGTGTCCCAGGCGCCCTTCTCGGCCAGTACCTCATCCCAGGACAGCACGCCGGACACCAGCAACAGCGCCAGGCCGCTCACGGCAGCCGCCGTCGGATCAACGGCAAAGGCCTTGCCGAACACGAACTCCGGCACGCCCGCCCAGAGAAACAGCAGCCAGCCGAAAACGCCAAGCAGGATTTTTTCGCTCCGCTTGACCGGCCCCAGCTCGGCCAGCTTGCCGGTGGCGAAGTCGTGCGCGGCATGGGTATCGGTGATTTCGGGCGGGTAGAGCCTGGCCAGCACCAGCGGCATCAACAGGATGGCGACCAGTCCGGGCAGCAGCATGGCGATGGCCCAGGTGCCCCAAGACAGGCTGATCTGCGCGCCAGTGGCTTCGGCGACCAGCTTGACGACCAGCGGGTTGGGTGCCGTTGCCGTGATGAACATGGCGGAAGTGATCGGGTTGGCGTGGTAGTTGACCAGCGCCAGGTAACGGCCCATCCTGCCCTCGGTCTTCTGCTCCGGGGAGGAGCCGAAGCTGAGCGCGATCGACTTCATGATCGGGTGCATGATGCCCCCGCCGCGCGCCGTGTTGCTCGGCGTGACCGGCGCCAGCACCAGTTCCGACAGGCTCAGCGCGTAGCCGATGCCGATCGTCCTGCGGCCGAACAGCGCAATGAACCAGTAGCCGATGCGCGCGCCCAGGCCGGTCTTGATCAGCCCGCGCGAGATCATGATCGAGAGGCCGATCAGCCAGATCAGCGGATTGGCGAAGCCGCTCAGGGCATCGGCAATCGCGGTGCCCGGCTTGTCGCTGGTGACCCCGAGCAGGGCGACCAGCGCGATGCTGATCATGGCCAGGGCACCGATCGGCATCACCTTGCCGATGATGGCCGCGATGGTCCCCACGAACAGTGCGAGCAGATGCCAGGCCGCCGGTTTGACACCCGCCGGCACCGGGATGATGAACCAGATGATGAGCGCCAGGCCGATGGCTACGAGAGCAGGCCGGAGTTTGAATCCATTGTCACTCATGGCAGTCTTTCGTGAATTGCTGCAGATTTCCGGCCAACAGACCTCGCCCTTGCCCGGCAAATTCATTCTAGTCCAGGCCTTGGCGCCGAAGCGCAAGCACGGCACACTGACCGCATGGACATCACGACACACCTATCCCGCTTGATGCTGCCACTGGCTTGCGCGCTCGGTCTGGCGGCTTGTACCAATGAGCCGACGGAGGCCGACCTGCGGCAGGCCGTCGAGCGCCAGGTCGGCGCCCAGAATGCCTCGATGGAACAGCTGCTGGGCAAGGGACTGACGCAAGCGGCGCGCCAGTTCACCGGCGAGATCAAGGGCGTGCGCAAGATCGGCTGCCAGCCCGACGGCGAGCAGGCTTACCGCTGCGACGTCGAACTCGAAATCGAGCACCTGGGCACCCTGGCCAGGGAGCCGGCGAGCTACCGCTTCGTCAAGGGCAGCGAGGGCTGGATGGTGGCGCGGTAATCCCCAATCTGCGTGGTCAAAGCTGTGGACAACCCACCAAGTGGCTCGCTAACCCCTTGTCGCTGCTGGGCTTCGATGATCTGCCCATAAATCAGGCAGCCAGCCGACCTGAATGGCACCTGAAGCGAGCATTCGATGTTCGGCCAGCGAGCCGATGCGCTAGCATCGCCGCATGATCACCCACTACGAAAGCGTCCGGCTCGCGACGCTCTACACCGAAGCCTTCAACCTGTCGGCCCCCGACGTCCTCCCGGGGCGCGACATCTGGCCACGCCGACCGGGCGTATTCATCCGCAACCAGCCGGCGCCCGTCGATGCCGCCACCGCCGAGGCATCAGCCGCGCGCGAACTGGCGGTCGGCCAGTTTGGCCTGGCACCGGCCTGGGCCAAGTCCGCCTCCGACGCCAAGCTGCGCTCGTCCAAGCTGGTCAATGCCAAGCCGGATGCGGTCCCGGGCTCCAAGAACTTCGGCGCGGCCTGGTCGGAGTCGCGCCGCTGCATCGTGCCGATGATGGCCTTCTTCGTGGACAACTGGCGCACTGGCAAGGCGGTGCCGACCCGCATCGCGCGCGTCGATGGCAGACCCATGGGCGTGGCGGGTCTGTGGGAGCGCTGGGGCAAGGCCGAGGGCGATGCGGGCGACATGGGCGAATCCATCCTCAGCTTCACCCTGCTCACGGTCAGCGCCTACGGCCACGGCTTGATGCACCGCTACCAGCCGCCTGGCGCCGAGAAGCGCATGCCGGCCATCCTCAACGAAGGCGCCTACGACGCCTGGCTCAACGCCCCGCAGGGCAAGGCGATGGAGTTCATGCGCGCCTACCCGGCCAACTGGCTGACGGCCAATCCGGTCGAGCAAGGCTGAAGTCCGGCCAGACCCGGGCGGGGCAGCCGGGACTGAAATCGGGTGAAAATCCAGGAATGAGCCAACTCCTGAAAATCGATTTCATCTCCGACATCTCCTGTCCCTGGTGCGCCATCGGGCTGGCCGCCTTGCAGCAGGCTCTTGAGCGCCTGCCGGCGGCAGTGCCGGTCAGCCTGCGCCTGCAGCCCTTCGAGCTCGCGCCCGAACTGCCGCCCGGCGGTCAGGACCTGGGCGAGATGCTGACGCGGAAATACGGCTCGACGCCCGAGCAGCAGGCCGCCATGCAAGCGACGATCCGCCAGCGCGGCGCCGAGGTCGGCTTCGAGTTCGCGCCCGAGGGGCGCGACCGCATCTACCTGACCCTGAACGCACACCGGCTGCTGCACTGGGCCGGCACCGAGCACCCCGAGCGCCAGCTCGCGCTCAAGCAGGCCCTGCTGCTGGCCTGCCACCGCGACTGCCTGCCGATGGACGCCGACGATGTGCTGCTCAACGCCACCGAAGCCGCCGGACTGGACCGCGAGCGCGCGATGGAGATCCTGGCGGGCGACGAGTTCACCCAGGAAGTGCGCAAGCTTGAAACCTTCTACCGTCAAGCGGGCGTGAATTCAGTGCCCACCATGGTGGTCAACGACCGCTACGTGATCACGGGCAGCCGGCCGGTCGAGCAGCTCGAACAGGCGCTGACCCATATCGCCGCCACCGCACCGGACGCCTGAAGCGCATGGCCCGCATCGTCCTCTATTGCCAGCCCGGCGCCAAGCAGACCCAGCTGGCCGGCCTGTTCGACGGCAAGCCCAAGATCCAGCTCAAGGCGCCGCCGGTCGACGGCGAGGCCAACAAGGCGCTGATCGCCTTCCTGTCAAAACTCTGCGGTGTGCCGAAGTCGGCTATCCACATCGAGATGGGGACCAGCGGCCGGACCAAGCGGGTCGAGGTGGACGGTCTGGACGACGCGGCGCTCAGGGCGGCGCTGGGCGCTAGTTGAGCAGCATCCGGGAGCGGGATGGCTCTTGTTCCGACTCGCCCTCGCTCTCGATCTCGGCCAGGTGCAGCGACTCGCACAGGTCGCGGCACTCGCCGGCCATGCGCGAGCACAGTTCGAGGAAATAGGCCTGCAACTCGGCCTCCTGCTGGCGGAAATGTCCGACGCCCTCGCCGCCGACCATGGTCAGCACGGATTCGAGCTGGGCCAGCTTGCTGCTGAGACGCTCGAAGCGGTTACGCGATCCCGATTGCTTGTCCATCCGGTGCCACTCCCAGATTGATGCCCTTTCCTCAAGGGCGAGTTCGTGATTCTAGCGTTTGCCCAACGGGATGAAAAATCCGTTCGGCGGAAAAAAAGAAACCCGGCACATGGCCGGGTCAAAAGGCTCTGCCTTTCCCCCCTCACCTAAAGCTGTTTTTCAAGGCAAAACCAGCAGTCGAATCAGAAATTAATGTCTAACCCGAATGCGTTCAGGTTATCAGATATGAACAGGATGTGAAGAGGGAATTTATCCCGGTCGATGTCACAAAATCCGGCCATCTTCCTCCCTGGCCGGATTGTCTGTTTTTTAAGCAGTCGCGAAATCCCCGTCAGGCCAGGCCTTCGGCCTTGAGGGCGGCTTGCACGGCGGGACGGGCGGCCACGCGCGCCTGGTAGGCCACCAGCACGGGCCAGGCACCGAGGTCGAGTTGGATGAACTTGGCCCAGCCCAGCACGGTGAACAGGTAGGCATCGGCGACCGAGAAGTCGCTGCCGAGCAGGTAGTCCTGGCCTTCGAGCTGTCGCGCGGTGTAGGCCAGGCGGCGCTCCAGGTTGGCGCGCGCGATGTCCTTCCACTCCTGCGGCGCCTTCGGGTTGAAGAAGGGGCTGAAGGACTTGTGCAGTTCGGTGCCGATGAAGGTCAGCCAGGACTGCAGCTGGTAGCGCGCGACGCTGCCATTGGCCGGTGCGAGCCGCTTCTCGGGCACGAGGTCGGCCAGGTACTGCACGATCGCCGGGCCTTCGGTCAGCAGTTCACCGCCGTCGAGCTGCAGCGCCGGCACATAGCCCTTGGGGTTGATGGCCAGGAAATCCTGGCCGGAAGCGGTGGTCTTGCGCGCCAGGTCGACCACTTCGGTCTCGTAGGGCAGGCCCAGCTCTTCGAGCACGATATGCGGAGACAGCGAGCAGGCGCCGGGCTTGAGGAACAGTTTCATGGGAATGTCAACTTTCTGTTGCGGGGTTGAGGGAAATCTCGGCTCCGCCGCCCAAGGCCTTTTCGAGCGCCTGCTCGACCGCGTCGATGCGCTCTTGGCAGACCTTGTAGGCGCCGACCGACTCGGTCACGATGGCGAGCAGGTCATCGATATTGGGCTCATCCTGCTCGCGCAGGGTCTGGGCGTGGCGTTGCAGCACGCCATAGGCATCCCGAAAGGTCTTGGCTTTCATGGCGGGGTTCTCTATCGAATAGTCAATCGGCAGGGGTGGCGGCAGGCCGCGCGAGCTGCGCGTCCACCCGGCCGTCGTGGAACTGGATCTGCAGCGCCTGGCCTGGCTTGAGCTCGGCGGCGCGCTGCAGGGTATGGCCGGCGGCGTCGCGCACGATGGCGAAGCCACGCGCGAGCGTCTTTTCCGGGCCCTGGCCGGCGATCTCGCGCATCAGCGCGCGCGAGTCCTGGCGCGCCTGACGCAGCGCCTGGCGGCTGCCGCCTGCCACCTCCTGCAGCGACCGCGCGGCGGACTCGCCGGCCAGCCGCACGGCGACGTCGGCGCGCTCGCCGATCTGGTGCAGGCGCAATTGCGACTGCTCGCGGGCCGCACGCAGCAGCCGCCGGGCCTGGGCCTGGACCTCGGACCAGGCGGCCGGCACGCGGTGACGCGCCGCGTCGAGCTGGCGCCAGGCCAGCGCGCGGACCAGGGACTCGGCCTGCTGCGCCTCGATGCGGGCCTGGGCGATGCAGCGCTGGCAGAGCCGGGCAATGGTCTCGAAATGGGCGCGCGCCTCGGCGGCGCGGCGCACGATCTGCTGCTCGATCCCGGCCACGACCTTGGACGGGGTATCGAAGCGCTGCTGCGCGACTTCGTCGAGCAGGGTGTTGTCGCGCTCGTGGCCAATGCCGGTCAGCACTGGCCGCTCAAGCTCGCAGATGGTGCGCGCGAGCTCGTAGTCGTTGAGCCAGGCCAGGTCGTTGACCGCGCCGCCGCCGCGGATGATCACCACCGCATCGGGCCGCTTGGCGGCAACAAGACCTTGCAAGGCGAGCAGCAGGATCGAGCGGATCTCGGCAGCGGCGCCCTCGCCCTGGAAGCGACTGTAGGCGTAGTCGAAGCGGCAGACGCCGTGCTGCTGCAAGCGGCTGGCTTCGGCCTGGAAGTCGCCCAGGCCTGCGCCGCCTTCGGGCGCGATCACGAGCACGCGCTGATAGTCCCAGGGTGGATCGAGCCGCTGTTGCCGCGTGTAGAGGCCCTCGCGCTGCAGCCGCTCGCGGATCTCGCGCTGGCGCGCCTCCAGGTCGCCCAGGGTGTAACCGGAGTCGATCGCGTCAATTTCAAGGCTGAAGCCGTACTGTGGCTTGAAGTTCGGTCGCGCGCGTACCAGCAGCTTGATGCCCGGACCGAGGGTGGCGCCAGTCGCGCGCTCGAATTCGGGCAGGATGCGGCTTGCGGTGGAGGCCCAGACCATGGCATTGGCCTTGGCCAGCGGCTGGCCCGAGGCGTCGCGCTCGGACAGTTCGAGATAGACATGGCCGTTGCGCAGCCGCGCGTCGACCACCTCGACCAGGGTCCAGACCCCGGCGGGAAAGGCCTGGGTCACCACCTGGGCAACGCCCGCGAGGAGTTGCGACAGACTGAGGGCGGGCTGACTCGCCGGACTCGCGTAGGCTGGTGCGGGCTCGGACGCTGACAGCGAGCGGCCAAGCGAAGTGAGGTGATGGTCTGGAACAAGGGCAGATGCTGGCGCCAGAGGAGCAGGCGGCAGCTCGGAACCAGCCGTGCCGGCAAGATCAGCCGGCAACCAGGCGGCAAAGGGAGCCAGCTCGCGGCCTGGGGGCACATACCACTGGCGCTGGGCCGGGTCCCAGCGCGCGCCCAGCGCCTTGGCGCTGTCCTTGTCGCGAAACGGTACGTTGAGGTAGGTGGCGGACATGGGTGTATTTTGACCCATGCCCCCGCCACCTACCGGCACTGGGCTTACTGCGCCTGCTGGATGCCGGACAGCAGCCAGCCGCCCGAGTCGGTGCGCGCCTTGGTCAGGTGCCAGACTTCGTCGAAGGCTTCGGGTGCGGCGAACTTGTCCTCGCGGATCTGGCCAGTGAAGCGCACGCTGACGACGTAGCGCGTGGCTTCCTCGACCACCTCAAGCACCTCGGCGGCGATGGTGACCACCTCGGTATGCTGCTGGGCATTGCCGCGCTCCAGGACGTCCATCTTGAGCTCGGCGAACATCTCGGACGTGGTGACCTCGCGCAGTTCGTCGAGGTTGCCGGCGTCGTTGGCGGCCTGCAGGCGGATGAAGTTGACCTTGGCGTTGCGCACGAAAGCGTCGACGTCGAAGCCGGCCGGGATGACCGGAGCGGCCACCGGAGCAGCAGCCAGGCCGGAGCCAATGGCGGAAGTCGGCGCCGGGCTGGCACCGAGGGTCGAGCCGAACAGCGAGGAGCCGGTCGAAGCGCCAGCCGGCGAACTGACCGGCGGCAGCGAGACATCGAAACCACGCGGCGCTTGCGCATCGGTCTGGGCGCTGCGGAACATGCCGCCTGCACCGGCGCCGGCGCCAGCAGCCGCCATGGCGGGATTGCGCGCCGCGACACGGCGACGCATGATGAAGCCGATCACCGCGACCGCGAGCATGACCAGCAGGCCGATCATCATCATCGAGGCCAGCTCATCGCCGAAGCCGAAATGCGAGGCCAGCGCGGCCAGGCCGATGCCCGCGGCGATGCCCGCCAGCGGGCCCATCCAGGAGCGCTTGGACTGGGCGGCAGCCGCGGCGGGGGCTGCCGCCATGGCGCCGGGCGCCGCTGCGGTGGCGGCCATCGGCGCGGTTGGCGCCTGCGCCGGAGTAGCGCCCGGCGTCTTGCCGACCGTCATCTCGCGCTGCATGCCGGCGGACTTGCCGCCGCCCAGGCGTCTGGCGGCATCGGCATCACCGACACCCAAGGTCAGGCCCAGGGCCAGCACGGCCGCGAGCAGGGACATCGTTTTCATGGTTTTCTCCTTTGAGAAAGGTTGTTCACAACAGACAGGATAGCGGTTTTATCCTCAAGAAAAAGAAGATAGCTACTGATCCACCATCAGTATTTTCCTGAAAGATGACAGACTATCCGAAAATACGCCGGGATCAGGTCCGGCGCACGCGAGCGCGCAGGGGCCGCAGCAGCTCGCGCAGGCCGTTGTGGTCGATGGTCTGCATCAGCGCGAGCAGGCGACCCAGATCGCCGGACGGAAAGCCCTCGCGCGCGAACCAGTTCAGGTAGGGGCCCGGCAGGTCGGCAATCAGGCGGCCCTGGTACTTGCCGTAGGGCATCTCGACCGTCAGCAGGCGTTCGAGCTGGGTCGGGTCCAGTGGGTCCATGGCTTGGCGGGCTGGCAAGGTCGCGGGCGGATCGAATGGGGGTCTCAGCCGACCAGTTGCGACAAGAGGTTGGCGACCTGCTTGCGCAGTGCCTCGTTCTCGGCGGTGAGCTCGGCCACGCGCTTGTTTAACGCCTGCAGTTCGCCAGCCAGGTCGGCCGATGCGGCAACCTCTGCCGAAGCAGCGCCCTCGCCTGCTTCGCCATCCCGGACCGCCGCCGCGCGCGGCTTGCGCTTGGCCTCGCGCACGCGCTTGGCGGCCTGCTTGAGTTCCTCCTTGCCGGCGACGGCCGCGGCTTTCTGCTCCTCGGGCGGCAGGGTGGCGACGGCGGCGGCGGCATTGATCGAGATCGAGCCCGACTTGAGCGCGGCCACCAGCTCGGGCTCGGCCTGCTGGTGGATCTTTTCGATCATCGCGATCTGGCTGCTGCTGAGGCGGGCGGCGCGCGCGAGGTCCTCGCGGCTCTTGAGCGGCTGGGGCGTGGGATAACTGGATTCGCCCTCCCAGGGCAGGTCGTCGGCCGCTCCGGCCTGCTGCTCGGATGCCACTGCTTCGGCCGCGCCATCCTGCGCCGAGGCCTCGAGGAAGCGGGCCCGGCGCGCGGCGACGATCTCGCGCTGGCGCAGCGCGAGCACCCCGCGCTGGAAGTCCGACACGCTGCGCCGGCCCAGGTGCTGGTCGATCATCCAGAGGTGCACATCCTCGATGTCCTTGAACAGCTTGCTCTGCACGGTCTGGAACGGCAGGCCATGCTGGCGGCAGATCTGGTAGCGGTTGTGGCCGTCGATCAGCAGCTCGCCCCACAGGACCAGCGCATCGCGACAGCCCTCGGCCAGCAGGCTGCGCTCGAGCGCCTGGTACTCCTCGGGCGTGAGGGGGTCGATATAGGCCTTGAGTTCCTCGTTGACGACGATGTCCATGCTGCGGGTCCGTTTGCGATGAGAGGGGCCGGATTGTAGTGGCGCGAAGGTCCGTCAGCACTCAAAATGCGGCGATGTCCCGCTTGAGAGCGGGTCTGTGACTGAGGGAGGATTTATGGAACAGACAGCTCAGGCCGGCGACACTGCGGCACTTCCTGGCACCGACATCGACGCGAGGGAGACACAAGTGACCAGTTCACGAGCGCAAGCCCCGTCGTTCACGGCGGGGTCTAGCGAGACTCCCTCTGCTAGAATTTCTGCCGTTGCCACGACGGTTCCGAATTCTTCTTTTGCCATCAGGCAGCCGGAGCCCAGCACATGAATTTCCGGTAATTCGCCATCCCGCATGGGAGTCCAAAAGGTAGGCGCTTTGCTGAATGAGTCGGCTCAAGCCGATGCGGCTGGACATGGCCGTCTCGCGGGAGGAATCACCGCCATTGATGGCGGCGAGGATGTCAAAGCCTGCCCCTGCACGAGCGTGCCAGGCTGGGCCTGACGCTGGCCTGGCAGGAGCCGGCGCGCTTCGAGGGCCTGAAGGTGGCGGACTACCTGGAGCTGGGCCGGCGCCATGCCCAAGGTAGCGCATTAGCCGACATCGCCAGCTGCCTGCGCAACTACCGCGGCCGCGCCTGCCGCCGCTGCGACGGGGAGATCTGCCATGGCTGAACTGCGTCCCATCATCCGGCTGTTCGAGCGCGCCGGCCGCAAGCCACCCGCGATTCCCGACGAGGCGCACCTGGTCGCCTACGGCCACGAGATCGCAAGCCTCAAGTCGCAGCCCGGGCTGCGCCTTGAGGCTGGTGGCGACAGCGACCATCTGAGCGTCGAGATCGTGGTCGAGCGCGGGGTACAGCTGGAGCGGCCGGTGCATCTGTGCATGGGGCTGTTCGAGCGCCACGGCATCCAGCGCGTCAGGCTGAGCCTGACGCTGGAGCCGGGCGCGCAAGCCACGCTCTGGTCGCATTGCCTGTTCGACACACCGCTGTCGGCACGGCACGAGATGGACGGCGAGATCCGAATCATGGAGAGCGCGACGCTGCGCTATCAGGAGGCGCATTTCCACGGCAGCTCGGGCGACATCCTGGTCGCGCCACGCGCGCGCATCAAACTCGAAGCCGGAGCGCGGCTGCACTCCGACTTCAGCCTGCTGCAGGGCCGGGTCGGCCGGCTCGAGGTCAACTACCTGGTCGATGTCGGTGAGGCGGCAGTGGCCGAACTGCTCAGCCGGGTCTACGGCTACGGCAAGGACGCGATCGTGCTGCGCGAGCGACTGCTGCTGTCGGGCGCGGGCGCGCGCGGACTGCTCAAGACCCGGGTCGCCGTGCGCGACGACGCCAGCGCGAGCGTGCTCGGTGCGATGGAGGGGCTCGCGGCGGGGGCGCGCGGTCATGTCGACTGCATGGAGGTGGTGCGCGACCGCGCCGTCGCCGACGCGGTGCCCGAGGTCAGGGTCACGCATCCGCAGGCCAAGGTCACGCACGAGGCCGCGATTGGCAGCGTGGACGCCCGTCAGCTCGAAACGCTGATGGCGCGCGGGCTCACGCCCGACGAGGCGGTCGACCTGATCGTGCGCGGCATGCTGGCCTGAACCCTGCAGCGACACCGGGGCCATGAAAAGAAAAAGGGCGTACCGCCAAGGTACGCCCCGTTCAAGTCCGGTCAGGCCGGAATCAGGCCTTGCGGGTCACGGCCATGTGCGCGACCTGCTGGTCGAGGATGAGCTCGGGCTCCTGCGCCTCGGCCAGGGACGGATGGTCCAGACCCTGATGCAGGCGCTGCATGTCGAGGTCGCCGGTCCACTTGGCCACCACCAGGGTCGCGACGCCGTTGCCGACCAGGTTGGTCAGGGCGCGGGCCTCGGACATGAAGCGGTCGATGCCCAGGATCAGCGCCAGGCCGGCAACCGGCACGCCGCCAACCGCCGACAGCGTGGCCGCCAGCACGATGAAGCCGCTGCCGGTGATGCCGGCTGCGCCCTTGGAGGTCAGCAGCAGCACGGCCAGCAGGGTCAGCTGCTGCGTCAGGTCCATCGGGGTGTCGGTGGCCTGGGCGATGAACACGGCCGCCATGGTCAGGTAGATCGAGGTACCGTCGAGGTTGAACGAGTAGCCGGTCGGGATCACGAGGCCGACCACCGACTTGCGCGCGCCCAGGTTCTCGAGCTTTTCCATCATGCGCGGCAGCACCGACTCGGACGACGAGGTGCCCAGCACGATCAGCAGCTCTTCCTTGATGTAGCGCACGAACTTGAACATGCTGAAGCCATGCAGGCGGCTGACGATGCCGAGCACGACAAAGACGAACACCAGGCAGGTCAGGTAGAAGGCGCCCATCAGCTTACCGAGCGAGAACAGCGAACCCACGCCGTACTTGCCGATCGTGAACGCCATGGCGCCGAAAGCACCGATCGGAGCCACCTTCATGATGATGCCGACGATGTCGAACAGCACATGCGAGAACTTCTCGATGAAGTCGAACACCATGGTGCCGCGACCGCCGAACTTGTGCAGCGCAAAGCCGAACAGCACCGAGAACAGCAGCACCTGCAGGATCTCGCCCTTGGCGAAGGCGTCGACCACCGAGCTCGGGATCACGTTGAGCAGGAAATCGACCGTGCCCTGCATCTTGCCGGGCGCGGTATAGGCCGCGATGCCCTTGGTGTCGAGCGTGGACGGGTCGACATGCATGCCCGAGCCAGGCTGCAGCAGATTGACCACGACCAGGCCGATGACCAGCGCCAGGGTGGACATGATCTCGAAGTACAGCAGCGCCAGGCCGCCGGTCTTGCCGACCTTCTTCATGTCCTCCATGCCGGCGATGCCGACCACGACGGTACAGAAGATGATCGGAGCGATGATCATCTTGATGAGCTTGATGAAGCCATCACCGAGCGGCTTCATCTGGGCGCCGAGTTCCGGCTGGAAATGGCCCAGCAGCACGCCGACGGTCACGGCGAACAGGACCTGGATGTAGAGGGACTTGTAAAGGGGCTTGCGCCCGGTGGTCGATGACATGGCAACGGCCTCGGTTAAGGGTTGGGGAAAGGCGCAACGATACGCAGCCCGCCCGCGGACGCCAACTGTGGCATTCAACAGTCGGGTTTACCCTAGTCCCCGGCGGCAGTCGTCGGCGCGATCGCGCCGCGCACTTCGGCCAGCAGCCCGGCGCCGACCCGGCGCTCGAATCCGAGCTGGACCGCCTGTGCCGTGCGCTGCAGTTCGGCGCGCTGGGCCGGGCTCAATTCATGGACGCGCAGGCGCGGCAGGCGACGCACCTGCTCCAGTGCCTGGCGGTCGAGCTCGGCCGAGAGCCGGTTGCCGAACTCGATCGCCTCGGTCAGCGCCTGACGCAGCAGCGCCTGGTCGGCAGCACTCAGGCTGTCCCAGAAACGCGGATGACTGACCACGGCATAGCCGAGGTAGCCGTGCCGGGTCAGCGTCAGGTCGGTCTGCGCGCCGTCCAGGCCCTGGGTCAGAAAGTTGGAGAGCGGGTTCTCGGCACCGTCAACCACGCCGCTGGCCAGCGCGCTGCGCGTCTCGCCAAAGGGCAGCACCACCGGCTCGGCACCGAGCGCTCGCATCTGGGCGACCAGCACGCGCGAAGCCTGGACGCGCAGCCGCAAGCCCTTGAAGTCAGCCAGTGCGCGCAGCGGCCGGTTCGCGCTCATCTGCTTGAAGCCGCTGTCCATGAAGCCCAGGCCGACCATCTGCTGGCGTGCCAGCCGATCGAGCAGGCGGCGTCCGACAGGCCCCTGCGTCACGCGCCGGACCTGGGCCAGGTCGTCGAACAGGAAAGGCAGGTCGAAGACCTCGAACTCGGGCAGGCCGGCCTGGCCGAACTTGGACAGCGAAGGCGCCAGCAGCTCGACCGCACCGAGCTTGAGCGCCTCGAACTCGTCCTCGTCGCCGTAGAGTTCCGAGTCGGGGTAGACCTCGACCCGGATCCGGCCCGCGCTGCGCTGCGCCACGAGTTGCCGGAAATGCAGCGCCATCCGGCCCTTGGGCGTGTCGGGTGTCACCACGTGCGAGAAGCGCACCAGCAGCTCGGGCCTGGCGGAACGCACCGGCCGCGCGGGCGCCAACCCGGACAGACCCGCGAACGTCACGAGCAGGCCGTGCAGCAGCGGGCGCCGGCGCAGCGGTCGGGCATGATTGGGGCGGACGCGGTTGGGCATGTCCGCTATGCTAAGCGCATCCACCGACCATGAAGCCCAAACCTGACCTAGACCTACTCGACCTGGACGTCCGCCAGGCTTGGGCATCGAGCCGACGCGCCTTGTTCTGGCTGGCGGGTCTGTTCATCGCGCTGGTGACCGCATCGATCCTGCTGCTGGCGCTGTTCCTGCGCGATGTCGAGGCGCAGGAACAGGAGCGCCGCCGCGCCACCGATGCGCAATGGCTGGAGCAGACCCTGCGCTTTCACTTCACCCAGCTCGAGCGCGATCTGGCGCAGCTGGACCGCGCTGCGCCGCCAGGCGGCACTCGCCGCGAAACACCCCGGCGCGCCGGACTGCTGTCGCGCGGCGAGGGCGTGATCGTCTGGCAAGGCTGGCTGACGCCGGAGCAGATCGCCAGCCCCGGACACTGGCCGGACGCCATGATGGCAACCGAGCGGCAAGCCGAGGCCGGCGGCATGCTGGCGGTGATGCTCGACACCGGTCGTGGCCTGCGGCGCGCGGCCTACGCCGGGCCCCTGCCCGCCAGCGACCCGGCACACGGACTCCTGCTCTGGCTGGCCGTACCCCGCTTCGAGCGGGACCGCTTCGTCGGCAGCCAGGTCGCGGCGATCCGGCTCGACCGCGCGCTGGAACAAATCGTGCCGGCCTGGTTCCTGGCGGAACACGCGCTGCTGACCCTCGACGACGAAGGACTGGCACCCGCTGCGGCGAGCGCATCGGGCTACCCGGTCGCCGTGCAACTGCCTGGCACCCAGTGGAAACTGGCGGTCGAACTGCTACAGGCGCAGCCCGCGACGGCGCCGCGCGCCTTCTTCGGCATCGCGTTGGTCAGCCTGTCCGCGATGCTGGTGGCACTCTATTTTCTCTGGCGTGGCTGGCTGCGCCGGCAGCGCCTCGAGCGGCTGGCGACACGCCAGCAACAACAGCTCGAAGCCTCGGGCCGGCTGGTCGCGGTCGGCGAAGTCGCATCCACGCTGGCTCACGAACTCAACCAGCCGCTGGGCGCGCTGAGCAGCTTCACCAGCGGCTTGCTCAACCGAGTGCGCCAAGGCAGCATCGAGCTGCCCGAAATCATCACGGTGCTCGAGCGCATCGAACGCATGGCCGAGAAGGCCGGCCGCGTGATCCAGCGCGTCAATGCCTTCGCGCGCCGCCAGGAAATGAGCCGCCAGCCGCTGGCGCTCGCCCCCTTCGTGCGCCGCGTCACGCAGCACCTGCCCCTGCCCGACGGCCTGGCGTTGCAGCTGCAACTGCCCGAAACCGATCCCGTGGTCTGGGCCGATGCGCTGCTGCTGGAGCATGCGCTGCGCAACCTGGTCCTGAACGCGAGCGAATGGGCCGAACCGGGGTCCGGCAGCCCGGCCACGGTGCGCATCAGCCTGGCGCAGCAAACAGGGATGGCCGGCATCCGGGTCGAGGACAACGGGCCCGGCATCCCCGAGACGCAGCGCACCGGCATCTTCGACGCCTTCCGCAGTGGCAAGCCCGGCGGCATGGGCATGGGCCTGTCGATCTGCCGCTCCATCGTCGAGGCGCATCACGGCCGCATCGAGGTCGGCGACAGCCAGGCGCTGCACGGGGCACAATTCACCCTGTGGCTGCCCCTGACCAAATCTGAACGGCAAACCTCGGGGCTCAGTCCGAGGTTCGAGCGATCAGGCCGGCACGGCCTGTAGTTCGCCGCGCGGTCACATGCTCTATGATATTCGCCGTGAACATGACCAAGACCCTTCGTATTCAGTTGCGCCTGAAGGACAAGCACGCCTGCGTGCTGCGTCAGATGGCGCGCGAGGTCAATCAGGTCTGGAACCACATCAACGAAGTCTCCGCCCGGGCCGCTCGCCCTTTCTCGGGCCAGCCGCGCTACCTCTCGGGCTACGACCTGCAAAAGCTCACGGCCGGCTTCAGCCAGTGCGACGGCATCGCCATCGGCAGTGGCACCGTGCAGGTGGTCTGCGCGGAATACGCCACCCGGCGCAGGCCGTTCAAACGCTCACGCCTGAACTGGCGCGTCTCGAATCCGAAATCATCCAAGTATTCGCTGGGCTGGATTCCGTTCAAGATCGGTCACGCCCGCTACAAGGCCGGCCAGATCCAGTTCGCCGGCCAGCATTTCAGCCTCTGGGACAGCCACGGCCTGGCGGACCACGAACTCCGCAGCGGTTCGTTCAGCGAGGACAGTCGGGGCCGCTGGTACTTGAACGTCGCCGTCGAGATCCCGGAACTCGTCGGCCCCCGGCTCCCCACCCCGACCTCCGTCATCGGCATCGACATCGACCTGGGGCTCAAGGACTGCGCCACCACGTCGGCCGGACAAAAGCTCGAAGGCCGCTGGTACCGGGCGCATGAGCAAAAGCTGGCGACCGCCCAGCGTGCACGCAAGAAACGGCGCAAGGCCCTCCACGCCCAGATCAGAAACCAGCGCCAGGACGCGCTGCACCAGTTCAGCACCGCCCTGGTGAAAGAGCACGCCGCCATCTTCGTGGGCGACGTGGCCAGCGCCAAGCTGGTCAAGACCCAGATGGCCAAGTCCACGCTGGATGCGGGCTGGGCCATGTTCAAGACGATGTTGGAGTACAAGAGCCGTCAGGCCGGTGTCGTCTTCGAGGTAGTGAACGAAGCATATTCCACCCAGACTTGCTCGTGCTGCGGGGCCATTCCCGCCAGCAGTCCGAAAGGTAGAGCCGGTCTTGGAATAAGGGAATGGGCTTGCAGTGCCTGCGCCACGGTCCACGACCGGGACGTGAACGCGGCCAGGAACATTCTCGCGGCCGGGCATGGCCGTCTCGCAGGAGGAATCCCCGTCCTTTAGGGCGGGGAGGATGTCAAAACCTGAACCCGACTGTACATATCGTCGACGACGACGAGGATTTCCGCGACGGCCTGGCCTGGCTGCTGGACTCGCGCGGCCTGCCCACGCGCTGCTGGAGCGGCGGTGACGCCTTCCTGCAGGCACTGCGCGCGGCCAGCGAGCCCTGGACCTGCTGCGTCTTGCTGCTCGACATCCGGATGGAGCCGCTGTCGGGCCTGGCGACCTTCGCACAGCTCAAGACCATGGGCTGGCCCTGGCCGGTGCTGTTCCTGACCGGGCATGGCGACGTCGGCATGGCGGTGGCAGCGGTCAAGCAGGGCGCCTGGGACTTCCTCGAAAAGCCGTTCCAGAACAACCTGCTGGTGGATCGGGTCGAGGAGGCACGCCGCGCCGCGCTGGATCTGCAGGCTGGCTCGCGCGAACGGCTCGAGTTCCGCAAGGCGCTCGCGGGACTGAGCGTGCGCGAGCGCGAGGTGCTCGACGAGCTGCTCGCGGGGCACTACAACAAGAACATCGCCGACCACCTCGGCATCACCCCGCGCACGGTCGAATTCCACCGCGCCAACATCTTTGACAAGCTGCGAGTCCAGTCGGCAGTCGAGCTGGCGCACCGCATGGGTCTTTATGGCCGCTGAACCGGACCAGGAATCCTGCGCTCAACGAGTCACGTCCACCAGCTGCCACCCGGAGGGACAGGACTGGACTTGCGGGTGGTACTGGCCAAGGGCGGGGCAGTAATAGGCGATCCCCCCCGGGGCCGACTCCAGCATCTGGGGCGATGCGGCGTAGGTCAGGCCAGCCGGCGCGACATGCATCGGCTGCGCGGCTTGCCACTGGGGCTGCGCATAGACCACGACCGGCTCGACCGGAGGCGGCGGCGCCTGAACGAAGACGGGGGCAGGCCCGCGAGCCGCAGCGCTGATGGCGGCGCCAGCGATGCCCAGCACGATCAGTGGCGCGATCCAGCCCCCACCCTGCACGCGCACCGGCCTGTGGTGAGTGAATCCGTGGCGGGATTGGCCGCGCCAGCCGTCAGCCTGCGCCTGACCGGAGACCGCCGCGACGAGCAGCACCGCCACGAGAACCTTGCGTTTGAAGTTCATCGAATGCACTTGAATATTGGTGTCTTATTGTGCGCCGAGCCATGCGCCGCGCGGAATCCTGGGCTGTAACAGCAGGGCGATTGCGCTATGTAGCCCGGGAATGATCTGAGACTGGGCTATTGAGCTGGCCGGGTGGATACTGAAGGCATGCTTGCCAATCCCCAGACCTACTTCGCCGAGTTGCCCGACCCCAGGCGGCAGACCCGCAACAAGCTGCACAAGCTC
>NZ_JAQTZS010000029.1 GCF_028687635.1 Malikia sp. | reverse complement strand
CGCACCCGATGCATCACTTGCGCGAAATCCAGCGTCTTACCCTTGAGCATCCCAGCCATGACAGCCTCTGTCAGAAGTCTCTACGCCTCCAGTTTGCTCTCGTTCGGCCAAATTGAGAATTGCTGGCTACCAACTGACCACCACTGGCAAGCAGGCCCAACAACACCTGGAGCGCGACGAATGAGCTACGACACCTTCCCCCACCTCGACCACCCGCACTTCGTTGACCAGAGTGCCGAGTCACACGCCGAGTTCATGGCGATGCGCCCCGAGCCGGTGCAACCCACCAGGGACACCAGCATCCAAGCAGAGTACGCGCTGTTGAGCTTCGGCTTTTTGAATTTGCGCAGCCTTGACGCCGTGGCCGACTACCTCAAGCCCGAGCACTTTGTCGAGCCGCTGCACGGCAAGGTGTACGCCCGCCTGATGGCCGCCTTCAACCGTGGCGCGCAGGATGTAGACGTGATTGCCGTCGCTGATGAGCTGAAAGACGACGTGACGCTGCCCGAGCTGGTCGCCATCTCGCAACAGTCCGAGGGCGTGAGCTTTGGCCGTGCTGCTTCGCTGGGTCGATTGGTCTACGACAAGGCCCAGAACCGCCAGCTCTATGCCGCTTCCCAGCAGATTGCGGAGCTGGCTTTCGGTGATGGACCAGTCGCCGCCCGCATAGATGCCGCGCAAGCAGCCGTATCGGGCCTACAGGCTCACGAAAGCGCCGGGGAATGGGTGGACAGCTATCAGGCCATGATTGAGCACACGGAGCTGCTGGACAGGCGATTCGAGGGCCATGTCGTCGGCATCCAGACCGGCCTGCCAGACCTCGACGACATGCTCGACGGCGGATTGCAGCGGCAAAGCCTTGTCGTGGTCGGTGCGAGGCCCGGCATGGGCAAGACTGCCATTGGGATGACCATCGGCCTGCACATCGCGCAAACGCACAGCGTCGGCTTCCTGTCGCTGGAGATGCCGCACAAGGACGTGCGCGACCGTCAGCTTGCCATTCTGTCCGGCCTGCCGCTGTCGCATCTCAAGCGCCCCAAGCTGCATGACCTGAACTGGACAAGCGTGTCACATACCGTCGAGCAGGCGCGCGACCTGCGCTTTCACGTCAGCGACCGCGCCGGCCTGAACATCCTGCAAGTCCGTGCCCGCGCCCGCGCGCTCAAGCGCCGTCATGGCCTGGACGTGCTGGTGCTCGACTACATCGGCTTGATGCCCGGCACCGACCAGAAGATGCCGCGCGCCTACCAGGTCGAGGAAATCACCAAGGGCTTGAAGGCGCTGGCCAAGGAGCTGGACATTTGCATCATCGCGCTGGCGCAGGTGAACCGAGGCGTGGCCGACCGCGCCGACCAGACCCCCGCGCTGTCCGACCTGCGCGACTCAGGCGGTATCGAGCAGGACGCCGACGTGGTGGCCTTCATCAACCGCCCCATCGTCAACAAGCCAGACCTGCCCGCCGACTTCAAGCACTACGCCCTGCTGCGCGTGGCCAAGAACCGGCAGGGCCAGCAAGGCGACGTGCATCTGCACTACCAGGGCGAGCTGACCAAGTTCGGCGCCTGGGGTGGCGAGCCGCCCTGCCTCAAGAACATCGCGCCGGCCAAGGCCCGCAGCTACGCACTCGACTGACCAACACCAAGGACTGCACCACATGATCGACGCACTGATTTCCGGCAAGCTGCACGGCGCACCGACCCAACGTACCAGCAAGAACGGCAACACCTTCACGACCGCCAAGGTCCGGGTGCCCAGCGGGGACGACAGCATCTTCTGCAACGTCATCGCCTTCGACGATGGAGCCCAGGCCGCACTGCTGGCGCTGGGCACTGGCGAAGCTGTCTCGCTGGCCGGGTCGCTCAAGGTCGGTACCTGGACGGCCAGGGACGGCACCGCGCGCCCCAGCCTGGACATGACGGCATCCCAGGTGCTGACCAGCTACCACGTCACCAGGAAGCGCAGGGCCATGCAGCCCGAGCAGGAAGGCGGACAGCAGCGCCAGCCGCATCGACAGGTCGAGCCGGACCTTGACGACGGCTCCATGCCGTTCTGACCCTGCATCTGCAACCGTAAAGCAACAACATGACCGAGAAACGAAAACCGCCTGCCGGGCATGGCTGGAAGCCCGGCCAGTCAGGCAACCCAAGGGGCCGCAAGCCCGGAACCAGCGAAGTGCAGAAGCTGCGCGCTGCCATCGCTGACAAGGTGCCAGAAATCCTGAAAGCCCTGCTGGCGCAGGCGCTCGAAGGCGATGTGGCTGCCGCCCGCCTGCTGCTGGAGCGCACCATCCCGCCCTTGAAGGCCGTGGAGCCTGCGCAGCCGCTGACGCTGCCAGACGGCAGTCTGACCGAGCAGGGCCGAGCCATCCTGGCCGCCGTGGCTGCTGCCGAGCTGGCACCGAGCCAAGGCGCCGCACTGCTGGGTGCGCTGGGCACCTTGGCCCGTGTCGCCGAGGTGGATGAACTGGCCGCTCGCGTGGCCGCACTGGAGAGCAAGCATGGCAACCCTTGAAAAGCGCATCAAAGACCTGGAGCAACGCGATGAGGCTGCTATCGGCCTGCTGCCTATCGTTGTCGTGCCGGGCGCCCCCGGTGAAGCAGACCGCCCTCTCGACACCCTGCTGCTGCAAGATGGCTCGAAGGTCTGGCAGCGCACCAACGGCGAGACCGAGGACGACTTCATGAGCCGGATTCGCGCCGACTTGGAGCAGCAAGGACACGCTGGGCCGGTGCTGTTGTTCGCCGGCACTGACTACGAGGTGGCCTGAGCTTCCCCGCAAAGCCCGCGCAAACCCGGTACCAGGATTTTCTCGCCATGTCCGCACCATCGTTACCTGCATGAAGTGCAAGAACTGAAGGAGTGGAGCCAGCGCATGTCAAAGCGAACAACGGACGAAGCCTCAGACCTCGAATGGTTCCTCTCGGAGATACGGCGCATCAACGGCTGCGAGCGCACGAAGGAAGCGATTCTGGGAGTCGTCAAAGCCCAGGCGGGAAAAGTCATCCGCTTCACGCGCCGAGACCTGGTGCGCCCTACCCAGGTAATTCGTGCGCGCCAGTTGCTAGACGCTGGCAACAGCCGGGCAACCACACGCGACCGGCTGCGCTCAGAGCTGGGATGCAGCACAAGACAGGCGTACAACCTGATATCGGAAGCGATTCACAGCAGGCATTGAAAAGCTGCGCTGTGTCCTTGGGAGCAACGCCACCAAGGGTCAGGATATTCAGCGGCCCAGCGCCAGCTCTTCCTGGTGGAGCTGGCCTGGGTTGTTCGGTTTCAAACCGGAAAACCCCCAGGCACCCACCCCCGTAAACCCCGAAAACCCCAGGCAGGCCGCAGCAGCATGGCAAGGTCCTGTTTCAAACAGGAGCTTCGCAAGACAGCCAGACCAGCCACCGCGAGCAGCACGTCGCCTGTTCCTGGTCGAGCCCACGCCCGCTTCCTGACCCGCCCACCACGGAAAAAAAAGCGTAACTACCCCAGGCACCCACCCCCGTAAACCCCGAGAACTAGGTTTCGGGGGTTTTCGGGGGCATCCCCCAGGGGTCTTTTCAGAAAAAACGAGGCCAGCAGGTCACGCCGCCAGACCAATCTGCAAGGGACGACCTACCGCCACACTGGCACGCGCCAGGGTTGCCAGCGTCACGCTGGTGTCGTGTTCATCAAGCAAGCGGTTGACCACGCCTCGGCTGGTGTGCATGCGCTGCGCCATGGCCGTGCGCGTCAGCCCCTGCGCCTTCATAGCCTGGGCGAGTTGCCACGCCACCACGCGCTTGACGGCCGCCGCCACCACTTCCTCCTGCAATCCGTCCTCGCGCAGCAGGTCGTCGAGCGAGCTGCCTACATGCTGATTCATGGCTCAATCTCCTTTGATGCGCCGCAAGCGTCGTTGTGCCGTGTCCATATCGGGCGCGGGCGTCTTGGGCGACTTCTTCACAAAAGCATGCAGCAGCACCATTTGCTGCTCACGCACCGTAAACAGCACGCGCACGATGCCGTCGGGAATCGTGCTGCGAACCTCCCAAAGGCCATCCCCCATCTTGCGTACCAGCGGCATGCCCAGGGGCCAGCCAAACTGCACGGTCTTGAGGTCGGTGCCCACGGCTCGGCGGTCTTCCACCGTCAGGTCCAGCAGGAATTCGCGTACCGGCTCACGCCCGCTTTCCGTGGCGTAGAAGCGGACATCCAAAATAGGTTCACGCATGGCGGCATTGTATCTTTTTCGGTACGTTCAGCCAGCCCCATAGCGCTCTACCAACCCTGGCGCTGTGCTACAGTCCCCCTCGACGGTGCCCAGTAAAGCGCCGTCAACGGGATTGGCGTCCCGGAAATGTATAGGCGCAGCAAGCCGCGCGCCGCACATGCGACAGCGGCTTTTTTCATGTCCACATGCTGCGTGTGGCAGCACGGTGCAACCCGACTTCAACCCTTCGCCCAGCGCGCAAGGGTTCGGTTTGGCGGTCCGTGTGGGGAGCCCGCGAGGGCTCGCCGGTCCTATACCCGGTACGCCAACCTGCACGGACTGCCTCCCCCACGTTGATTGGCGTCGACAAGGGAGGCAGGTTCAACAACCTGTCGTATAGGAGCCTATCATGGCTGACACCACCGCTACCCTGGCGCGCACTGCCGCGCCCAGCATCTCCCTGGCCAGCCGCCGCGCTGCGCTCACCCAGTCCCCAGCGGACGCCAACGACCGCAGCCTTGTCGTGCTGCGCGTCCAAGCCGAGAACGCGCTGAACGCCGCGTTGACTCTGCTTCGCAATCCTCGCTTCACCGATTCCGACCTGCACCGCGCGACCGGCCGGGCCTGCCGTGCTGCAACCCTGCTCAAGCGCCTGAGCGCCGCCCAGGCGCAAGGAGCCGCAGCATGAGCGACACCACCACCAAGGCCACCGAGAACGTCGCCCCGCGTCGCCGTGCGAGCGACCGGCAGCAGCCCGAGCAGTTGGCCAAGGCCGCGACCGATGGCAACTTGATTCAGCGTCGCCGCAAGTCCGACTGGCCCACCACGACGAAAAGGACCGTCCTTGACGGCGGCTGTGTCGTGCTCGCATTCCCTGGCTACGACCTGCCTGCCGTGGTGAACAGGCGTAGGGGCCGCCTGCCCAACAGCATTCCCAAGCTGTCCGACGAGCGCAAGCGCCGACTGGAGCGGCAAGAGTGGGCGAGGACGCAAGCCCTGCGCCTTGCCGAGCTTGAGGGGAATTTCTGCGCAGCCGGGCTTCTCATCCGGATGCTGCGCGACGGGTTGGCCGAAATGGGTTACGACCTTGATGGCAGTCCGATGGCATCCAAGAAGGCGGGAGGCAAGGCATGAGCTTCGACCGTACCCGACTGCCCGAGCCTGCGGGCTACTACGAGGCCCAGGGCCTGCGCCTGACCGGCCCCAGGTCGGCCAAGTGGCGCACCACCACCTGCGCCTTCCACGGTGGGTCCGACTCCATGCGGGTCAACCTGCACACGGGCGGCTTCTGCTGCATGAACTGCGGCGCCCGTGGTGGCGACGTGCTGGCCTACGAGATGGCGCTGAACGGCTTGGAGTTCGTCGAGGCCGCACGCCACCTGGGCGCCTGGGTCGAGGACGGCAGGACGCCACCGACCAATCCCAGGTCGGCGCCATTGTCCCCTCGTGCCGCGCTGGAGGTGCTGGGCTTCGAGGCGCTGCTGGTGGCCGTGGCCGCCGACATGCTCGCCAAGGGTGGCAGCCTGTCCGTCATCGACGCCGAGCGCCTGAAAACCTGCGCCAGCCGCATCAACCGAATCGCGGGGTACTACGCATGACCGACTGGAACCGATACGAAGCAATGGCCGCCCAGCTCGATGCCGAGGTGTTCCCGGCCCTGCCAGACGCATCTGACGGCTTGCTGGCGCTGTCCACTGTCGAGCCGTGGCCCGAGCCGGTGCCGCTGCCCGCTGCGCTGCCGTCCGTGGCCCGGTTCGACTTCGAGCTGCTGCCGCAGGAGCTGCGCGGCTGGGTGGCCGACATTGCCGAGCGGATGCAGTGCCCGCCCGACTTCTCTGCCGTGGCCGTCGTGGTGACGGTATCCAGCCTCATCGGTGCGCGCGCCGTGGTGGCGCCAAAGGCCCGCGACGACTGGCGTGTCGTGCCGAACCTGTGGGGGCTGGTCGTGGGCCGTCCGGGCGTGATGAAGTCCCCGGCGCTGGGCGAAGTGCTCAAGCCGCTGTCACGTCTGGAGACCGGCGAGCGCGACAAGTGGAAGGCGGTCCACGAGGAATGGGCCGCTGACTGCGAGGTGCTGGCGCTGGTTTCCGACAAGAAGCGCAGCGAGGCCAAGAAGCTGGCCGCCAAGGACCCGACCGCCGCGCGCGAGATGCTGCGCCCCGCCGAGATGCCGTCCGAGCCAGTGGCCCGCCGCTACCTGGTCAACGACGCCACGGTCGAGAAGCTGGGGGAGCTGCTGACGGTCAACCCCTGGGGCCTGCTGGTCTACCGCGACGAGCTGCATGGTCTGCTGTGCAGCATGGACCGGCAAGGGCAAGAGGGCGCGCGTGGCTTCTACCTGAGCGCCTACGACGGCAACCAGGGTCATGCCGTGGACCGCATCGGTCGCGGCGAGGTCTATATCCCGCGTGTCTGCCTGTCCATGCTGGGCGGTATCCAGCCGGGCAAGGTGCAAAGCTACGTCCGGGAGGCCATGGCTGGCGGAGCGGGTGACGACGGCTTGCTGCAACGCTTCGGGCTGGCCGTCTGGCCCGACGTGAGCCGCGAGTTCAACTATGTGGACCGCTGGCCCGACAACGACGCCAAGCGCGCCGCCCTGGCGGTGCTCGACCGCCTGGACCGCCTGCAACCCGGCGCCGACGACGAGCCGGTCGAGTGGCGTTTCTCGCCCGAGGCCCAGGCGCTCTACGAGTCTTGGGTCGTGCCCTTCGAGACCGAGATTCGAGGCGACGAGCTGCATCCGGCCCTGGTGTCGCACCTGAGCAAGTACCGCAAGCTGGTGCCCGCGCTGGCGCTCATCTTCGCCCTGGTGGACACGCCTGACAGCGGCCACGTGATTCACGAGGTCGAGCTGTTGCGCGCGCTGGCCTGGGTGGACTACCTGCGCACACACGCCGAACGGCTGTATTCGGTCGCCGTGATGCCAGAGACCGCTGGTGCTCATGCGCTGCTGGCCAAGATTCGGGCGGGCAAGCTGGCGGACGGGTTCAGGCTGAAGGACTTGCAGCAGAAGGGCTGGGCCGGTCTGGCGACGACCGAGGCCGCGCGCAAGGCTGCCGACATGCTGGCTGACTTCGACTGGCTTGAGCGCGATGTCGCATCACCTGGTCGAGCTGGTGGCAGGCCGTCCGAGAGCTACCGCATCAACCCACAGGCGCTGCCGAAAAAAGCATAAACACCCCAAGCACCTACCCCCGTAAACCCCCTAAACCTAGTTCTCGGGGTTCTCGGGGGTGTCCCCCTGGGGTCATTTCAGAAAAAACGGCATCCGTCATCCGGTCCCGACCTGCCCCATCCCCACCGGGCGAGACGCCCAGCCGCCGCCCGGCCCATCCCTTCATCGAACAGGAGCTTCCTCATGGCTTCCACGATTGCATCCCACGAACACGACGCTCACCTGCCCGCCTGGGCCTATCGGGCGCTCGCCCTGGTCGCCGCCGTCATCGGCCTGGCCGCCAGTGGCGTGACCGCCCGCTTCTTCATCATCGGCCTGGAGCGCACCGAGGCCGACTCCCTGGCCCGTGATGTGCTCATCCTGGCTGGCGTCCTGATGGTCGTCACCGAGCTGGCCGCGTTCTTCATTGCCGCCCTGGTCCCGCGCCGCCAGTTGCGCGCCCTGCGCTGGCAGTTGACCATGTGCGCCTTGCTCCTGGTCGGCTTCGAGTTCGCCACCATCGCCGTGACTCAGATTGTCCTGGCCAAGAGCGCCGACGCGGTACATGACGGCACCAGTGGCCGCATCGCCCACCTGAAATCCAGCATCGACGCGCAGCGCGCCACCGCTGCCGCCCTGGTGGCGACGGGTTCACGCTCGGGTCAAAGCACCATCGCGTCCAGCCGTGCCGAAGGTGTCCAGGCCCTGCGGGAAGCCTCGCGCATCGAGGGCCGCACCGCTGCACTGTCTGCCGAGCTGGCGCAGTTGCAGGCCGAGCAGCGCCCGACCCTCAAGGCCGTGCTGGGCGAGTCGCTGACACTGGCCTACCAGTGCGCACGCGCTGGGCTCATCACCGTCATGGGGCTGGTGATGTTCGCCGCCTCGGGTGCGTTGCTACGCGCGGGTCGCCAGACTGGCCGGACCCTGGCAGTAGCTGGGCCTGTTGCACCTGCTGCCGTCGCTGCACCACAGACCCAGGCGACACCCAAGGGCACCACCGCTGCCCTGCCGACCTGGCGCCGCTACGCCCTGCCCGCCTCTGCACTCGCTGCTGGTGCTGGACTGGCCGCAATGGCTCCAACACCCGCTCAGGCCATCGAGGCACCCATGCAGACCCAGGAGACCGCTACGCCCGATGCACCGACCACAGATGTATCGACGACGTTGCACCCGTCTGTAGTGACGCCGCTACACCATTCCGTAGTGACGACGTTGCAGGCCGGCAGCACGGCACTGGTGACAGAGCAGGTAGACAATGCACCAGCTCAGACCACTACGCCGACCAGGAAGGCACGACGCGCCGCTGCACCCCGAGCCGCTGCCATGCGTGACACGGGCGTGGGCGAAGACGACGGCGCCCGCTTCCTGCGCGTGAAGGAGGGCATCGAGGCCAGGCGTATCAAGCCCAGCATCCGGGCCATCTATTCGGCTGAAGGTGCATCCCAGCAAGTGGCTCGACGGTATCTGCTGGCGCTGGAGCAGGCCGGCATCATCGAGCTGGCCGGGCAGGGCAAGGGATACCGGCTGACCCGCACCGCCTGACCCAGCGCCAGCAACCCGACAAAAACGCTTGACGCTCTAATTCTTGCCCATACAATAATTCAATGATGCGCTTCACCTTCGACCCCAACAAGGATGTGGCCAACATCGCCAAGCATGGCCTGTCCCTGGCCGATGCGCCGATGGTGTTCAACGCACCCGACAAGCTGACGCTGGAGTCACCCCAAGGTGGCGAGGCCCGCAAGATGGATGTTGCGCTGGTCGAGGTGGCCGGCGTGGTGCTGGTCCTGGTCTACGTGCTGCGAGAGCCGAACGAGGTGCGGGCAATCTCGCTGCGCCGTGCATCCAAGCAGGAAAGGAAGCTGTATGCCAACCATCAAGAAACCCACTGAGCACAAGGGCACCGACTGGGAACGGGTCAGGCGCGAGGCTGCCCAGGATGCGCCGATTCCGTTTGATGCTGACAGCGAGCCCTACGACCCGAACAACCCCGCTTCCGTGGCCGCCTATTGGGCGCAGGCGACCGTCAAGCGTGGCCGGGGAAGGCCGGCATCTGGCGTCAAGCGTCCGACCCTGAACATGAGGGTGGACCCCGAGGTTCTGGACGCCTTCAAGGCGACGGGGCCGGGCTGGCAAACGCGCATCAATGCCGCGCTCAAGGACTGGCTGCGGACGCATTCACCGGCCTGACCTGCGCCAGCAGCACCACCAGACCCGGCCGCGCGCCGGGTTTGTCGTTCCTGGTCGAGCAGCGTGTCGAGCCCATCCAGATTCCAAATCCCGAAGGGCTGGGGTATCCGAAAAATTTCGGACACCCCCAGGCCCGCCCATAGATGCCAAGGGTCAGATTTGAAGTCGCACCCTTCGAGCTGCTGACATGCTCCTGGTCGAACTGCCGACCCGCGAACTCTGGATTTGGAATCCGGAATTCAACGAGGGGCCGGCTCACTTTTGAGCCCGTCGAGCTGCTGGTGCTGTTCCTGGTCGAGCGCCGGAGCCAGTCGGCAGCGGGTCAAGCGGGACGGATTTCAAAAATCGTCTTACATCCGCCCTTACATACCTACCCAAAAACGAAAAAGCCCGGTCGCAAAACCGGGCCAAGTCGTTGATTTGAATGGTAGGGCGTCACGGACTTGAACCGTGGACCAAAGGATTATGAGTCCTCTGCTCTAACCAACTGAGCTAACGCCCCGAACCAGGGTTCGCATTCTAGCCTTTACCGCCGTGGCTCAGCGCGTTGCTGACCAATTTCGCCGTGATGTCGACGATCTGGATCATGCGGTCGTAGTGCATGCGCTGCGGCCCGATCACGCCCAGCGTGCCGACCACCTCGCCGTTGACCGCATAAGGCGCGCTGACGACGGAAAGCTCCTCGAAGGGCACGATCTGACTCTCGCCGCCGATGAAGATGCGCACGCCCTCGGCCTGGTTCGAGACCTCGAGCAGGCGCATCAATTGCGTCTTCTGCTCGAACAGGTCGAACATCTTGCGCAGGTGACCCATGTCGTGCGAGAACTCGCTGACCGAGAGCAGGTTGCGCTCGCCCGAGACGACCACGTCATCCTGCTCCATGGCCTCGCTGCCGGCGTCGACCGCCTTGACCATCAGCGAGGAGATTTCCCCGCGCAGCGCGTCGACCTCGGTCTTCAGGCGCAGGCGCACCTCGTCCATCGCGAGCCCGGCGTAATGCGCGTTGAGGAAGTTGGCGGCTTCCTGCAGCTGCGACTGGCTGTAGTCGACCTGGGTGTGGATGATGCGGTTCTGCACGTCGCCATCGGGCGAGACCAGGATCACCAGCACCCGCCGCTCCGACAGGCTGAGAAACTCGATGTGGCGGAATACCGAGGGCCGGCGCGGTGTCATCACGACGCCGACGAATTGGGATAGGCTCGACAGCATCTGCGCGGCCTGGCTCAGCACCAGGCGCGGCTGCTCGGCGGCGATGCCGGACGCGCCCAGCCCTTCGACCGCAGCGATCCGGTCACGCCGCACGGTCAGCATGGTGTCGACGAACAGGCGGTAGCCGCGCGCGGTCGGAATGCGGCCGGCCGAGGTGTGCGGGCTGGCGATCAGCCCGAGCTCTTCGAGGTCGCTCATGACGTTGCGCACCGTCGCGGGCGACAGCTCCAGGCCGGCCGCGCGCGAGAGCGTGCGCGAACCGACCGGCTCGCCGTCGGCGATGTAGCGCTCGACCAGGGTCTTGAGCAGCAGTTTGGAGCGGTCGTCTAACATGCCGGCCATTGTAGAAAAGCTTGTGATGTAATTTGGAGATGAACCTGCCCATATCAAGCCCGGCCCCCGAGACAAGCCGGGGCGGCAAGTCCCGCTTCCGCCATGTGGCGCTGGTGGGCAAGTACCATGCCGTCGGCTCGCGCGATGCGCTGGAGCGCATGGCGCATTTCCTGCACGACATGGGCTGCGAGGTGTCGATCGAGCGCGAGACCGCCGCGAACACCGGCCTGACCCATTACAACAGCCTGTCCGCGACCGGCATCGGCACCGAATGCGACCTCGCACTCGTGATGGGCGGCGACGGCACCATGATCGGCATCGGCCGTCAGCTGGCGCGCTTCGGCGTGCCGGTGGTGGGCATCAACCAGGGCCGGCTCGGTTTCATCACCGACATCCCGTTCAAGGACTTCGAAACCCACCTACGCCCGATCCTGCGCGGTGAATACGAGGAGGACCACCGCAGCCTGATCCACGCCAGTGTCTGGCGCGATGGCGACTGCGTGTTCGACACGGTCGCGATCAACGACGTGGTGGTCAACCGCGGCGGCGCGCCAAGCATGATCGAGCTGCGGGTCGAGGTCGATGGCCGCTTCGTCGCCAACCAGCGCGCCGATGGCCTGATCATCGCTTCGCCGACCGGCTCGACCGCGTACACCCTGTCGGTCGGTGGCTCGCTGCTGCACCCGGCGATCGACGGCTGGATCATGGCGCCGATCGCGCCGCACACGCTGTCCAACCGCCCGATCGTGCTGCCGGCCAGCGGCGAGATCGCGCTCGAACTGGTCAACGGCCGCGACGCCAGCGCCAACTTCGACATGCAGACCTTCACCAGCCTGCTGCCTGGCGACCGCATCACGGTGCGGCGCGCGCCCTACAAGCTCTGCCTGCTGCACCCCAAGGGCTGGAGCTATTTCGACACCCTGCGCAAGAAACTGCACTGGAACGAGGGAATGAACACATGAGCCTGAGCCGCCTGTCCCTGCGCGATTTCGTGATCGTGCGGGCCCTTGAGCTTGAGCTGGAGACGGGCTTCACCGTGTTGACCGGCGAAACTGGTGCCGGCAAATCGATCCTGATCGATGCCTTGCAGTTCGTGCTGGGCGCGCGCGCCGATGCCGGCGTGGTGCGCGAGGGCGCGCCGCGCTGCGAGATCGCGGCCGAGTTCGACCTGTCGGAGCCGGTGCGGGCCTGGCTGGACGAGAACGGCTTCGCCGCCGAAGCGGGCGAGCCGCTGCTGCTCAGGCGCCATCTGGACGGCCAGGGCCGCAGCCGGGCCTGGATCAACGGCAGCGCGGCGACCGTGGCCCAGCTCAAGAGCCTGGCCGACGAGCTGGTCGACATCCACGGCCAGCATGCCTGGCAGAGCCTGACCCGGCCCGACGCGGTGCGCCAGTTGCTCGACGACTACGGCCGCGTCTCGACCACCGAGCTGCGCGGACTCTGGGCCGGCTGGCGCGAGACGGCAAGGACGCTGGAGCAGGCCCGGCAGCAACAGGCCACGCTGCAGCAGGAACGCGAGCGCCTGCAGTGGCAGATCGGCGAACTGGACAAGCTGGCCCCGGCCGAGGGCGAATGGGAGGAGCTCAACCTGCAGCATGGCCGGCTGGCCAATGCGCAGGGCCTGATGGATGCCGCGCGCACCGCGCTGCAGGCGCTCGACGAGGAGGAAGGCAGCGCGACCCGCCTGCTGCACCGCGCGCTGCAGGCGCTGCAGGCGCAGCAGCACATCGAGCCGCGCTATGGCGAGATCACCGACGTGCTGCAAGGCGCGCTGGCCCAGGTCGAGGACGCCTGTCATGACCTGCAGCACCATGCCGACCCGACCGAGCTCGACCCGGCCGCGCTGGAGGCCCTGGATCAGCGGCTGGCGCAATGGCTGTCGCTGGCCCGGCGCTTCCGCTGCCAGCCCGAGGAGCTGCCCGAGCGTCTGGCCCAGTGGCAGCGCCAGCTCGCCGAACTCGACCGCAACAGCGATCTCGACGCGCTGCAGCAGGCCGAGCACGCCGCGCGGCAGGCCCTGCTCAAGGCCGCGAAGAAGGTCAGCGCCGCTCGTGCACAGGCCACGCTCAAGCTGTCGCAGGAGATCACGGCCGCGATGCAGGGCCTGGGCATGGCAGGCGGGCGCTTCGAGGCCAGGCTGGCCGCCCTGCCCGAGCCGCAGGCGCATGGGCTGGAGAACGTCGAGTTCCTGGTCGCGGGCCATCCGGGCAGCACGCCGCGCCTGGTCGGCAAGGTGGCGTCGGGGGGCGAGTTGTCGCGCATCGCGCTGGCGATCTCGGTCACGACCAGCCAGCTCGGCCAGGCACCGACGCTGATCTTCGACGAAGTCGACAGCGGCATCGGCGGCACGGTCGCGCAGACCGTCGGCCGTCTCATGCGTCAGCTGGGACAGGATCGCCAGGTGCTGGCCGTGACCCACCTGCCCCAGGTGGCGGCCAGCGCCGACCACCATCTCCATGTGTCGAAAAAGGTCGACGCGCAGGGCACGGCGAGCGAGGTGCGAGTGATCGCGGCCGAGGCCCGCGTGCAGGAGATCGCGCGCATGCTGGGCGGTGACAAGTTGTCGGACGCCTCGCTGGCGCACGCGCGCGAGATGCTGCAGCCATGAAAGGCAAATCACCCATGCAGCTGGTGCTGATCACCGGAATGTCGGGCTCGGGCAAGTCGGTCGCGCTGCACGCGCTGGAGGATGCCGGCTTCTACTGCGTCGACAACCTGCCGCCCGAACTGCTGGAGGATTTCATCGCGATCGAGCACGGGCACCACGCCGACCGGGTCGCGATCGCGATCGACGTGCGCAGCGCCAATTCGCTGCCCGGCATGCCGGCGCAGCTGCACAAGCTGCGCAAGGCAGGCCAGCCGCTGACGGTGCTGTTCCTCGACGCCAGCACCGACACGCTGGTGCGGCGCTTTTCCGAGACGCGCCGTCTGCATCCGCTCTCCGTACGGGACACTCAGGACCAGCACCGGGCACTGATCGAGGCGATTGAGCATGAGCGCGAACTGCTGTCGGAGCTGCGCGAGTACTCGCTCGTGATCGACACCAGCCAGCTCAAGGCCTCGCACCTGCGCAGCGAGGTGCGCAAGCTGCTGGATCATGGACAGAACACGCTGACGCTGGTGTTCGAGTCCTTCGGCTTCAAGCGCGGGGTACCGATGGACGCCGACTTCGTGTTCGACGTGCGCATGCTGCCTAATCCGCACTACGAGCCCGAACTCCGACCGCTGACCGGACTGGATGCACCGGTGGCCGACTTCCTGAGCCTGGAGCCCGAGGTGCAGGCGATGCAGGTCCACATCATCAACTTCATCGAGCGCTGGCTGCCTTCGATGGTGCGCGACCACCGCAGCTACGTCACGGTCGCGATCGGCTGCACCGGCGGCCAGCACCGCTCGACCTACCTGGTCGAGGAACTGGCCGCGCATTTCTCCAACCACTGGACGGTACACCGGCGCCACCGCGAACTCGACGCGCTCAAGCACGCGGGCTATTGAGACCCGCGCCGGCCCCGGCGCGACGAATTCAGCCGCCTCAGGCCGGCAGCAAGCGCACGAGCAGGCTGCGCAGTGGTGCCGGCAAGCCGAGGTCGAGATCGGCCCGGCTGGCCACCCACAGACCCGGTGCCGCTGGGCCAGAAGCCTGGTCCTCGCGCACACCGGCTGACCAGTCGATTTCGAGCGGACGCAGCACCAGGTCGCGGTGCGTGAGCACATGGCACACGGTTTCATGCTCCTGCCGCAGGGCCGGCTCGCCACCAAACGGTGCCAGCGCCTCGACGCGCGAGCCATGGGTCGGCAGGCAGTAGAGCCCGGCCCAGATGCCCTGCTCCGGTCGCCGCTCCAGCCAGACCGCGCCGTCGGCGCGACGCTGCAGCAGCCACCACCACTCGATGGTGCTGCGCTTGAGCTTGCGGGTGCGGACCGGAAAGTCCGCCGTCCGCTGCTGCCGGCTGGCCAGACAGATCGCGGCACCCGGGCAGGCCGCGCAATCGGGCCGGCTGCGCGAACACAGGCTGGAGCCCAGATCCATCAGGCCCTGGGTCCAGGCCACCATCGCGTCATGATCGGGGGCTGGCGGCAACAGGTCCTGAGCCAGCGCCCAGAGCCGGCGCTCCTGCGCCGCCACGGCCAAATCGCCCTCGAAGGCCAGCAGGCGCGAGAGCACCCGCTTGACGTTGCCGTCCAGGATGGAGATGCGCTCGCCGAAACAGAAGGCCGCGATCGCTGCCGCGGTCGACTTGCCGATGCCCGGCAGGGTCTGCAGCTGCTCGGCGCTGGCCGGAAAAGCCCCGCCCCAACGCTCGACTACCGCCTGGGCGCATCGGTGCAGATTGCGCGCGCGGCTGTAGTAGCCCAGCCCGCTCCAAAGCGCGAGCACGTCCTCCTGCGGGGCTGCGGCGAGCGCGTGCAGGTCGGGAAAGCGTTCGAGGAAACGCGGGTAGTAGCTCAGCACGGTCGCGACCTGGGTCTGCTGCAGCATGATCTCGGACAACCAGACCCGGTAGGGATCGCGCGTGCCCTGCCAGGGCAGGCCGTTGCGGCCGTGGCGGCGCTGCCACTCGACCAGGCGCGGGAAGAAAAGAACGGGCGAAACGGTCAGCGATGGGGCGGAAGCAGCGAGCGGCATGAAAGAAGATGAGGCGGTCAGAAAGTCTGGCAATCCGGGCAGAAGTAGGTCGAACGCTGCCCCTGGCGCAGGGTCTGGATGGTAGCGCCGCAAGCCCGGCAGGGCTGGCCCGCTCGGTCGTAGACCATGGCTTCGAGCTGGAAATGACCGGTCTTGCCCTCGGCGCTCGAAAAGTCCCGCAGCGTGCTGCCGCCCTGCTCGAGCGCGCGCGCCAGCACCGAGCGGATCGCGCCGTGCAGGCGCTCGGCCCGGGCCTGACTCAGACTGGAGGCGCTCAAGGTGGGCTGGATGCCAGCGGCGAACAGCGCCTCGGAGGCATAGATGTTGCCGACGCCGACCACGATGTCGCCCGCCAGCAAGACCTGCTTGATCGCGGAGCGACGGGCCCGCAGCGCCTGCCAGAACGCGAGCGGATCAAAGCCGTCACCGAGCGGCTCGACGCCGAGATGCCCCAGCAGCTTGCGCGCGACCGGGTCGGCTTCGGATGCGGCCCAGACCACGGCGCCGAAGCGGCGCGGGTCGTGCAGGCGCAGCAGGCCGCGACTGGTCGCGAGCTCGAAATGGTCGTGCGGACCGGGCGGCGGCAGCGCGCCCGCGTAGGCCAGGCTGCCCGACATGCCGAGGTGGATCAGCAACAGGCCCCGGTCGAGGTCGAGCAGGAGATATTTGCCGCGCCGACGCACCTGCTGCACGACAGCGCCCTGCAGCGCTGCGGGCAGGACGCCCAGCGGCCAGCGCAGCGGCTTGCCCAGCCGCACGGCCTCGATGCGGGCGCCGGCGATGCGGTTGGCAAAGCTCAGCCGGGTGACTTCGACTTCGGGCAATTCTGGCATGGGAACGGACAAGCTGGGAAACAGGCCTTCCATTATCATGCGGCGATGGACAGCCTCGCCTTCATGCACCCACGCGCGCCCTTCTCGCCCATCCGAACTGGCTCGCCAGGGTGGCGGTTGCGGTCGTCCCTGGCTGCGGCGCTGGCACTGGTCCTGTTGGGAGGGGGTGGCCTGGCCAGTGCCGCCAATGGAGAAGCTGCCGCCACGAAGCAACAGGCCAGGCAGCAGATCAAAACGCCGGCCACGCTGCCGCAGGACTCCGGCCTGAGCGGCGAGCTGTTCTTCCAGCTGCTGGTCGGCGAGCTGCAGGTCAATCAGGGGCAGCCGGGGGCCGGCTACACGCTGATGCTGAACGCCGCGCGCAAGAACAAGCGGCCCGAGCTGTTCCGCCGTGCGGTCGAGATCGCGCTGCAGGCACGCTCGGGCGACGCGGCGCTGCAGGCCGCGCGCGCCTGGGCCGAGGCACAGCCGCGCGCGGCCGAGCCGCAGCGCTTCGTGCTGCAGATCCTGCAGGCGCTCGACCGGCCGGCCGAGATGGGTGCGCCGCTGGACGCGCTGCTGCGCCTGACCCCGGTAGGCCAGCGCCAGGAGCTGATCCTGGCGCTGCCACAGATGCTGGCGCGCCTGGGCGACAAGTCGGTGGCGCTCCAGGCCGCCGCCCCCATGCTGCAGCAAGCCGGCAAGACCCCGGCACTCGCGGCGCCAGCCTGGACCAGCCTGGGGCGGCTGCAGCTGGCGGCAGGACAGCCCGCACTGGCACTCGAATCGGCGAAAAAAGCCATGGCCTTGGGCGGCAAATCACCGCTGCCGGCCTGGCTCGGGCTCATGCTGCTTGAGCAGCGCCAGCCCGGCGCCGAGCGGCTGGTGCAGCGCTGGCTGGCTGGCCGCGACAGCGAGGACGCGCGCCGGGTCCGGCTCGAATACGCCCGGCTGCTGACCGACCAGCTCCGACCGGCCGAGGCGCGGGAGCAGCTGGCCATCCTGACCCGCGAGCATCCCGAGCTGGCCGAGCCCTGGCTGCTCGAAGGCCTGCTGTCGCTGCAGCAGGGACAGCTGGATGCAGCGTCCTCGGCACTGCAACGCTACCTCGCGCTGCAGCCCGCCGAGCCAGCGGCGCGCGGCAGCACCCAGGCCCGGCTGCTGCTGTCGCAAGTCGCAGAGAAGCAGGGCCAACTGGATGTCGCATTGAGCTGGCTGGACCCGATCGATGACGCCGAGGCCCAGCCCGCCGTGCAGACCCGCCGCGCCTTGCTGATGGCACGCCAGGGCAAGCTGGCCGAGGCACGCGCGCTGCTGCGTGGACTCCCGGCCGAAGGCCCGGCGGACGAGCGCCGCAAGCTGCAGGCCGAGGCACAGCTGCTGCGCGAGCTCGGCCACCATGCCGAAGCGCTGGAGGTCTACGCGCAAGCCACGCAACGCTTCCCGCAGGATGCCGACCTCGCTTACGAACGCGCGATGGTGGCCGAAAAAGCCGGCCAGCGCGACGAGATGGAGCGCCTGCTGCGCGAGCTGATCGCGCGCTCGCCCGACTACGGCCACGCCTACAACGCGCTCGGCTACTCGCTGGCCGACCGCAACGTGCAGCTGGAGGAAGCGCGCGCGCTGGTGCTGCGCGCGGTCGAGCTGCTCCCCGACGATCCCTTCATCCAGGACAGCCTGGGTTGGGTGGAGTTCCGCCTGGGCAACCTGGCCGAGGCCAGGCGGGTGCTGCAAGCCGCTTTCGAGCGGCGGGCCGACCCCGAGATCGCCGCCCACCTGGGCGAGGTGCTCTGGACCGACGGCCAACAGGAGGCGGCGCGCGCGGTCTGGCGCCAGGGCCTGCAGCTGCAGATTGACAACGAAACCCTGCTGCGCACGCTGCAGCGGCTGCGGGTCCAGCCATGACCGCCCGACCCGGCGCTCGCAGACACTTGCCGGCCTGGCTCTGCACGGCCGCCCTGCTGCTCGCCTCGGGCTGCGCGAGCCAGCCACCGGCCGCACCGACGCCCGCCAGCCTCCCTTCGGCCGCGGGCCCGTGGAGCGGTCGGCTGTCGCTGCAGGTCGAAAGCGAGCCGCCGCAGGGCTTCCACGCCGGCTTCGAACTGCTCGGCAGCGCGCAGGCCGGCGAGCTCAAGCTCTATACCCCCCTGGGCGCCACGCTGGCCAGCGCACGCTGGAGCGCGGATTCGGCCCTGCTGCTGCGCGGCGACGACATGCGCGCCTACCCCGACCTGGCCACGCTGACCGCCGCATTGACCGGCGCCGCGCTGCCGGTGGCCGAGCTGTTCGAATGGCTGCAAGGCCGTCCCGCCCAGGCGATCGGCTGGAGCGTCGAGCTCGGCGCTAGCGATGGCCGGGTGCGCGCCAGCCGCTCGGAGCCCGCCCCGCCCGCGACGCTGCGCCTGATACTCGACCGGCCGCAACAATGACCCCCTGATCCCCCTTCCCCCTTTCTTATATGTCGCTGCGTCAACTGCTGGACGTGCCCGCGCCGGCCAAGCTCAACCTCTTCCTGCATATCACCGGCCGCCGCGCCGACGGCTACCACCTGCTGCAGTCGGTCTTCATGCTGATCGACTGGTGCGACACCCTGCACTTCGACCGGCGGACCGGCGGCGTGATCAGCCGCGAGGACATCGGCGGCACGGGGCCGGCCCTGCCCGACAACGATCTGGTCGTGCGCGCCGCGCGCGCGCTGCAGCAGGCCACCGGCTGCGAATGGGGCGCGCATATCGCGCTGGAAAAGCGCATCCCGCAGGAAGCCGGCCTGGGCGGTGGTTCCAGCGATGCGGCCTCCTGCCTGCTGGCGCTCAACCGGCTCTGGGGCCTGGAGCTGCCGCTGGCGCAGCTGATGCAGATCGGCCTGCGGCTGGGCGCCGACGTCCCCTTCTTCCTGGGCGGCGACAACGCCTGGGTCGAGGGCGTGGGCGAGCAGCTGACCCCGATAGCACTGCCGGCGGCCGACTTCATCGTGCTCAAGCCGCCGACCGGCGCCTCGACCCCGAAAATTTTTTCCAGCCCCGAGCTGAAACGCGACAGTTTTGTCTCTACAATGCGAGAATTCTTTGCAAGCCCTTGTGTTTATGAATTTGGACGCAACGACCTGCAGCCAGTCGCAAGCGATCTGTGCCCCGAGATAAAAATCGGCATCGAAATCTTGAGACAGCAGAAAATTTCTGCTAGAATGACGGGCTCAGGCAGCGCGATGTTCGCGAAAGCGAATCAGGCAGTTGATAAAATTGCCTTTCCTGACGGATGGATCGCGAAAAACTGCAAGAATTTGTTTGAGCATCCTCTCAAACAGTGGCGAAAATAGATTACAATCTCTTTCGTTGCTTGTTGGGAGAACATGACAAGCAAGCACTGCATTCGGTGTGTAGCGCAAGCTGCAAACCCGTGTAGGGGAGTCGCCAAGTTGGTCAAGGCATCGGATTTTGATTCCGACATGCGAGGGTTCGAGTCCTTCCTCCCCTGCCAAATTTATCGTTAGCAATTACACAGAGCGGCCTTCAAGGGCCGCATTGTGTTTCTGAACACCAATTTTCTCGCCGGGTTCTCCATGCAAATCACCACGCCAGTGCAATCGCCGGATTTCATGATTTTCACGGGCAACGCCAACCCGGCGCTGGCCGCCGAGATCGCCCAGCAGCTCGGCACCAGCCTGGGCCAGGCCGCCGTGGGTCGCTTCTCCGATGGCGAAGTGACGGTCGAGATCAACCAGAACGTGCGTGCCCGCGAAGTCTTCGTGGTGCAGTCGACCTGCGCGCCGACCAACGACAACCTGATGGAGCTCATCATCATGGTCGACGCGCTCAAGCGCGCCTCGGCCGAGCGCATCTCCGTCGTCATCCCCTACTTCGGCTACGCCCGCCAGGACCGCCGTCCGCGCTCCAGCCGGGTGCCGATCACGGCCAAGGTCGTGGCCAACATGCTGCAGGCCGTCGGCGTGCACCGCGTGATGACCATGGACCTGCACGCCGACCAGATCCAGGGCTTCTTCGACATCCCGGTCGACAACGTCTACGCTTCGCCGGTGCTGCTGGGTGACCTGCGCTCCAAGAACTACGAGGACCTGCTGGTCGTCTCGCCCGACGTCGGCGGCGTGGTGCGCGCCCGTGCGCTGGCCAAGCAGCTCGGCTGCGACATGGCCATCATCGACAAGCGTCGCCCCAAGGCCAACGTGTCGGAAGTCATGCACGTGATCGGCGACATCGAAGGCCGCAACTGCGTGATCATGGACGACATGATCGACACCGCCGGTACACTGGTCAAGGCCGCCGAGGTGCTCAAGGAACGCGGCGCCAAGAGCGTCTACGCCTACTGTACCCACCCGGTCTTCTCCGGCCCGGCCATCGAGCGCATCGCCAAGGGCAGCGCCCTCGACGAGGTGGTCGTGACCAACACCATTCCCTTGAGCGCGGCCGCCCAGGCCTGCACCAAGATCCGCCAGGTTTCCGTGGCGCCGCTGATGGCCGAGGTCATCCAGCGCATCGCCAACGGCGACTCGGTGATGGATTTGTTCGCCGAATCGAACTGATTCGACGACAAAAAGCAGCGTCCACCACGGTGGGCGCTTTTTCTGTTGGGGGCCGCTGGTCGCGGATGGCCCCTCTTTAAGGTAGATATCATGCAATTCACCGCTTTTGAGCGCGCCAAGCAGGGCACGGGTGCGAGCCGCCGCCTGCGCAACACCGGCCGCACTCCCGCCATCGTCTTCGGCGGCACCACCGCCCCGGCCGTCGTTGAACTCGATCACAACAGCCTGTGGTTCGCCCTGAAGAAGGAATCCTTCCACTCGGCACTGCTGGACATGGAACTGAACGGCAACACCGAAAAGGTCGTGCTGCGCAATGTGCAGTACCACCCCTTCAAGCCGCTGGTCCTGCACGTCGACTTCCAGCGCGTTGACGAGAACACCCGCGTGCGCAAGAAGGTGCCGCTGCACTTCATCAACGCCGAGCATTCGCCGGCTGTCAAGCAGGACAAGTGCCTGGTCAACCACGCGCTGACCGAAGTCGTGATCGACTGCCTGGCGATGCAGATCCCCGAGTTCATCACCGTGGACCTGGGCAACGCCGTCAAGGGCCAGTCCATCCACACCAACGACCTGGTCCTGCCGGCTGGCGCCAAGCTGGTCATCCACGGCAAGCCGAACCCGGGCATCGCGACCCTGGTCGAGCCGAAGGAAGAGATCATCGCCGCTCCGGTGGCCGCTGCCGCTGGCGACAAGAAGAAGAAGAAGAAGTAATTCTTCTCTCCCCTGCTTGTCAGGCAAAGGCCCGCTTCGGCGGGCTTTTTCACATCCATTGTTCACTGATCGCGCCTTGCGGGCGCTAAGCTGCTGCCATGTTCAAACTGCTGGTCGGCCTGGGCAACCCGGGTCCGGAATACGAAGACACGCGTCACAATGCCGGTTTCTGGTGGCTGGAAGCGGTCGCGCGCGAGCTCAAGGTCAAGCTGAACCCGGAGCGCAGTTACTTCGGCGTTGCCGGGCGTGGCAATTTCGAAGGCCAGCCGATCTGGCTACTCGAACCGATGACCTTCATGAACCGTTCCGGCCAGTCGGTCGCGGCGCTGGCGCGCTTCTTCAAGATCGCGCCCGAGGAGATCCTGGTCGCGCATGACGAACTCGACCTGGAGCCGGGCGAGCTCAAGCTGAAAAAAGGTGGCGGCCACGCCGGCCACAACGGCCTGCGCGACATCCATGCCCAGCTCGGCAGCAGCGACTACTGGCGGCTGCGCATCGGTGTGGGCCACCCGGGCGTGAAGTCCGAGGTCGCGAACTGGGTGCTCAAGAAGCCGGCGCCGGACCAGCGCGATGCATTGGAGCTGTCGATCCAGCGCGCCATGCGCGCCCTGCCCGACCTGCTGGCCGGCCGCATGGACAAGGCCACCGCCGCCATCCACACGAGCAAGCCACCGCGCCCGAAGCCGCCCAGGCCGCCGAAAGTCGATCCGGCTCCGGCTGCCGAATAAGCAGACTGCCTGCAGCCACAGCTCATGTCGAGCAGAGGCTTTCTGATTGGCAGCGGCAGGATGGTTATTGGCCGGCCCGGCGGGCGTGCATGCGCATGGCCTCATACCGTCCGCTGCGCGGCCAAAAATCGGCCATGCGCACGCCCACCCACCGGGCTCGAGCGCGGCTGGGTCAGCTACGGGGAAGACAGCAGCGGCAAGGCGCAGCGAGCCGCAAGACTCATGGTCCTGGGCGGGCGGGAGCTGACGGCCGATTTGCTGGCCGCGCAGCGGACAGATGAGACTGGCGGCTCCCGCCCGCCCAGGACCTGCCCAAGACCCAGCCGAACCAGCCAAGACCAGCCCCGCTGAGCCAGCCAGCAATCAGGCCGCAGCAGAGCTCGGCTTTTGCAGGAGCAAATACTTGGCCTGCAGCTGCTCGCGCGTCTCGACCTGCTCCGGGTTGACCGGGATGCACTCGACCGGACAGACCTGCACGCATTGCGGTTCATCGAAATGCCCCACGCACTCGGTGCACCTGGCCGGGTCGATGACATAGAACTCCGCCCCCATCGAGATCGCCTGGTTCGGGCATTCGGGCTCGCAGACGTCGCAGTTGATGCATTCGTCGGTGATCATCAGCGCCATGGTGTCTCCCTTTCGTTCAGGCAGCCAGGGTGGCCACGCGCAGCTGCTCGGCCACCAGCGGGCTGACCATCTGCGACACGTCGCCAGCGAGCTTGGCGATCTCGCGCACCAGCGTGCTGGAAATGCACTGCAGCTGCGGCTGCGGCAACAGGAACAGCGTTTCGACCTCGGGCGCCATCTTCTGGTTCATGGCGGCCATCTGCGCCTCGTAGTCGAAGTCTGCCACGTTGCGGATGCCGCGCACCACGGCGCAGGCGCCCTGCTGGCGGCAGAAATCCACCATCAGGCCCTCGAAGGGCTGCGCGCGAACGGATGGCAGGTCGACGAAAACCTCGGCCACCTGGTTGATGCGCTGCTCCAGCGTGAACAGGGTCTTCTTGTGGTGGGCGACCGCGACCGCGACGATCAGCTCGTCGAACAGGCCGGCGGCGCGCCGGATCACGTCCTCGTGGCCGAGCGTGATCGGATCGAAGGTGCCGCTGTAGACCGCGATGCGGCGGGCCTTGGCGTCACGGGGGGGAGATATCGTCATGCGCAGGATTATCCAACTTCAGGCATGAGCCCGTTCCAGCAGGTGGTAATGCACCATGCCGGCCCTGCCGTGCTTGCTGCAGCGCAGACCCAGCGCCAGCAGCTCCTCATCGCCCCAGGCGCGCGGGGCTTCCAGATAGATGGCGCCCTGGAGCGTCAGCAGGGGCAGCGCCGCCTGCAGCGCCTGGGTGAACAGCGCCTCGTTGCCATCGTCGCCGAAGGGCGGATCGAGGAAGATCAGGTCCCAGGCACCACGCGCGGCCCCCTTGAGCGCCGCGACCGCGTCGCCGCGCTGGACCTTGATCTGGGTCGCCTTGAGGCGCTCGGCATTGGCGCGCAGGCCAGCGGCCAGGCCCGGATCCTGCTCGCACAGCAGCACCTGGGCCGCGCCGCGCGAGGCCGCCTCGAAGCCCAGCGCACCGCTGCCAGCGAAGGCATCGAGGCAGCGCAGGCCGGTCAGGTCCTGGCCGAGCCAGTTGAAGAGCGTCTCGCGCACGCGGTCGGGCGTGGGGCGCAGGCCGGGCCGGGACGGCACCGCCAGCTTGCTGCGCTTCCACAGCCCGCCGATGATGCGAACGAAACCCGGCGCGGCCGGGGCAGGAACAGGACGATGTGATGCAGGTTTCATAGAATGCATGGATTCTAAAAACACGCGCCATGTTCAGCTTCCTCAAGAAAAAATTCTCTTCCGCCAAGCCCGAGGCGGCGCCAGCGCCGGCCGCGCCCGCCATCCCGACCGCCAAGGTGCAAACCGGCGCCAACCTCCCTGCTCCTGCCGCTCCTGCCACGCCGCAGCCGGTGGACAAGCCAGCGGCAGAATCGGGCCGCCAGGGCTGGCTCGAACGCCTCAAGCAAGGCCTGCGCAAGACCGGCTCCAGCCTGTCGACCGTCTTCACGGGCACCAAGATCGACGATGAGCTCTACGAGGAGCTCGAAACCGCGCTGCTGATGGCCGACACCGGCACCCAGGGCACGCTGTACCTGCTCGACGACCTCAAGCGCCGCGTCAAGGCGGCCAAGGTCACCGACCCGGCCGAGGTCAAGGCTCTGCTGGCCCAGGCCATCACCGAGCTGCTGCAGCCGCTGGAAAAGCCGCTCTCGATTGGCGGCCAGCCCGACGGCCCGACCGTCATGATGGTCGCGGGCGTCAACGGCGCCGGCAAGACCACCACCATCGGCAAGCTGACCAAGCACCTAGCCAACGAGGGCGCCAGCGTGCTGCTCGCGGCCGCCGACACCTTCCGCGCCGCCGCGCGCGAGCAGCTGCATGTCTGGGCCGACCGCAACCTGGTCGAGATCGTCAGCCAGGAAGGTGGCGACCCGGCCGCCGTCAGCTTCGATGCGGTGCAGGCCGGCCGCGCGCGCGGGCGCGACGTCGTGATCGTCGATACCGCCGGCCGGCTGCCGACCCAACTCCACCTGATGGAGGAGCTCAAGAAGATCAAGCGCGTGGTGCAGAAGGCCGACGCGGGCGCGCCGCACGAGGTGCTGCTGGTGATCGACGGCAACACCGGCCAGAACGCGCTCGCGCAGGTCAAGGCCTTCGATGCCGCGCTGCGGCTGACCGGCCTGATCGTGACCAAGCTCGACGGCACCGCCAAGGGCGGCGTGCTGGCCGCGATCGCGATGTGGGCCAAGGAGACCGGCCGCGAGGTGCCGGTCTACTTCATCGGCGTGGGCGAGAAACTCGAAGACCTGCAGACCTTCAGCGCGCAGGAATTCGCGCAGGCGCTGCTGAGCTGATCGAGTGGATCGCGGCGGGAGGCGCCGCCGTTCAATGATCCGCGTGCAGCTTCTCGTGGATGCGGCGCGTCGTCCACCAGACCGCCCACAGCACGACCGGGACCAGCGCGCCGGCCGCCAGCTCGGGCTGCACCGGCAGGCCCAGCCCCTTGAGCGCCTTGGCGCCGTACAGCAGCAGGCTGACCACGTAGTACGAGATCGCCGCGATCGACAGCCCCTCGACCGTGGACTGCAGCCTGAGCTGCAGGTCCTGGCCGCGCGTGAGCTTTTCCAGCAGCTGCTGGTTCTGGCCCTCGGCCGCTATATCGACCCGGGTGCGCAGCAGCGCGCTGGTGCGGGCCACCCGCTCGGACAGCGAGGTCAAGCGACGCTCGGTGGAAGCGACGGTCGCGATCGCCGGCGACAGCCGGCGGCGCATGAACTGGCCCCAGGTCTGGAAGCCCGGGATCGGATGCTCGTGCAGATCCTCGATGCGCTGCATCACCAGCTTGGCATAGGCGCGGGTGGCCGAGAAGCGATAGCTGTTCTCCGCCGTGGCCCGCTCGACCCGCGCCGCCAGCGCGATCAGATGGTCCAGCAGTTCCTGCTCGACCGCCGCGCGCGATTCGAGCTGGGCGGTCAAGCTGGCCAGCTCGGCCTCCACGCTGGCCAGCAGCGGCGTCAGCGCCTTGGCCGGCGGCAGGCCGCGCAAGGCCATCAAGCGGTAGGTCTCCAGTTCGAGCAGCCGCACCGAGGCGCGGCCCGGGCGCGACGCGCTGCTGTCGGGATGCAGCAGCAGCAGCATGCGCTCGAAGCCGTCGGCGTTGACCTGGAAATCGGTCACGGCGCAGGACTGGCCGGTCCCCATCTGGGAGGCGATCAGGTTGGTCCCGGGCGCGAACCAGGGCTGGACCGCGGCCATGGCGCCGGGCAGGTCGTCGAGCGCGGCCTTGAACATCACCACCTGGATCGCGGCGACCGTGCGGCCCGGAATACCGGCCAGCCAGCCTGGTGGCGTCGCCAGCGCAGCGCACAGCTTGGGGGGCAATTCGGCGTCGGCACCGACCTCGGGCAGCGGCTGGATCACGGTGTAACGCGTGAACTCGCTGTGGCGCTCCCACTGGACCGTGCAACCCTCCAATCCGAGGTGCAGGAAATAGCCTCGGGTCGCGCTGGCCGGCAACTGCTGCTGGCCCGGCAGCAGGCACAGGTGCGACCACTCGTCCTGGCGGCTCACGCCCTGGTTGAGCACCGCGACATGGGTCAGCAGCGCGGGCAGGCGGATGCTGGCCTGCGGCCTGGCGTGGATCTCGTCGTGCAGCGCGATGCGCAGCGGGTCGTCGGGCGGCAACAGGCCGAGCGGCGGGTCTTGCCCCAAGGGGTCAGCGGCGATGGATGGGTGGCTCATTCGGTGGCTCGGGCGACAGGATGGATGAGGTGGGAGGCGAAAAAGGCGAGGTTCAGTCCGGAGCCGACTTGGACAAGCTGCGCAGCAGGACCCGCTCGATGCGCCGGCCCTCGACCTGGAGCACCTCGAAGCGCCAGCCGGCGACCTCGACCGCCTCACCGACCCCCAGCAGCTCGCCCGAAACCGCCTGCATCAGACCCGCCACGGTGTTGTAGCGCTCCTTGTCCTCATCGGGCAACGCGTCGATGTCCAGCCTGGCCTTGAGCTCATGCGCCGGCATGGCGCCATCGACCAGCCAGCTGCCGTCCTCGCGCGGCGTCGCCCAGGCCTCGTGCGGCACCTCGGGCGAGAGCTCGCCGGTGATGGCCTCCAGCATGTCGAGCGGCGTCAGCAGGCCCTGCACCACGCCGTACTCGTCGACCACGAACACCATCCGGGTGGCGCGGGAGCGGAACTGCTCGAGCAGCTCCATGCCGCTGAGCGTCTCGGGCACGAACACCGGGACGCTGGCCTTGCGCTGCCAGCCGTCGGCGCTGCCCTCGTCGGCCAGCGCCAGCAGGCGCGGCAGGTGGATGACACCGACCACGTCGTCGAGCCCGCCGCGGCAGACCGGGTACCAGGAATGACCGCCCTGCCAGGCCTTGGCCAGCGCCTGCTCCAGGCTGTCGGCGACATCGAGCCAGACGATGTCGGAGCGCGGCACCATGATGCTCCCGAGCTGGCGGTCGTCGAGCAGGAAGACGTTGCGCACCATCTGGTGCTCATGCTCCTCGATGATGCCGGCGCCCACGCCCTCCTCCAGGCTGGCGTTGATCTCCTCCTCGGTCACATGCTGGATCGAGGTGTTCTCGAAGCGCAGCAGCTTGAGCACGCCACGGGTGGTCGCCGACAGCAGCATCACGAAAGGCTTGGCCGCCTTGGCGACGCCGGCCATGGGGCGCGAGACCCAGCGCGCCACGGCCTCGGGGTGCATCTGGCCGATGCGCTTGGGCACCAGTTCGCCGAATACGATGGTCACGAAGGTGATCACGATCACGACGACGGCGGTTGCGCTGATCTCGGCACTCGACTGCGGCAGACCCAGATGCGCCAGCTTCTCGGCCAATGCGCTGCTGAAGGCAGCCTCGCCGACAATGCCGTTGAGCATGCCGATCGAGGTGATGCCGACCTGGACCGAGGACAGGAACTCGGTCGGGTTGTCGAGCAGCTTGAGCGCGGTCTGCGCGCCCTTGTCGCCACTCTCGGCCATGGCGGCCAGGCGGGCCTTGCGACTGGCGGCCAGCGACATCTCGGACATCGCGAAGGCGCCGTTGAGCAGGGTCAGGAAGATGATTAACAGAACGTCCATAATTTGTAGATGGCACTTTACCTGACTGGTGCCACGCTCTGCACCAGTCGGGCCTCAATTTCCCCCAGGGCAGTGTTCCAAAGCTCTGCCGTTTCGGGGTGTAGTTCGGCTTCCACCATGGCGACTGTGATCAGCACTGGCAGCCCAGCGATTTTTGCCATGTAAGCGACTTCTGCTGCGTCTGGTTTTCGTTTTCCGCTTTTCCACTCACTCAAGCGCGCTGGGTGTTTGTGCATGGCGTTCGCTAGTTTTCCTAGTGATCCGGCTACCTTGCCTGCTCGGTCGATCAGGTCGTTCACATTCATTTTTTTCTTTCTTCTTGCGCAATTGCGCAAAATCTGTCTAAACTTGCGCAAAAGCGAACTTGCGTTTCTGCGCAAGCAAACTGTAGCACTAGGATCAGCCATGGGAAACGTAACTTGTCAAGAGCAAAAACCCGTTCAGGTTGGAAAAATGTTCTGGGTTGATCAGCTTCATGGTGCTGCGCGCTTCCCTGGTGATCGTCCCATGCTTCGGTCTTGCGGTGCTCTCCTGGCCTGCACGGTCTGTGTAGACGGCGCGGACACCGGCACCGGGCAAGCGCAGCGCCGCACGGTGACGGGGGCCGCGCTGGCTGCTCACCCCCATGGTAATCACGGGGATAACACGCAATGACCCGCCCGTCCCAGAATTCCCTGGTCCTCGACGGCGAAGACGTCAAGATCCGTTTGCTAGCCGAGCGGATCGAGACTCAAAGCGTTGTGCATGTTGATTGGCTCCGCTTCACTTGCTACCTCCGCAACGCGGAAACGCCGTCTGTTGACCTGCTATTTCCTTCCTTGACCATGAATGTTTGGGATGACGACTTCAGGAAGGCCCAGATAAACCGCGTACTTGCCAGTATTCCGGATGGCGACTTCTTGCCCGCTGCCCAGGCTCTGGAGCTGGCTGGCAAGGTTGCTACGGTGCTCGGTGACGACTTTCAAGTCTCCGCTGAGATTCGCAAGGGGCACGACTTCTACAAAAGCCGCTGGAGCATCGAGCGCAACGGCCATGAGTGCGGCTGGGTCGGCTTCCTGACCAGCGGCAAGAACGCCAAGCAGGCCGCCCAGGCGCGCACCTTGCATGTCAACCTCTACGGTACGGCTTGCACCTTCGCTAGGCATGGCTGGACTGATCGACTCGCTTCTCTCATCGAAGAGGTCAAGGGCGACATTACGCGCTGTGACTTGGCGCTCGACTTCTTCGACGGCTTCGAGGGTGGTCTCGATCAGGTGACCCAAGATTACCGCTCCGGCCTCTGTAACGTCGGCGGGCGCAAGCTCAAGTGCAACATGGTGGGCGACTGGATCAACGGGCGCGAACGCTCGTTCTACATGGGGTCCAAGGAGGCCGGCAAGCAGACCAACGTCTATGAAAAGGGGCACCAGCTATTCGGCGCTGACAGTGACTCCAAGTGGGTTCGTGTCGAGCTGCGTTATGGCAACAAGCTGCGCGTTCTTCCTGTTGACATGCTGCGCCGTCCTTCTGACTTCTTCGCAGGTGCTTCGGATTGGCACGCTCTCATGCTGACTCGTGCCGATGCCATCCCATCGCCTGAACGCATCAAGGCCATGAGCCGTCTTGCTCTTGAGACTGTGCAAGCCGAGGTGAACCGTTCTGTTCGCTGGGCCATGGATGTGGCCGGCCCGACGATCTCCGCGGCCTTCAGGTACTTCGGTGACGGCTTCCTCGCTCTCTGCGAGCACAAGAAGCCACCTGCCCGTCTTGCCCGCTTCTCTGGCGCTGAGTTGGCCCAGGCCTTCCAAGTTGCTGAACAGCGCGTTCATCAGTCCTCTGATCTCGGTTCGCCGTTTTTCTTGTCAGACAGGGACTGTCCTCACTTTTTGCATATCAACCCGTCTAACGCTGGCCCGGCGTTTTCGTGACGGATCAACAGGGCACAGGAGAAAACCATGAAACTTAATTCTCAAGTCATTTGCACTGGTATCAAGGAATCCAAGGGGGAGTACGAGGGCCGCGCTTTCAGCTCGACCACGTTTCACCTCATCGTGGATGTCGCTGATAACACGGCGGGCCGTAGCATCGGCGCGGTCACTCGTCCTTTCAAGATGGGAGACGCTGAGGAATTCCAAAAGTGGCAGCATCTTGGCAAGTCCTGGCCTGCTTCTGGTTTGCTCTGTGACTGCATTTTTGATATGGTGGCGGGTGCTGGTAATGACAGCAAGCTAACGCTGCTCTCTATCAAGCCTGCAAGCGCCAAGGCTGTTTAATATGCCGCGTTACATCATTCAGTCAGCGACTACGGGGCGTTTTTTGGCTCCGAACGCTGAAGACCATCAACCCGAATGGGTCGTTTCGTTGCGGCTGGCTGGTGGTGGCGTAACTGATGACCTGGAGCGTATCCATCAGCTCATTGATGATTGGGTTGATTTTGATGATCAGCCGCAAGTTATTGATTTGGATTTGATTGGCACAGAAAACGATCCAAACTGAGATTCCAGCGCAGCGCCTGGGGGGCGCTCCGGTGGGTTCTCCATCAACGTTCCGCCCGTCATGGCGGCTGGGAGTCTAAAAATGCAAAACTTCATCATTCGTCGTCTCGCTGCTCGTGTCGTCGCTGGCGGTGCTGCTGCTGTGGCCGCCTTCATGAACGCGGCTCATGCTGCCCTGCCCACCGAAGTGACCGCCGCGATCACCGGCGCACAAACTGACCTCTTGGCGGCTGTCGGAGCTGTCATCGCTGCCATGGCTACCGTCTGGGGTTTGCGCAAGCTGGGCCAGAAAATGGGCTGGTTCTGATCGTAGGTGGCCGGGATGCTGTGTCTGTCACCTCTGCCCGTTGGTGCCACGATTGGCGGCTCTGCCTCCGGTCCTGTGGTGTCTGCGGTCCAGCTCCCGGCCATCGTTGAAAAGACCGAATGCGCGTCTTCCGATTACGTGCTTGTCACGAAGTCGGAATATGAGGTTCCCGCCCCAAGTCCCGCCCGGCTGGCCGAGATTTCGGACGTGTTCCTTTTGATGCTTGGTGCCCTGGTCGTTGTATGGGGGTCCAAGCAGTTGCTAAAACTTTTCTCGGGGGATATTGAAAAATGACGCCTGTCGTTCCTCTGGAATTGTTCGTTGCTGCTGGTTTGTGGCTGCTTCTTTATGTGGCCTTCAAATGAAAAAGATTTTAATTCCTCTCTTTTTCATTTGCTCTATTGCAAATGCTGCCACATTCAATAAGGGTGGTAACTCTCGTTTTTCTGGAGCTGGTCCTACTGGTTCTTACGGTCTTTCTTATGGTTCTACGGGTGCGCCTGGAACGATAATTTCTCCTAATGTCGGCTGGTTGCCTGTTCCTGGTAGTGCTTCTTCTTCTGGCTTGGCAGTTCAAAAGCTTGAAAAACTCCCATTTCCAGCAGGTAGAACTATCGACGTTACGGCAAAAGTCATTGCATCACCTAAGAATCTTGCAAAAGCTCTTGTTAATCCTTGGGGTTTGGTTGCTTCAATGGCTTTGCAGGAAACTTTGGGCTATTTAGCTGATCAAGCCTGCGTTAGATTAGCTGGTGGTCAAATGATCAATACGGGCGGCATGTGGGAGGAATGCAAGATTACCTATGAATCACAAAAACCGACTCTTCAATGGGTTTGGAGTGAATATCCCGAAAAGCTTGCTCCTACTGCTACCGAGGCTTGCGCCTTGAAATACAAGCCTTCTGTATATCAGGGCGAATGGTCATATACTCCAGAATATGCGGTTATTAGATCAGATCTTATTTTTGCCGATTGCTATATCAGAGAAACCAATTTAGTTAATAAAACATCGGCTATTGGTATGGGTGGGCAAGTTTCTGCATCTTGGCGTTGTCCAGATGGCTCTATTCCACCGAATAACGACAAGAATGCGGATTGCTCCCTTAGTGAAAAGAAAGAATGGGTTCCATCACCTGATCCGCTTATTGTTGCTGGCAAGATTGAAAGTGCCATCGTATCAAATCCCAATTTACAGCCGTCTATTTTTAATCACATGGCTGATTCTGGATCGTCTATTGAAGTTTCAGATCCTACAATTACCGGCCCTTCTTCTGGTCCTGCTGGTGATCCTATTACAACCACTAAAACCAATCCCGATGGTTCTACTGTTACTTCTACTGAGCAGAAAACCAATAATTATCAATATTCTGGAAATACGGTTGCAATTACCAGTACAACAACAACCAATGTTTCAAATAATAGCGCAACGAATCAAATCACCACTACTACTACACAAAAGCCAACAGAACCAACAGAGGATTTTTGCAAATCCAATCCTGAAGTTATTGCTTGCAAAGAATTAGAATTCGATACTCCAGAAAGTGAGATTCCTCGTAAAAAGTTTGATTTGATTTATTCTGAGGAATCATTTTTAGATGGCGGATCATGTCCTGCTGACGTTTATGTTTCGGTTGGTGGTCAGCAAGTCAAGGCTATTGATTGGCAGTCTCACTGTTCCAAGATTTCAGCTTATGTTCGTCCGTTAGTGATTTTGCTTTCTGGTTTTATTGCTCTATTGATCCTCGTTCCTGGTGGTCGTGAGGTGGCATCATGAATTTAGGTGTTTGGCTTGTTTCCCTTGTCCAGCCCTTCCTTGCGCGTGTCCTGGTTTCCTTGGGTTTTTCTGTCGTGTCTATCGTTGGCTTGGATGCCATCTTTACCCAGCTCAAGACGAAGCTGCAAACCTCGTTTGCGGCCCTTCCTGCGGACATGCTGAACCTTTTTTTGCTTGCTGGTGGTGGAGTCGGTCTGGGCATCATCTTTGGTGCCATGACCACTAAGCTGATTCTCTGGAAAATCCAACAGGGGACCAAAATCCTTGGGGTGAATTCACAATGATCACGATCATCACCGGCACGCCTGGGGCTGGGAAAACGCTCTACGCTATTTCCAAGTTGATCAGGCCGCTGATCGGTTCCAAGGTTAGCGGGCGTGATGATGATGGGAATGAAATACAAGTCAATCGAACGATTTACACGAATATCAATGGCGCGTTGTTCGATCATGAGCTGATCGACGGTGGCGATAATCAAGGGTTACGTGACTGGCACAAATGGGCGAAGCCTGGAAGCGTCATTGTGTTTGATGAATTTCAGAAGCCATGGCCTCCCAGGGCGAACGGCTCCAAAGTGCCCGATGATATTCAGGCGCTTGATACCCATCGACATATGGGCGTGGATTTCATCCTCATTACACAATCGCCGATGAACGTAGATCGTCACGTTCATGGACTCTGTGGGCGTCATCTTCATGTTCGCCGTATGGGCAATATGGGCTTGACGATTGTCTATGAATGGGATCATTGCAGCCGCTCCTTGATGTATTCCAAGTCCATTGCGAAAGCGCCTTGGAAGTACGATAAAAGCGTTTTCCAGCTTTATAAATCTGCCGAGTTGCACACCAAGACTCCGCGTCGGATTCCTTCCGTTGTCTGGCTGATTTTGTTGGCTTTTGGCTCGATTGCTTATCTTGGGCCTGCTGCTTATGGTCGAATTTCTGCTAGGTCGTCGGGTGAGTCTCAAAATATGGCTGCAATCAGCGAAAAGCGGTCTGTAACCGTTTCTAATGTCCAGCCGGTATCAGCCCAGCCTGCGGCTACTCCAGCGGCTCCTGGGCCTTCTATTGAGTCTTCTTCCGAGTCTGAGACAGCGAAGCCTGTTTTTTCCGGTTGCATCATGATCGCCAGTCGCTGTCAGTGCTTTGACCAGGGCGGGGCCAAACTGGACGATACAGTGGGCATGTGCGAGTCCTTCGCTAAGATTCCTGTTCCTGGTAGGCTTCCTGATTCCATTCCTGGGCCTGCTCCATTGCGATCGCCGGTTTATTTCACGGTTTCTTCTGCCAAGCCGTTAGCCAATTTGCCCGCTATTCCTTGATAAACAACGGGACCCATGCGTAAGCATGGGGGACACCTTCACGCTTGCCACTGACCGTTTCCGGCGTGTATCGTCACACTTTCAAGGAGGTGCAGAACATGAGTATTCATGATCGGGATTGGTACCACGAACACCGCGACCAGGTAGCCGCAGTTGATCGTGTCAGGGGTTATCAGTCGGTGCAGCAGCGAGACAAGCCTTTCAGCGTTTGGCAGCAGATCGGCCTGTTCCTTTTGATCTGTTTTGCAGTGCTTGGGGCTGTTTTCATGGTCGTGTTTGCCCGTGCTTATTGGCTACGCTAGGGTTTCATCCGTTCATCAGGAAACCCGCCTCCAGCTCGACGCGCTCAAGCGTCACGGTGTCCGCACTGTCTACCAGGAGCAGCTATCCGCGATCAAGCATCGTCCGCAGCTCTTGGCCGCGTTGCAGGCGCTTGGGCCGGGTGATGTGCTGGTTGTCTGGAAACTGGATCGAGTGGCGCGGTCGTTGCGTCATCTGCTTGAAGTTCTCGAACAGCTCGACCAGCGTGGCGCGGGCATCCGCTCACTGTCTGAGCCTATCGACACGGTCACACCAGCGGGCAAGCTCATGATTCAGGTCTTGGGGGCGGTGGCCGAGTTTGAGCGTTCCTTGATCCGGGAAAGGGCTTTGCACGGTCAAGCGGCAGCGTATCGGCGTGGGGTGAGGTGGGGTGGTACGCCACGTAGAGTGTCCAAGGAGGACGGTGATGAACTGTTGCGATTGCGCGACACTGGCTTGTTCCCAGTTAAGATGCTGGCCGAGATCTTCGGTTGTTCGGTTTCGACCGTCTACCGGGAGACTTGGCTTAGGCGAAACCCAGGCGCGGCGAAGCTCCGAACCAGAAACTTGCCAGTTTTGCGAGCGTATTTGTAACCATGGCCCTATACCTGATCGGCGACCTGCAGGGCTGCGACGAGCCGCTGCAGCGCCTGCTGCGGAAAATAGATTTCTCACCGAGCCGCGATACGCTCTACCTGCTCGGCGACCTGGTCAACCGGGGGCCGGGATCGCTCGCGGTGCTGCGCCGCCTGATGGGCTACGGCGCGTCGGCCCAATGCCTGCTCGGCAACCACGACCTGCACCTGCTCGCGGTGGCCGAGGGGGTGCGCAAGGTCCACCGCAGCGACACGCTGGACGAGATCCTGGCCGCGCCCGACCGATCCGGGCTGCTGCACTGGGTGCGCGCCCGGCCGCTGGCGCTGCAAGTCCAGGGCTGGCTGCTGGTGCACGCCGGCCTGCTGCCGCAGTGGGACGCGGCCCAGGCGCTGGCACTGGCGCAGGAATTCTCGCGGATGCTGTCGGGCAGCGAAGGCTCGGACTGGCTGCGCAGCATGTACGGCAACCAGCCCGACCGCTGGAGCCCGGAACTGGCCGGCGACGAGCGCTGGCGCGTGGTCGTCAACGCGATGACAAGGCTGCGTTTTTGCGACACCGAGGGCCGGATGGATTTCGAAAGCAAGGACGGCGCGGGCAAGGCACCGGCGGGCTACCTGCCCTGGTTCGATGTGCCGGGCCGGCGCAGCGCCGACACACTGATCGCCTTCGGCCACTGGTCGACGCTGGGACTGCTGCAGCGCGAGAAGCTGCTCGCGCTCGACACCGGCTGCCTCTGGGGCGGCTGCCTGAGCGCCGCCCGGCTGCAGCCACAAGCAGGCGGTCCGGCGCGGGTGGCCGAGATCGTGCAGGTGAATTGTCCACGGACCCGCAAGCCCGGCGCCTGAGAAGACGGCTCCAGCAGAGCGCCGGACCAGCAGCTCAGCTGGCGGCTTCGGTGCTGGATTCGGTAGCCGGTACAGGAGCCGCTGCGGGGCGGAACAGCGCGGCGACCTTGCGCTTGCTCTTGATGAAGGGCGACAGGCCGCGGGCCGGCTGGGCCTTGCCTTCCCATTCGGGCGTGGAGTCGGACGCCAGGGTCGGCTGATAGGGCCGGTCGAAGAAGGGATCTGACGAGGCGCGCGGCGCACGGACCCTGGTCGGGCGCTCGCTGCGCACTTCGGCGCGCGCCTGCGGATCGCTCCAGAGGCGCTGGCCATCGTTCTGGCGCACCGGGGGGGCAGCACCAAAGCGGCGCTGATCGGACCCGAGCAGCAACGGCTCGACCTCGGTCTTCTTGCCGATCAGCTTCTCGATCTCGGCCAGCTGCTTGACGTCGCGTCCGGTGACAAAGGAAATCGCGATGCCCGAGGCGCCGGCACGGCCGGTACGACCGATGCGGTGCACATAGTCCTCGGCGTTGAACGGGATGTCGAGGTTGAACACCGCCGGCACATCCTTGATGTCGAGACCGCGCGCGGCCACGTCGGTGCAGATCAGCAGGTCGACCTCGCCCTTCTTGAAGGCGTCGAGCGCTTTCAGGCGCTCGTCCTGGCTCTTGTCGCCGTGCAGCGCGACGGCATTGAGGCCGTCACGCTCAAGCGCGCGTGCCATGCGGGCACAGCCGAGCTTGCTGTTGAGGAAGACGAAGGCCTGCTTGACGTCCTTTTCGCGCAACAGCTGCTTCAGGGCCTGGCGCTTGTCATCCTCGTCGACGCGGTAGAAGCGCTGCTCGATGGTCGAGGCGGTGGCGTTGGAGCGGGCGACCTCGATCGTGACGGGATCCTGCAGGTAGCTGCCGGCCAGGCGCTTGATCTCGGACGAGAAGGTGGCGCTGAACAGCAGCGTGGTGCGCTGCTTGGGCAGGTAGCTCAGGATGCGCTGCAGGTCGGGCAGGAAGCCGATGTCGAGCATGCGGTCGGCCTCGTCGAGCACCACGTACTCGACCTGGTTCAGCACGCAATTCTTGGCCTCGATATGGTCGAGCAGTCGGCCTGGCGTCGCGACCAGGATCTCGACGCCCTTCTTGAGCTCTAGCGTCTGCGGCTTCATGTCCATGCCGCCGAACACCACCGTGCTGCGCAGCTGGGTGTGCTTGGCATAGAGCGCGATCTGCTGCGCGACCTGGTCGGCCAGCTCCCGCGTGGGCAGCAGCACCAGCGCGCGCACCGGGTGGCGGGCGGGCGAGGTCGAGGCGTTCTCGTGCTTGAGCATGCGCTGCAGCAGCGGCAGCGAAAAGGCGGCCGTCTTGCCGGTGCCGGTCTGAGCCGCGCCCATCACGTCGCGGCCTTGCAGCACGACCGGAATGGCTTGCGCCTGAATGGGAGTCATGGCCGAGAAACCCATCTCGGCGATGGCGCGTGCCAGCGGTTCAGCCAGCGAAAGTTCTGAGAAAGCTTGTGTCATCTGAACCCCGATTGTCTCACCTCGCGAAGAAACCAGGGACAAAAAAGGAATTCTTCGCTGCGCACGGCGACGGGGCGCGGCATGAAAGCCACAGCCAGGCCTTCAGCGAGCGCTCTGTTGCTTGGCAGATCTGGCTTGGGCGCTATAATCTTTAGTTCTGCTGGCAACATCCACAAACTCAAAGGAACATCATCATGGCAACCAAGCCGAAGAAAAAGAACCCCCGCCTGGCATCCGGTCGCAAACGCGTCCGCCAGGACATCAAGCTGAACGCCGCCAACACCTCGCTGCGTTCCAAGTACCGCACCGCTGTCAAGAACGTCGAGAAAGCTGTCCTGACCGGCGACAAGAGCAAGGCCACCGAGCTGTTTGCCAAGATGCAAGCCGTGGTCGACACCATCGCCGACAAGGGCATCTTCCACAAGAACAAGGCCGCTCGCGACAAGAGCCGCCTGTCCGCCAAGGTCAAGGC
>NZ_JAQTZS010000028.1 GCF_028687635.1 Malikia sp. | reverse complement strand
CGCACCCGATGCATCACTTGCGCGAAATCCAGCGTCTTGCCCTTGACCACTCCAGCCATGACAGCCTCTGCTTGAAGTCTCTACGCCCTCAGTTTGCTCTCGTTCGGCCAAATTGAGAATTGCTGATTGAAACGGCGTTTTTTGCGGCCGTCGGAAGTGCCCAGATAAAATCCCGGGTTTAGATTTTTGAGGCTTCCCATGACCGACGCCAAGACCCATCCCCAAGCCGCTGCCGTCAACGCGCGGACCATGGCCAACGCCATCCGCGCCCTGGCGATGGATGCCGTGCAGCAAGCCAACTCCGGCCACCCGGGCGCGCCCATGGGCATGGCCGACATGGCCGTCGCGCTGTGGGGTCGCCACCTCAAGCACAGCCCGGCCAACCCGGCCTGGTTCGACCGCGACCGCTTCGTGCTGTCGAACGGCCACGGCTCGATGCTGATCTACGCGCTGCTGCACCTGAGCGGCTACAAGCTGCCGATGAGCGAGCTGAAGAACTTCCGCCAGCTCGGCTCCAAGACCGCCGGCCACCCGGAAGTCGGTCACACCCCGGGCGTCGAGACCACCACCGGCCCGCTGGGTCAGGGCATCACCAACGCGGTCGGCTTCGCGCTGGCCGAGAAGCTGCTGGCGGCCGAATTCAACCGTGACGGCCACGAGATCGTCGACCACCGCACCTATGTCTTCCTCGGCGACGGCTGCCTGATGGAAGGCATCAGCCACGAGGCGATCGCGCTGGCCGGCGCCTGGAAGCTGGGCAAGCTGATCGCGCTCTACGACGACAATGGCATCTCGATCGACGGCCAGGTCGCGCCCTGGTTCATCGACGACACCCCCAAGCGCTTCGAGGCCTGCGGCTGGAACGTGATCCGCGCCGTCGACGGCCATGACGCCGACGCGGTCGATGCCGCCATTGCCCAGGCCAAGCTCGACGCGACCAAGCCGACCCTGATCTGCTGCAAGACCCACATCGGCAAGGGCAGCCCGAACCGCGCCAACACCTCGAAGGCGCATGGCGAGCCGCTCGGCGCCGAGGAGATCAAGCTGACGCGCGAGGCGCTGGGCTGGACTTACGGCCCGTTCGAGATCCCGCAGGAAATCTACACCGCCTGGGACGCCAAGGAGGCTGGCAAGGCCGCCGAGAAGGCCTGGGACTCGCGCTTCGCCGCCTACAAGAAGGCGTTCCCGAAGGAAGCCAAGGAATTCGGGCGCCGCATGAAGGGCGAGCTGCCGAAGCACTTCGAGCAGATCGCTGCCGACACCCTGGCCGCCGCCCACGACAAGGCCGAGACCGTGGCCAGCCGCAAGGCCAGCCAGCTGGCGCTGGAAGCCTTCACCGCCGCGCTGCCCGAGCTGCTGGGCGGCTCGGCCGACCTGACCGGCTCCAACCTGACCAACACCAAGTCCACGCCCAACCTGCGCTTTGACGCCAATGGCGCCGTGGTCAAGAACGAGGCCGGCCAGGGCGGCCGCCACATCAACTACGGCGTGCGCGAGTTCGGCATGGCCGCGGTCATGAACGGCATCGCGCTGCACGGCGGCTTCATCCCCTACGGCGGCACCTTCCTGACCTTCAGCGACTACAGCCGCAACGCGATCCGCATGGCCGCGCTGATGAAGCAGCGCGTGGTGCATGTGTTCACCCACGACTCGATCGGTCTGGGCGAGGACGGCCCGACCCACCAGTCGATCGAGCATGCCGCCAGCCTGCGCCTGATCCCCAACCTCGACGTCTGGCGCCCGGGCGACACCGCCGAGACCGCCGTCGCCTGGACCGTCGCGCTGCGCAACACCGACCGGCCGACCGCGCTGCTGCTGAGCCGCCAGAACCTGCCTTACGCGCCCAAGTCCTCGCTCGACGACATCGCCAAGGGCGCCTACGTGCTGAGCGAGCCGGCCGACTGCGGCTTCAAGAAGAGCAAGAAGGCCAAGGCCGTGATCATCGCCACCGGCTCCGAGGTGCAGCTGGCCGTCAAGGCGCAGGAAATGCTGGCGGCACAGGATGTCGCCGTGCGCGTGGTCTCGATGCCGAGCACCACCACCTTCGACCGCCAGGACGGCGACTACAAGACCAGCGTGCTGCCGGCCGGCGTACCTCGCATCGCGGTCGAGATGGGTTCGACCGACGGCTGGTGGAAATACCGCTGCGACGCCGTGGTCGGCATCGACAGCTATGGCGAGTCGGCCCCGGCCCCGGTGCTGTTCAAGCATTTCGGCTTCACGCCCGAGAACGTCGCCGCCACCGTGCTGGCCGTGCTCGGCAAGAAGAACTGAGATCCGCAACGATTTTGTAACTTCCGGAAAAACAACACCATGACCATCAAACTGGGCATCAACGGTTTCGGCCGCATCGGTCGTCTGGCGCTGCGCGCCGCCGTGGCACGCTTCGACGACATCGAGATCGTCGGCATCAACGACCCCAAGCCGGCCGACTACCTGGCCTACATGCTCAAGTACGACAGCGTGCACGGCCGCTTCGACGGTGAAGTCAGCTTCGACGGCAACGAGGCGCTGGTCGTCAACGGCAAGCGCATCGCGCTGACGCACGAGCGCGACAACCCGCAGCTCAAGTGGGCCGAGATGGGCGTCGAGGTGGTGCTCGAATGCACCGGCCAGTTCCTGACCGCCGAGAGCAACCAGATCCACCTGAATGCCGGCGCCAAGAAGGTCGTGATCTCGGCCCCGTCCAAGGATGAGGTGCCGATGTTCGTCTACGGCGTCAACCACGAGAAGTACGCCGGCGAGGCCGTGATCTCCAACGCGTCCTGCACCACCAACGCGCTGGCCCCGGTGGCCAAGGTGCTCAACGACAAGTGGGGCATCAAGCGTGGCCTGATGACCACCATTCACGCCGCCACCGCGAGCCAGAAGACCGTCGACGGCACCTCGCGCAAGGACTGGCGCGGCGGCCGCGGCATCCTGGAGAACATCATCCCGTCGAGCACGGGCGCGGCCAAGGCCGTCGGCAAGGTCATCCCCGAGCTCAACAAGAAGCTGACCGGCATGAGCTTCCGCGTCCCGACCTCGGACGTGTCGGTGGTCGACCTGACGGTCGAGCTCAACAGCGACGTCAGCTACGAGGAAATCTGCGCCGAGATGAAGGCCCAGTCCGAGGGCAAGCTGAAGGGCGTGCTGGGCTACACCAACGAGAAGGTGGTCTCGACCGACTTCCGCGGCGAGTACTGCACCAGCGTGTTCGACTCCGAGGCCGGCCTGGCGCTGGACCAGAGCTTCGTCAAGGTCGTGGCCTGGTACGACAACGAGTGGGGCTACGCCGCCAAGTGTCTGGAGATGGTGCGCGTGGTGTCGAACTAACCGACTCCGGCCACCTGCCCGGGTGGCCCGCCAGCCAGGACCCGCCCCAGTGGCGGGTTTTTCATGGCCGGGCCGCCAGACCGGGCGGCTGCCTCCCCGAAAAAGGGGATGTTCAAATTTTGGCCGGCTGCGACAATCTAGGGTTGACCCTAGCCGCCCGCTGGGCCAGCCCCCCATCGACCGGATGGCCTTGCCTTCCGAGACGCCTGCGCACATGCCCCTCTCCCAAGACCACATTCCATCATCCCGCTGGCCGCTGACGGCACAGGACCTCGGTCTGATCGCGCTGGGCTTCACGCTCTACTGGCTGGCCTACGAGTTCCATGAGTTGCTGCTGCCCTATGTGGCCTACGCGCAAGGCGTGGAGCTGCTGTTCCTGCCAGCGGGCATCAAGCTGGTCATGATCATGGTGGGCAGCTGGCGTGGCGCGCTGGGCTGCGGCCTCGCCCTGCTCAGCCTGTCGCCCCGCTTCTGGCCGGACCTGGCCCTGTCCTGGCAGCTGGGCTACGCGGCGCTGTCGGTCGGCATGACCTGGCTCGTGGTTGGCTGGATGTTCAGGCGCAAGGCGCTGGGCTCGGTGCTCGAAGGCCTGAGCTTCTGGGATGTCGTGCAGATCGATGCGATCAACACCGTGCTGCACGGCGTCGCGATCAACGGCTACTTCTGGTCGCTGGGACTGCGCAGCAGCGAGACGGTCTGGCCCTCCGCGCTGGCGATGGCACTGGGTGACTTCCTGGGTACCGGCGTGGTCATGCTGCTGATGCTGGTGGCGGCCCGCTTCCTGGTGCCGGCGACCCGCTGACAAGACCCTGGCAGCAGGCCCGGGCTGGATCAAGCACCGACCAGGGCGCGTTAAAAGGGTCGGGGGTTGGCGCAAGCACTTGCACCCCTGGAAATCTCAAGCAGAATCGAGCGTTTGACCCGATTCGATGCCAGCGCTCAGCACCAGGCGGCGTCAGCCCCGGGCTATCCCATTTCACGCCGATGGTTAATCTATGATTCTGAGGGGTTCCTCCCGTCCTGAGCTGCTTCGCGACGAAGTGCTCGCCGACCTGTTCGAAGCCACGGCAGCCAGCCAGCCGGACCAGACCGCGCTGGTCTGCGGCGCGCTGAGCCTGAGCTACCGCGAGCTCGACGAACGCGCCAGCCTGATGGCGCATCACCTGATCAAGCAGGGCGTGCGCCCCGGCCAGATCGTCGGCCTGTGGCTGCCGCGCGGCATCGACCTGCTGGCGAGCCAGCTCGCGATCGCCAAGACCGGCGCGGCCTGGCTGCCGTTCGACGCCGACACACCGGCCGAGCGCGTGATGGTCTGCCTGGAGGACGCGCAGGCCGTCGGCATCGTCACGGGACATGGGCTGCGGGAAGGGCTCGACGCGATCGATTGCCCGATCTGGGACCAGCCGGAGCTGATGCAGAAGGTCGACGGCCCGCTGCTGCGCCGCGGTGGCGCCGGCCCGCGGCATCCGGCCTACGTGATCTACACCTCGGGCTCGACCGGCAAGCCCAAGGGGGTGCCGATCAACCAGGGCGCGATCTGCCATTTCCTGCGCAGCGAAAACGAGCGGCTCGGCGTACGCGCCGACGACCGGGTCTACCAGGGCTTCTCGGTCGCCTTCGACATGTCGTTCGAGGAGATCTGGATCTCCTACCTGGTCGGCGCCACGCTGTGGATCGCGCCGCGCGAGATCACCGCCGACCCCGACGCGCTGCCGCTGGCGCTGGCGCGGCAGGGCATCACGGTGCTGCATGCGGTGCCGACCCTGCTGGCGCTGTTCGGCGCCGATGTGCCCAGCCTGCGCCTGATCAACCTCGGCGGCGAGATCTGCCCGCCCGCGCTGGTCGAGCGCTGGGCGACGCCAACGCGCCGCCTGTTCAACAGCTACGGACCGACCGAGGCCACCGTCTCGGCCAGCCTGGCCGAGCTGCGACCGGGCGATCCGGTCACGATCGGCCAGCCGCTGCCCAACTACGGCCTGCTGGTGGTCGACGCCGAGATGAAGCTGCTGCCCGCCGGCGCAACCGGCGAGCTCTGCATCATCGGCCCCGGCGTCGCCGAGGGCTACCTGGGCCGGCCCGAGCTGACGGCCGAGAAGTTCCTGCCCAACCCCTGGGCGGAACATGCCGGCGAGCCACGCCTCTACCGCACCGGCGACCTCGCGCGCATCGACGAACAGGGGCAGATCCACTGCCTGGGACGCGCCGACGACCAGGTCAAGGTACGGGGTTTTCGGGTCGAGCTCGGCGAGATCGAGGCCGCGCTGAGCCGGCAGCTGCCCAACGGCACCGCCGCCGTGGTGCTCAAGCCGGTGGACGGCATCGACCAGCTCGTGGCCTACATCGTCCCGGGCGGCGGCCAGCCGGTCCAGATCGCACAACTGCGCGCGCAACTGCGTGAAACGCTGCCGCCCTACATGGTGCCGAGCCGCTTCGAGCTGGTCGACACCATCCCGCGCCTGACCTCGGGCAAGATCGACCGCAAGGCGCTGCGCGCATGGCCGATGGCCGCCCTGTCCGCGACGGAGCGCAGCGAGTCGGACCTGCCCGAGACCGAGGCCGAGACCGCGCTGTTCGCGGCGCTGGCGCGCTTCTTCCCCGGCCTGCCGATCCAGCGTGGCGGCGACTTCTTCGACGACCTCGGCGGCCATTCGCTGCTGGCGGCGCGGCTGGTGTCGGCGCTGCGCGAGGACGGGCGCTACGCCGGCATGACGGTCAACGATGTCTACGGCCAGCGCCGGGTCGGGGCGATCGCCGCCGCGATGGAGGCCGGCCAGGCGCGGGTGGCGGCGGAGCCGATGGTCTTCGCGACGGTGCCGCGCCCGCGCCGTTGGCTCTGCGGCCTGGCACAGGCGCTGACGCTGCCGGCGCTGATCGCGCTGCACATCATGAACTGGCTGGCGCCCTTCTTCACCTACCACTACTACACCGGCGAGCCCGAAGACGGCGTCGCGTTCGCGGTGCTGGCCTCGGTGCTGGTCTTCCTGGCCAGCCACCTGGTGAGCCTGGGTATCGCGATGTCGGGCAGCCGGCTGCTGCTGAGCGGACTGAAGGCAGGGCGCTACCCGCTCTGGGGCGGCAACTACTTCCGCTGGTGGCTGGCCGACCGCCTGCACCAGATCGCGCCGGCCTATCTGCTGTCGGGCAGTTCGCTCTACAACGGCTACCTGCGCGCGATGGGCGCGCGGATCGGCGCCGACGTGGTGATCGGCTCGGTGACGGTGCGCCAGCCGCACCTGCTGCGCATCGGCGACGGTGCCAGCCTCGGCTCCAACGTCAACCTCGAGAACGTGCGCGTCGAGCGCGGCGAGCTGGTGGTCGGCGCGATCGAGATCGGCCGCGAGGCCTATGTCGGCTCCTACGCCGTGATGGAAGGCGACAGCGCGATCGCGGACCATGGCCGGCTCGAAGGGCTGGCCGCGCTGGCCAGAGGCGGCCGCATCGGCGCCCGCGAAGTCTGGGATGGCGCGCCGGCGCAACGGCAACGGCTGTGGTCGCCCGGGCAACGCCAGCCGCGCCCGGACGTCACTCGGCTGCGGCGTACCGGCGAAGCCCTGTTCTTCTCGCTCGGCGCCGCGCTGACCTCGGTGCTGTTCTTCCTGCCCATCTTTCCCGCCTTCGTGCTGATCGATGCGATCGAGGCCCGGTTGCAGGAACACTCGATCGAGGTGCATGGCAAGCTGTTCGCGGTGCTGCAGTACGCGCTCTACGCGCTGCCGGCCAGCGCGCTGCTGATCGTCGGCACCGCGCTGATCGCCGCCGCGATCCGCTGGTTGGTGCTGCCGCGGCTGACGCCCGGCAGCTGGCCGGTGCACAGCAATATGTACTGCCGCAAATGGCTGGCCAACCAGATCCAGGTCGCCAGCCTGCATGTGCTGCACGGCGTCTATGCCACCGTCTACGCCCCGTTCTGGTACCGGCTGCTCGGCGCCAGGATCGGCCGCAACGCCGAGATCTCGACCGCCATGGGCCTGATCCCCGACATGCTGACGCTGGGCGATGACTGCTTCATCGCCGACGGCGTGATGCTGGGCGACGAGGAGGTCGACGGCGGCTGGATGTCGGTCGATTACACGGTGATCGGACCGCGCAGCTTCGTCGGCAACGGCGCCTATGTGCCCGACGGCACCACGCTGCCGCACGATGTGCTGATCGGCGTGCAGTCGAAGGCACCGGCGACCGAACAGATGCAGCCCGGCCAGACCTGGGTCGGTTCACCGGCGCTCGAACTGCCCGCGCGCGAGACGCTGCACGGTTTCCCCGACGCGCTGACCTTCAGGCCCTCGCCCTGGCGCCGCCTGGGTCGCGCGCTGGTCGAGGCCGCGCGCATCGTGCTGCCGCTGTCGCTCGTGATTGGCGCCGGCTACGTGATCGTGGGCGCCGAGATGCCGGTCGCCGCCGAAGGCGACTGGCTGCGGCTGGCATTCGAGCTGGGCCTGGCCGGCATCTACTACGGCATCGGCTGCTTCCTGTTCGTGGTCGCGCTCAAGTGGCTGCTGATCGGCCGCTACCGGCCGCGTGCCGCGCCGATGTGGACGCCCTTCGTCTGGATCAGCGAGGCCGTGACCAGCGTCTACGAATCGATCGCCGTGCCCAACTGCCTCGAATACCTGCGCGGCACGCCGATGCTGCCGGTGGCGCTGCGCCTGCTCGGCGTGCGCCTGGGGCGCGGCGTCTACCTCGACAGCACCGACTTCACCGAGTTCGACTGCGTCAGCATCGGCGACGAGAGCGAGCTCAACGCCTGGTCCGGACCGCAAACCCACCTGTTCGAGGACCGGATCATGAAGATAGGCCGGATCCGGATCGGCAACCGGGTCACGCTGGGCACGCGCAGCACGGTGCTGTACGACACGGCGCTGGGCGATCAGGTCCAGGTCGGCCCGCTGTCGCTGATCATGAAGGGCGAGTCGCTGCCGGCCCGCAGCAGCTGGACCGGATCGCCGGCCCGCGCCTGGCAGGCCTGACCCGATGGGGCCGCGGCTGCTGAGGCCCGACGAGCGGCCCGCCCTCGCGGCCGGCCAGCCGCTGGTCTGGGCCTGCCAGGCGGACCGTGAGGGCCGGGAAGCCGGACGGGCCGGACTGCGGCGACAGGTCCGCCTGCAGCTGGCCCAGCTGCTGTCGCACTACCTGGGACAGCCCGCGGACAGGCTGGGTCTGGTTTTCGAGGCCGGCCAGCAGCCTCGGCTGGCCGTGGACTGGCGGGGCCTGCGCCTGTCGCCGAGCCTCAGCTACTGCGGCGAACTGGCCATCGTCGGGCTCTGCCCGGGCGCCGACATCGGCATCGACCTGACGGCCGTCACCGCGCTGCCGGACTGGGAGGGGGTGGCGCGGCTCTACCTCGGCCCGCTGGCGGTAGCCAGGCTGGCCAGGCTGGAGCCGGACGCGCGCGCGCGACAGTTCGCGCGGGACTGGACCGGCATGGAAGCGGCCAGCAAATGCCTGGGCCTGGCGCTGGAGGAATGGTCACCCGCGCGGCAGCAGCGCCTGCAGACTTGCCGGCTGTCGGCCCGCTGTGTCCGCTGGCCCGATGCGCCGGACGGCGCCTGGTTCGCCTGGGCGCTGGCCCGGATGCCCCGCGCGAACCGCTGACGACGGCGAATCAGAAGGTTTCCCAGTCTTCGTGATCGGGGCTGGCGGGGCTGGCGGGGCTGGCCGCCTCGGCGGTCTTCCTGCGTTCGACCCCGTTCTCCGGCGCGGCAGCGTGGCGCTCGGGCGCGCGGACGGCACGCGGCACCAGCTGCGGCACCGGCTGCCGTGCGCGGCTCGCAGCAGCCTCGTGCTGGCCCAGCTTGAAGATCGACACGGTCTGCACCAGTTCCTGCGCCTGCGCCTTCAGACTGGTCGCGGCGGCGGCCATCTCCTCGACCAGCGCGGCGTTCTGCTGCGTGGCGTGGTCCATCTGCATCACGGCCTCGCCGACCTGCCCCACGCCCGAGCTCTGCTCGGCGCTGGCCGCGCTGATCTCGCCCATGATGTCGGTGACACGCCGGATACCGGCCACCACCTCGTTCATGGTCGCGCCGGCCTGATCCACCTGCATCGACCCCTGCTCGACCCGGTCGACGCTGGTCGTGATCAGGCCCTTGATCTCCTTGGCGGCCTCGGCGCTGCGCACCGCCAGGCTGCGCACTTCGGCCGCCACCACGGCAAAACCGCGCCCCTGCTCGCCGGCCCGTGCCGCCTCCACCGAGGCGTTCAAGGCCAGGATATTGGTCTGGAAGGCGATGCCATCGATCACGCCGATGATGTCGGCGATGCGGCGCGAGCTCTCGTTGATGCCCTTCATCGTGTCGACCACCTGGGCCACCACTTCGCCGCCCTTGACCGCGATCTCGCTGGCGCTCTGGGCCAGCTGGTTGGCCTGGCGCGCGTTGTCCGAGTTCTGCCGCACGGTCGAGCCCAGCTGCTCCATCGAGGCCGAGGTTTCCTCCAGCGCGCTGGCCTGGTTCTCGGTCCGGGACGACAGGTCCAGGTTGCCCTGCGCGATCTGAGTACTGGCCGAGGCCACGCCAGCGGCACTGGAAAGCACCACCTGGACCGTCTTGATCAGGCCGCTCTGCATGTGGTCGAGCGAGCGCAGCAACTGGCCGGTTTCGTCCTTGGAATGGACTTCGATCCGGTTGTCCAGGTCGCCCTCGGCAATCCGGTCGGCCACCGCGACCGCCTGGTTCAGGGGGGCGGTGATGCTGCGCGCCATCAGCCAGCCCGTCACGAGGGCGGCGGCGACGGCCACCAGACAGGCAAGGATCAGTTCGATCTTCTGCACCAGCAGATCGGTTCGCGCCTCCTGCTTCAATTCGACAGTCCGGGCTTCGGCCGTTGCCGCATAGGCATAGGCCACCTTGTGCAGTTCTGCCAGCAACGGGCGGCACTCGTCGTTGATCTTGGCGATGGCCTCGGCGTGTTTCCCCTGCAGCGCCAGGTCGGCGATGGACAGCGCCACGGGGCCATAGCGCCGCTCGACGCGATCGATGTCCGCGACCAGCTGGTGGGCCTGGGCCGTGGTGTCGGTGGCAATGGCCATCATCTGCTTGAGCTGGGCCAGGCTGGACCACACCTCTTGATGTGCCTGCTGGACATTGGCCTGCTCAAGCGCCAGATCCTCGGGCTTGCTGGCCAGGACTAGGTTGCGGGCGGCGATGGCCCGGCGATCGATGGCGCTCAGGACATGCTCCGCCGCCGTGGCGCGCGCATTGAGTCCGTCGACATAGTCCATGAAGCGCTGGTTGGCGGCATCGAGCGCCAGCAGGGACAGACCGGAAACCAGCAACACCAAGGCCGCCAGGCCGCCAAAAGCCAGGTTCAGCTTGAGCCGAACCGACATATCACGCAAGTTCATCATCATCTCTTCTTCGGACACTACCCGGCCCGGATGGGATTGCCCATCGGACCGATCAGTCCCCCGAAAGTTCGACGAGCAATTTAGTCAATCACCATCATCTGAAAATGTATTTTTAATGAAAATGACAATTTTTTCAAGGAAATCCCAGCAATTTCTTAGGGTATTCGATGATTGACGCAGACAGGGGCATGTGGGAGCGTCCCCGACCACCGGACTCAGTGATGGTGGCCGTGCGCGCCATGGGCGTGGCCATGCGCGACTTCCTCGGCCGTGGCGGCCTGGACCGACTCGACCTTGAGGCTGAAGCGCAGCGTCTTGCCGGCGTGCGGGTGATTGCCGTCCAGGATCACCTGCGGACCCTTGATCTTGACCACGGTGAAGATGCGTTCGCCGCCGTCGTCGGCCACGCCGCGCAGGGTGCCGCCGACCTTGACGCCGGGCGGGAAATCGACCTTGGCGATGGTCCGCACCAGGCTCTCGTCGCGCTCGCCGAAGGCGTCGGCCGGCTCCAGCACCACGGTGGTGGCGAAGCCGGCCTGCTGGCCTTCCAGCGCGGCCTCGATCTTCTCGAAGGTGTTGCCATAGCCGCCGTGCAGGTAGGCCATCGGCTCGGGGCTGGCTTCGAGCAGCTTGCCCTGGGCATCGGCGACCTGGTAGCTCAGCGTGACGACGGTGTCTTTGGTGATTTGCATGGTGGGATTTTCGAGGCGGGATGGAAAGGAAAAGCGTGATTGTGCCGGCTTTGCAGCGGCAGCGCCGACCGCCCCGGCCGGCGCCGTCAGCGCGGACGCACGCTGACTTCGGCGCTGGTGATGTCGACCAGGCCGGCTGCGGTGCGCAGGCGCAGCGCGCCGTCCGGCCCGACGCCGGCGGCCTGGCCCTCCTGCCCGTCGGACAGGCGCAGCTCCAGGCCGGCCAGGGCATCGCGAGCGGCAAAGCGGGCGGCGAAGGCGGCGAAGCCCGCGCGCTCGAAGGCCCGCAGGTCCCGCACCAGGGCGGGGATCACGGCGGCCAGCCATTGGCCGGCATCGCGGCCAGGAGCCAGTTCCCGCAGCGCGGCCGGCGGCACGGGCGGCAAGGCCACGGCGGCGGCCTCGTCGACCGGAACCGGCGACCAGGCGGGCAGTTCGGGCAACTCGACGTTCAGGCCGACCCCGATCACCGCATGGCGCCGCTCCCCCAGCGAAGCGACCTCGATCAGGATGCCACCGAGCTTGCGGCCGCGCCACCAGAGGTCGTTGGGCCACTTGAGCCGGACCTCGGGATGCAGGCTTTCGGCCAGGCTGACACCGACCGCCAGCGACAGGCCGGACCAGTCCGCCGGCCGGTAGGGCAGCCCGAGCGAGAAGGTCAGCGAGCCGCCGGGCCGGCTGTGCCACTGCTTGCCGCGCCGCCCGCGCCCGGCGCTCTGCTCCAGCGCGACCAGCAGGGTGGGCGAGCGATCGCCGGCGCGCGCGCGCCGCATCAGCTCGGTGTTGGTCGAGTCGATGCTCGGCAGCACCTCGACCGAGAAGTCGGGCCAGGTCGGGTGTACCGCCTGCCACAGGCCCTCGGCCTGACGGGTAAGCGCGCGCAGCGCGGCGGCGCCCGGGTCAACGGGACCCACCGGATCTCGGCTCATGAGGCGCTGTCTTTCGGTTTGGCCAAGCGCTTGGCCGGCGCCGCGCGCGGCCGCTTGGGCGCCAGCATGGTGCCGCGACAATGGGCGCTGCCGCAGTGGCAGGCGTACTCGGCCTTGAGCTTGGCCGTGTAGCGCTCGTCGACCACCAGGCCGTAGTCGAAGAACAGCTCCTCGCCGGCCGCGATGTCGCGCAGCGCGTGGATGAAGACCCGCTTGCGTTCGTCCTCCTCGGCCTCGCAGTTGGGCTCGCAGCTGTGGTTGATCCAGCGCGAGGAATTGCCGTCCTGGCCACCATCGATCACATGGCCATCATCGATATGGAAGTAGAAGGTGTGGTTGGGCTGGGCCGGGTCGTGCGGGTGGCGGCGCAGCGCCTCGTCCCAGCTGATGACCTCGCCGGTGTATTCGATCAGGCGCTCGCCCGCCGCCAGATCGACGACGGCGAACACGCCCTTGCCATGCACGCCGGAGCGGCGCACCTGCAGGCGGCGGCGCGGCCTGACCGTGCTGGCGGGGGAAGAAACTGCGTTGCCGTCGGCCATGCGCCAAATTTTTGGTATGGTGAATTCATGCAGGTGCGCGCGAGTGCGCACGTACACACAAGTGCGCGCAGGTGCGCGCATGGGAGCTGATTGTAGAGATGAAAACTGAAAGTTTCGCCAAAACACTGGTCATAGCCGAAAAACCTTCCGTCGCCCAGGACATCGTGCGGGCGCTCACGCCCCTGGTGGGCAAGTTCGAGAAGCATGATGACCATTTCGAGAACGAGCAATACCTCGTCAGCTCGGCCGTGGGCCATCTGGTCGAGATCGCCGCGCCCGAGGCCTACGACGTCAAGCGCGGCAAATGGAGCTTCGCCCACCTGCCGGTGATCCCGCCACATTTCGACCTCAAGCCGATCGACAAGAGCAAGTCGCGCCTGTCGGCGGTGGTCAGGCTGGCCAAGCGCAAGGACGTGGGCGCGCTGATCAACGCCTGCGACGCCGGGCGCGAGGGTGAACTGATCTTCCGCCTGATCGAGCAGTACGCCGGCGGCGCCAAGGGCCTGAACAAGCCGGTGCGGCGGCTGTGGCTGCAGTCGATGACGCCGCAGGCGATCCGCGACGGCTTCCAGCAGCTGCGCAGCGACGAGCAGATGCGCCCGCTGGCCGACGCCGCGCGCAGCCGCTCCGAGGCCGACTGGCTGGTCGGCATCAACGGCACCCGCGCCATGACCGCGTTCAACTCGCGCGACGGCGGCTTCTTCCTGACCACCGTCGGCCGGGTACAGACGCCGACACTGGCGGTGGTCGTCGAGCGCGAGGAAAAGATCCGCGCCTTCCGCAGCCGCGACTACTGGGAAATCCACGCCAGCTTCGGCGCCCAGGCCGGCGACTACCCGGGCAAGTGGTTCGACCCGGCGTTCAAGAAACCCTCGGCCAGGAACGGCGACGAGGGCGCCGACCCCGAGCTCAAGGCCGACCGGGTCTGGAGCGCGCGGCAGGCGCAGCAGATCGCCGACGCCGTGCGCGGCCAGCCCGCCAGCGTGAGCGAGGAGTCCAAGCCGACCACCCAGGCCAGCGGCCTGCTCTACGACCTGACCAGCCTGCAGCGCGAGGCCAACGGCCGCTTCGGCTTCTCGGCCAAGACCACGCTGGGGCTGGCGCAGAGCCTGTACGAAAAGCACAAGGCGCTGACCTACCCGCGCACCGACAGCCGCGCGCTGCCCGAGGACTACCTGCCGACGGTCCAGGAGACCTTCGAGATGCTGGCCGCCAGCGAGCTGGGCCACCTGGCGCCGCACGCGCGCACCGCGCTGGCCCAGGGCCATGTCAAGCCGAGCAAGCGCGTGTTCGACAACAGCAAGGTCAGCGACCACTTCGCCATCATCCCGACGCTGCAGGCCCCAAGCGGCCTGTCCGAGGCCGAGCAGAAGCTCTATGACCTGGTGGTGCGCCGCTTCCTGGCGGTGTTCTTCCCGGTGGCCGAGTTCATGGTCACGACCCGCATCAGCAAGGTCGAGGCAGGTGGCGCCAGCCACCATTTCAAGACCGAGGGCAAGGTGCTGGTCAAGCCGGGCTGGATGGCGGTCTACGGCAAGGAAGCGGCCGAGGACGTGACCGATGCCAAGGAAGGCGACAAGGGCCAGAACCTGGTGCCGGTGCAGCCGGGCGAGACCGTGGCGACGCGCGACGCGCAACCCAAGCCGCTCAAGACCCGACCGCCGGCACGCTACAGCGAAGCCACGCTGCTGGGCGCGATGGAAGGCGCCGGCAAGCTGATCGACGACGACGAGCTGCGCAGTGCGATGCAGGACAAGGGCCTGGGCACGCCAGCCACGCGCGCCGCCATCATCGAAGGCCTGCTGACCGAGAAATACATGCTGCGCGAAGGCCGCGAGCTGATCCCGACCGCCAAGGCGTTCCAGCTCATGACGCTGCTGCGCGGGCTCGGGGTCGAGGAGCTGTCCAAGCCGGCGCTGACCGGCGAGTGGGAGCACAAGCTGTCGCTGATGGAGCAGGGCCAGCTCAGCCGCGAAGCCTTCATGCAGGAAATCGCCAGCATGACCGAGCGCATGGTCAAGAAGGCCAAGGAATACGACCGCGACACCGTGCCGGGCAACTACGCCACGCTGCGGACGCCCTGCCCCCACTGCGGCGGCGTGGTCAAGGAGAACTACCGCCGCTACACCTGCTGCGGCGCCGACGGCAAGTCCGACGGCTGCGGCTTCTCGTTCGGCAAGTCGCCGGCCGGGCGCACCTTCGAGATCGAGGAGGCCGAATCCTTCCTGGCCAACCGACATATCGGCCCGCTGGAGGGCTTTCGCTCCAAGGCCGGCTGGCCCTTCGTGGCCGAGTTGCGGCTCAAGTTCAGCGACGAGGACCGGAACTGGAAGCTCGAGTTCGACTTCGGCGACGACAAGAAGGACGAGGAAACCGGCGAGCTGGCCGACTTCTCCGGCCGCGAGCCGCTCGGCGCCTGCCCCAAGTGCGGCGGCCCGGTCCATCCGCATGGCAGCAACTATGTCTGCAGCAAGGCCGTGCCGACGCTGGAGCAGGCCGCGCCGAGCTGCGACTTCAAGAGCGGCACCACCATCCTGCAGCAGGAGATCGCGCCCGAGCAGATGAGCAAGCTGCTGGCGACCGGCAAGACCGACCTGCTGGAGAAGTTCGTCTCGAACAAGACCAAGCGCGCCTTCAAGGCCTTCCTGGCCTGGGACGCCGAGGCCGGCAAGGTCGGCTTCGAGTTCGAGCCGCGCGAGAGCAAGTACCCGCCGCGCAAGACCGCCGCCAAGAAGGCGCCGGCCAAGAAGGCCGCCGCGAAGAAAGCGCCAGCGAAAAAGGCCGCGGCGAAGAAGACGGCCCAGGCCGCCGCGAGCTGACAACGCAATAAGCCGGCGTCAGGCCGGCGCCAGCCGCGCCGAAAAGCGTACCGTGACCTTGAGGCCGCGGCGCGCGCCCTGCTCCGGATGCGCATCGCTCAGCTCGACCGTGGCGCGGTACTGCTGCGCGACCTCGCTGACGATGGCCAGGCCCAGGCCCGAACCGTCCACGTTGCTGCCCAGCACGCGGTAGAAGGGCTGCAGCACCAGCTCGCGCTCGGACTCCGGGATGCCGGGGCCGTTGTCCTCGACCTCCAGCCGCTGGGCGCCGCTGTCGCCGTCCAGCGTCAGCCGCACCGTCACCACGCCGCCGGCCGGCGTGTAGTGGATCGCGTTGTCGACCAGGTTGCGCACCAGCTCCTGCAACAGGGTCGGGTTGCCATCCAGCCGGCAGGACTCGGGAATGCGGTCCGGCCCCTCGTAGCCGAGGTCGATCCGCTTGTCCTGCGCCAGCGGGAAGGAGTCGGCGATCACCTCGGTCGCGAGGTCGCCCAGGTCCACCGGCTCGCTCGGCAGGGCGCGGCCGGTGGTCTCGGCGCGCGCCAGCGACAGCAGCTGGTTGACGGTGTGGGTGGCTCGCACGCTGGAGCGCGCGATCTGCTGCAGGCAGCGCCTGACCTCCTCGGCATCCTGCGCGCGCAACGCCAGGTCGGCCTGCATGCGCAAGCCCGCCAGCGGCGTCCTGAGCTGGTGCGCCGCGTCGGCCAGGAAGCGCCGCTGCGTCGTCAGCGACACGGCCAGCCGCTCCAGCAGGTCGTTGATCGATCCCACCAGCGGTGTCACCTCCTGCGGGATCGACTCCTGCTCCAGCGGGCTGAGGTCGTCGGGCTTGCGGGCGCGGATGCGCTGCTCGAGCTCGTTGAGCGGCCGGATGCCACGCACCAGCGCCATCCAGACCAGCAGCACCGCCAGCGGCAGCGTGACGAACTGCGGCACCATCACGCCCTTGATGATCTCGGTCGCCAGCCGCGAGCGCTTGCCCAGCGTCTCGGCGACCTGCAGCAGCACCAGCTGCTCGTCCTGCTCGCCGCGCGCGATCCAGGTATAGGCGACCCGCACCGCCTCGCCACGGATCTGGTCGTCGCGCAGGCGCACCTGGTCGGCCTCGGCCACCACAGAGTCGGGCGGCACTGGAAACTCGGGGTCGCCGCTGATGAACTGGCCATCGGCCGTGCGCACCGCGTAGAACACCTGGTCGGTGTCGTCGGCGCGCAGCAGGTCGCGCGCCTGGGCGGTGAGGTTGAACTGCGGCTGCTGCGCCCGCAGCACGACGAACTGGGTCAGCGCCTGCAGGTTGAATTCGAGCGCGCGGTCGAACGGCTTGTTGGCGATGCCCTGGGCCACGAACCAGGTCAGCGCCAGCGACAGCGGCCACAGCAGCAGCAGCGGCGTCAGCATCCAGTCCAGGATCTCGCCGAACAGGCTGCGCTGCTCGCGCTGGAACAGTCCGAACGTGGTCGTGCCGCGCTGGCCAGTCTTGCGCTGGGCCTCAGCCCGGGATTTTTTCAAGGCAGTAGCCCAGCCCGCGCACGGTCGCGATCCGGATCGGTCCTTTCTCGATCTTCTTGCGCAGGCGGTGGATGTAGACCTCGATCGCGTTGTTGCTGACCTCCTCGCCCCACTCGCACAGGCGCTCGACCAGCTGGTCCTTGCTGACCAGGCGGCCGGCGCGCTGCAGCAGCACCTCGAGCAGGCCGAGTTCGCGCGCCGACAGCTCGACCATCCTGCCGTCGATGGTGGCGACGCGGCCGGCCTGGTCGTAGACCAGCGGCCCGTGCTTGATCTGGCTGGTGGCGCCACCCAGGCCACGGCGCGTCAGCGCGCGCACGCGCGCCTCCAGCTCCTGCAGCGCGAAGGGCTTGGCCATGTAGTCGTCGGCGCCGTAGTCCAGCCCCTTGACGCGGTCCTCGACGCTGTCGGCCGCCGTCAGGATCAGCACCGGCAGCGTGGAGCCGCGCGAGCGCAGGCGCTTGAGCACCTCCAGCCCGTGCATCCTCGGCAAGCCCAGGTCGAGGATCAGCAGGTCGAACTCGTGGTTGGTCATCAGCGCCGCGTCGGCCTCGCTGCCGCTGGCGACATGGTCGACCGCGGCGCCGGCCGCGCGCAGGGTGCGCAACAGGCCATCGGCCAGGACCTGGTCGTCTTCTGCAATCAGGATGCGCATGGGGTCTCCTATTCTGGTCGTTCCGGCGGCACGCGCAAGCAGCCGCCAGACGGCGGCACCAGGGTCGGTGCCGCATGTGTTATCCGACCTATTTTAGGCTCCGCTCCGATGCCGGCCCGCGCTCGCGTGGTGGTCTGGCCCCCGCGTGGTAGCCGTTGGCGTAGGCCTCCAGGCCAATCGCGATCACGGTCGCGACCGGCGCGCCGACCTGGTCGCGGAACTCGGCCTCGGCCTGGCGCACCGCCTGACGGAAGGCCCGCAGCCATTCGAGTCCTGCCGGCGTGAAGCGGATGCGGCGCGCGCGCGCGTCGAGCAAGTCGGGCTCGCGCCGCACCAGGCCCCAGGCCTCGCACTGATCGACCAGGCCCGCCATGGCCTGCTTGGTCATGCCCGCGCTGTGCGCCAGCTCGGTCAGGCGCGCGCCGGCCAGCGGCAGGTGGCGCGTGATGTGCACATGGGCCGCGCCGACCTGGCCGCGCGCCGCCAGGTTGGACAGCGCCAACGGCACATCGAGCGCGTGCGCCATCAGCCCGAGCACCCGTTCGTCGAAACGGCGCAAGGCATGACCCATGAGACGGCCCATGTGGGTCAGGCGCCAAGCCTCGTCCTGCGGGTCGAAATCGGGACTTTTTTGCATGCGCAAATGGTAATTCAAACTGACTAAATTCAATCACTATTTCTTGAGGCCAGGCGCTACACTGCGCTGCAAGCACCGCGAGCCAGCCAGAAAAAACCGGCCCAGGGTGCTGCAACCCATTGTTTTTCAAGGAGCCCGCCATGAGCGCACCCACCAAGACGTTGAACACCGAAAAAGCCAAGGCCCTGCAGGCCGCGCTGGCGCAGATCGAGAAGCAATTCGGCAAGGGCGCGATCATGCGCCTGGGCGAGGGCGAGAAAGTCGAGGACATCCAGGTCGTCTCGACCGGCTCGCTCGGCCTTGATGTCGCGCTCGGCGTCGGCGGCCTGCCGCGCGGCCGGGTGATCGAGATCTACGGCCCGGAATCCTCGGGCAAGACCACGCTGACGCTGCAGGTCATCGCCGAGATGCAGAAGGTCGGCGGCCAATGCGCCTTCGTCGATGCCGAGCACGCGCTCGACGTCCAGTACGCGCAGAAGCTCGGCGTCAACCCGCACGACCTGCTGATCAGCCAGCCCGACACCGGCGAGCAGGCGCTCGAGATCGTCGACAGCCTGGTGCGCTCGGGCGCGGTCGACCTGATCGTGATCGACTCGGTCGCCGCGCTGACGCCGAAGGCCGAGATCGAGGGCGACATGGGCGACAGCCTGCCCGGCCTGCAGGCCCGCCTGATGAGCCAGGCGCTGCGCAAGCTGACCGCGACGATCAAGAAGACCAACTGCATGGTCATCTTCATCAACCAGATCCGCATGAAGATCGGCGTCATGTTCGGCAGCCCCGAGACCACCACCGGCGGCAACGCGCTCAAGTTCTACGCCTCGGTGCGGATCGACATCCGCCGCATCGGCTCGATCAAGAAGGGCGAGGAAGTCGTCGGCAGCGAGACCAAGGTCAAGGTGGTCAAGAACAAGGTCGCCTCGCCGTTCAAGACCGCCGAGTTCGACATCCTCTACGGCGAGGGCATCAGCCGCGAGGGCGAGATCATCGACCTCGGCGTGGCGCAGAAGGTGGTCGACAAGTCCGGCGCCTGGTACGCCTACCAGGGCGAGAAGATCGGCCAGGGCCGCGAGAACTCGCGCGAGTTCCTGCGCGAGAACCCGCAGCTCGCGCACGAGATCGAGAACAAGATCCGCGTCGCGCTTGGCGTGCCGACCCTGCCCGCCTTCGACCCGGCCAGCGTCAAGTCGCGCGCCGGCGAGGCCGAGATCGACCCGGCCGACGCCGCATGAGCGGCGGGCGTCCCGCGCCCTCGCTGAAAAGTCGCGCGCTGCGGCTGCTGTCGATGCGCGAGCATTCCCGGCTCGAACTCGAACGCAAGCTGCGCGAGCACGAGACGCGCGAGGGCGAACTGGCCGAGGCGCTCGACACCCTGGCCTCGCGCGGTTTCATCAGCGACGAGCGGGTGGCCGACAGCGTGCTGCACCGCCGGGCGGCCAAGCTCGGCGCCAGCCGGGTCAAGGCCGAGCTGCAGGCCAAGGGCCTGGACGCCGAGGTGGTGCGCGAAGCGGTCGAGCAGCTGCGCGGCACCGAGGTCGAGCGCGCGCGCGAGGTCTGGCGTCGCAAGTTCGGCCAGCCGCCGGCCGATGCCAGCGAGCGCGCCAGGCAGATGCGCTTCCTGGCCGCTCGGGGCTTCTCCGGCGAAACGGTCAGGAAGGCGATCCAGGGCGCGGACGAGGACTGAGGGATCTGAGGCCGGATCAGCCGCCGACCTGATCGGACTCCAAGCGGAACACCGCGACCGCGTGCACCAGTTCATCGGATTGGCTGCGCAGGCTGGCAGCGGCAGTGGCCATTTCCTCCACCAGCGAGGCGTTTTGCTGGGTCGCCTGGTCCATGTGGGAAATCGCCTCGCCCGCCTGCATCACGCCCGCGCTTTGCTCCTGGCTGGCGGCGCTGATTTCCGCCATGAGCGTTGTCACGCGCTGGATGCTGTCGACGGCGTCCTGCATGGTGTGACCGGCGTGGTCCACCAAGGCATCGCCCTGTTCGACCCGCTTGACGCTGGCGGTGATCAGGTCCTTGATCTCCCGGGCCGCCTCGGCCGAACGACCGGCGAGCAAACGGACCTCGGCCGCGACCACCGCGAAGCCCCGGCCATTGTCACCGGCGCGCGCCGCCTCGACCGCCGCGTTCAAGGCCAGGATGTTGGTCTGGAAGGCAATGCCATCGATCACGCCGATGATGTCGGCGATGCGCTGGCTGGCGGCATTGATGCCCTTCATGGTATCGACCACCTGGATCACCGCCTGGCCGCCCTCGGTCACCACGTCACGGGCACTCAAGGCCAACTGGTTGGCGTTGTGGGCGCTGTCGGTATTGCGCCGCACGGTCGAGCCCAACTCTTCCATCGAGGCGGCGGTCTGCTCCAGCGCGCTGGCCTGGCGTTCGGTGCGATGGCTCAAATCCATATTGCCCTGGGCGATTTGAGCGGCGGCGCTCGCCACGCCCTCGGCTCGGCTGCGCACCGTTTGCACCACCTGGCTCAGCCCATGGCCCATGTGATTGATCGCTTGCATCAGGGTGCCGATCTCGTCCTGGCGGGTCGTGACCAGGCGGGCCGTCAAATCGCCCTTGGCCAGGGTATCGGCCACCGCGCTGACCTCGGCCAGCGGCCGAATCACCAGGCCGCGCATCAGCACGAATCCGATCCCCGACAGCGCCAGCACCGCCGCCAGGCCCAGCCAGGCCACGTAACCCAACAGGCGCTGGGTATTGGCCGTGTACTCATCGACATAGGTGCCACCGGCGATCACCCAGTTCCAGTTCGGGTAGAACGCATAGGCCGCCAACTTTTCACGCGCCCGCGTCTCGCCCAGCGTCGCATTGATCCAGGGGTAGCGCACGAGGCCGTTCTTCCGCTCCAGCATCTCCTTGATGAAGAAGCGACCGTTGGCATCCTTGGCCTCGAGAATATTCTTTCCTTCTTGCGCCGGGTGCACGAGCAGGGTGCCGTAGTTCTGGCCCGGTTGCGCGTCGAGCACATAGTAGTAGCCCGAGCTGCCGGTCTTGAGTTGCCTGATCGCCTGCTTGAGGCCGCTGAAGATTTCCGAGAAATCGATGCCGACAAAGGTCAGGCCGATCACCTGGCCTTGCTGATTGTGAATCGGGTCGTACTGGGTGATGTAGCGACGACCGAACAGGGTCGCCTGCCCCACGTAACGCTTGCCAGCCCGCACCTGCGCGTAAGCCGGGTGTGCCCGATCGAGCAAGGTGCCGACGACCCGCTCGCCTTGCCCATTCTTCAACGAGGTGCTGATGCGCACGAAGTCATCGCCCGTCCTGGCAAAGATCGTGGCCACGCTGCCCGTCATGGCAGTGAAATGATCGACGGTCTGGAAATTCAGGTTCAGTGGGCGCCCATCGAGCTTGAGGACCGGCGTCGCGACTTCCTTGATCTGAATGGTGGCGCTATCGAGCTCCAAGTCTCCCTTCAGATTATCGACAAATACCTGCGCCAACGCGGTGATGCGGCGCTGCAAGTCGGTGTCACTGGCCGCCACGAATTCCGCCAGCATCTTGGTCCTGCCAGCGAGTTCCTGCTCGGCCTGGCTTTCCATCTCGCGCGACACCACCACGCTGATCAGGGTCACCAACACCACCAGCACGGCGGTCACCAGGAAGAAATTACCGCCGGCGATCTTGGCACCCAGTCCGAGCTGATGCCAATTCCATTTTCCTTTGCTCATGTTGCGCTAAATTTTGTAAAGCCTTCAAATCCACCATTAACAAACCATTAACAAAGCAGTTTTTAATCATTTTGGATAATTAATTTGATATAGATCAAGAATTACATGAAAATTACACTCTCAGGCCAGGGGCTTGAGCAGTTCGCTCAGATCGTCCTCGCTGAACATGGGCTGCTGCCGGGCGGCCGATCCCTGGTACATGCTCTCGGCCAGCGCCGCCTTGCGCGCCTGCATCTCCAGGATGCGTTCCTCGATCGTGCCCTGCGCGACCAGCTTGACCACCCAGACGCTCTGGGTCTGGCCGATGCGGTGGGCCCGGTCCGTCGCCTGGTTCTCGACCGCGGGGTTCCACCACGGGTCGTAATGGATCACGGTGTCGGCCTGCGGCAGGTTGAGACCGACGCCACCCGCCTTCAGGCTGATCAGGAACAGCGGCACCTGCCCGCTGGTGAACTGCTCGATGATCGCGTCGCGGTGGCGGCTCTGCCCGGTCAGCTTGACCCAGGCCAGGCCGCGCTGCCTGAGCTCGGCCTCGATCAGCGTCAGCATGCTGGTGAACTGGGAGAACAGCAGCACGCGCCGGCCCTCGGCCAGCATCTCGGTCAGCAGTTCCATCAGCTGCTCCAGCTTGGCCGAACCCTTGACCTTGGCCGCCGCGTCGAGCTTGAGCAGGCGCGGGTCGCAGCAGGCCTGGCGCAGCTTGAGCAGCGCGTCGAGGATGGTGATCTGTGACTTGGCCAGGCCACGGCTCGACAGCGCCTCGCGCACGGCCTGCTCCATGCTCAGGCGCACGGTCTCGTAGAGGTCGGCCTGCTGGCCCGACAGCTCGACCCGCATCAGGGTCTCGACCTTGGGCGGCAACTCATGGGCCACCAGGGCCTTGGTGCGCCGGAGCATGAAGGGCGTCAGGCGGGCGCGCAGCTCGGTCTGGCGGCGGACATCGCCCTGCTTCTCGATCGGCACCCGGAAACGCTTGCGGAAACCCTCGCGGCTGCCCAGGAAGCCCGGCATCAGGAAGTGGAACAGGCTCCAGAGTTCGCCGAGATGGTTCTCCATCGGCGTGCCCGAGAGGCAGAGCCGGTGCCGGGTCTTGAGGTCGAACACGACTTGCGCCGCCTGCGTGCTCGCGTTCTTGATGTTCTGCGCCTCGTCCAGCACCACCAGATGCCAGGTCAGCGACAGCCAGCGCTCGCGGTCGCGCTGCAGCAGCGAATAGGGCGCGATCACCAGATCGTGATCGGCCATGGCCGCGGCCGCTTCGTGACGGCCACCACCGTGCATGACCAGCGTGCGCAGGTCGGGACAGAAGCGCGCCGCCTCGCGCTGCCAGTTGCCCAGCAGGCTGACGGGCGCGATCACCAGCGCGGGGGTCGTCAGGCGCCCGGCCTCCTTCTCGGCCTGGACATGCGCCAAGGTCTGCAGGGTCTTGCCCAGGCCCATGTCGTCGGCCAGGATGCCGGCCAGGCCGTGCGCCGCCAGGAACTGCAGCCAGTCCAGGCCCTGCTGCTGGTAGGGGCGCAGCTCGGCTTGCACGCCCGCCGGCAGCGCAATGGCTGGCAGCCGCTCCAGACCGCGCAGGCTGTCGACCAGCTCGCGCAGATGCCGCGCGCCCTCCCAGGCCACGCCCTGGCCCAGCGAGGCGACGGCACGCATCGCCTCCAGCCGCGACAGTCGCAGCGACTCGCCCGACAGATTGGCCCCCTGCTCATCGAGCAGCTCCAGCAGCAGCGACAACCAGGGCCGGATCGCCTCGGTCGGCAGGCGCCAGAAGCCGGCTCCCTCGGGATCGGGCAGGTAGACATGCTCGGGCAGGCGAGGCTGGCCGGTCTGCTCATCCAGCGGCGCATCCGCCAGCCGCGCGAGCAGCCCCGGCAGCAAGGGCAGGACGTTGTGGCGCCGGCCCTCGATCTCCAGCCCCAGCGACAGATCGAACCAGGGCGAGGTTTCCTCCGACTCGCCCTCGGGCGTCCATTCGACGTCCAGGCCCTCGGCATGCCGGATCCAGCCCTGCAATGGCGCGGCCAGTTCCACCACGAAGCCGGCCGCGCGCAGCGGCTCGAAATCCTGCCCGGCACAGTCCAGCCACGGCTCCTGTGACAGATGGCCCGGTATGCCAAAGCAGCCATCCGGCGCGGCCTGCAAGCCAAACCGCTGCAGGCGGGACAATGCCTCCTGCTCCGACCTCAGATCGCGGTGCAGCAGCAGCTGGCCTTGCGCATCGGACAACAGGACCGTGGCGGACGGAGTCGACCACAGGCCCTGCTGCCCGCCATAATCGAAGCGCAATTCGGCCTGCAACAGGCCATGCACGGCTTGCAGGTCGGCCGGAACGGGCGTCAGATGCAAGCGCCAGGTCGGATCCATGCCTTGCAGCACCCGCACCTGCGGCAGCACCGGCGGCAGTTCGATGCCTGGCAGATGCTCCAGCAAGGCGAGATGGTGCTTGCGCAGCACCGAGGCCGGCAACTTGGGCGCCCGCAGCAGCTGCAAGGCCTGCGCCTGGGTCAGCGAGCCGCCATCAACCAGGCCGCAACGGCCTTGCACCGAATCCATGTAGAGCAAGGGCTGGCCGGCACAGAGGCGGGCCGTCTCCAGCGGCAAGCGGGGGGACAGCGTCCAGACCGACTCAGCCGATGGCTCCGTGAGGCTCTCTTGCCACTGCCACTCCAGCGCCAAGGGCTCGCCCCATTGCAGCCTGGCGATCAGGTCGCCGCCAGGGGTCCGGCTATACAGGCGCCCGGTGCTGGCGGCGCGCTGCAACAGCATCACACCCACGCTGCCCCTGGGCTCGACCGAGGTCGGCATGCCGAAGTGATAACGGTCACGTTCCGAGCGCAAGGCCGGCAGCAGCTGGATCACATCGTGATCAGCGGGCTCAAGCTGGTCCCGGTACTCCAGCTGGGTCGCGTTGAAAGAGCCGCTCAAGTTCCTAGGCTTGGCCCAGTCGCCATTGACCTTGCGATAGCTGCCCTTGACATCGAGCTGCAGTTGCCAGCCCAGGTCCCCGGCGGACTGCAGGGACAGCAGGTAGAGCAGGAACTCGGGACGCGCGACCGCTGCCGGCTTACGCGGCGGCTCGGGACTCAAGGCCTGCAGCCAGCGCTGCAGATCGGCCTCGGCCTGCTGTTCGGCTTTCAGGCGCCGGGCCGCTTCGGCGGCCTGATGGGCAAGGGCCCGCTCCGCGGGAGACAAGGGCTGCGCGGCCTCGGACAGGCTCGCCGCCTTGAGCAGCAGCGCGACCGCGTGCTTGCATTCGAAGCCGACCGGACAGCTGCATTCCGGCAGCCAGTCCAGCACCCGGCCCTTGGCGTCGAGCTTCAGCCCGACCGAGACCTCGTAAGCTGTGTGCCGTGACCCCTGCACCGAGCCATAGACCAGCCAGCGGTGAGACAACCAGTCGACGCTGACTTCTTCGACACTGTCATCCAGCAGCAGATGCAAGGCACGCTGCCAGGTCGCGCTATCGACCAGGGGACGCAGGGTGCGCTGATCCAGCGCGAAGGGAAAATCCGGCTTGGAATGGGTCATGTCACTTGCCAATACAGAACGACGAAAAGATCACGCCCAGCAGGTCGTCCGAACTGAAGGCGCCGGTGATCTGGTTGAGCGCGTTCTGGGCCAGGCGCAGCTCCTCGGCCAGCAGGTCGAGCGACTGGGCCTGCCGCGCGATATGCAGCGCGGCGACTTCGAGGTGTTCGCCGACCTGGCGCAGCGCCTGCACATGGCGCTCGCGCGCGATGTAGAGGCCTTCGCCGCCGCCCTGCCAGCCGGCCAGTTCGAGCAGGCGCTGCCTGAGCGCGTCGAGCCCGGCGCCAGTCTTGGCCGACAGGCGCAGCTGCTCGTGCGGCGCATGGCCGGCCACGGGCTCCAGCCCCGCAGCTGCAAGCGGCTCAGGCGCCAAGCCAGCATCGGCCTTGTTCCAGACATCGATCACTGGCACCCGCGCCGGCAGCCGGGCTTCGAGCGTGGCGGCGATCTCGCGCTCGGCGGCGTCGTAGTCGGGCTGGCCAACGCGGGTCAGGTCATGCAGCAGCAGCACCGCGTCGGCGCCCTCGATCTGGCCCCAGGCGCGCGCGATGCCGATGCGCTCGACCTCATCGATGCCCTCGCCCTCGCGCAGGCCGGCGGTGTCGATCACATGCAACGGCACGCCCTCGATCTGGATCGTCTGCTGCACCACGTCGCGCGTGGTGCCGGCGATCGGCGTCACGATCGCCAGCTCGGCGCCGGCCAGCGCGTTGAGCAGCGAGCTCTTGCCCGCGTTGGGCTGGCCCGCGATCACCACCTTGATGCCCTCGCGCAGCAGCGCGCCCTGGCGCGTGCGCCGCATCACCTGGCCCAGCCGCAGCCGCAGGCGGTCGAGCTGGCCCTGGGCATCGGCCTGCCGCAGGAAGTCGATTTCCTCCTCGGGGAAGTCCAGCGTGGCCTCGACCAGCATGCGCAGATGGACCAGCGCCTCGCGCAACCCGCCGACCTCGCGCGAGAACTCGCCCGCGAGCGAACGGCTCGCGCTGCGCGCCGCCGCCTCGGTGCTGGCGTCGATCAAGTCGGCGATCGCCTCGGCCTGCGTCAGGTCGATCTTGTCGTTCAGGAAGGCCCGCTCGGTGAACTCGCCCGGCTGCGCCAGTCGCAGGCCGGACAGGCGCGGCAGGTCAGTCGCGGGGTCGATCTCGGCGGCGGCGGCCAGGCAACGCGCCAGCAGCAGCCGCAGCACCACCGGCCCGCCATGCGCCTGCAGTTCAAGCACGTCCTCGCCGGTATAGGAATGCGGCGCCGGGAAATGCAGCGCCAGGCCGTGATCGATGGCCGACCCGTCGGCGTCGCGCAGCGGGCCGTAGGTGGCCTCGCGGGGTCTGAGCGCCTTGCCGCAGAGCGCCTGCACCAGGCGGTCCAGCCCTCGGCCCGAGACGCGGACGATGCCGACCGCCCCGCGTCCCGGGGCGGTGGCGATGGCGACGATGGGGTCCTGGTGGCGCGGCAGCATGTTCGGGGTCTCGGGCAAAGGGCTGGAGGAAAAAGGGGGCGGCGCACCGACGCGGCCTCCCAATGAAAAAGGGCCGCTGTCGCGGCCCCTCGGGGAGTGGGCTTACTTCGCCTGCTTGAACAGCTGGGTCGGCAGCGTGATCTTCAGCGGCACGCCCATGCGGCGGTTGATATGCGCCTGCTGCAGGATGGTCAGCGTGTTGTTCGTGATCCAGTACAGCACCAGGCCGGCCGGGAAGCTGAAGAACATGACCGAGAACACCAGCGGCATGATCCACATCATCTTGGCCTGCATCGGGTCCGGCGGCAGCGGGTTGAGCGCGGTCTGGATGACGGTGGTCAGCGTCAGCACCACCGGCAGGATGTAGAACGGGTCCTTGGACGACAGATCGGTGATCCAGCCCACCCAGGGCGCGTTGCGCATCTCGACGCTGGCCAGCAGCACGGTGTAGAGCGCGATGAAGACCGGAATCTGGATCAGGATCGGCAGGCAGCCGCCCAGCGGGTTGACCTTTTCCTCGCGGTAGATGCGCATCATCTCCTGCTGCATCTGCTGCGGCTTGTCCTTCAGGCGCTCGCGCATCTCCTGGATGCGCGGGTTGATCGCCTTCATCTTGGCCATGCTGCGGTAGGCGTTGGCGTTGAGCCAGTAGAAGGCGGCCTTGATCACCACCACCAGCAGCACGATGGACCAGCCCCAGTTGCCGACGAAGGCATGGATCTTCTCCAGCAGCCAGTAGAGCGGCTTGGCGACGATGGTCGTCCAGCCGTAGTCCTTGACCAGCTCCAGGCCCGGGGCCAGCCGCTCCAGCAGCTTCTCTTCCTGCGGACCGACGAACAGGCGGGCCTCGAAGGCCTTGCTCTGGCCGGGCGCGATCTCGCCCAGCGCGGACTTCATGCCGGCGCGGTAGAGGGCACCGCCCGGGACCTTCTCGGCGTAGTTGTCGCGCGCGATGCCGGCGTCGAGCAGCCAGGCGGTGGCGAAGTAATGCTGCACCATCGCGACATAGCCGTCGTTGGCGCTGCGGGTGAAGTCGGCCTTGCCCTTGTCGACGTCCTCGAACGCGATCTTCTGGAACTTGGCCGCATCGCTGTAGACCGCCGGGCCGGTGAAGGTCGACGCGAACGGCACGTCGCTGTCCTTGGTCGAACCGTCGCGCACCAGCTGCAGATAGAGCGCGGGCGAGACCGGGACGGCGCCCTGGTTGATCACCTCATGCCTGACCGCGATGTCGTAGCCACCACGCTTGAGCGTGTAGGTCTTGGCCAGCACCACGCCGCCGACCGGGGCCGACTCGAAGCGCAGGGTCAGGCTGTCCTGGCCCTCGGCCAGATCCTGCGCCTTGCCGACCAGGCGCATCGGCGCCTTGTGGGTGGGCAGCGGCGAGCTGCCGAGCAGACCCGTCTGTGCCACGTAGGTGTGCCTGTCGTCCTGGGTCAGCAGGCGGATGGCGGCATCCTGGCCGGCCGCGCGGTGCTTGAGCAGGTCGGCGCCGATCAGCGAACCGCCCTCGCTGTCAAAGCTCAGCTTGAGGACGTCGGTGCTGACCACATGGGTCTGACGCGGGATCTCGGGCGCGGCGGCATCGGAGGCGAGCGGCGCCGCGCCCGGCAGGGCGGCGACAGGCTGGGCAACGGCGGCCGGAGCGGTCGCTGCCGGCTTGTCCTGCGGTGCCGGGAAAAAGGTCTTGGGGCGACCGTTATGCACCTGCCACGCATCCCAGAGCAGGATCAGCGAGAAGGCGAATATCACCCAGAGTATGGATCGGCGGATGTCACTCATGACGGGTCTTTTCCATGGGGTCGGTAATGAGGCGGGAGAACAGGCGCGGGGCCCGCTCGGGCACGGGGTCGCAGCCGCCGGCGCACCAGGGATGGCAGCGGCCCAGTCTCCTGAGCGTCAGCCAGGAGCCTAGCACCGCGCCATGGCGATCGAGCGCCTGCAGGGAATAGGCGGAACAGGTCGGCTCGAAGCGGCAAACCGAACCGACCCAGGGGCTCAGCAGCAGCCGGTAAGCCCTGACCAGCGCCATCAGGCCCTGGCGGGGCAGTTCAGGCAGGCGCATCGTCAGCCTGGGGAGCCGGGGCGGCGCTCGGCGCGACGGCCGGCGCGCGCGGGCGCCGCGCCAGCCGCTCGCCGAGCAGCGACAGCAGTTCGGCGCGCGCCTCGCGCTTGAGCGCGTCGGAAGTCGCGCTCGGGAAATCCTGACGCGAAAAGCCGCTGCGCAGCCGCACCACCATCGGGAGTTGCGGCAAGCCAGCGGCCAGTTCGCGCGTCACGGCATAGATCTGCCGGCGCAGGGTATTGCGGGTCACGGCGTGACGCGCCCAGCGCTTGGGCAGGATGACGCCCAGCCAGGCGCCGCCACCCGGAAACAGATCCGGCGCACCGCCCGCCGCATGGCTTTTGGCCATGTGCAGTGCGAAGTGCGCCGTCTTGGCCACGAGCTGGCCCGACATCACCGCGTCAAACTGAGCGCGCTGACGAATGCGTTGCGGGGACACAGGGGTCGGCAGGACCGACACGGTGCGCCGGGACGCCGGGGCTTAGACGCCCAGGCGCTTGCGGCCCTTGGCGCGGCGAGCGTTCAGGACGGCGCGGCCGCCCTTGGTAGCCATGCGAACCATGAAGCCGTGGGTACGGGCGCGCTTGATCTTGGAGGGTTGGTAGGTGCGTTTCATGATGGGTTCCTGTTCAGGCGCACCGTGCTCAGCACGCCGGGTTGAAATTTGACGGTATAGGAAAAACCCATGATTATCACCAAAAACCGCCAGAAAGACAAACCCTGTTTCGCGGCAGGCCCCCAAGAGGTCCGGCCTGGCATGGCTGACAGCTTGTGGATAACTCGCCCGAGGCACTACAATCATTAGCCCGGCGACCCGCGTACCGCAGTTTTCCCGTGTTTTCCCACACCCCTTCTCCCATGAGCCAACCCAGCCTGTTGCCCGAAGCGTCCGACCTGTGGCAAATGTGCACCGAGCGGCTGGCGCAGGAGATCCCCGAGCAGCAGTTCAACACCTGGATCCGCCCGCTGCTGGCGCGCGTCTCCGAGAGCGGCGACAAGGTCACGTTGGCCGTGGCCAACCGCTTCAAGATGGACTGGGTCCGCGCCCAGTACGCCGGCAAGATCAGCGCCGCGCTGGAACTGGTGGCGGCCCGGTCGGTGGCGCTCGAACTCGTGCTGGCGCAGCGCGAACCAGCCCCGCGCAGCGTCGCGCCGGCGCAACGCAGCGCCCCCGCCTATCAAGCGCCGGTGTTCGCCGAACTGCCTGACAACCAGTTGCTGGAAGCCCGGGTCGATACGCACAAGCACCGCCTCAACACCGCGCTGACCTTCGCGACCCTGGTCGAGGGCTCGGCCAACCGCATGGCGCGCGCCGCCGCCATGCATGTGGCGCACAACCCTGGCCAGCTCTACAACCCGCTGTTCATCTACGGCGGCGTGGGCTTGGGCAAGACCCACCTGATGCACGCGATCGGCAACCAGCTGCTGGCCGACAGGCCCGGCGCCAAGGTGCTCTACATCCACGCCGAGCAGTTCGTGACCGACGTGGTCAAGTCCTACCAGAAGAAGGCCTTCGACGAGTTCAAGCAACGCTACCACCTGCTCGACCTGCTGCTGATCGACGACGTGCAGTTCTTCGCCAACAAGGAACGCACCCAGGAGGAGTTCTTCAATGCCTTCGAGGCGCTGCTGACCAAGAAGAGCCACATCGTCATGACCAGCGACACCTACCCCAAGGGCCTGGCCGACATCCACGAGCGGCTGGTCTCGCGCTTCGACTCGGGCCTCACGGTCGCGATCGAGCCGCCCGAGCTGGAGATGCGGGTCGCGATCCTGATCAGCAAGGCCGAGGCCGAGGGCGCCTCCATGCCCGAGGACGTCGCCTTCTTCGTCGCCAAGAACGTGCGCTCGAACGTGCGCGAGCTTGAGGGCGCGCTGCGCAAGATCCTGGCCTACTCGCGCTTCAACCAGAAGGAAGTCTCGATCCAGCTCGCGCGCGATGCGCTGAAGGACCTGCTGTCGATCCAGAACCGCCAGATCAGCGTCGAGAACATCCAGAAGACCGTCGCCGACTTCTACAAGATCAAGATCTCCGACATGTATTCCAAGAAGCGGCCCGCCAACATCGCGCGGCCGCGCCAGATCGCGATGTTCCTGGCCAAGGAACTGACGCAGAAAAGCCTGCCCGAGATCGGCGAACGGTTCGGCGGCCGCGACCACACCACGGTGCTGCACGCGGTACGCAAGATCGGCGCCGAACGCCAGACCGTCAGCGAGCTGAACCAGCAGCTGCATGTGCTCGAACAGACCCTCAAGGGCTGAGCCTGGATCGCTTAAGCTCAGCCCAGACCCATACCGGAACCCGAAGAAAGCCTGAACATGATCGTCTTCCAGTCGACCCAGGACAAAGTGCTGGCCGCCCTGCAATCGGTGGCGGGCATCGTCGAACGCCGCCACACCCTGCCCGTGCTGGCCAACGTGCTGATCCGCAAGACCGCCGGCGAGGTGCAGCTGACCACCTCCGACCTCGAAATCCAGATCCGCACCCAGGTCGACCTGGGCGGTGACGACGCCGCCTTCTCGACCACGGTCGGCGCGCGCAAGCTGATCGACATCCTGCGCACCCTGCCGTCCGACCAGCAAGTCAGCCTGGAGTCGGCGCAGAACAAGCTGATCCTCAAGGGCGGCAAGTCCAAGTTCACGCTGCAGACGCTGCCGGCCGAGGACTTCCCGCTGGTGCAGGAAGCGCCCAGCTTCGGCCCCGCCTTCAGCGTGCCGCAGAAGACGCTCAAGAGCCTGCTGAACCAGGTCAGCTTCTCGATGGCGGTGCACGACATCCGCTACTACCTCAACGGCATCCTGTTCGTCGCCGAAGGCACCAAGCTGAGCCTGGTCGCGACCGACGGCCACCGGCTGGCCTTCGCCAGCGCCGAGCTCGACGTCGAAGTGCCCAAGCAGGAAGTCATCCTGCCGCGCAAGACCGTGCTCGAGCTGCAGCGCCTGCTGTCGGACAAGGACGGCGCGATCGAGCTGCAGTTCGCCGCCAACCAGGCGCGCTTCCGCTTCGAGGGCATGGAGTTCGTCACCAAGCTGGTCGAGGGCAAGTTCCCCGACTACAACCGCGTGATCCCGCGCAACCACCCCAACATCCTGTTCCTGGGCCGCGGCGCGCTGCTGGCCGCGCTGCAGCGCGCCGCCATCATGACGAGCGAGAAGTTCAAGGGCGTGCGCCTGAACCTTGAGAGCGGCAGCCTGCGCGTGGCGGCCAACAACGCCGACCAGGAAGAGGCGGTCGACGAGCTCGACATCGAATACGACGGCCCCGCGATCGAGATCGGCTTCAACGTCAGCTACCTGATCGACGCGCTGTCCAACATGAGCCAGGACATGATCCGGCTGGAGCTCAACGACGGCAACAGCTCGGCGCTGCTGACCATCCCCGACAACGAGCACTTCAAGTACGTCGTGATGCCGATGCGCATCTGAGGCGGACGCCACGGCAGACCTGCCCCCTAGCCGCCCCCGAACCCGCGCCCCTTCGTGCGGGTTTTGCCATTGAAGCGAGAGAGATTTTTGACCATGACCGACGCCAACCAGCCCCACCCAGCGGACGCCCCAGGTGAAGCCTTCACCACCGTCCAGCCCCTGATCGACGCCCACCAGGCTGGCGCATCGGAAGGCTACGGCGAAGGCGCGATCCAGATCCTGGAGGGCCTGGAGGCGGTGCGCAAGCGCCCCGGCATGTACATCGGCGACACCAGCGACGGCACCGGCCTGCACCACCTGGTGTTCGAGGTGGTCGACAACTCGATCGACGAGGCGCTGGCCGGCCACTGCGACGACATCGTCGTCACCATCCACGGCGACAACTCGATCTCCGTCACCGACAACGGCCGCGGCATCCCGACCGGCGTCAAGATGGACGACAAGCACGAGCCCAAGCGCAGCGCGGCCGAGATCGCGCTGACCGAGCTGCACGCCGGCGGCAAGTTCAACCAGAACAGCTACAAGGTCTCGGGCGGCCTGCACGGCGTCGGCGTGTCCTGCGTCAACGCGCTGTCCAAGTGGCTGCGCCTGACCGTGCGCCGCGAAGGCAAGGTGCACCAGATCGACTTCGCACGCGGCTTCGTGCAGAACCGGCTGATCGAGCAGGTCGGCGGCGTCGAGGTCTCGCCGATGCGCGTGGCCGGCGCGACCGAGAAGCGCGGCACCGAAGTCCATTTCCTGCCCGACACCGACATCTTCACGCAGAACCACGATTTCCACTACGAGATCCTGGCCAAGCGCCTGCGCGAACTCTCATTCCTGAACAACGGCGTGCGCATCCGCCTGAAGGACGAGCGCAGCGGCAAGGAAGACGACTTCTCGGGCGCCGGGGGCGTCAAGGGCTTCGTCGAGTTCATCAACGCCGGCAAGAAGGTGCTGCACCCGACCACCTTCCACGCCACGGGCGAGCGCCCGGCCGACAGTTACGGGGGCATCCCGGGCACCAGCATCGGGGTCGAAGTCTCGATGCAGTGGAACGAGAGCTACAACGAGAACGTGCTCTGCTTCACCAACAACATCCCGCAGCGCGACGGCGGCACCCACCTGACCGGCCTGCGCGCGGCCATGACGCGGGTGATCGGCAAGTACATCGAACAGAACGACCTGGCCAGGAAGGCCAAGGTCGAGGTCTCGGGCGACGACATGCGCGAAGGCCTGTGCTGCGTGCTGTCGGTCAAGGTGCCGGAGCCCAAGTTCAGCAGCCAGACCAAGGACAAGCTGGTCAGTTCGGAAGTGCGCGCCCCGGTGGAAGACATCGTCGCCAAGGCGCTGACCGAATACCTGGAGGAGCGCCCGCAGGACGCCAAGATCCTGTGCGGCAAGATCGTCGAGGCCGCGCGCGCCCGCGAAGCCGCCCGCAAGGCGCGCGAGATGACGCGGCGCAAGGGCGTGCTCGACGGCATGGGCCTGCCCGGCAAGCTGGCCGACTGCCAGGAGAAGGACCCCGCCCAGTGCGAGATCTACATCGTCGAGGGCGACTCGGCCGGCGGCTCGGCCAAGCAGGGCCGCGACCGCAAGTTCCAGGCCATCCTGCCGCTGCGCGGCAAGATCCTCAACGTCGAGAAGGCCCGCTACGAGAAGCTGCTGGCCAGCAACGAGATCCTGACCCTGATCACGGCCCTGGGCACCGGCATCGGCAAGGCCAGCGCCGACGAGTACGCGCCCAAGAGCAAGAGCGGCGCCGATGACTTCAACATCGACAAGCTGCGCTACCACCGCATCATCATCATGACCGACGCGGACGTGGACGGCGCCCACATCCGCACCCTGCTGCTGACCTTCTTCTACCGCCAGATGCCGGAGCTGGTCGAACGCGGCCATATCTACATCGCGCAGCCGCCGCTCTACAAGGTCAAGTCGGGCAAGGAAGAGCTGTACCTGAAGGACGCCGCCGCGCTCGACAGCTTCCTGCTGCGCATCGCGCTCAAGGACGCCAGCATCCAGACCGGCGGCGAGCAAAGCAGCCTACTGACTGGCGAAACGCTGGCCGAGCTGGCGCGCAAGCACCAGGTCTCCGAGCATGTGATCGCGCGCCTCTCCAACTTCCTCGACGCCGAGGCGCTGCGCGCCATTGCCGACGGGGTGGAACTCGACCTCGACACGCTGGAAGCCGCGACCACCTGCGCCCCGGCGCTGCAGGCCAAGCTGCGCGAGCTCAACACCACCGGCGTGCCGGCCGAGGTGAGCGCCGAACTCGACCCGCGCAGCGACAAGCCGATGCTGCGCATCAGCCGTCGCCACCACGGCAACATCAAGAGCAGCGTGCTGACGCAGGAATTCGTGCATGGCGCCGACTACGCCACCCTGGCCGAGGCCGCGCACAGCTTCCGCGGCCTGCTGGGCGAGGGCGCCAAGGCGCTGCGCGGCGAAGGCGAGCGCCAGAAGGAAGAGAAGGTCGGCGACTTCCGTCAGGCCATGGCCTGGCTGATCTCGGAAGCCGAACGCACCACCGCGCGCCAGCGCTACAAGGGCCTGGGCGAGATGAACCCGGCCCAGCTGTGGGAAACCACCATGGACCCGACCGTGCGCCGCCTGCTGCGGGTGCAGATCGAGGACGCGATCGAGGCCGACAAGGTGTTCACCATGCTGATGGGCGACGAGGTCGAGCCGCGCCGTCAATTCATCGAGACCAATGCGCTGAGGGCGGGGAATATCGACGTCTGAGGCTTCCGGAAACCGGAAACCTTGCAAGGCCATTGATATGCCACAAAATCAGGTTACCATGGTGGTAAAAACCACCGTGCTATCGGAGTACTGTAGTAATCCGCCACAGGCTCTGGGCACAGGCCGCATCAAGATTAAAAGGGGTCCCCTCTACGACCTTGAACGCATACAAAACCTGGTGAACGATGAAGGTCAGTTGTTCGCCTGGACAGAAAAGTGCCGCAGGGACATCCGCAAGCTCTTCGATGACGACCTGTCCCGCGTGGCAGAACTGATCCAGAGCCTGAAACCGACCGACTACATTGACTCCGAATGGTGCGAGAACGGCAGAGGCACCCTTGCTGCCTGCGACGCTTACAGCATCCGCAGGCTGGAAGTCATGCCGACTACTGGCAAATCGATGCCGGTTGAATATTTCTTGAAATTTGCTGTAGGCAAGACAGGCAAGTTGGTGCTGACAGTGTCTTGCCATGTTTGAGATGGAAAATGGTATGAGCACTCAGGAACCCTGCCCACTGTGCGGTGAGGGTCACGTCACGGAACAGGTGCAGGAAGCAGAGACCGAGTACAAGGGCCACAAGGTCATGCTACCCCTGCACTACAAGCTTTGTGATCATTGCCTGTCCGACTTTGCGGGCACAGAAGAAAGCCGACGTAACAGGCGGGTACTGCTGGCGTTCCGCAAGCAGGTCGATGGCTTGCTGACCGGCACGGAAATCATCGCACTACGCAAGCAGTATGGCCTGACACAGGTACAGGCAGCACGCCTCTTCGGTGGCGGACCGGTCGCATTCAGCAAGTACGAAAACGACGACGTCGCGCAGTCCGAAGCAATGGACACGCTGTTGCGCCTGGTCAGACGCAGCACGACAAGCTTCTGGGAACTGATCGAAGAAAAAGGCATGAGCGCAGAGTTCATGACCAAGAAACCAGTGGTTTCGGCACGCCCAAAACCTGTGTGCATACGTCTAGAAAAAGCCAATGAAAACCCTGCGGCTGCGGTCTACAATCCGCGCGAATTCAGACAATTTGCACATGGAGAGGTTCAATGCAAGCCATGAACCCGAGGCCCACACTGGTGGCCTTCCGTGTGCTGGCATTCCGGGGTGACAACAGAGGCGAGATCAACGACTCGCCCCAGAGGCTGGAAATCCAACAAGATATCCAGCTTGGCATGGCCGTACCCAACGTACCGGGAGCTGGACTGCAAGTCACCGTGAAGATCCGTTTGGACGCACTGTCACGGGCGGAACAGGACGGCGCGCCGGTAGCCTCCTTCTCGGGGGAATACGAAGCCAAGTTCCACTATGCGCCGGAAGTTCCGGAAGCCGCCGTGACCGCCCTACTGGAACAGGACGATTACCAGTACCTGCTGGTAGCCCAAGCTTATCCCCTGACCATGACCCATTTCCGCCGTGAACTGCAAGCCATGGGGCTCGATGCCAGAAACCTGCCACTGGGGCTGGCCTGAGCAAGTTCTTCACCATGCTGATGGGCGACGAGGTCGAGCCGCGCCGTCAGTTCATCGAGACCAATGCGCTGAGGGCGGGGAATATCGACGTCTGACTACGGAGAGCACCAGCCACACCATCCAGGCCCGCACGATCGGACCGAGACCATCTTGACTGCGCAGACGCGATCAACACTATCCTGGGATAAAACCAGGATACGATCAAGTTCAACTTGAACAACGCATACCTGCAAGGAGCATCGATGGAATGGTCACGCGAGGAGGTCGAGGCGATCGTGGCCGACTATCTGCACATGCTCGCCTTGGAACTGGCGGGCCAAACCTACAACAAAACCGAGCACAGACGACGGCTGCAGTCACTGCTGAACCAGCGCAGCAACGGTTCGATCGAGTTCAAGCACGGCAACATCAGCACCGTGATGGTGAACCTGGGCGTTCCCTATATCCGTGGCTACCAGCCGCGCGGCAACTACCAGGCCTTGCTGGAAACCGTGGTCGAGGAACAGCTTCGACTCAAGCCCATGCTGGACCAAGCCGCGCTGGCCGCCGTCCAGCAACCGGCGATTGCCTCCGCTCAAACCGACTTTTCCAACATACTGACCAACGCGCCCACCAGACAGCACCGCGCCGCCGAAACCGCTGCCACGCCCTACTTCAAGCCGGTCAAGCGCGACTATCTGGAACGCGAGGCACACAACCAGTCGCTGGGACTGGCAGGCGAACAGTTCGCGCTCAGCTATGAACACTGGCGCTTGATGCAGGCGGGCCAACATCGACTCGCCGACCGGGTCGAGCATGTCTCCAAAACCCAGGGGGATGGTCTGGGCTACGACATCCTGTCGTTCGACGCCAACGGCCGGGAACGTTTCATCGAAGTCAAGACCACCTCGTTCGGCCGCGAAACCCCGTTTTTCGTCACAAATGGCGAACTGAAGCGTTCGAACGAAGCCAAGGACCGGTTCCACCTCTACCGGCTGTTCGATTTCCGGAAGGCCCCTCGGTTGTTCGACATGCAGGGCGCAATCGAGCAGCACTGCAGGCTTGATCCGGTCACCTATCGAGCCAGCTTCGGCTGATCTGAAGTCACCACATTGACATTGACAGATGAGCCTCGAGTCGTACCAGGACAAGTTCCGCCGCCTGAACGTCAATGTTCGTGCCGGCCGCGCCAGCCCGCACAAGATCTGCATGCTGCTCGCGCTGCTGGATCTGGCGCGCTCGGGCAGGCTGGCGGACAACCGGATCGCCTTCGCTCCGCCGCTGCTGGAACGCTACCAGCGCTTCTTCGCTGCGGTTCGGACGCCCAGTGATCACCCGAACCCCTACTTTCCCTTCTTCCACCTGGCCGGCAAGCTGCGTGGAGGTGATGCGAGTTTCTGGCACCTGCAACCGCTGCCTGGACGCGAGGTGGCATTGGCCACGATCTCCACAGCGCGCAGCCTGGCCGACATCACGGACAACATCGCCTGCGCCACGCTGGACCCGGAACTGTTCGACCTGCTACAGCACCCCGAATCGCTGGAGGCACTGGCCGAAACGCTCTCGACGCACTGGCTGGACCGCGGCCTGCAGGACTTGCGCACGGTCGCGGCAAGCGCCGTCGCAGTCAGCCACTACGAACACCGGCTGCGACAGGGCACTGCGCTGACAGCGGCCGAGGCTCTGCCACCCGCCTATGTGCGCGATCCGGCATTCCGTCGAGTGGTGATCGAACTGTACGACTATCGCTGCGCCGCCTCTGGCACAAGACTGCTGCTACCCACCGGCGAAGCCATGGTCGAGGCCGCGCACATCCATCCTTTCAGCGAGGCCGGCGACGACGACCCGCGCAACGGCCTGGCACTGACACCCGACATGCACTGGGCCATGGACCGACACCTGATCGCGCCCGGCCCCGACCTGAAATGGCATGTCAGCCGCCTGCTGGACCGGCGCATCCCCGACTTCGCCCGGCTGACCAGCCTGCACGGCCAGCCGCTGTTCCTGCCGCGCGAGGCGCGTTTCACGCCCAAGCGCGAGTCGCTGGAATGGCGGCTGCACCAGCTGCGCCATCACAGCAGCTGACTCAACGCACTCAAAAATTGCTCCTCGGTAACTTTCTGATTAACTTCTGGCACAACCCGCCTCTAAATTACCTTTCGGTAACTTTTCAGGAAAACCATGCCGAAATCGTATGCGCGTGATTAACCCCGCCCTTGCCCGGTGACAGGATCTGGGGTACGGAGTTCAGGCGCGAGGCGTCAGCCGCCAGGGCAGCAGGGCCTCGTATTCATCGGCTGTGCTGGCCAGGGGCAA
>NZ_JAQTZS010000027.1 GCF_028687635.1 Malikia sp. | reverse complement strand
GAAGCCGGCAAGCGCAGCGGCCTCGAAGTCAGCTTCAAGCCGATCGACTGGAGCGCCAAGGAAGCCGAGCTCAACGGCAAGCGCGTCGACGTGCTCTGGAACGGCCTGACCATCACCGAGGAGCGCAAGGCCAACATCCTGTTCACCACGCCTTACCTGGAGAACCACCAGATCATCGTCGTGACGGACAAGTCGCCCATCACGGCCAAGGCCCAGCTGGCCGGCAAGGTGGTCGGTGTGCAGGATGGCAGCAGCGCGGTCGAGGCGATCCAGAAGGATGCTGACACCGCCAAGGCGATCAAGGAAATCAAGAAGTTCGGCGACAACGTCACGGCGCTGATGGATCTGTCGGCAGGCCGCCTCGATGCGCTGGTCGTCGACGAGGTCGTGGGCCGCTACTACACCGCCAAGAAGCCGGGCGAGTACCGCGTGCTGGACGAGAATTTCGGTACCGAGGACTATGGCGTCGGCACCCGAAAGGACGAGACCGCGCTGCTGGCCAAGCTGCAGGGCGCCATGGATGCGATGAAGGCCGACGGCACCGCCGCGACCATCTCGACCAAGTGGTTCGGCAAGGACATCGTCAAGAAGTAAGGCGGCTGGTCCCCAGGGCCCAAGCCTACCTGTCCGGCCTCGGGCCAACCCACCCCGGGTTGGGCGAGGCCGGATTTTCATTTCCAGGGCTGTTGCTCCGATGTCCTATCTGCTCGACATTCTTCCCCCCTTGCTGCAGGGTACGCTGACTACCTTGCAGGTGTTCCTGCTGACCATGCTGCTGGCGGTGCCGCTCGGTCTGGGACTGGCGCTGTTGCGTCTGTCGCGCCGCGCCTGGCTGGGCCGGCTGGTCAGCGGCTATGTCTGGCTGATGCGCGGCACGCCGCTGATGCTGCAGATGCTGTTCATCTACTTTGCGCTGCCTTTCGTGCCGGTGATCGGCATCCGGCTGCCGGATTTCCCGGCGGCGATCCTGGCCTTCACGCTCAACTACGCCGCCTATTTCGCCGAGATCTTCCGGGCCGGCATCCAGTCGGTGGACCGTGGCCAGTACGAGGCCTCCAAGGTGCTGGGGCTGTCCCATCTCCAGACCATGCGCCGCATCGTGTTGCCGCAGATGGTCAAGCGCATCCTGCCGCCGATGAGCAACGAGACCATCACCCTGATCAAGGACACCTCGCTGATCTACGTGCTGGCCATGAACGACCTGTTGCGCGCGGCGCGCGGCATCGTGCAGCGTGATTTCACCACTTCGCCCTTCGTGGTTGCCGCCGCCTTCTACCTGTTGATGACGCTGGTGCTGACCTGGTTCTTCCAGCGCATGGAAAAGAAAGTCGCCGTCTATGACTGAGCATGCCGTCATCCGTGCCATCGACCTGCACAAGCGCTTCGGTGACTTGACCGTGCTGCGCGGGGTGTCGTTCGAGGTCGCCCGTGGCGAGGTGGTGGCCGTCATCGGCCCTTCGGGCTCGGGCAAGAGCACCCTGCTGCGCTGCCTGATCCATCTGGAGACCATCGAGCGCGGCGCGATCGAGATCCAGGGCCGTCCGCTGGTCTCGACCGATGCGCATGGCCATTGCCATTACCTGCCCGAGGCCGAGATCCGCGGCCTCTGCGGCCGCATGGGCATGGTGTTCCAGCATTTCAACCTGTTCCCGCACCTGACCGTGCTGCAGAACCTGATCGAGGCGCCCGTCACGGTCAAGGGCCTGAGCCGCGAGGCGGTGCAGCCGCTGGCCGAGGAGCTGCTGCGCAAGGTCGGCCTGTTCGACAAGCGCGACAGCTACCCGTCGCGCCTGTCGGGCGGCCAGAAGCAGCGGGTCGCGATCGCGCGTGCGCTGGCCATGCAGCCCGACATCCTGCTGTTCGACGAGCCGACCTCGGCGCTCGACCCCGAGCTCACCGGCGAGGTGCTGCGCACCATGCGCGCGCTGGCCGAGGAGCACATGACCATGGTGGTGGTCACGCACGAGATGGGCTTTGCCCGCGAGGTGGCCAGTCGCGTGGTTTTCATGGACGGCGGCCAGGTGGTCGAGGCCGGCACGCCGCAGCAGCTGTTCGGGGCGCCGCAGCAGCCGCGCACTCGCGCCTTCCTGGCCAACCTGCTCTGATCAGCCCTTGCAGAAGGCGATGTGATCCCATGTCGTGGCGTTGCCAATGCGGCCCCAGCCCGAGGTGAGGTTGAGCGTCGCCTCCAGCCACAGCACATAGGCGCAGGGCGGCAGGCCCGAGATGTCGATCAGCAGGCCGCCCGCCGCTGAGACGGCTTCACCCCCCGCCAGCACGAGCGGCTGGTCGGCCGGCAGCGGCGGGTTGCCCTCGAAATAGACCCGCGCGCTGGCGACGAAGGGGTGATAGACCGTGTAGAGCGCGTGCAGCTCGTTGGTCAGCTTGCCGCAACCGGCACCGGGGCTGGAGAGCTCGCCGATGTCGAGCGAGACCACGGCGGTCGTGGTGACGATGCTGCCGGCCCAGGACGGGTGACGCTGGTAGCGGTACTGGGTGTTGCTGCAAACGATCTTGTCGAGCGCGTTGCTGCCGGGCAGCGCGGCGTGGGTGACATGGTCGCGCGCCTCGAAGAAGATCTTGAAACAGTGCGCGCGCGACTTGCGGCCCGCCGGCACGCCTTGTCCGGCCGCGGTTCCCGGTGCCGGCAGCGTGAGATCCTGGCTCTCGGAGCTCAGCGCCGTGGTCCTGAGCTGCAGCAGATTGCCCATCGGCACGAAACGCCCCTTGCCCCCGGGCGCGAAGTCATTGTCGCGCGGCACCGTGATCCAGCCGTCGGCGCCGATCGCCTGGTTGACCGCCACCGAGAGCGCCGGCCCGACGGGCTGCGCGATGCTGACCGTCGAGCCTGGCCGGTTGACCCAGTAGTCGGCAGCGCGGATCATCCAGGCGCCGTGCAGGCTGCTCCAGGCCCAGTACTCGAGCTTGCCGATGATGGTCGGTTCCGCCATCGCCTGGGTCACGTCGAACGCGGCCCCCAGCACGGTGCCGGTCGCGTCGTATTCGGCGATGCGGAAACGGTAATCGGCGGCCAGGCTGGACGTGGCCTCGGGCAGGATGCCGATCAGCGGGATATCGCCCGTGAAGGCGTAGCCGGCGTCCGTGGTGAGGCCGTCGGCGCTGAAGTCGGCGTAGACCGGGTCGACATGGTATTGCCCGACATTGGTGAACAGTGGCTGGGTCGGCGGTGTCTGCGACGGCGGTGCTTCCTTGATGCACAGCTTGACGCAGTGGCAATGTCCGATGTTCTCGCGTGCCGGCGTGCGCGCCAGGGTTCTGGGCTCGATCAGCAGCGGCGTGCCGTCGGCGGCCTCGATGCGGAAGTAGAGATCGGGGCCGCCGCTCCATTCCAGGTTGATCGCGGGCGAGAAGGGCGTGCGCCGGAAGCTGCTGCCGGTGTAGTCGATGCGGAACTCGCCCGACGCATCGGTCATGCCGCTGCCGAGCGGGTCGTCCTGGATCCAGTCGGCGTCGAAGGCCAGCACGCGCACGCCCATCACCGGGCCCGCGCCGTCGCAGACGGTGACGCGCCCGCAGATCGTCCAGGCGTCGAAGCGCGCGCGCACCGCGCACCAGTGCCGGTGCGGGATGCCGTATTCCCAGGCTGCGATCCAGCCGGCTTCGGTCTGGCGCCATTGCGGCTGCAGCGTCGTGAGCGTGAGCTGCAGCGGCTTCGCGTTGGGCCCGGCGCCGCGCACGGTGTCGCAGCGCAGGTCGATCTCGAACGGCTCGCCCGAGTATTTCTGCCGCTCGTCGAGCTCGAAGCTGAAGTCGCCCTTCTCGTCGGTCCGGGCCTCGGCGATCAGGCGTCCGGCCTTGGCCGCGACCTCCTGTTCGGACAGGATCGCGAAGCTGTCCTTGGGGCTGGCGACCGCCAGCGCCGTGACCTCGGTCCGCGCCACGCGGTAGAGGAGCACCTGCACGCCGGACAGCAACTCGGGGCATTCCGGGCAGATATGGCCGCTCAGGCGGCCCTTGAAGTGGTAGCTCATGTGTTTCTCCCTGTCGTCGATCGCCTTGCGGGCGGGTTGTGGTGGCCTGGTCCCTGGCCGGGGACCAGGCTGCTGCTGGTGACCTTGTTGTTCAGCCGGAGTCGGCCGGCAGCGGCTCGCAGGCGTAGCCGCCTGGCAGCGCGCGGCTGACCGTCACCCGGTGCGGTATCGGTTCGCCCGTCATCTCGATGCGGCCGCTGTCAAGGATCGCGGCCAGCACCGGCCCTGGGTCGCAGGGCCAGTTCACTGTCCGGCTTTCGGCGGTGTCGTAGCGGGTCTCGTGCAGCGCGATCTCGAAGCGGGCCAGCGCCCGCACCACCGGGTCGGGGTCGCCGCTCAAGTGGCGCAGGAACTGCTGGCCGGCCTCGGCGACGTCGGGCGAGAACTCGCCGCCGGCGATGAAGCGCTGGATGCTGGCATCGAAACATCCCTGGCGCTTGAGCCAGGCCGAGCTCAGCACGCAATAGCGTTCCAGCGCGTGCGCGCGCCAGAAGCCGATCACCTCGCGCATGACGGCCAGCCCGGTCGATCCCGTCAGGCTCTGCGCGTAGGTGGGGTCATCGGGCTCGGCGGCTGCGCCAATGACGAGCCGGCGCAGGCTGCGTTGGTAGGTCTGGAGGTCCATGGCGTTCAGGCGAGCAGCGTTTCGAGCTGTTCGATTTCGTCGGCCCAGGCCGGGTGCCCGAGCACTGGCAGCGCCTCGGGCATGACCTCATAGATGACGGCCTCGACCGCGGGCGCGCGGGCCAGCACCTCGGGCAGCAGCTGGCGCGTAGTGTCGCGCGTGCGCCGCGAGTGGATGTCGAGCATCAGGCCGGAATGCTCGGTGCCGCCGGCCAGATGGAGCTCGCGCACGCGGCTCAGGTCGAGCTCTGCCAGGAAATCGGCCGCCGCGTAGCCCTGGTTGTGCGCGTTGCATTCCAGGTTGTAGAGGTCGAGCAGTAGCCCGCAGCCGCTCTCGACCGCCAGCCGGTTCAGGAAGGCGGCCTCGCTCATTTCGGCCGGCGGGTCGGGCAGCAGGTTGACGGTGTTTTCGAGCAGGAAGGGCAGGGGGTAGCGCGCCAGGATGCGCCGCGTCCGCCGCGCCACCAGGTCCAGCGCTTCCCGCGTGCGCGGCAAGGCCAGCATGGTGCCGGTGAAATGACCGTCCACATGGGTGAAGGCCAGGTGTTCGCTGTGCCAGGCGACGGGAACCGTCTCCAGGATCTGGTCCAGCAGCTGGAAATAGTCCTCGTTCCAGTCGTCGGCCGAGCCGATCGAGAGCCCGACGCCGTGGACGATGAGCGTGGCCTGCTCGGCCATGCTTTCGAGCTGGCGCAGCGTCCGAGCCGGGATCCGCGTGCGCCGCCCCTCCCTGACCGCCAGCGTGTCGGGGATCAGCTCGACATAGTCGACCAGCGGCAGGATGCGCTCGACGAAGGCCGGATCGGCGGCTTCGTAGCTGGTGCCGATGCGTGCCTTCACGCGCTTCATTGGTGCAGCGTGACGTCCGCGACCGCCGGGATCTTCTTGAATGCCTCGCTCAGCAGCGGGTCCTGCTGGCGGATCAGGATGTCGAGGCCCCCGAGGCCACAGGGCGCGCAGCCGTGCAGGTGCACGATGGTGTCGACGATCTCGTGCAGCGAGGCACGCGTGATCTCCTGGCCCACGGTGACCTGCAGCGTGCCGGGGCGCAGCTTGCCGGCGCCAAACTGCGATGCGTTGACGTTGGCGGATTTTTCCTGTTCTGTCATGTTGACTCCCTATTGGGTTTCGATGATTTCATCACTCTGGAATGGGAGTGATGTTGGCAGTCTATGGGGTCAAGCAGGAAGATGTCAAATCTGGCTGTTCCGGACGGGACGCTGGTGCCTTCGGACCAGGGTTCAGGCCGGGCTGGCCGCGACCAGGCGGTTGCGGCCTTCGCGCTTGGCGGCGTAGAGGCAGGCGTCGGCCTCGCGCAACGGCGTGTCCTCGTCGGGCGTGATCGGGGTTGCCAGCGCCAGGCCCAGGCTGATCGTGATGAGGCCGGCATCGGTGTCGGGGCAGGACTCGATCGCCTGCCTGAGCTTCTCGCCCACCAGCCGCGCGGCATCGAGGCCGCTGTCTGGCAGCAGCACGAGGAATTCCTCGCCGCCCCAGCGCGCGACGAAGTCGCTCTCGCGCAGCGATTGCGCCAGGGTCCGTCCCATCTGCTGCAGCACGCGGTCGCCGACGGCGTGGCCGAAGCTGTCGTTGACCCGCTTGAAGTGGTCGATGTCGATCAGCAGCACGGCGTAGGGCTGTCCGCTGCGCTGCAGCGCGACGAATTCCAGGCGGCGGCGCTCATTGGCCGCCAGCCGATTCGGCAGGCCGGTCAGTGCATCGTGGCGGGCCAGCTGGCGCAGTTCCTCGTTGGCGGCCAGCAGCTCGGTGGTGCGCGCCTCGACCTTGGCCTCGAGTTCGGCGTTGAGCTGGAGGATTTGCTGCTCCGCCTGCTTGCGCGCGGTCGCATCGATGCAGACGCCCGCCAGTTCGGTGGCGCGGCCCTGCGCGTCGCGCGTGACCTGGCCATGGCAATCGATCCAGATGATCTTGCCGTCCGACTGCAGGATGCGGTAGGAATCCATGAAGCTGTCAGCGGATTCCAGGATATGGCGCAGGCGAGCCAGCACCGCTTCCCGGTCTGCCGGATGGATGGCGCTCAGCCAGGACTCGTGGTTCGCGGGATGCCGGGCCGGGTCCAGGCCGAGCAGCCTGAACATCTCGGGCGACCATTCTGCCGTGTCACGGAGATAGTCCCAGCGCCAAGCCCCTGCGCCTGCCGCCCGCTCGGCCACCGTCAGGATCTCGGCGGTCTGGCGCCAGGCCTTTTCCTGCTGCTTGCGCTCAGTGATGTCGAGTGCCAGCACCATGTAGCTTTCGACGCTGCTGTCGGTATTGCGGTGCACCGTGACTGCCAGCTGCAGCCAGTAGGGCTGGCTGTCGGCACGCAGGAGACGCTGTTCGATGACGAGGGAGCTCTTTTCCTGCTGCAAACGGTCAAGCAGTTGTTCGATGAATTCGCGGTTTTCCGGAAGCGTGGCTTCTGCCGCCGGGCGCCCCAGCAGGCTGTCGCGCTCTCGCCTCAGGAGCGCGCAGTAGCGGTCGTTGACCAGGGTGTAGCAGCCTTTCGCGTCGGTCTGCGCCACGCCGACGATGTCCTGCTCCAGCAGGTCGGACAGGCGCTGCTGCTGTTCGAGCCTGATCGTCCTTTCGCGCGCCACGGCCAGTTCGCGCTCGGTCCTTTTCTGTGCCGAGATGTCGCGCCACAGCACGTAGAGCAGGTCCTGTCCGCGGTGCCGGATCGGAGTCAGCTGAATGCTGGCCGTGAAGGTCTCGCCGTCGACGCGCAGGTGTTCCCATTCGAATTCATGGCCGCCTTGCTCGCGCGCCAGGCGGATCATCTCGGCGGCTTTTTCAGCCGATGGCCGGCCGTCGGGCTGGCATGACGGTGATGTCTCAGCCGGAGTGAGTTGCAGGAAGTCCTCCAGCCGCTGCACGCGCATCATCTCCAGCGAGGCGCGATTGGCCGCGATGAAGCGCTCGCCTTCCATCAGCAGCGCGGGGTACCGGGTTTGCTCGAACAGTGCGTGAAAGCGGTCCTCGCTTGCCTCCATGCCGGCCGGTGGCAACTCCAGTGTGGCGGTCGGGCTGTCCAAGCGCCGGCGCCGAGCCGCGTTCCAGGCCAGCCGCCGTCCAGTCAGCCCCAGCAGGGCCAGCAGTCCCGCCTTGGCCCGGTGCGGGTAGAGCCGCCTGGCCTGGGGCTTGACGTAGGCGCGGATCCATCGGTTGATGATGGCCAGGCCGTGGGCGGATTCAATCTGGGGCATCGGGTGTGGACGAACGAGCTACGTGTAAACCCTGATTTTTTCACGTCCGACGCGCGCTTGCCTGCTGTAAGTTCTGATTTTCACTAGGGATATCCCTAGGCGGGGGCCTGCCAAGCGACAGACGAAAAAAAACCGCCGGAGTGCCGGCGGCTTTTTCGGACAAGGGGCTGAATTACTTCAGCTTGATTTCCTTGTAGTCGACATGCTTGCGAGCTTTCGGATCGAACTTCTTGATCAGCAGCTTTTCAGGAGTGGTCTTCTTGTTCTTGTCCGTGGTGTAGAAGTGACCGGTGCCGGCTGTGGATTCCAGCTTGATCTTTTCGCGTCCGCCTTTGGTTGCCATGGTTCAGCTCCTTCAGTGATTAGGCTTGGCCACGTGCGCGCAGGTCGGCGAGCACAGCATCGATACCGTTCTTGTCGATCAGGCGCAGGGCAGCGCCGGAGACGCGCAGGCGAACCCAACGGTTCTCGCTCTCGACCCAGAAACGACGGGATTGCAGGTTCGGCAGGAACCGGCGCTTGGTTTTGTTGTTGGCGTGGGAAACGTTGTTCCCGACCATGGGCTTCTTGCCCGTGATTTCGCAGACGCGTGCCATGATGGACACTCCAGTGAAAAAATTAACGGCTGACGCCGCACCTCGCCCGTGTCCTGTGTTGTGCCGCCTGCCACTTCATCTGGTGTTGTGTGGACGGCTCCGGCTCGCGAGCGGTGAATATTGCCGAGCCGAGCACCTGGCGAACCAGGGAAGGATCCAGCAAACCGCGCATTATACCCGCTGCGCTGGCCTGCTGGCATGCCGGTTTTCTGCGCCCGGTTTCGCTCCGCTAACATCACGCTTTATCCGTTTTGCGTCAACCCCATGATCGTTCGTCCCAAGCAGCATTGGCTGCGTCTCATCTTCGTCTGGCATGGCTCGGTGTTGCACAAGATCCTGTTCCGGCTGTTGCTGAACTTCGGCATGGCCGTGGTGGCGGTGCTGGGCATGTCGCAGTTCGCGGCCTGGGGGCTGCACCTGTCGACGGCGCCGTTCAGCCTGATCGGCATCGCGCTGGCGATCTTCCTGGGTTTTCGCAACAGCGCCAGCTATGACCGTTTTTGGGAGGCGCGCAAGCTCTGGGGCATGCTGCTGGTGACGGCGCGCTCGCTGCTGCGCCAGGCCCAGACCCTGACCGGGCGCCGGCCGGATGACCCGGCCGTGCGCGAGTTCACGGCCCTGCTGATCGCCTTTGCCTATCAGCTCAAGCACCAGTTGCGCCAGACCCCGCCCCGGGCCGACCTGGAGCGCCTGCTGCCGCCAGCCCTGGTCCAGCGCCTGACGAAGGCCAGCTACCCTTGCGTGCTGCTGCTGCGCGAGATGGGGCTGTGGGTTCAGGAGCAGCACGCGGCGGGCCGGCTGTCGGACATTCGCGTACAGGCCATGGACGCCAATCTGAACGAGCTGACCGCCTACCACGGCGGTTGCGAGCGGCTGGCCAGCACCCCGATTCCCTATGCCTACAGCGTGCTGCTGCACCGCACGGTCTATGTCTACTGCACGCTGCTGCCGTTCAGCCTGCTCGATTCGGCCGGGCTGCTGACCCCGCTGATCTCGGTCTTCATCTCCTACGCCTTCATGGCGCTGGACGCGATCGCCAGCGAGCTGGAGGATCCTTTCGGCACCGAGCCCAACGATCTGGCGCTCGATGCGATGTGCGTCACGATCGAGCGGACCCTGCTCGAGCTCGATGATGCCGATCGGCTGCCTCCGCCGCACCAGCCGACCAAGGACCATGTGCTGACCTGAGGGCCGGGCTCAGCCCGCGTTCTGCTCCAGGAAGCGCTGCGCGTCGAGCGCGGCCATGCAGCCGGTGCCGGCGCTGGTGATGGCCTGGCGGTAGACATTGTCCTGCACGTCGCCGGCGGCGAACACGCCCGGCACGCTGGTCTGGGTCGCGAAGCCGTCCTGGCCGCCCTGGGTGCGCAGGTAGCCGTCCTTCATTTCGAGCTGGCCTTCGAAGATGCCGGTGTTGGGGCTGTGGCCGATCGCGATGAAGCAGCCGGTCAGCTTGAGGTCCTCGGTCGCGCCGCTCTGGACGTTCTTGAGGCGCACGCCGGTCACGCCCGACGCATCGCCCAGCACCTCGTCGAGCACGCTGTGGAGCTTGAGCTCGATGTTGCCGTGCTTGACCTTGTCCATCAGCTTGTCGATCAGGATGGCCTCGGCCTTGAAGCTGTCGCGGCGATGCACCAGCGTGACCTTGCTGGCGATGTTGGACAGGTAGAGCGCTTCCTCGACGGCGGTGTTGCCGCCCCCGACCACGCAGACTTCCTGGCCACGGTAGAAGAAGCCGTCGCAGGTCGCGCAGGCGCTGACGCCGCGGCCCATGAAGGCTTCCTCGGACGGCAGGCCCAGGTAGCGCGCGGAGGCGCCGGTCGCTAGGATCAGCGCGTCGCAGCTGTACTGGCTCGAGTCGCCGGTCAGCACGAACGGGCGCTTGGACAGGTCGACCGCGTTGATGTGGTCGAACACCAGCTCGGTGTTGAAGCGTTCTGCGTGCTGCTGGAAACGCTGCATCAGCTCGGGGCCCTGCACGCCCATGACGTCGGCCGGCCAGTTGTCGACTTCGGTCGTGGTCATGAGCTGGCCGCCCTGGGCCATGCCGGTGATCAGCCGCGGCTTGAGGTTGGCGCGCGCGGCGTAGATGGCAGCGGTGTAGCCGGCCGGGCCGGAGCCGAGGATCAGGACTTTCGCGTGTTTCATTTGGTTGCTCTCTAATAGGAGGCGCTATTGTAGAAAAGCCACCGTCTCCTTGCCCAGCCCCGGTGAACCCTGGGTTAAGCTAGCGGACTTGCATATATGACATATTCACTCAATACCCTCAACGCCGACAGTGAAGGGCGCGCGCCCGGCGGCGTGGTGCGTTTCGTCCAGGATTCCACCCTGTTGCTGGCGGCGATCGGATTGCTGTTCTGGCTGGTCGCCATGGTCAGCCACGACCTGGCCGATCCGGCCTGGTCGACCTCGGGCACGACCAGCATCGCCCGCAACTGGGGTGGCCGCTTCGGCGCCCTGTTGGCCGACCTCAACTATTCCCTGTTCGGCCTGTCGGCCTGGTGGCTGGTGCTGGCCGCGCTGCGGGCCTGGCTGGCGGCCTTGTTCATCTCGCTGCGGGGTAGCACGCAGCGCCGCCCGGAGTCCGCGCCCGCTGCTGGCTGGCCCCGGCGCCTCTGGCGCCAGTTGGGCCTGTGGTCCGGCTTCTTGCTGCTGATGGCGACGAGCTGCGCCCTGGAGTGGGCCTGGCTCTACCGCTTCGACGCCGCGCTGCCGGCGGGCGCTGGCGGTGCATTTGGCGCGCTGTGTGGTGCCTGGGGCCAGCGCTGGCTGGGCACGACCGGGACCGTGCTGCTGGGCCTGCCGCTGTGGCTGGCAGCCTCGTCCCAGGTGTTCGGCTTCTCCTGGGCCGCGCTGGCCGAGCGGGTCGGCGAGCGGCTTGAGAACGGCTTCGAGGCAGTGCGCCAGCGGCTCTCGGCCGGTCATGACCAGCGCCTCGGCCTGCAGGCAGCGCGTCAGCGCGAGCGCGAGGAGGCCGACTATCCATCGAACGAGAAGCCCCCGCAGCGTGCCAGCAGCAAGGCCGAACCCAAGATCGAACCCAAGATCGGTCCCGAACCCTGGGCTGAAGAGGCCGAGCCCGCGCCCGTCATCAAACCCGGCAAGCTCGCGCGTCTGGCCCAGCTGGTGCCCGGGATCCAGGCCCGGGACAAGACGGACTTGCCGCCGGAGCCGAAATCGCCGCTTGCCGAGGTGGCACCCAGCGAGCCGCGCTTCGATGCCCGGGGGACGCAGGAGCGCCAGCCGCCTCAGCACCTCCAGGCCATTCCGTCGCACAAGCCGGTCGACTCCAGCCTGCCCCAGGTCGATCTGCTCGACCCGGCGCAGCACCAGTCCTCCACGGTCTCGCCCGAGACGCTGGAGATGACCAGCCGTCTGATCGAGAAGAAGCTGAGCGATTTCGGGGTCGAGGTCAACGTGGTCGCGGCGCAGCCGGGCCCGGTGATCACGCGCTACGAGATCGAACCGGCCACTGGCGTCAAGGGCTCGCAGGTGGTCAACTTGGCCAAGGACCTCGCGCGCTCGCTGTCGCTGGTGTCGATCCGCGTGATCGAGACCATTCCCGGCAAGAACCTGATGGCGCTGGAGCTGCCCAACGCCAAGCGCCAGACCATCAAGCTCAGCGAGATCCTGGGCTCGCAGGTCTACCAGGACGCCAAGAGCCTGTTGACGATGGGTCTGGGCAAGGACATCGCGGGCCAGTCGGTGGTGGCCGACCTGGCCAAGATGCCGCACTGCCTGGTGGCCGGCACCACCGGCTCGGGCAAGTCGGTCGGCATCAACGCGATGATCCTGTCGCTGCTCTACAAGGCCGACGCGCGCGACGTGCGGCTGATGCTGATCGACCCCAAGATGCTCGAACTCAGCGTCTACGAGGGCATTCCGCACCTGCTGTGTCCGGTCGTGACCGACATGAAGCAGGCCGCCAACGGCCTGAACTGGTGCGTGGCCGAGATGGAAAAGCGCTACCGCCTGTTGAGCAAGGTCGGCGTGCGCAACCTGGCCGGCTACAACGCCAAGATCGACGAGGCGCGTGCGCGCGACGAGTCAATGCCGAACCCCTTCAGCCTGACGCCCGAGGCGCCGGAGCCGCTCGAACGGCTGCCGCATATCGTGGTGGTGATCGACGAGCTGGCCGACCTGATGATGGTGGTGGGCAAGAAGATCGAGGAGCTGATCGCGCGGCTGGCGCAGAAGGCGCGCGCCGCCGGCATCCACCTGATCCTGGCCACCCAGCGCCCGAGCGTGGACGTGATCACTGGCCTGATCAAGGCCAACATCCCGACCCGGATCTCGTTCCAGGTCAGCAGCAAGATCGACAGCCGCACCATCCTGGACCAGATGGGCGCCGAGGCGCTGCTGGGCATGGGCGACATGCTCTACATGCCCAGCGGCACCGGCTATCCGATCCGGGTGCACGGCGCCTTCGTCAGCGACGACGAGGTGCACCGGGTGGTCAGCTTCCTCAGGGAGCAGGGGGGCGAGCCCGATTACATCGACGGCATCCTCGACGGTGGCGCCGTGGAAGGCGAGGGCGGCGATTTCGCGGCCGATGGCGAGGGGAGCGACGGCGAGAAGGACCCGCTCTACGACCAGGCGGTCGCGGTGGTGCTGCAGGACCGCAAGGCCAGCATCAGCTATGTGCAGCGCAAGCTCAAGATCGGCTATAACCGTTCGGCACGTCTGCTGGAGGACATGGAAAAGGCCGGCCTGATCAGCGCGCTGACCAGCAGCGGCCAGCGCGACATCCTGGTGGCGGCGCGCGGCGGCGACTGATCCGGCCGTTTGCAGTCGGGCTGGCGTTACCCATCTTTACATCACTTCGGCGGCCTGCCCGGAACCTGCTGGCGCCGCACCGCTCACAGATCCTATGCCCTTGCTCAAATCCCTGCTGCGCCTGACGGCCCCGATGGCCCTGCTGGCTGGCGTCCTGACCTGGACCCTGCCGGCCCGCGCCGACGGCCTGTCCGACCTGGAGTCCTTTCTGCGCCAGACCCGCCAGGGCCGCGCCAGCTTCACCCAGGTCGTGACCCCGCCTCGGCGCGATGGCGAGGCCGTCGCGCGCGGCAAGACCAGCAGCGGCAGCTTCGAGTTCCTGCGGCCCAGCCGCTTCCGCTTCCATTACGTCAAGCCCTTCGAGCAGCTGATCGTGGCCGACGGCCAGACGCTGTGGCTGTACGACGCCGACCTGAACCAGGCCACCGCGCGGCGCCAGCAGGAGGTGCTCGGCAACACGCCGGCGGCGCTGATCGCGACCGCGTCCGACCTCAAGGGCCTGTCCGGCCTGTTCACGCTGGCCAACGCGCCCGACGCCGATGGCCAGCAGTGGGTGCTGGCGACGCCCAAGGCCCGCGACGGCCAGCTGCAGTCGATCCGGCTGGGCTTTCGCCAGGGCCAGCTCGCGACGCTGGAGATGCTCGACAGCTTCGGCCAGCGCTCGGTGATGCAGTTCGGCGCGCTCGACACCCAGTCCGGCTTCAAGCCCGGGCATTTCGCCTTCCAGCCGCCGGCCGGCGCCGACGTGCTGCGCCAGTGAGGCCGGGCCGGCGCTGCTGGTAGTCCCGTCTGCGGCAGGCCTGACCCCGCTGCGGTAAGCTGGCCGCATGATGCGCAAATTGAATCCTTCGATCTGGGCGCTCGGGTTGCGCTCGCTCTGGCGTGACTGGCGCGCCGGCGAGCTGACCCTGCTGCTGCTGGCCGTGACGCTCGCGGTCGCGGCGCTGACCGCGGTCGGCTTCTTCGCCGACCGGCTGCAGGGCGGACTGCAACGCGACGCGCGCCAGCTGCTTGGCGGCGACCTGGTCGTGCGCAGCGACCAGCCGCTGCCGCCATCCTTCCTGCAGCAGGCGCAGGCCCTGGGTCTGCAGAGCACGGCTCACCTGGGTTTTCCGACCATGGCGCGCGCGCCCGACGCGCTCGGCGGCGCGACCCGGCTGGTCGCGCTCAAGGCGGTGGCGGCGGGCTACCCGCTGCGCGGCCAGCTGCGCGTGGCTGATCAGATCGGTGCGCCGGGCCAGCTCACCCAGGCCCAGCCCGAGCCGGGTTCGGTCTGGGTCGAGTCCGGCCTGCTCGATGTGCTGGGCCTGCAGCCGGGTCAGTCGCTGCTGCTGGGCGACGCCAGCCTGCGCATCGCGGGCCTGCTGCTGCAGGAGCCCGACCGGGGCGCCGGTTTCCTGAGCTTCGCGCCGCGCGTGCTGATGAACCAGGCCGATCTGGTCGCGACCGGCCTGGTCCAGCCGGCCAGCCGGATCGACTACCGGCTCGCGCTGGTGGGCGACGACGCCGCCGTGCAGCGTTTTCGCCGCTGGGTCGAGGCCAGGCTGACACAGGACGGCCTGCGCGGCGTCAGTCTGGAGTCGCTCGATAGCGGCCGGCCCGAGATGCAGCAGACGCTGGAGCGGGCCGAGAAGTTCCTCAACCTGGTCGCCCTGCTGGCGGCGCTGCTGAGCGCGGTGGCGGTCGCGATGTCGGCCCGGCTCTACGCCCTGCGCCACCTCGACGACTGCGCCATGCTGCGCGTGCTGGGGCTGTCGCAGGCCGCGATGGCGCGCGCCTACAGCCTGGCCTTCGGACTGGCCGGGCTGATCGCGGGCGGACTCGGGGTGTTGATCGGTTACGCGGTGCACCATGGCTTTGTCTGGCTGCTGGCCGATCTGATCAAGACGCCCATGCCCGCGCCCAGCCTCTGGCCGGTCTGGTTCGGCCTCGGCGTGGGCCTGACGCTGATGCTGGCCTTCGGCCTGCCGCCGGTGCTGCAGCTGTCGCGCGTGCCGCCGCTGCGCGTGATCCGGCGCGAGCTCGGCAACCCGAAGCCGCTTTCGCTCGCGGTGCTGGGCCTGGGGGCGCTGGGTTTTGCTGGCCTGCTGCTGGCCGCCAGCCGCGATCTCAAGCTGGGCGCGATCGCGGTCGGCGGCTTCGCGCTGGCGCTGGGGTTGTTCGCGCTGCTGGCCTGGCTGGTCGTGCGGCTGCTGCGTCGCTTGCTGGGGCAGGGTGGGGCACCGTCCTGGCTGAGCCTGGCGGTGCGCCAATGGACCGCGCGCCCGGGCTATGCGGTGGTGCAGGTCAGCTCGCTCGCGGTGGGGCTGCTCGCGCTGGTGCTGCTGGTGCTGCTGCGCACCGACCTGGTCGCGAGCTGGCGCGCCGCCACGCCGGTCGATGCGCCCAACCGCTTCGTGATCAACATCCAGCCCGACCAGCAGCAGGCCTTCCGCGCGGCGCTGGAGCAACAGGGCGTGAGCCGCTACGACTGGTACCCGATGATCCGGGGTCGCCTGGTCACGATCAACGGCCGGCCCGTCAATCCGCAGGACTATCAGGACGAACGCGCCCGCCGCCTGGCCGAGCGCGAGTTCAACCTCTCGCACAGCGTCGAGGCACCCGGGCACAACAGGGTGGTGGCGGGGCGCTGGCAAGCCAACGAGTCCGACGGCATCAGCATCGAGAGCGGCTTGGCCGAGACCCTGGGCCTCAAGCTGGGCGACCGGCTGGGTTTCGACATCGCGGGCATGGCGCGCGAGTCGGTCATCACCAGCTTGCGCCAGGTCGACTGGAGTTCGATGCGGGTCAACTTCTTCGCCATCTACCCGGTCGGCCGCCTGCCCGGCGCGCCGCTGAGCTACATCAGCGCCTTTCGCGCCCCGGATCGGCCCGGTTTCGATGCGACCCTGCTGCGTGCCTTTCCCAACCTGACCCTGGTCGATCTGAGCCAGACCCTGGCCCAGGTGCAGCAGGTGCTGGGCCAGGTGATCCGGGCGGTCGAGGCGCTGTTCGGCTTCACGCTGCTGGCCGGACTGGTGGTGCTGTTCGCCGCGATCGCGGCCACGCGCGGCGAGCGCGAGCGCGAGTTCGCGATCCTGCGCGCGCTGGGGGCGCGCTCCAGCCTGCTGCGCCGGGTCCAGCGCGCCGAACTGCTGGGCGCCGGCCTGCTCGCCGGCACGCTGGCGTCCGGGGTGGCGGTGGTGGTCGGCTGGGTGCTGGCGCGTCAAGTCTTCGGCCTGGCCTGGCACCCGAGTCCCTGGGTGCCGCTGGCCGGCGCGCTGTCGGGCGCGCTGCTGGCGCTGGCGGCCGGCTGGTGGGGCCTGCGCGGCGTGCTGCGCGCGCCGGTGGCACAGACGCTGCGCCGCGCCGCCGACTGATCCCGCTGCGCGGCAGGCGCTTGGCGGTCGCGGTATAAACGCCGCCATGCAACAAGACGACAAGACGGCCGGCCAGCAGCCGGTGCGACAGTACGAGAGCGCTTTCGAGTGGATCGGCGGCGAACCCGCGGTCCAGGCGCTGGTTGACCGCTTCTACGACCTGATGGACCTCGAACCCTGCTACCGCGAGCTGCGTGCCAGCCACGGTCCGGCGCTGGACGATGCGCGCCAGAAGCTGTGCTGGTTCCTGTGCGGCTGGCTGGGTGGTCCCGACCACTATGTCAGCCGTTTCGGCCATCCGCGCCTGAAGATGCGCCACATGCCGTTCAGCATCGGCATCCTGGAGCGTGACCAGTGGCTGGCCTGCATGGACCAGGCCATGGCCGAGACCGGCGTGCCCGGAGCGCTGCGCGTCCAGCTGCAAAAAAGCTTTTTCAACACGGCGGACTGGATGCGGAACCGGGCCGGGGCCTGAAGCTGCGGGCCGATGAGCACTGGCGTTGCGCGCAGAGTGCATCGGCCATGGCGGTCTGGTTGTGCGGCTGAATGGATGGCTGTTTAGTTGTATTGGTAATTAACAACTGAGTTTTTATTCGTTCCTGTTGGCAGGGATTCCACGGATCATCACGTTCAAGGCAACCCGATCCGAAGGAAGACCACCATGCAAGCAAGCCGCCGCTGGCTGTTTCAGACCATCTCCGCCACCGCACTCACCGCCGCGCTGGGCCCGGCCCTGGCCCAGAACAAGGTCGAACTGCTCAACGTCTCGTATGACCCGACGCGCGAGCTCTACGTCGAGTTCAACGCCGCCTTCGCCAGGCACTGGAAGACCAGGACCGGCCAGGAGGTCACGATCAAGCAGTCGCATGGCGGCTCGGGCAAGCAGGCGCGCGGCATCATCGACGGCCTCGATGCCGATGTCGCCACGCTGGCGCTGGCGGGCGACACCGATGCGCTGTACCACAATGGCAAGCTGATCCCGCAGGACTGGCAAAAGCGCCTCAAGCACAACAGTTCGCCCTATACCTCGACCATCATCCTGGTCGTGCGCGAGGGCAATCCCAAGGGCATCAAGGACTGGGATGACCTGGTCAAGCCCGGCATCAAGGTCATCACGCCGAATCCCAAGACCTCGGGCGGCGCGCGCTGGAACTACCTGGCGGCCTGGGAGTTCGCCAAGCGCAAGCATGGTGGCGAGGCGCAGGCGCGCGACTTCGTCAGGAAGCTGTACGAGAACGTGCCGGTGCTCGATACCGGCGCGCGCGGCTCGTCGATTACCTTCGCGCAGCGCAACCAGGGCGATGTCTTCATCTCGTGGGAGAACGAGGCCTACCTGCTCGAAAAGGAGTTCGGCGCCAAGTTCGACGTGGTCTACCCCTCGATCAGCATCCTGGCCGAGCCGGCCGTGACCGTGGTCGACAAGAACGTCGACAGGAAGGGCACGCGCCAGGTGGCCGAGGCCTATCTCGACTACCTCTACAGCGACGAGGGCCAGGACATCGCGGGCAGGAACTTCTACCGTCCGATCTCGGCCAAGGCGCAGGCCAAGTACGCCAAGCAGTTCCCCAAGCTGAACCTGTTCAGCATCGATCAGGCCTTCGGTGGCTGGAGCAAGGCGAGCAAGGACCATTTCGCCGACGGCGCGAGTTTCGATCAGATCTACACCAAGAAGTAACCAAGGAAAAAAATCATGTCCATCCAAGCCATCAACGTGCGCAACCAGTTCAAGGGCAAGGTCAAGGAGATCATCCGTGGCGACGTCGTCTCGGAAATCGATGTCGAGACGCCCTGGGGCATCGTGACCTCGGTCATCACGACCCGCTCGGTCGATTCGCTCGATCTCAAGATCGGCTCCGAGGTGGTCGCGCTGGTCAAGTCGACCGAAGTCTCGCTGGCCAAGCTGTAATGAACTTCCAGCAACTGCGCTCGGTGCGCGAGGCGGTGCGTTGCGGCTTCAACCTGACCGAGGTCGCCGCCACGCTGCACACCTCCCAGCCGGGCGTCAGCCGCCAGGTGCGCGAGCTCGAAGAGGAGCTGGGCGTCGAGTTGTTCGAGCGTTCGGGCAAGCGCCTGCTCGGGCTGACCTCGGCCGGCAAGGCCTTGCTGCCGATCGTCGAGCGGGTGCTGCTCGATGCCGACAGCCTGCGGCGCGCCGGCCAGGAGCTGCAGGGCCGAGAGGAGGGCAAGCTGTCGATCGCGGCCACCCACTCGCAGGCCCGCTACGCGCTGCCGCATGTGGTCAGGGATTTCCGCCAGCGCTGGCCGCGCGTGAGCCTGCACCTGCACCAGGGTTCCCCCAAGCAGGTGGCCGAGATGCTGCTGTCGGGCGAGGCCGACATCGGCATCGCCACCGAGGCGCTGGCGGGTTACGACCAGCTGGTCACCTTGCCCTGCTACCGCTGGAGCCACAGCATCGTGCTGCCGCCGGGCCATCCACTGCTGGCACTCGAGCGTGAGCTCACGCTGCAGGACCTGGCGGCCTACCCCATCATCACCTACGAGCTGGGCTACACCGGCCGCTCGCATATCGATGCGGCCTTCGCGGCGGCCGGACTGCAGCCCGACGTGGTGCTGACCGCGATGGACGCCGACGTCATCAAGACCTATGTCGAGCTTGAGATGGGGGTGGGCATCGTCGCCTCGATCGCGATCGACGAGGAACGCGACCGCCATCTGCACGCGATCGACGCCGGCCATCTGTTCCAGATCAACCTCACGCGGCTGGGGATGCGGCGCAACCTCTGGTTGCCGGGTTTTGCCTTCGGTTTCATCGAGACCTTCGTGCCGACGCTCACGCGCGACGAGGTGCTCAAGGCTTTCGGGGATTCGTGAGGCATGCTGTCCGGGCGTTGAGGTACATTTTTGCGAGGTAACCAGCCACACCCCACCGTCACCATGCCGCATCTCATCAAGACTACAGTCATTTCGGTCCTGGCTCTGATGGCCGGACTGGCTCAGGCCGCCGATGCCGCCGCACGGCAGGTCGAAATCCGTTTCGGCCTGGTGCCGAGTGTGAACGACGTTCGCCAGCTGGCGACCTTGCCCGTCCCCGGCAGCGCCAGCCGTTCGGGTGCCAGCGGAGCCTATGTGGCGGCAGGTTCCGCGCCGGCCCTGAGCTATCTCCAGATCAGCAACATCGGCTCCAGCCAGATCGGCTGGGAAGCCATTGGGGCAGCGCAGACTACAACGGCCCAAGATCACGGTGGAGCGCAGTTGCGCGTCGTGACCGACGAACTCGGCTATGGCCACGTGCGGGTGGCGCGTTTCAACGGCGGCGTCCTGCCGATCGCGGCCAATCACCTCACCCAGAGAATCTGCTGGAATGGCAGCGCTTATGTGCTGTCTTGTTCGGCCGGTCAAACCGTGGTGGGTTTTCGCAGGTACTGGAAGCTGGACGGGAAGCAGAATGGGTCGTTCTCCTACCAGAACAGCTCGACGAATCCGCCGTGGAACACCATGAGCGATTCGATTTCCATCTTCTGATTTTTCAAGCTGCCCATGAGGCATCGGGGCGGTGCTGAAGGCATGCTGGAATTCGTGAGGCATGCGGGCTTGCATATTCGTTTTCCTGCTTTGAAAGCTTGAAAACATTGGTTGGGATTTGGTGCTCGGTTCTCTACAGTGAGGTCCTGAGTCAGCACCAAGGAGTCCCACCATGAGCACCGATATCCCCACCCAGGAGTTGCCTGCCGCGCTGGCATCAGCACGCCATCAGTCCGGCGCGGCAGACCTGGCTTATGCCGGCGGCGTGACACCGCAGCAGGCCTGGGAGTTGTTTTCCAGTGGCCAGGCGCAACTGGTCGATGTGCGCAGCGGCGAGGAGCGCAAGTTCGTCGGTCATGTCCCGGGCAGCGTCCATGTGGCCTGGGCGACCGGCACCAGCCTGACGCGCAACCCGCGTTTCGTGCGCGAGCTGGAAGCCAAGTTATCCAAGGATGCCGTGTTGCTGCTGCTGTGTCGCAGCGGCAAGCGCTCCGGTCTGGCGGCCGAGGCGGCAGTCAAGGCCGGCTTCAAGAACGTGTTCAATGTGCTTGAAGGCTTCGAGGGCGACCGCGATGCCGATCAGCGGCGCGGCACGCAGGACGGCTGGCGTTTCCACGGGCTGCCCTGGCTGCAGGACTGAGGGTGCCATGAGTCACAACGATTTGCAACCGGCCTTCAAGATCGCGGAGGTCGTCGCCGGACTGCGCCTGGCGCGCGAGGATTGGCGCCGCTCGCAACACCGCACGCGCGAGCCCGGTGGCCGCGAACTGCCGTCGAGCGAGGTGCTCGCCGAGATCCTGCGGCAGCTGCGCGGCATCCTGTTTCCGATGCGTCTGGGTCCGCCCGATCTGCGCCAGCGGTCGGAGGATTTCTACATCGGCTACACGCTCGACCAGGCGCTCAATGCCTTGCTGCCGCAGGTCAAGCTCGAACTCGGTCATACCCTGCGCTACGCACACCTGTCCCCGCATGAAATCGAGCTGCGCTCGCACCAGATCGTGCAGGCGTTTGCGGTCGAGCTGCCCGTCATCCGGCGCCTGCTCGACAGCGACGTGCTGGCGGCCTATCGGGGCGACCCGGCCGCGCACAGCGTCGACGAGGTGCTGCTGTGCTATCCCGGCGTGCTGGCCGTGACCTACCACCGGATCGCGCATGTGCTCTACCTGCTGGGCGCGTCGCTGCTGGCCCGGATGATCGCCGAGATCGCGCATGGCCAGACCGGCATCGACATCCACCCGGGCGCGGCCATCGGTCCCGGCTTCTTCATCGATCACGGCACCGGCGTGGTGATCGGCGAGACCGCCGTCATCGGCCGCAACGTGCGCCTGTACCAGGCGGTGACGCTGGGCGCCAAGAGTTTCCCGACCGACGGCGATGGCCAGCTCAAGAAGGGCCTGCCGCGCCACCCGCGGGTGGAGGATGACGTGGTCATCTACGCGGGAGCGACCATCCTGGGCCAGGTCACGGTCGGCCAGGGATCGACCATCGGCGGCAATGTCTGGCTCACGCACAGCGTGGCGCCGGGCAGCCACATCAGCCAGGCGCACACGCGCGAGAACGGCGAACTGCTGGATGCCTGAGGTGACCCGCTTCGGTCCGCCATTGCCTACCCCATTTCTTTCACCCCCCTGTTTTCATCAACCCTGTCTGGAGTCTCCATGTCGGAACCCTCGAAGTCCCAGCTCGCGCTGGGCGACAACGCCGCAAGGCAACTGGCCAATGCCACCAAGACCGTCCCGGTCCTGTCCACCATCACGCCGCGCTGGCTGACCCACCTGCTGCAGTGGCAGCCGGTCGAAGCCGGCATCTACCGCCTGAACCGGGTCAAGAACCCGGAAGACGTGCTGGTGGCCTGCGCCAAGCGCGATGAGTCCGAGCTGCCGCAGACCTTCGTCGACTACGAGGACCAGCCGCGCGAGTATTTCCTCAACGCGGTCTCGACCGTGCTGGACGTGCACACCCGGGTCTCCGACCTCTACAGCAGCCCGCACGACCAGATCAAGGAACAGCTGCGCCTGACGATCGAGACGATCAAGGAACGCCAGGAATCCGAGCTGATCAACAACCCGGACTACGGCCTGCTGGCCAGCGTCGACGAGAGCCAGATCATCTACCCGCTGACCGGCGCCCCGACGCCGGACGACCTCGACGAGCTGCTGACCAAGGTCTGGAAGGAACCCGCCTTCTTCCTGACGCACCCGCTGGCGATCGCCGCCTTCGGCCGCGAATGCACCCGCCGTGGCGTGCCGCCGCCGACGGTGAGCCTGTTCGGTTCGCAGTTCCTGACCTGGCGCGGCATCCCGCTGATCCCGTCCGACAAGGTGCCGGTGGCCGATGGCAAGACCAAGATCCTGCTGCTGCGCGTGGGCGAGAAGCGTCAGGGCGTGGTGGGCCTGTACCAGCCGGGTCTGGCGGGCGAACAGAGCCCGGGCCTGTCGGTGCGCTTCATGGGCATCAACCGCCAGGCGATTTCCTCCTACCTGATCAGCCTGTACTGCTCGCTGGCGGTGCAGAGCCCCGATGCGCTGGCCGTGCTGGATGATGTTGAGATTGGCAAGTTCCATGACTACCCCGACAGCTACAAGTGAACTGCCGGGGGCTGGTGCCTCGCCGCTGGACGTCGGCGAGCTGACCCGTCTGGCCGGCGCCTTCTTCGCCGCGCTGCCGGGGCAGGCTCCGCTGACGACCTCGCATGGCGGCGTGTCGGCTCCGGTCAACCCGCTGCCGGGCGGAACCTCGCTGGGACCGCACGCCAATGGCCCGCAGTTGCCGGGCACGATCGCGCCCGGCGCCAATGTGGTGCCGACCAGCCCGAACAGCGCCGCCAACCAGGTGTCGTCGGTGCCGGCGCTGGTGCCGCATTCGGCGGCGCCCAATGGCTTGCCGGACCATGCGGCGATCGTGCCCCCCGCGCTCGACAGCCGACTGGGACAGCTCTCGCTGGCGGTGCCCGAAGGCCATGTGGCGTCCTCGCCGCGCAGTCACGAGGCTCCGGTGTCGCCTTTCGGTGCCCAGCCGCCTGCCGGCCTCTCCTCGCCGTACTATTTCCTGGGTGAATCGAACGCCTATTCGGCGCCGACCGCTGCGGCAGCGGGCAGCCCGTTCTACTTCATCGGGTCCCAGCCGCAAGGCTTCGCGAATCCGCCGCGGTCGCATGACGCCCGCCGTCCGCCGTTCGATGTCAACGTCATCCGGCGCGACTTCCCGATCCTGCGGGAGCGGGTCAACGGCAAGCCGCTGGTCTGGTTCGACAACGCCGCGACGACGCACAAGCCGCAGTCGGTGATCGACCGCATCGCCTACTTCTACCAGCACGAGAACTCCAACATCCACCGTGCCGCCCATGCCCTGGCCGCGCGCGCGACCGACGCCTACGAGGCCGCGCGCGAGAAGGTGCGCGCCTTCATCGGTGCCGGTTCGGTGGACGAGGTGATCTTCGTGCGCGGCACGACCGAGGCGATCAACCTGGTGGCCAAGACCTGGGGCGCGGCCAACATCGGCGCAGGCGACGAGATCATCGTCTCCCACCTGGAGCACCACGCCAACATCGTGCCCTGGCAGCAGCTGGCGGCGCAAAAGGGCGCCAAGATCCGCGTGATCCCGGTCGACGACAACGGCCAGCTGCTGCTCGACGAGTACAAGAAGCTGCTGAACCCGCGCACCAAGCTCGTGTCGGTGACGCAGGTCTCCAACGCGCTCGGCACCGTGGTGCCGGTGCAGGAGATCGTGGCGCTGGCGCATGCCGCTGGCGCCAAGGCGCTGGTCGATGGGGCGCAGTCGGTCAGCCACATGCGGGTCAACCTGCGGCAACTCGATGCCGATTTCTTCGTGTTCTCCGGGCACAAGATCTTCGGCCCGACCGGCATCGGGGTGGTCTACGGCAAGCGCGAGCTGCTCGAGGACATGCCACCCTGGCAGGGCGGCGGCAACATGATCGCCGACGTCACCTTCGAGCGCACGCTGTACCAGCCGGCCCCGAACAAGTTCGAGGCCGGTACCGGCAACATCGCCGACGCGGTGGGCCTGGGCGCGGCGCTGGACTATGTGCAGCGGATCGGGATCGAGCGCATCGCGCGCTACGAGCATGACCTGCTCGACTACGCGACGCATCAGCTCAAGCCGATTCCGGGCGTGCGGCTGATCGGCACCGCCAAGGACAAGGCCAGCGTGCTGTCCTTCGTGCTCAAGGGCTACAGCACCGAGGAGGTCGGGAAAGCGCTGAACGAGGAGGGCATCGCGGTGCGCACGGGTCACCACTGCGCCCAGCCCATCCTGCGCCGCTTCGGCGTCGAGACCACGGTGCGCCCCTCGCTGGCGTTCTACAACAGCTGCGAGGAAGTGGACCGCTTCATCGCGGTGATCCAGCGGTTGAGCAACGGCCGGCGCTGACGGACCGTGAAGGGTCAGAGGCCCGCCCAGGCGTCATGCCTGGGCGGGCCTTCTTGCGCTCAATGCGCGATCAGCTTGGCGAGGAAATCCCGCGCCCGCGCCGACTCCGGTCGCGCAAAAAAGGCCTCGGGCGCAGCCTGTTCCACGATCTGGCCCTGGTCCATGAACAGCACGCGGTCGGCCACCGAGCGGGCAAAGTCCATCTCGTGCGTGACGCAGACCATGGTGATGCCCTGTCCGGCCAGCTCGGTCATGACGTCGAGCACCTCGTGCACCATCTCGGGGTCGAGCGCCGAGGTCGGCTCGTCGAACAGCAGGATCTGCGGCTCCAGGCACAGCGCGCGCGCGATCGCCACCCGCTGCTGCTGCCCGCCCGAGAGCTGCAGCGGGAACTTGTGTGCCTGCTCGGCGATATGGACCCGTTCGAGCTGCGCCAGCGCCAGTGCCTCGGCCTCGCGCCGGGGCACGCGCCCGACATGGCGTGGCGCCAGCGTCAGGTTGTCGAGCACGCTCAGGTGCGGGAACAGGTTGAACTGCTGGAACACCATGCCGACGCTGCGGCGCACCTGCTGCACCGCGCGCTCGTCCTCGCGGCCCTCGATGTCCAGTGCCACGCCGTTGACCGACAGGCTGCCCTCCTGGAACGGTTCGAGCGCGTTGATGCAGCGGATCAGCGTCGACTTGCCCGAACCCGAGGGACCGCAGACCACCAGCCGTTCAGCGCGCGCAACCTCGAGCGTGATGTCGCGCAGCACGTGGAAATCCGGGCCGAACCATTTGTTGAGTCGCTCGAAGCGGATGATGGGGTCGGGCATGGGGCGGGCGTGAAGGGTTAACGGGCGCGGCCGCGGGCCTGCCGCTGCTCGACCCAGAGGCTGTAATGCGACATGGCGGCACAGACCACGAAGTAGATCGCGGTGATGAACAGATAGCCTTCGATCATGTAGGGCCGCCAGACCGGGTCGCCGCTGAGCGCCAGGCCCAGCGAGCCGGTCAGCTCGTACAGGCTCACGATCGTGATCAGCGAGCTGTCCTTGAAGATGGAGATGAAGCTGTTCATCAGGCCCGGCACCACGGCGCCCAGCGCCTGCGGCAGCACCACCAGGCGCTGGGTCTGCCACCAGCCCAGGCCGATGCTGGAGGCGGCCTCGATCTGCCCGCGCGGCACCGACTGCAGGCCGGCGCGCACGGTCTCGGCCAGGTAGGCGGCGGCAAACAGCGCGATGCCCAGCAGCACGCGCAGCAGCACGTCCGGCGTCGCACCGGGCGGCAGGAACAGCGGGAACAGGAAGCTGGCCATGAACAGCACCGAGATCAGCGGCACGCCCCGCACCAGCTCGATATACGAGGCGCACAGCACGCGCAGCGCCGGCAGGCGGGAGCGTCGGCCCAGGGCCAGCAGCACCGCCAGTGGACAGGCCAGCAAGATGGACAGGGTGGTCAGCAGCAGCGTCAGCGGCAAGCCGCCCCAGCGTTCGGTCGGCACCGTGGCCCAGCCGGCCACACCGCCGCCCATCAGCGCAAGGAAGGCCAGCCAGACCGCGACCCAGGCCAGCAGCAGCCAGCGGTTCCAGCAACGCCGCAGGCCGCTGGCGACCACCAGGGCCAGCAGCAGGGCGCTGGCCAGCAGCGGGCGCCATTGCGCATCGAGTGGATAGCGCCCGAACAGGATCAGGCGGTGCTTCTCGGTGATGACGCCCCAGCAGGCACCCGCGCCGCGCGCCGCCTGGCAGGCCTCGGCATCGGCGGACCAGACCGCCTGCCGCAGCGCCCAGTCAGCCATCTGCGGCAGGAACCCGCACAGGGCGGCCAGCAACAACAGCGTGGTCAGGCCGCCGCTCCAGCTGCCGAACAGCTCGCGTCGCAGCCAGCCCCGGGCACCGCCGGGACGCAGGGGCGCCGGACGGGCGGGAACCATTTCGTAGGGTGCCATGCGATGCGGCCTCAGCGCTCGACCAGGGCCGCGCGGCGGTTGAACCCGCCCATCAGGCCGGCGGTCAGCAGCGACAAGCTCAGGTAGACCGCCATGATGATGACGATGCACTCCATCGCGCGGCCGGTCTGGTTCAGCGTGGTATTGGCGATCGAAACCAGGTCCGGGTAGCCGATCGCGACCGCCAGCGAGGAGTTCTTGGTCAGGTTCAGGTACTGGTTGGTCAACGGTGGCAGCATCACGCGCAAGGCCTGCGGGCCGCTGACCAGCCACAGCGTCTGGCGTCGGCTCAGGCCTATGCTCTGCGCCGCCTCCAGCTGGCCCCGGGGCACGGCCGCCAGGCCCGCCCGAACCGCCTCGGCCACGAAGGCGGCGGTGTAGCAGGTCAAGCCGACCAGCAGGGCCAGGAATTCGGACGACAGCGCGGCACCGCCCTCGACACCGAAGCCTTGCAGCGCCGGCACGCTCCAGCGCCAGCCCCCGGCATCCGGCACGGGAAAGGGCAGGGCCAGACCGGCCTTGCTGAGGAACAAGGTCCCGTGCCACTGCCAGGCCTGGGAGGGATCGGGCAGGTACTCCACCAGCAACAGGTACCAGAACAGCAACTGCACCAGCAGCGGAATGTTGCGAAACAGCTCCACATAGCCGCGGCACAGGACCCGCAGCGGCAGGTTGCCCGAGCCACGCCCGATGCCGATCAGGCCGCCCAGCAGCGTGCACAGCAGCACCGCCAGCACGGACACGCGCAGCGTGTTGAGCAGGCCGACCAGGAAGGCGCGCCAGTACGGCGCGGTCGCTTCGTAGGAGATGGCCTGCTCGCCGATGTCGAAGCCCGCGGGTTGGCCCAGGAAGTCCCAGCCGCTCTGGATGCCGCGTGCCGCCATGTTGGCTTGCGTGTTGTGCACCAGCCAGGCCAGACCCGCGAGCAGCGCGGCCAGGGCCAGGGCCTGCCACAGCAGCGCGCGCGTGGCCGGATGGCGCCAGGATCCGAGCGATCTTGGCCTGGGTGGCGCCTGGCGGGACGGAATGAAGTCCGGCTCGCTCACCGCACCGGCAAGGCGTACATCAGCCCACCCTGGGTCCAGAGCTGGTTCTTGCCGCGCGGCAGGCCGACAGTGGTCTTCTCGCCGACGTTGCGCTCGTAGATCTCGCCGTAGTTGCCGACCGCCTTGATCGCGCGCGCCAGCCAGTCTCGCTCCAGACCCAGCAGCTTGCCGGTGTCCTCGGTCTTGCCGAGCAGGCGACCCACCACCGGATCGCTGCTGTCGGCCTTGAGCTGATCGACATTGGCCCGGGTGATGCCGTTTTCCTCGGCCTCGATCAGGCCGTGGACCACCCAGCGCACGATCGCCAGCCACTCGTCGTCACCCCGGCGCACCAGCGGACCCAGCGGCTCCTTCGAGATGATCTCGGGCAGGATCAGGTGTTCCTTCGGGTCCTTGGCGTCCTTGGCGCGCACCGAGGCCAGGCCCGAGGTGTCGGTCGTGTAGGCCTGGCAGCGGCCAGCGAAATAGGCGGCATTGGCGGCATCGAACTTGTCGAACACCACCGGCTTGAGGTTGAGCTTGTAGCTGCGCGAGAAATCGCTCAGGTTCTTCTCGGAGGTGGTGCCGGACTGCACGCAGACGGTGGCGCCCTTGAGCTGCTTGGCGCTCTTGACCCTGGTCTTGGCCGGCACCATGAAGCCCTGGCCGTCGTAGAAGACGACTGCGGTGAAGGCCAGGCCCATCGAGGCGTCGCGCGTGAGCGTCACGGTGGTGTTGCGCGAGAGCACATCGACCTCGCCCGACTGCAACGCGGTGAAGCGCTGCTGCGAGGCCAGCGGCACCCACTTGACTTTCTCGGCATCGCCCAGCAAGGCGGCCGCGACCGCCTTGCCGATGTCCACGTCCAGCCCGGCCCACTTGCCCTGGCTGTCGGCGGCCGAGAAGCCCGGCACGCCGGTGCTGACGCCGATCGCGATCTGGTCGCGCTGCTTGATGGTGTCCAGCGTCTTGCCCGCGTGGGCCGCCTGTTGGCCCAGCAGGGACAGGGCCAGCAGGCCAGTAGCCAAGTGCTTCATGGTGTGCAATCCAATGGTTGATTTTTGGTTGGGCAAACTATAGCGGACAGAAGAGCAAAGCGACCTGGACCAGGCAATCGTAGAACGCAGGCGCACGGCCCAGGTCGGTCAGCCGCTGGTGCGTCAGCTCGTTGACGTTGGTCCCGTTGTGGCCCAGCTTGCGCCACCAGATGCCAAGGCCGTTCACGACGCCAGGCCTGGCCCGGATGCTGACCTGTGCCTTGCAGTGGTAGCGGCCACGGTCGTTGAAGACGCACACCATGGCCCCGCTCTCGATGCCGCGCGTGGCCGCGTCGTCGGGATGGATCTCGAGCAGCGGCTCGCCCTCGATGGCGCGCAGGCTCTGCAGGTTGACGAAGGTCGAATTGAGGAAGTGGCGTGCCGGTGGCGAGATCATCGCCAGCGGATAGGCGGTGCTGCTGCCGCTGGGCTCGTGATTGGGCAGCACCTGAGGCAGTCCGTCCAGGCCTTGAGCGGCGAGCGCCGCGCTGAAGAATTCGCATTGGCCCGAAGGCGTCGGAAAGCCGCCGTCGGCGAAAGGCGCGTCCGGCAGCGACAAGCTGAAATAGCCCTGCTTGAACAGCATGTCCCAGTCTACCGCTGTGCCAAAGGCTTCGTGGCACAGGGATTCGTCATCCTGCCCGAAGCAGGGCTCGTCAAAGCCCAGGCGGGCCGCCAGTTCGCGGAAGATCTGGGTGTTGGGTTTCGCCTCGCCCAGCGGGGCGATGGCCGGGCGGTTGAGCAGCACGTCGGTGTGGCCATAGCTGGTGTGGATGTCCCAGTGTTCCAGCTGCGTGGTGGCCGGCAGCAGATAGTCGGCGTAGTCGGCCGTGTCGGTCTGGAACTGTTCGAGCACGACCGTGAACAGGTCCTCGCGCGCGAAGCCCGCCACGACCTGGCCCGACCGCGGCGCCACGGCCACCGGGTTGCTGTTGTAGACCAGCAGCGCCTCGATGGCCGGCCCGAACTCCGGCGAGGCAGCACGGAGCAGGTCGGCGCCTATCGTGCTCATGTTGACCAGGCGTGGCCGCCTCACGCCCGACGCCGCCAGCAGGTCGGGCCGTTGCAGGCGATCGCGCCGGACCGGGAAGTTGCCCGAGCTGCTCAGCAGCAGCCCGCCGGCCCGGTGCCGCCAGGCGCCGATCAGCGCGGGCAGGCAGGCGACAGCGCGCACCGCGTTGCCGCCGCCACGGGTGCGCTGCATGCCGTAGTTGAGCCGGATCGCGACCGGTTCGCGCTGCTCGAAGCAGCGCCCGATGTCCTGCGCGAGCGCACGGATCTGCTCGGCTGGCAGGCCGCAATGCTGAGCCGCTCGTTCCGGCGGCCATTCCAGCGCCCGGTCGCGCAGCTGCGGCCAGCCCAGCGTGTGCCGGTCCAGGTAGTCGTGGTCGAGCCAGTCGTGCACGACGAGTTCGTGCATCAGCGCGTAGGCCAGCGCCGCGTCGGTGCCGGGCAGCAGGGCCAGATGCTCGTGGCATTTCTCGGCGGTCTCGGAGCGGCGCGGGTCGATGCAGACCAGCCTGGCACCGCGGCGCTTGGCCTCCTGCGCGTGGCGCCAGAAATGCAGGTTGCTGCCGACCGAGTTGGTGCCCCAGAGCAGGATCAGGCGCGATTCGGCGAAATGCTCGACCTTCATGCCCAGCTTGCCGCCCAGCGTGGCTTCGAGCGCGGCGGCGCCGGCGGAGGCGCAGATGGTGCGGTCGAGCCGGGAAGCGCCGAGGCGGTGGAAGAAGCGCCGGTCCATCGACTCGCCCTGCACCAGGCCCATGGTGCCGGCATAGCTGTAGGGCAGGATGGCCTGGGGGTCGCGCGCGGCGATCCTGCCCAGGCGAGCGGCGATGTCGGACAGGGCCTCATCCCAGCTCACGCGCTCGAACTGGCCAGAACCCTTGGGACCGACGCGCCTGAGCGGGTGCAGCAGGCGCTCCGGGTGGTGGGTGCGCTCGGGGTAGCGCGCGACCTTGGCGCACAGCACGCCAGCGGTGTGCCGGTGCTCGGGATTGCCCCGCACCTGAACGGCCCGGCCTGCGTGAACGGTGGTGATCAGTGAGCAGGTGTCCGGGCAGTCGTGCGGGCAGGCACCGAGCACCTCGAAATGGGTCTGGGTCTGAGGGATGGACATGATGGGCTGATTGTCTATCGCCGCGCCGATCGACATCACCTTCAGCAACGAAAGATTCCGAATTTCCTTATTTGGTTTTTCAATGGCCGAGCCGGTATTTTTGGATATTCATTTTTCGAGCGATAAACGCTTCGAATAATCCACGAAATTTTATTCATATCCTTGAAAGATCATATTCCTTGAAGTCCGATGAGGCCGTGCCAAGAATCGGGGCATGAAATTCCGTTTCGCCGTCCATTGCAAGGAGTCCACATGACGCACAGAGATCATCTGCCTGTTCTTTCGACCGGTACCGACTACGAGTCGCTGGCCAGTCGGTTCCGGCCCCTATTTGACCGTATCGCGCAAGGCGCGCTCGAACGCGAGCGGACCCGGACCTTGCCGCGGGAGCCGATCCGCTGGCTCAAGGAGGCCGGGTTCGGTGCGGTGCGCGTACCGGCTACGCATGGCGGCGCGGGCGCCTCGCTGCCGCAGCTGTTCCAGTTGCTGATCGAGCTCGCCGAGGCCGATTCCAACCTCCCGCAGGCGCTGCGCGGGCATTTCGCGTTCGTCGAGGACAAGCTCAACGCGCCGCAGAGCCCGCAGCGTGACCGCTGGTTCGAGCGCTTCGTCGCGGGCGAGACCGTCGGCAACGCCTGGACCGAGGTCGGCGACGTGGTGATCGGCAACATCGCCACCCAGGTCACGCCGGGCGACGGCCCGTGGCGGGTCAATGGGCGCAAGTTCTACAGCACCGGCAGCATCTTCGCCGACTGGATCGACCTGCTCGCGCGCCGCAGCGACAACGGCGTCGACGTGATCGCGGCCGTCAGGGCCCAGCAGCCGGGCGTGACCCTGCTCGACGACTGGGATGGCTTCGGGCAGCGCACCACGGGAAGCGGAACCTCGGTCTTCGAGAACGCCGAGGTCGAGCCCGATGAGGTGATCGACTTCTCGCAGCGCTTCAAGTACCAGACCGCGTTCTACCAACTGTTCCACCTCGCGACCCTGGCGGGAATCGCGCGGGCGGCCGAGCGCGACGTCGCGCGTGCCGTGGCCGAGCGCAAGCGCATCTTCAGCACCGGCAACGCACCCTTGGCGCGCCACGACGCCCAGATCCAGCAGGTGGTGGGCCAGATCTCGGCCCAGGCCTATGCCGCTGCCGCGATTGCCGTGCGCGCCGCCGAGCCGGCACAGCGCGCCTACGAGACCCGCTTTTCAGGCGACGAGGCGGCGGAGAAGGCCGCCAACATCGCCGCCGAGATCGAGTCGGCGCAGGGCCAGATCGTGCTGGCCGATCTCGTGCTGCGCGCGACGACCGATCTGTTCAACGCCCTGGGCGCCTCCGCCGCCAGCGAGAAGCTCGAACTCGACCGTCACTGGCGCAACGCCCGGACCGTCAGCTCGCACAACCCGCTGGTCTACAAGGCGCGCATCGTCGGCGACTGGCGCATCAACGGCACCGAACCGCCCTACGTCTGGCTGATCGGTGGCAGTCCTGCCGCCAAGTGAAGTTGTCTTCAAACATCCCATCCAACCGGAACAATTCAATGACCAGCACCCAAGCAGAGACTGCCCGCCCGCGCGTCAACACCGCCCAGCCCTTCCCGGCCTTGCCCCGCCCAAGCCAGCCCGCGCATGTCATCCGCAGCGCTGCCGAGGCGATCGAGGTGGCGCGCCGGCTGGCCGGCGAGTTCGCCGTCGAAGCCTCCTTGCGCGACAGCGAGGGTTACCTGCCGATCGCCGAGATCGACAGCTACTCGCGAAGCGGCCTCTGGGGCATCACCGTGCCCAAGGCCCATGGCGGCGCGGGCGTGTCGTACGCGACGGTGGCCGAGGTGATCCGGATCATCGCCGCGGCGGATTCCAGCATCGCGCAGATCACCCAGAACCACCTGGCCCTGGTCGCGCACATCGAGCTCGATGCGTCGCCCGAGCAGCAGCAGGAGCTGTTCGGACTGGTGCTGCAAGGCATCAGGCTGGGCAACGCGTTCTCCGAAAAAGGCAGCAAGAACGTGGCGGCATTCGAGACCAGGCTGCGGCTGGAGAATGGCGTGGCCGTGGTCAACGGCCAGAAGTTCTACACCACGGGCGCGCTGCTCGCCCATATCGTGCCGATCGTGGCGGTGGATGAGGACGGCAAGGGCTGGCTGGCTTTTGCCGAGCGCGACGCGCCCGGCCTGACCGTGATCAACGACTGGTCCAGCTTCGGTCAGCGCACCACCGCCTCGGGTTCGATCCGGATCGACAACGTGCGGGTGCCGGCCAGCCGCCTGGTGCCGGTCGCGGCGTTCGACCGGCCGACCGCGGCCGGCCCGATCTCGCAGATCATCCAGTCGGCGATCGACGCGGGCATCGCCGCGGCGGCGATCAACGAGACGATCGCCTTTGTCCGCACCCGCAGCCGGCCCTGGATCGACAGCGGCAAGGAGTCGGCCAGCGAGGACCCGTTCACGGTCAGCGCCGTCGGTGAACTCGTGATCCGCCTGCATGCCGCCGAGGCCTTGCTGGAGCGCGCCGGCCGCGCGATCGACGACGCGCTGGCCCATCCGAGCGACGAGACGGTCGATCGCGCCACCTTGGCGACGAGCGAATCCAAGGTATTGACCACCGAGGTCGCGATTGCCGCCACCAACAAGCTGTTCGAGCTGGCCGGCACGCGTTCGACCCTGCAGGAGCACAACCTGGACCGCCACTGGCGCAATGCCCGCACCCACACGCTGCACGATCCGGTGCGCTGGAAGTACTTCCATGTCGGCAATTACCACCTGAACGATATCGCGCCGCCGCGACACGCCTGGAACTGAGCCCGCTATTCATCAGGAATTGAAAATGACTCGTCAAATACACTTCAACGCTTTCGAGATGAATTGCGTCGGACACCAGTCGCCCGGCTTGTGGAAGCATCCGCGCGATCGATCCTGGCAGTACAAGGACCTCGAATACTGGACCGATCTGGCCAAGATTCTTGAAAAAGGCATCTTCGACGGCATCTTCATCGCCGACGTGATCGGCTACTACGACGTCTACCAGGGCAGCAACTACCACGCGCTGCAGCAGGCGGCGCAGATCCCGGTCAATGATCCGCTGCAGCTCGCCGCGCCGATCGCGATGGTGACCGAGCATCTGGGCATCGGCATCACCGCCTCGACCTCGTTCGAGCACCCGTACACCTTCGCGCGCCGGCTCTCGACCGCCGATCACCACAGCAAGGGGCGGGTGGGCTGGAACATCGTCACCTCCTACCTGGAGAGCGGCGCCAGGAACATTGGCGAAGGCGGCTTGCGCCGGCACGACAACCGTTACGACGTGGCCCACGAATACGTCGAGGTCCTTTACAAGCTGCTCGAAGGCAGCTGGGAGGAGGGCGCCGTGGTGCGCGATCGCCAGCGCGGCATCTTCACGCATCCGGAGAAGGTCCACGAGATCGGCCACCAGGGCAAGTACTTCGACGTGCCGGGCTACCACCTGTGCGAGCCGTCGCCGCAACGCACGCCCGTGCTCTATCAGGCGGGGGCATCGGGTGCCGGCAAGGCTTTTGCCGCCGGTCATGCGGAATGTGTCTTTGTGGCGTCTCCGATCAAGTCGGTGCTGAAGGACTATGTGGCCGACGTGCGCCGCCAGGCCGCTGCTGCCGGCCGTGACCCGCGCAAGCTCAAGGTCTACAACCTCGTGACGATCATCGTCGACGAGACGGACGCCAAGGCCCAGGCCAAGTTCGAGGAATACCAGCAATATTCGTCCTATGACGGCGCGCTGGTGTTCCTGTCGGGCTGGAGCGGCATCGACTTCGGGCAATACGCGCCGACCGATCTGGTGAAGAAAGTCGAAACCAATGCCATCGTCTCGGTCGTGGACCACCTGACCAACGGCGGCAAGGCCTGGACCATCGACGAACTGGCGCGCTGGGGCGGCATTGGCGGCCTGGGTCCGGTCTTCGTGGGTTCACCCAGCACCGTGGCCGACATCCTGCAGCAATGGGTTGAGGAAACCGATGTCGATGGCTTCAACCTGGCCTACGGCGTCGCGCATGAAACCTTCGAGGACGTGGTGGGCTACCTGGTTCCCGAACTGCAGCGCCGTGGCGTCTATCCGACCGCCTACCAGCCCGGCACCTTGCGCGAAAAGCTGTTCGGCGACGGCCCCTACCTGCCCGACAACCACCCGGCAGCGCGCTATCGCGACATCGAGGCGGTCAAGCGCGAACAAGCCCTGCTGCGCACGCAGGCCGCGACGGAAAACCAGACCCCCGATCCGGTCCTTGCCTGAGCGCTTTCTCTAGAAAACCAACCCTCATCTTGAAATCCAGCATGAAGAAATCATTCGCCTTTCTCGCGGTTCTGACCGCCATCGCGGGTGCTGCATCGGCCCAGTCCTCCGTCTCGCTGTCCGGTCTGGTCGACCTGAACCTGCGCCACAGCAGCAACGGCGATACCACCCAAAACAGCGTGAGCACCAACGGCATCGGCGCCAGCCAGATCCGCTTCCAGGGCAGCGATCAGCTCAGCTCCACGGCGCAGGCCAGTTTCTGGCTCGAACAAGGGATCAACCCCGACACGGGTTCAGCCATCGATGCGGCCAAGCCATTCAACCGTCGCTCGACGCTCAGCCTGTCGGAGCAGAATCTGGGCGAACTGCGCCTGGGGCGCTACTTCACCGCCCAGTATCTGGGTTACGGCAATTTCGACCCATTTGGTGATACCGGGATCGGTGCATCGAGCAACCTCACCAGCGCCCTGGGCAGCGATGTGAGCACAGGCTTCTGGTCCGACAACACGATCGGCTACTTCCTGCCGGAGAACTCGCTGGGTCTGTACGGTCAGATCGAGATCGCTCTGAAAGAAGGCGCGGCATCGGGCAAGCAGTACCGCGGTGGCACCCTGGGCTGGACGAACAACCAGCTCAACGTTGCCGCCACGCTCGGCAGTACCGACATCACGGGTGGCAAGTACAAGAACGACACCATTGCCGCCTCCTACACCCTGGTGTTCGGCACGCTCTACGGGCATCTCAACAGCCAGAAGAACACCGCCAACGATCAGGAGCTGCAACGCTACCTGATCGGTGCCAGCGTGCCAGTGGGTGCCGGCGAGGTTCGCGCTTCTTACGCGTCCGTCAATGCCTCCGGTGCCGGCACCGATGCGAACGACGCCAGCCAGATCGCCCTGGGTTATGTCCACAACCTGTCCAAGCGCACGGCGGTCTACGGCAATTATTCGCACATCGATAACAAGGGTGCGGCGGCCTTCGGCAATAACTCCTTGGTGGCTGTTGCCGGCCAAAACAGCAATGCCGTGGAGTTCGGCATTCGCCACGCTTTCTGATTTTCAAGCGAAGGAGCGGTGCGTTGGCCACCGCTCGGGAGAGTCCACCATGAACCAGAACGCATCGAATCTCAAGGTTGACGATACCTTGAACCCCACGACCTTGGGTCGAATCAGGCATTGGACAAGCGTCCGGCCGCAGCAATTGGCATTGCTGCACAAGCGCCGCGGTCGCTGGGTCGCCTGGAGCTGGGCCGAGGTCGAAATCGATGTGGCAAGGCTGGCCTCTGTCTTGCGGCATCAGGGCTTCGATTCGCGGTCCACGCTCGCCGTCAGCGGTCCCTTCGAGCCCACCCTGATCATGCTGGCACTGGCGGCCTACCAACTGGGCGGCGAGGTCGTGACCATCTCCCGATTGGCGAACGCAGAGCAGTTGAATCAAGTCATCGATCAGGCTCAGCCTACCCATGCTTATGTTCATGGGCGCGATGGCATGGCCCGCTGGATCAAGGCCGCGGCCAGCGGCCGGCATGAACTGCTGCTGATTTCCAATCAGGCTGCCGCGCGCCAGGTGAACCACTGGCATCTGGTGCCGCTGGAATCCGGCTTCCCGGCGCAGCAGGTGGCAGCGCCCAGGCGTGTCGCCGCCACGGCCCGGCGCAGCGCCGGGACCCTCTGGAGCGAGGAGGGTACCGAGTCCAGCCTGACCTTGCCGCACCTGCTGAACTACTGGCTCGAAAAGGGTGAAACCTTTGCATTCCCGGAAACCATCGGGTCGGCAGCACGTGACCGCCGCGATGTTGCACCGTCGTCCCTGCTGTTGTCCGAGGACCGCCTGCGGGCTCTGGCCGATGAAATCGAAAACCGGCTGGCTGCCCCCGGATCCTTGCCGCATCGCATCTGGGAGTGGACGCTGGCCGACCACAGCCGGGGTATCCGCCGTCATATCCGCGCCAAGGTCCGGCGACTTTTCGGACTGCAGCGTCTGCAAAACCTGATGGCCGGCGCCGAGTCACCGCGATCCATCCCGGCCGTCGCGGCATTGCTCGGTACCGGGCTGGAGAAAACGGCATGACGCTCAAAAAAGGCCTGGCCACGGATCACATTCTGGAAGTCCGCGACATTTCGCTCTCGTTCAAGGGTGTCAAGGCCATCTCCAGTCTGTCCTTTTCGGTTCGTCGCGGAGAAATCTGTGCGCTGATCGGCCCCAATGGCGCCGGCAAGAGTTCCCTGCTCAACGTGCTCAACGGCGTTTACCGACCGGATTCCGGCGAGGTGGTCTTTGATGGCAGCAGTTTCCACCGCATCAGGCCGCTGGACGCCGCGCGTCGCGGCATCGGCCGCACGTTCCAGAACAACGCCTTGTTCCAGCAGATGAGCGTCATCGACAACATCATCGCCGGTCTGTCCAGACACTCGCACACGATGTTCATCGAACAGGCGCTGGGCCTGCCCAGGGCCAGAAGGGAGGCCATGGCGTTCACCGAGCATGCCGAGAGCATCCTGGAATTTCTGGAACTGCAGCCCCAGCGCGACATGCCGGTCGGGACGCTGGCTTATGGCCTGCAAAAGCGTGTCGAGCTGGGGCGGGCCCTGATCTCGGCTCCCGCGCTGCTGCTGCTCGATGAGCCGATGGCGGGCATGAACGCCGAAGAAAAACAGGAGATGAGCCGCTTCATCAGCGACGTGAATCGCGACCTGGGGACCACCGTGGTCCTGATCGAACACGACATCGGCGTGGTGATGGGGTTGTCCAGCCATGTGGTGGTGCTGGATTACGGCCGCAAGGTGGGGGATGGCACACCGGCAGAGGTACAGGCCAATCCCGAAGTGATCGAGGCCTACCTGGGCGCAGCACATTGAGACCGGCAAGACCATGACATTCTTTCTCGAAACCTTGATTGGTGGCCTGCTGGCAGGCACCATGTACTCGCTGGTGGCCATCGGCTTCGTGCTGATCTACAAGGCCAGCGGGGTCTTCAATTTTGCGCAGGGGTCCATGCTCCTGTTCTCGGCGCTGGTCTTCGTCAGCTTGCTGGAGCAGGGCGTCTCGGTCTTCGGTGCCCTGATCCTGAGCATCGTGGTGATGATCGCGCTCGCCATCGCGGTCGAGCGGCATGTCTTGCGACCGCTGGTCAACCGGCCCCAGATCGTGCTGTTCATGGCGACGCTGGGCCTGAGCTTCATCATCGAAGGGGCCGCTCAGGGGTTGATGGGCGCTGAAGTCCGCTCGCTGGATCTGGGCATCGAGGACGTCCCGGTCTTCATCGGCGACGTCATGGTGAGCCAGTTCGACGCGGTCGCGGCCCTCACGGCCGCGGTGCTGGTGCTCGTGCTGGCGCTGCTGTTCAACAAGACCCAGATCGGCATCTCGCTGCGTGCGGTGGCCGACGACACGCGTGCGGCGCTCTCGATCGGGATCAACCTGAACCGCATCTGGCAGATTGTCTGGGCGGTGGCCGGTGGCGTGGGCCTGGTGGCGGGATTGCTCTGGGGCGCGCGCCAGGGCGTTCAGTTCTCCCTGTCGCTGGTGGTGCTCAAGGCCTTGCCCGTGCTGATCATCGGTGGCTTCACCTCGATTGGGGGGGCCATTGCCGGCGGCCTCATCGTGGGCGCCGCGGAAAACCTGGCCGAGGCCTATCTCGGTTCCTACGTCGGCGGCGGCATCACGCCCTGGTTCGCCTATTTCCTGGCCCTGGCCTTTCTCTACATCCGTCCTGCCGGCCTGTTCGGCGAACGGGTCATCGAACGTGTCTGACGACCATGCCCACCTCCATCGCTCACAGCATCCAACGCTCTTTTGATACGGCTCCGCTGGAGATCGTATTCAGGCGCCCCCGTCTCGGCCTGCCCATCCTGCTACTCGCCGCATTCGTGCTCGTTCCCTGGTTGGGCAACGATTACTGGCTCAACGCCATCCTGATCCCGTTTCTGGTCCTGTCCCTGGCAGGGCTCGGTCTGAATCTGCTGACCGGATACGCCGGGCAGACCTCGGTCGGATCGGCGGGCTTCATGGCGGTCGGCGCCTTTGCCACCTACGGCGTCCTGCTGCGTCTGCCGGCGGTTCCTCTGCCCTTGGCGATGCTGATCGGGGGACTGATCGCCGCGCTGGCCGGATTCGTGGCGGGCATTCCCAGCTCGCGCATCAAGGGCTTCTACCTCATGGTGACGACCCTGGCGGCCCAGTTCTTCCTCGAATGGGTGTTTTCCAAGTTCTCGTGGTTCTACAACCACTCGTCGTCGGGAACCATCGCGGCCCCGAGGCTGGAGGTTTTTGGCCAGGACCTGAGTTCACCGGCGGGGCGCTACCTGCTGACGCTGTCCTCGGTGGCCTTGCTGACCTGGGTTGCCTTCAACCTGGTGCGCAGCCAGACCGGGCGCAACTGGATGGCCATCCGCGACATGGACACCGCCGCCGCCGTGATCGGTATCCCGGTCGACCAGTTCAAGCGCCGGGCGTTTGCCGTCAGCGCGTTCTACCTGGGCATTGCCGGCGCGCTGTGGACCTTCGCCTACCTCGGGACCGCCAGCGCCAGCAGCTTCGACATCAACCGCTCGTTCCAGATCCTGTTCATCATCATCATCGGGGGCATGGGGAGCATCGGCGGGAGTTTCATCGGCGCGGCATTCATCAGCCTGTTCCCGATCTTCCTGAGCTACGCCGGCCAGGCCCTGATGGGCGGCAACGTCGATGCCGGCCAGTTGCAGAACCTGCAGAAGGTCATCTTCGGCTCCCTGATCATCTGGCTGCTCATCAAGGAACCCGACGGCCTGGTGCAACTGCTCGGCAAGTTCCGTGAACGACTCGCGGTCTGGCCGTTGCGCTTCTGACCCATTTCTCCCATCTCAATCATTCTCATTGAAAGAGTCTATGAAACTAAAGAAAACCATAGCATCCCTGCTCGTCGCTGTGTCCGCCGCCGCCGCTCTCACATCGACCCAGGCCGCGCCCAATCAGCAGTTCTTCCCGCTCGCCACCTACCGCGTCGGCGCCTATGCGTCCAGCGGCATTCCGGTCTGGGCCGGGATGATCGACTACCTGCGCTACATCAACGAGGTCGAAGGCGGCATCAACGGCGTCAAGCTCGTCTGGCAGGAGTGCGAGACCGAATGGACGGCCGAAAAGGGCATAGAGTGCTACGAGCGTTTCAAGAACGGGCTCAACGGCGCACCGGTCGCGATCTACCACCCCAATGGTGCGCCGGCCGCCTATGCCCTGTCGGACAAGGCGGCCGCCGACAAGATTCCGTTGATCACGCTCGGCTACGGCCGCACCGAGGCCACCGATGGCAGCGTGTTCCCCTACAACTTCCCGGTCATGCTGACCTTCTACAGCGAGGCATCGGTGGTGGTGAACTACATCGCGCAGAAGGAGGGCGGCTTCGACAAGCTCAAGGGCAAGAAGATCGCCACCGTCTATCACGACTCCGCCTACGGACGCGAAACCCAGGGCACGCTGGAACTGCTGGCCAAGAAGTACGGCTTCGAGAACATCCAGATCCCGGTGGCCGATCCGGGCAACGAGCAGTCGGCGCAATGGCGCCAGGTGCGCCAGGCCAAGCCGGACTGGGTCTTCCTGCGCACCTGGGGTGTCTCGACCCCGGTGGCCGTCAAAACGGCGGCCCGCTTTGGCTTCCCGGTCGATCGCATCATCGGCGACATCTGGGCCAGTTCCGACGAGGACGTGCTGCCGGCTGGCGACGCTGGCAGGGGTTATCTGGCGCTGACGCCGTATCCGGGCGGGGCCAACTTCGACATCCACCAGCGCATCAAGCAGCATATCCTGGACAAGGGCAAGAGCGACCTGAAGGACCGGAAGAGCTTCGGCAGCGTCTACTACAACTCGGGACTGATCAATGCGGCCATCGCCGTCGAGGCGATCCGTACCGGGCAGAAGAAGTTTGGCAACCGCCCGCTCGTCGGTGATGAAGGCCGCTGGGGTCTGGAGCGCCTGAATCTTGACGAAGCCCGCCTCAAGCAGATCGGCTTCCTGGGTCTGATGCAGCCGCTCAAGCTGTCCTGCACCGACCACGAGGGTGGCGGCTCCGCCAAGGTCCAGCAATGGGACGGCAAGAAGTGGAACCTGATCACCGACTGGGTGCAGGCCGACCGCAAGACCTTGCGTCCGCTGATCGACGCCAAGTCGGCCGCCTACGCCAAGGAAAAAGGCATCAAGCCGCGCGATTGCAGCAAGGAGCAATGAGCGATGCGAGGGGTAGCCCCCGCTTTTCACGGATTCTCTTGGCAATCAACTCACTGGACAGATCATGAGCAATGCCACTCAGCCGGCACATGAACCAGGGCATCTGCTGGCGGTTCATGACATCGAAGTCATCTATGGCGGCGCCATCCTCGCGGTCGGGGGGGTATCGCTGCACATCGAGAAAGGCGCCATCATCGCCCTGCTTGGCGCCAACGGGGCAGGCAAAAGTACCACGCTCAAGGCGATTTCGGGCCTGGTGCAGGCCGACCGCGCCGTGGTCAGCCGGGGCAGCATTCATTTCCACGGCAAGGACACCGCCGGAGTACCCCCGAACCAGTTGGCGTGGCAAGGTATCGTCCATGTGCTGGAAGGGCGACATGTGTTCCCACAGCTGACCGTGGAGGAAAACCTGCGCAGCGGTGGCTTCATGCGCAAGCTAAGCAAGCGCGACAGCGAGCGGGATATCGAGCATATCTACGAGTGGTTTCCACGCCTGAAGACCAAACGCAAGACCCACGCCGGACTCACCTCTGGCGGAGAACAGCAGATGCTGGCCATCGGCAGGGCCCTGATGACACGTCCGGAGCTGGTCTTGCTCGACGAGCCTTCGATGGGCTTGGCACCGATGATCGTCGAGGAGATCTTTGAGATAGTCACGCAACTCAACACGCGTGAACAAGTCAGTTTTCTGGTGGCCGAGCAAAACATCAACGTGGCCCTGAAACATGCCCATTACGGCTATGTACTGGAAAACGGGCACGTGGTTAGCGAAGGTAGAGCCTCCGAGCTGCTCGCTCGCCCAGATATCAGGGACTATTACCTGGGCGCAAAGGCCGCTTGAAGTCTGCTGACGCCGGGCTGTTCAGTCGTTGCGCCCGCCATGGGTCCAGCGGCGGTGCAGCGTGCGGGCGGCGCCATCCAGGGCGAAGCCCAGCGCACCGATCAGGATGATCACCGCCATCAGCTCGGAGTAGGCCAGGCGGTCGCGCGTGTCGAGGATGAAGTAGCCCAGGCCGGCGCTGACACCCAGCATCTCGCAGGGCACCAGCACGATCCAGACGATGCCGATCGCCAGCCGCAGGCCGGTCAGGATATGGCCGAGCACGCCCGGCAGCACGATGCGGCGCAGGGTTTCCCAGCGCGTCGCGCTCAGGCTTTTGCCCAGCATCATCCAGCGCGGGTCGAGCTGGTGGACGCCAGCGACGGTGTTGAGCAGGATGGGCCGTATGCGCGTGATTAACCCCGCCCTTGCCCGGTGACAGGATCTGGGGTACGGAGTTCAGGCGCGAGGCGTCAGCCGCCAGGGCAGCAGGGCCTCGTATTCATCGGCTGTGCTGGCCAGGGGCAAGG